>NZ_QQRU01000004.1 GCF_003428885.1 Streptococcus sp. LQJ-218
TTCCAGACGGAACTAAGTTCGAATACAAGACACCAGTTGATACAACAACACCAGGTGACAAAGACGCAACAGTTGTAGTAACTTACCCAGATGGATCTAAAGATGAAGTTCCAGTTAAGGTAACTGTTACAGATCCACGTACTGATGCGGATAAGAACACACCAACACCTAAAGAACAATCTGTTAATGTTGGTGAAACTCCAGATCCTAAGAAATCAATCGGAAACGTTGGAGACCTTCCAGACGGAACTAAGTTCGAATACAAAACACCAGTTGATACAACAACACCAGGTGACAAAGACGCAACAGTTGTAGTGACTTACCCAGATGGTTCTAAAGATGAAGTTCCAGTAACTGTTAAGGTAGTAACTCCAAACATGCCAGCGCCTTCAACTCCAAATATGCCAGCGCCTGCAACACCAAGTACAGATGCGGATAAGAACACACCAGTAGCTAAAGATCAAACAGTGAACAAAGGAGAAACTCCAAACGCTAAAGATTCAATCGGAAACGTAGGAGACCTACCAAATGGAACTAAGTTTGAATACAAGACACCAGTTGATACAACAACACCAGGTGTCAAAGACGCTACAGTTGTGGTAACTTACCCAGATGGATCTATGGATGAGGTTCCAGTTAAAGTAACTGTTGCGGACAATTCAGCACAAGCATCTGATAGCACTTCAGCTAAGAAAGAAGAAGCGAAGGAATTGCCTAATACAGGTACAGAAGCCCATGCAGGCCTAGCAACTCTTGGACTTCTTGGAGCTCTTAGTGGATTTGGACTTCTTTCTCGCAAGAAAAAAGAAGACTAAAAACTAAAAGTCTTGGCTATCTATCAATTGTAAATGATTGAAAAAAGCTAAGCTAAAGAAAGGACGAAATTCGTCCTTTCTTTTTTGATGTTCAGAGCTATAAAAATCCTCTTTTTGAAGTTTTCAAAGTTCCGAAATCCAAAGGCGTTTCGTTTGATAAGTTTGATGAGATTATTGGTGGCTTCCAATTTTGCGTTGGAATAAGGTAATTGAAGAGCGTTGATGATTTTCTCTTTGTTCTTTAGAAAGGTTTTAAAGACAGTCTGAAAAATAGGATGAACATGCTTCAGATTGTCCTCAATAAGTCCGAAAAAATTTTCAGGGTCTTTGTTCTGAAAGTGAAAAAGTAAGAGTTGATAGAGTTCATAGTGGTGTTTTAAGTCTTCTGAATAGATCAAAAGCTTGTATAGAATCTCTTTATTGGTTAATTTCAAAGGAGAGTAGAGAAAATGATGGAAAGAAATAAGAGATTATGGTATAATGAAATGATATCAAAAAGGAGTACTTATGGATATTTCAGAAATTCGTCAGAAAATTGACTCAAATCGTGAAAAATTAGCTTCTTTTAGGGGGTCTCTTTGACCTCGAAGGTTTAGAAGAAGAGATTGCTATCTTGGAAAACAAGATGACAGAACCTGATTTTTGGAACGATAATATCGCGGCCCAAAAAACGTCGCAAGAATTAAATGAATTAAAAAGCACCTACAACACCTTCCACAAAATGGAAGAGTTGGAGGATGAAGTTGAAATTTTATTAGACTTTTTAGCTGAAGATGAGTCGGTGCATGAAGAATTGGTAACGCAGTTAGCCGAACTTGATAAGATGATGGCTAGTTACGAGATGACCCTTCTCTTATCAGAACCTTATGACCATAATAATGCCATCTTGGAAATCCATCCAGGATCGGGTGGGACTGAGGCACAGGACTGGGGTGATATGTTGCTACGTATGTACACTCGCTATGGAAATGCCAAAGGCTTTAAAGTAGAAGTTTTGGATTACCAAGCAGGAGATGAAGCTGGCATCAAGTCAGTAACCCTATCATTTGAAGGGCCTAATGCCTATGGTCTTCTCAAGTCAGAAATGGGTGTTCACCGCTTGGTGCGAATCTCACCATTTGACTCTGCTAAACGTCGCCATACCTCTTTCACATCCGTAGAAGTGATGCCTGAGTTGGACGATACCATTGAAGTGGAAATCCGGGAAGATGACATCAAGATGGATACCTTCCGTTCAGGTGGTGCTGGTGGACAAAACGTCAACAAGGTTTCAACAGGTGTACGTTTAACCCACATTCCAACTGGAACTGTCGTCCAATCAACGGTTGATCGTACCCAGTACGGAAATAGAGATCGTGCCATGAAAATGTTGCAGGCAAAGCTCTATCAAATGGAGCAAGAAAAGAAAGCAGCGGAAGTTGATTCCCTCAAAGGTGAGAAAAAGGAAATCACTTGGGGAAGTCAAATTCGTTCTTATGTTTTCACGCCATATACCATGGTAAAAGACCATCGAACTAGCTTTGAAGTTGCGCAGGTAGATAAGGTTATGGATGGAGACCTAGATGGTTTTATCGATGCTTATCTCAAGTGGCGAATCAGCTAAGATAGAAAGGAACTCATATGTCAATCATTGAAATGAGAGATGTCGTCAAAAAGTATGATAACGGAACGACAGCTTTGCGAGGTGTCTCAGTCACTGTTGAACCCGGAGAATTTGTCTATATTGTAGGTCCTTCAGGAGCCGGAAAATCAACTTTTATTCGTGCCCTATATCGCGAAGTAAAAATCGAAAAAGGAAACTTAACTGTAGCAAATTTTAATCTAGTAAAAATCAAGAAGAAAGATATTCCACTTCTACGTCGTAGCGTTGGAGTGGTATTCCAAGACTATAAACTGTTGCCAAAGAAAACTGTTTATGAAAATATTGCCTATGCAATGGAAGTTATTGGTGAAAGTCGCCGTAATATCAAAAAACGTGTTATGGAAGTTTTAGACTTGGTTGGATTGAAGCACAAGGTTCGTTCTTTCCCAAATGAACTTTCAGGTGGAGAACAACAACGGATTGCGATTGCTCGTGCCATTGTAAACAATCCCAAAGTATTGATTGCGGATGAGCCAACAGGAAACTTGGACCCAGATAATTCATGGGAAATTATGAATTTGTTGGAACGCATCAATCTCCAAGGTACAACTGTCTTGATGGCTACCCATAATAGTCAGATTGTAAATACCTTGCGCCACCGTGTCATTGCCATTGAAAATGGCCGTGTCGTTCGTGACGAAGCTAAAGGAGAATATGGATACGATGATTAATAGATTTTTTCGTCATTTATTTGAATCATTAAAAAGTTTAAAACGAAATGGCTGGATGACAGTAGCTGCTGTCAGTTCGGTTATGATTACTTTGACCTTGGTTGCAATATTTGCATCTGTCATCTTTAATACGGCTAAATTAGCTTCAGATATTGAAAATAATGTCAGAGTAGTGGTATATATTCGTAAAGACGTAGCTGATAATAGTGAGACGATTGAAAAAGAAGGCCAAACAGTTACAAATAACGACTACCATAAGGTATATGATGCTTTGAAAGGTATGCCAACCGTTAAGAATGTTACTTTTTCAAGTAAAGAAGAACAATATGAAAAGTTGACAGAAACAATGGGAGAAAACTGGAAAATCTTTGAAGGTGATGCCAATCCTCTCTATGATGCTTATATAGTAGATACAAATACACCAAGTGATGTCAAGACAGTAGCAGAAGAGGCTAAGAAAATTGAAGGGGTATCAGAAGTTCAAGATGGTGGTGCCAATACAGAACGCTTGTTTAAGTTAGCTGCCTTTATTCGTGTCTGGGGTCTATTTATAGCGGGATTATTGATTTTTATTGCAGTCTTCTTGATTTCTAATACTATTCGTATCACCATTATTTCACGTAGCCGTGAAATTCAAATCATGCGTTTAGTAGGTGCTAAGAATGGCTATATTCGCGGACCTTTCTTACTTGAAGGTGCCTTCATTGGTTTATTTGGAGCAACACTTCCATCAGTTCTGGTGTTCATTGTATATCAAATGGTTTACCAATCGGTTAATCAGTCATTAGTTGGTCAGAACCTTTCAATGATATCACCAGAGGTATTCAGTCCACTGATGATTGCCTTATTATTTGTGCTTGGAATTTTTATCGGTTCAATTGGATCAGGAATTTCTATGCGCCGATTCTTGAAAATCTAAAATAAAATAGAAGTACATTTGAGGAGATTTTAATATCTCCTTTTTTACTACAAAAATTTTAGAAAAAAGTCTACTTTTTTTTATAAAAGCCTTTACAAAAAAAATTAAAGTGGTATAATTGAAATATAGAAAGTGCAAACGTTTTCGTAAAACGTTTGCCTAAATAAAAATAAAGGAGATTTGAATGATGAAAGATACATTCAAAAATGTCTTGTCTTTCGAATTTTGGCAGAAATTCGGTAAGGCTCTAATGGTGGTTATCGCTGTTATGCCAGCGGCTGGATTGATGATTTCAATCGGTAAGTCGCTTGCATTGATTGACCCAAATCTTGCCCCTCTAGTCATTACAGGAGGAATTCTTGAGCAAATTGGTTGGGGAGTTATCGGTAACCTTCACATTTTGTTTGCCCTAGCAATTGGAGGAAGCTGGGCTAAAGAACGCGCTGGTGGTGCTTTCGCCGCTGGTCTTGCCTTCATCTTAATTAACCGTATCACTGGTACAATCTTTAGTGTAAGCAGTGATATGTTGAAAGATCCTAACGCAATGGTATCAACACTTTTTGGTAACTCTATCAAGGTTTCTGATTACTTCATTAGCGTACTTGAGGCACCAGCCCTTAACATGGGGGTATTTGTAGGGATTATCTCAGGTTTTGTAGGGGCAACTGCCTACAACAAATACTACAACTTCCGTAAACTTCCTGATGCACTTTCATTCTTTAACGGAAAACGTTTTGTACCGTTTGTCGTTATTCTTCGTTCAGCAATCGCTGCAATCGTACTTGCTGCTTTCTGGCCAGTTGTTCAAACAGGTATCAATAATTTCGGTATCTGGATTGCGAATTCACAAGAAACAGCACCTGTTCTTGCACCATTCTTGTATGGTACTTTGGAACGTTTGCTCTTGCCATTTGGACTTCACCACATGTTGACTATCCCAATGAACTATACAGCTCTTGGTGGTACTTATGATGTGTTAACTGGTGCAGCAAAAGGAACTCAGGTATTTGGTCAAGATCCACTTTGGCTTGCATGGGTAACAGACCTTGTTAACCTTAAAGGTACAGATGCAAGTCACTACCAAACGTTGTTAGATACTGTTCACCCAGCTCGTTTCAAAGTTGGACAAATGATTGGTTCATTCGGTATCTTGATGGGTGTGATTGTGGCAATCTACCGTAATGTTGATGCTGACAAGAAACACAAATACAAAGGTATGATGATTGCAACAGCTCTTGCAACATTCTTGACAGGGGTAACTGAACCAATCGAATACATGTTCATGTTCGTCGCAACACCTCTTTATCTTGTTTACTCACTTGTTCAAGGTGCTGCCTTCGCAATGGCTGATATTGTGAACCTTCGTGTGCACTCATTCGGTTCAATCGAATTCTTGACTCGTACTCCACTAGCTTTCAATGCTGGTCTTGGTATGGATATCATTAACTTCGTTTGGGTAACTGTTCTCTTTGCTGTGATCATGTACTTTATCGCAAACTTCATGATTCAAAAATTCAACTATGCAACTCCAGGACGTAACGGAAACTACGAAACTGCTGAAGGTTCAGAAGAAGCTAGCAGCGAAGTGAAAGTTGCAGCAGGTTCTCAAGCTGTAAACATTATCAACCTTCTTGGTGGACGTGCAAACATCGTTGATGTTGATGCATGTATGACTCGTCTTCGTGTAACTGTAAAAGATGCTGATAGAGTTGGTGATGCAGAACAATGGAAAGCTGAAGGAGCTATGGGTCTTGTCATGAAAGGACAAGGCGTTCAAGCTATCTACGGTCCAAAAGCAGACGTATTGAAATCTGATATCCAAGATATCCTTGATTCAGGTGAAATCATTCCTGAAACTCTTCCAAGTCAAATGACTGAAACGCAACAAAACACTGTTCACTATAAAGGTCTTACTGAGGAAGTATACTCAGTAGCTGACGGTCAAGTTGTTGCTTTGGAACAAGTAAAAGATCCAGTATTTGCTCAAAAAATGATGGGTGATGGATTTGCTGTTGAACCTGCAAATGGAACCATTGTATCTCCAGTTTCAGGTACTGTATCAAGCATCTTCCCTACAAAACATGCTCTTGGTCTTGTGACTGAAGCAGGTCTTGAAGTACTTGTTCACATTGGCTTAGACACAGTTAGTCTTGAAGGAAAACCATTTACAGTTCATGTAACTGAAGGACAAAAAGTTGCCGCAGGTGACTTACTTGTCACAGCTGACTTGGATGCTATTCGTGCAGCAGGACGTGAAACTTCAACAGTAGTTGTCTTCACAAATGCTGAAGCTATTAAGTCAGTTAAATTAGAACAAACAGGTTCTCTTGCAGCTAAAACAGCAGTTGCTAAAGTAGAATTGTAATATACTTGAGGTTGGAAGCTGTTTTCCAACCTCTTGTTTTAGGAGAAAAGCATGAAATTTTTAACACTCAATACTCATAGCTGGATGGAAAAAGAAGCTGAAAAAAAATTCCAACTCTTGCTTGAAGATATTCTTGATAAAGACTATGATTTGATTTGTTTCCAAGAAATTAATCAGGAGATCACCTCACTAGAGGTGGAGGTTAATGATCTCTATCAAGCTTTGCCAGCAGCTGAGCCTATTCATCAAGATCACTATGTTAGACTCTTGGTTGAAAAGTTGTCAGAGCAAGGAAAAAAATACTATTGGACTTGGGCCTATAATCATATCGGTTATGACCGCTACCATGAAGGTGTGGCTATCTTGTCTAAAACACCTATTGAAGCAAGAGAGATTTTGGTTTCGGATGTGAATGATCCAACAGACTATCATACTCGCCGCGTTGCCTTGGCTGAAACTATAGTTGACGGTAAGGAACTTGCGGTTGCCAGTGTCCACCTTTCTTGGTGGGATAAAGGTTTCCAAGAAGAATGGGCTCGATTTGAGGCTGTTTTGAAAGAATTGAACAAACCACTTTTGCTTGCTGGAGATTTCAACAACCCAGCTGGTCAAGAAGGATATCAAGCTATTTTAGCTAGCCCATTAGGCTTACAAGACGCATTTGAAGTTGCACAAGAGAAAAGTGGTAGTTATACTGTCCCACCAGAAATTGATGGCTGGAAAGGGAACACTGAACCTCTTCGAATCGACTATGTTTTTACTACAAAAGAATTAGCCGTGGAAAATTTACATGTCGTATTTGATGGTAACAAGAGTCCGCAAGTTAGTGATCACTATGGCTTGAGTGCTATTTTAAACTGGAAATAAGGACTGATACTCTTCGAAAATCTCTTCAAACCACGTCAACGTCGCCTTGCCGTAGATATCATAGGTATAGGTAACTGACTTCGACAGTCTTATCCACAACCTCAAAACCGTGTTTTGAGCTGACTTCGTCAGTTCTATCTGCAACCTCAAAGCAGTGCTTTGAGCAACCTGCGGCTAGTTTCTTAGTTTGCTCTTTGATTTTTATTGAGTATGAAAAGAGGTTGGGATTATAAAATTCCATCCTTTTTCTGACTAGAGAAGCTACTGAAAGTAAGCTCTATGAGTGAGACTACTGAAATAGAATAAAATGTGGTATAATTGATACGATAGATAGAATCGAGGATATTATGTCATTTACGAAATTTCAATTTAAAAACTATATTAGAGAAGCCTTAAAGGAGTTGAAATTTACAACTCCTACAGAGGTTCAAGATAAGCTGATTCCGATTGTTTTGGCAGGTCGTGACCTTGTCGGTGAATCAAAAACAGGTTCAGGTAAGACTCATACTTTCTTGTTGCCGATTTTCCAGCAATTAGATGAAGCCAGTGATAGTGTACAGGCAGTGATTACTGCACCGAGCCGTGAGTTAGCTACTCAGATTTATCAAGCAGCTCGTCAGATTGCAACCCACTCGGAAGCAGAAGTGCGTGTAGTTAATTATGTAGGAGGGACAGATAAGGCTCGCCAGATTGAAAAATTGGCAAGCAACCAACCTCATATTGTTATCGGAACGCCTGGCCGTATTTATGACTTGGTTAAGTCTGGTGACCTAGCTATTCATAAGGCCAAGACCTTTGTGGTCGATGAGGCAGATATGACCTTGGATATGGGATTCTTGGAAACTGTTGATAAGATTGCTGGCAGCCTTCCAAAAGACTTACAATTCATGGTCTTCTCAGCGACTATCCCACAAAAGTTGCAACCATTCTTGAAAAAATACTTATCAAATCCTGTTATGGAGAAAATCAAGACCAAAACGGTCATTTCTGACACTATTGATAATTGGTTGATTTCTACTAAGGGACGTGACAAGAATGCTCAAATTTACCAGTTGACTCAGTTGATGCAACCGTATTTGGCAATGATTTTTGTGAATACTAAAACGCGTGCTGATGAATTACATGCTTATCTGACTGCTCAAGGTTTGAAGGTGGCAAAGATTCATGGAGATATTGCCCCTCGTGAGCGCAAACGTATCATGAACCAGGTGAAAAATCTGGATTTTGAGTACATTGTCGCAACAGATTTGGCCGCGCGTGGAATTGATATTGAAGGTGTCAGCCATGTTATCAATGATGCAATTCCGCAAGACTTATCTTTCTTTGTTCACCGTGTTGGCCGTACTGGACGAAATGGCCTTCCAGGTACAGCCATTACCCTTTACCAGCCAAGTGATGACTCAGATATCCGTGAGTTGGAGAAATTGGGAATCAAGTTTACTCCTAAGATGGTCAAAGACGGGGAATTTCAAGATACTTATGACCGTGATCGTCGTGCCAACCGTGAGAAAAAACAAGATAAACTTGATATCGAAATGATTGGTTTGGTCAAAAAGAAAAAGAAAAAAGTCAAACCGGGTTATAAGAAGAAAATTAAATGGGCGGTTGATGAAAAACGCCGCAAGACTAAGCGCTCTGAAAATCGCGCTCGTGGTCGTGCAGAGCGTAAAGCAAAACGCCAAACATTTTAATAGTAATTGTTGGAGTGCTGAGCTCCAACTTTTTGCTTTATGAGAACGAAATATCTACATTGAAACATTACATTAATACTCGATGAAAATCAAAGAGCAAACTAGGAAGCTAGCCCCAAGTTGCTCAAAACACTGCCTTGAGGTTGTAGACAAGACTGACGAAGTCAGCTCAAAACACTGTTTTGAGGTTGCAGATAGAACTGACGAAGTCAGTAACATCTATAAGATAAGGCGAAGCTGACGTCGCTTGAAGAGATTTTCAAAGAGTATAAAGACTGCAAATTGCGCTTAAAAATGATATAATGGTAAAGTTATATAGTCCCGATAAGATGGTAGAAACTTCTATTTTTTCTTTCGAGTCGTAACTCGCAAAGAATGACGGCTCCAAAGTAGTCGCTCATCATTCTACGGTTGCCGCTATCATGCGGTCACCCTATGCGCCTTACTAGCTTCAGAAATAAAAGGTATCGTTTTTATTTCTTTCGAGTCGCAACTCGCAAAGAATGACGGCTCCAAAGTAGTCGCTCATCATTCTACGGTTGCCGCTATCATGCGGTCACCCTATGCGCCTTACTAGCTTCAGAAATAAAAGGTATCGCTTTTATTTCTTTCGAGTCGCAACTCGCAAAGAATGACGGCTCCAAAGTAGTCGCTCGTCATTCTACGGTTGCCGCTATCATGCGGTCACCCTATGCGCCTTACTAGCTTCAGAAATAAAAGGTATCGTTTTTATTTCTTTCGAGTCGCAACTCGTAGAGGGTAGGAATTTTTATCAGTACTTTGTAACTCTATAACACTATTTTTAAGGGGGGACATGTTTATGTCAGAACGTAAATTATTCACGTCTGAATCTGTATCTGAGGGGCACCCAGATAAGATTGCAGACCAAATTTCAGATGCAATTTTGGATGCTATTTTAGCAGAAGATCCAGAGGCGCACGTTGCTGCTGAGACAGCTGTATATACTGGTTCTGTTCACGTTTTTGGTGAAATTTCTACAAATGCCTATGTGGATATTAACCGTGTGGTTCGTGATACCATTGCAGAGATTGGTTATACCAATACTGAATATGGCTTTTCTGCTGAAACTGTAGGAGTCCATCCATCTTTAGTGGAACAATCTCCTGACATTGCCCAAGGTGTTAACGAAGCCTTGGAGGTACGTGGAAATGCAGATCAAGATCCGCTTGACTTGATTGGTGCTGGAGACCAAGGACTCATGTTTGGATTTGCAGTGGATGAAACAGAAGAGCTCATGCCTTTGCCAATTTCACTCAGTCATAAATTGGTTCGTCGTTTGGCAGAACTTCGTAAGTCAGGGGAAATTAGCTATCTTCGCCCAGATGCTAAATCTCAAGTTACAGTTGAGTACGATGAAACTGACCGCCCAATACGTGTGGATACAGTCGTGATTTCAACCCAGCACGATCCAGAAGTCAGCAACGAACAAATTCATAATGATGTCATTAACAAGGTTATTAAAGAGGTCATTCCAGCCTCTTACTTGGATGAGCAAACAAAATGCTTCATCAATCCTACTGGTCGTTTTGTAATCGGTGGGCCTCAAGGGGACTCAGGCTTGACTGGTCGTAAGATTATCGTAGATACTTATGGTGGCTACTCTCGTCACGGTGGTGGTGCCTTTTCTGGTAAAGATGCGACTAAGGTAGACCGTTCTGCGTCATATGCGGCTCGCTATATTGCTAAGAATATCGTTGCAGCGGGTCTAGCTAAGAAAGCAGAAGTGCAATTGGCTTACGCAATCGGTGTAGCTCAGCCCGTTTCTGTTCGTATCGATACCTTCGGTACTGGAACGGTAGCTGAAAGCAAGCTTGAAAAAGCAACTCGTCAAATCTTTGACCTTCGTCCTGCAGGAATTATCCAAATGCTGGATCTCAAGCGCCCAATCTACCGTCAAACAGCAGCTTATGGACATATGGGACGTACAGATATTGATCTTCCATGGGAACGTCTGGACAAGGTAGATGCTTTGAAAGAAGCAGTCAAATAAAATTTTAAGAGGGGACCTCCTCTCTTTTTACATACACAAGACTTCCTATAAAATAAAAATTTGATACAATAAAACTATGAATTATGAAGCGAGTAAACAATTAACTGATACACGATTTAAGCGCCTTGTTGGTGTTTAGCGTACTACTTTTGAAGAGATGTTAGCTGTGTTACAAACAGCTTACCAACTTAAACACGCAAAAGGTGGACGCACCCCTAAGTTAAGCTTAGGGGACCTCCTCATTGCTACTCTTCAATACATGCGAGAGTATCGTACTTATGAACAAATTGCGGCTGATTTTGGCATTCACGAAAGCAACTTAATCCGTCGGAGTCAATGGGTAGAAGTAACTCTTATCCAGAGTGGTTTCACTATTTCAAAAACTCATCTTAGTGCAGAAAATCCAATGCTTATGGATGCCACAGAGGTAAAAATCGCTCGTCTTAAAAAAGTAACTAGAAAATTATTATGATAAAAAGACAAGACATGTTATGAAGCTTCTAGCGATGGTCATAAGCCAAGGGAGAATTGTTTAGTTGGATATTACGGTGAAGGGTTGCCACGATGTAAAGTTGTTTAAAATGAGTCGTAGAAATATCAGACCAGCTGGTAACATCTTATCTGACAGTGGTTATCAAGGGACCATAAAGATGTATTCACAAGTGCAAACTCTATGGAAATTAAGCAAACTAAAGCTATTCATTTTTGAAGACACATCCTATAACTATGCGCTGTTAAAAGAAAGAATCAAGGATGAGAATATATTTGCTCAAGTAAAAATATTTAAAATATTTTTAATAGCCGTTTGAAATCAAGTCAAACAGTTTGGATTACGAATGAATTTGATTGCTGGCATTATTAACTGTGAACGAGAACTTTAGTTTCGCAGGAAGTCTACTATTTCCTATAAAATCATTGAAATTATAGCTTGAATTTGATATGATATTTATATGGATAAAAGTAGATCAAAACGTGTCAATCACGATAAAAAGAGAATCGGGTTAATAACCCTAGTAGCTATCTTTTCAGTAAGTATTTGTGTCCTTGGTTCAATAATTGGATACAAAGTATATACAAAGCATAGTTTCGAACAAAAAATTGAATCTTTAAAAAATGATAAAGATAATCAATTGAGTGAGGGAAATCAGAAAGATCATTTTCGTAAGGGGCAAGCCGAAGTGATTGCCTATTATCCTCTCCAAGGAGAACAAGTGATTTCATCTGTAAAAGAAATCATGACACAGGATATAAAAGACAATCTAGAGGATAAGGAAAATCTAGTTTTTTATTATACGGAGAAACAAGATTCGACTTTAAAAGGAATTGTCAACCGAAATGTGATCAAACAAGTCTATGATTTAACTTCCTCAAAAGTTGAAGAGACTGAAAAAACGAGTCTAGCAAAAGTCCATTTGACAGAAGAGGGTAAACCTTTTACACTTGATCAATTATTTTCAGATGCTAGTAAAGCCAAAGAGCAGTTGTTAAAAGAAATCACCACTTTCTTACAGGATAAGAAAGTAGAGCAAGAAAAGATTGATCAGCTAGTTAAAAGCTTTTCTGATCAAGACTTATCTGCTTGGAATTTTGATTATAAAGATAGTCAAATTATTCTTTATCCAAGTCAGGCTGTGGAAAATCTAGAAGAGATTGACTTGCCAGTCACTAACTTCTTTGAGGTTATTCAATCCTCATATCTGCTTGATAAGGATTCAGAACTTTACAAAGCTTATTATGAAAAGAAAAATCGAAAAGTGGTAGCCTTGACTTTTGATGATGGCCCAAATCCAGCGACGACAAAACAAGCATTAGATACTCTTTCTAAGTACGGTATTAAGGCAACTTTCTTTGTACTAGGTCAGAATATTTCTGGAAATGAGGAGATTTTGAAACGCATGAAATCAGATGGCCATGTCATTGGAAACCATAGTTGGAGTCATCCAGTGCTTTCAAAACTTTCGCTTGATGAAGCTAAAAAACAGATTACTGATACTGAGTATGCAATAACTAAAGTATTGGGAACTAGTTCAAAACTGATGCGTCCGCCTTATGGGGCCATTACAGACGACATTCGCAATAGCCTCGATTTGAGTTTTATTCTGTGGGATGTGGATAGTCTGGACTGGAAGAGTAAAAATGAAGCAGCGATTTTGACAGAAATTCAGCGTGAAGTCAAGAATGGTTCTATCATTCTCATGCATGATATCCATGCTGAGACGGTAAATGCTTTACCGAAGGTTATTGACTACTTGAAAGGGCAAGGTTATGACTTTGTAACAATTCCAGAATTGTTAAATACTCGTCTTAACCCTCATCAGCTCTATTACGATCGTGACCAATAATACAGAAAATCTAAAGAGATCAGTTTTCCTTGAAAATTTGGCTCTTTGGATTTTCTTCTAATTTGGAAAGGAAAAGTTATGAAATCTTATACTTTGAATAATGGCGTTACGATTCCAGTTCTGGGATTTGGAACCTGGAAAGCAGAAAATGGAGAGATTGCCTACCAAGCAGTTTTAGAGGCTTTAAAGGCAGGCTATCACCATATCGATACGGCGGCCATCTATAAAAACGAAGAAAGCGTTGGTCGGGCTATTCAAGATAGTGGAATTCCGCGAGAGGAAATTTTTGTAACCAGTAAATTGTGGAATACAAATCACAACTATGAGCAAGCTCGTCAGGCTTTTGAAGAGTCTTTAGAGAAGATGGGGTTGGACTATTTGGATCTGTATTTGATTCATTGGCCAAATCCAAAACCACTAAGAGAAAATGACCAATGGAAAATCCGAAATTCGGAAGTATGGAGAGCAATGGAGGATCTTTACGAAGAAGGTAAGATCCGTGCTATCGGAGTTAGTAATTTCCTTCCCCATCATTTGGATGCCTTGCTTGAAACAGCAGCTATCATTCCAGCAGTTAATCAAGTTCGTTTGGCACCAGGTGTGTTTCAAGAAGAAGTCGTAGATTACTGTCGAGAAAAAGGTATTTTATTGGAAGCTTGGGGGCCTTTTGGTCAGGGAGAATTATTTGATAGCAAGGAAGTGCAAGAAATAGCTGAAAATCACGGAAAATCTGTTGCTCAGATAGCCTTGGCATGGAGCTTAGCAGAAGGATTTTTACCCCTTCCGAAATCTGTTACAGTATCTCGTATTCAGGCTAATCTTGATTGTTTTGAAATTGAACTGAGTCATGAGGAACGTGAAACCTTAAAAAGGATTACTGTTCAGTCGGGTGCTCCACGAGTTGATGATATGGATTTCTAGAAAATCATAAAAAGAATTGTACATTGTTCTAATTTTTGATATAATAGTCAGCAGGAAAGAAAGTCTTATGGCGTTCTTCAAGCGAGCTTGGGATAGTGGGAGCCAAGTAGGGCAAAATAAAGAACTGGCACTTTCTGTAGTATTTTCAAAAATAATGAAGTAATAAATTAGGGTGGAACCGCGTTTCTGACGCCCCTAGGTTAAATCAACCTAGGATTGTCGGACGCGGTTCTTTTTGTATCCAAAGTCACAAGAATTTATAGAAAAAGGAGAAAAACATGTCTAAAAAATTGACTTTCCAGGAAATCATCCTTACTTTGCAACAATTTTGGAATGACCAAGGTTGTATGCTTATGCAAGCTTATGATAATGAAAAAGGTGCGGGAACCATGAGTCCTTACACTTTTCTTCGTGCTATCGGACCTGAGCCGTGGAATGCAGCTTATGTAGAGCCATCACGTCGTCCTGCGGACGGTCGTTATGGGGAAAACACTAACCGTCTCTACCAACACCACCAATTCCAAGTGGTCATGAAACCTTCTCCATCAAATATCCAGGAACTTTACCTTGAATCTTTGGAAAAATTGGGAATCAATCCATTGGAACACGATATTCGTTTTGTTGAGGATAACTGGGAAAATCCGTCTACTGGTTCAGCTGGTCTCGGTTGGGAAGTTTGGCTTGACGGGATGGAAATCACTCAGTTTACTTATTTCCAACAAGTTGGTGGATTGGCAACTGGCCCTGTGACTGCAGAAGTTACCTATGGTTTGGAGCGCTTGGCTTCTTATATCCAAGAGGTTGACTCTGTCTATGATATCGAGTGGGCTGATGGTGTAAAATACGGAGAAATCTTTATCCAGCCTGAGTACGAGCACTCAAAATATTCATTTGAAATTTCGGACCAAGAAATGTTGCTTGAAAACTTTGATAAGTTTGAAAAAGAAGCTGGTCGTGCCTTGGAAGAAGGCTTGGTTCACCCTGCCTATGACTATGTTCTCAAATGTTCACACACCTTTAACTTGCTTGACGCGCGTGGCGCAGTATCTGTAACAGAGCGTGCAGGCTATATCGCTCGTATCCGTAACTTGGCCCGTGTTGTAGCCAAAACTTTTGTCGCAGAACGCAAACGCCTAGGCTACCCACTTTTGGATGAAGCAACACGAGCTAAACTCTTAGCAGAAGACGCAGAATAAAGAGAGTGACAAATTACGAAAATGGGCGAACAGAGTGAGCCTTGAGCCAGTTGCCGTAGTGATGAAGGTATCCTTAGTGAAGCTAAGGATACTAGGCAAAATTGGAGACTTTCGGCTCCAATTTTAGCAATGAAACAACGAAGTTGGTTGCTTGCGTGCCGATCACATAAGGCAAACTGGAAAATAAAAAGATACTTTTCGGAGAAAAAACATGACAAAAAACTTATTAGTAGAACTCGGTCTTGAAGAATTACCAGCCTATGTTGTCACACCAAGTGAAAAACAACTAGGCGAAAAAATGGCAACCTTCCTCAAGGAGAACCGTCTGTCTTTTGAAGCTATTCAGACCTTCTCAACCCCACGTCGTTTGGCTGTTCGTGTGATTGGTCTTGCAGACAAACAGGCTGATTTGACAGAAGATTTCAAGGGTCCAGCAAAGAAAATTGCCTTGGATAGTGATGGGAACTTCACCAAAGCAGCTCAAGGATTTGTCCGTGGGAAAGGATTGACAGTTGAAGATATTGAATTCTGTGAAATCAAGGGTGAAGAATATGTCTATGTCACTAAGGAAGAAGTTGGTCAAGCAGTTGAAGCAATTGTTCCAGGTGTTGTGGATGTCTTGAAGTCACTGACTTTCCCTGTCAGCATGCACTGGGCTGGAAATAGCTTTGAATACATTCGCCCTGTTCACACTTTAACTGTTCTTTTAGATGAAGAAGAGTTTGATTTGGATTTCCTTGATATTAAGGGAGGGCGTGTGAGTCGTGGTCATCGTTTCTTAGGACAAGAAACCAAGATTCAGTCAGCCTTGAGTTATGAAGAAGACCTTCGTAAGCAGTTTGTAATCGCAGATCCACGTGAACGTGAGCAAATGATTGTTGACCAAATCAAGGAAATTGAGGCAAAACATGGTGTAAGTATCGAAATTGACGCTGATTTGCTGAATGAAGTCTTGAACTTAGTTGAATACCCAACTGCCTTTATGGGAAGTTTTGATGCCAAATACCTTGAAGTTCCAGAAGAAGTTTTGGTGACTTCAATGAAGGAACACCAACGTTACTTTGTTGTCCGTGATCAAGATGGAAAACTCTTGCCAAACTTCATTTCTGTTCGTAACGGAAATGCAGAGTATTTGGAAAATGTCATCAAAGGAAATGAAAAAGTCTTGGTAGCCCGCTTGGAAGACGGAGAATTCTTCTGGCGTGAAGACCAAAAATTGGTTATTTCTGAACTTGTTGAAAAATTAAACCATGTCACCTTCCATGAGAAAATTGGTTCTCTTCGTGAACACATGATTCGTACGGGTCAGATTGCTATTCTCTTGGCAGAAAAAGCTGGCTTGTCAGTCGATGAAACAGTTGACCTTGCTCGTGCAGCAGCCATTTATAAGTTTGACTTGTTGACAGGTATGGTTGGTGAATTTGACGAGCTCCAAGGAATTATGGGAGAGAAATATGCCCTTCTTGCTGGTGAAAGTCCAGCAGTCGCGGCTGCTATTCGTGAACACTATATGCCTACATCAGCTGAAGGAGAACTTCCAGAGAGCAAGGTCGGTGCAGTGCTTGCCATTGCAGATAAATTGGATACGATTTTGAGTTTCTTCTCAGTAGGTTTGATTCCATCAGGTTCTAATGACCCTTATGCCCTTCGTCGTGCTACACAAGGTGTGGTTCGTATCTTGGACGCCTTTGGTTGGCACATTGCTATGGACGAGCTGATTGATAGCCTTTATGCATTGAATTTTGACAGCTTGACTTATGAAAATAAAGCTGAAGTTATGGACTTCATCAAGGCTCGTGTGGATAAGATGATGGGTTCTACTCCAAAAGACATAAAAGAAGCTGTTCTTGCAGGATCAAACTTTGTTGTGGCAGATATGCTAGAAGCAGCCAGTGCTCTCGTAGAAGCAAGCAAGAAAGAAGATTTCAAACCATCTGTTGAATCACTTTCTCGTGCCTTTAACTTAGCTGAGAAGGCAGAGGGAGTTGTAGCAGTTGATTCAGCACTCTTTGAGAATGAAGAAGAGAAAGCCTTGGCAGAAGCAGTAGAATCACTCGTTTTGTCAGGGAGTGCCAGTCAGCAATTGAAACAGCTCTTTGCGCTTAGTCCAGTTATTGATGCTTTCTTTGAAAATACCATGGTAATGGCCGAAGATCAGGCTGTCCGTCAAAATCGTTTGGCTATCTTATCGCAATTAACCAAGAAAGCAGCTAAACTTGCACGTTTTAACCAAATTAACACTAAATAAAATTTAATAAACGGACTTTATCTTATCACAAAGGAGAAGAAATGGATCCGAAGAAAATTGCTCGTATCAACGAGCTCGCTAAAAAGAAAAAAACAGAAGGCTTGACCCCAGAAGAAAAAGTGGAACAAGCTAAACTACGTGAGGAGTACATCGAAGGTTATCGTCGCTCTGTTCGTCACCACATCGAAGGGATCAAAATTGTAGACGAAGAAGGAAACGATGTTACACCAGATAAGCTACGCCAAGTCCAACGTGAAAAAGGATTACATGGACGTAGTCTCGATGATCCCAATTCATAATAAGTATTCTTTCTTTTAACAAAGATAGATGAAAGAATAACCAAAAGACTAGCAATTTGTGTTTGCTAGTCTTTTTTATCACGAAAAAAGGAACCAAGATGGTTCCTAAAATGATTAGTTACTTGCTCCAGATGTAGCGTCAGCGCCACCACCGTGACCACCGGCATCACCTGAATCAGAAGCTCCAGATGTAGCATCTGCATCGCCGTGACCATGTCCGCCAGCAGGAGCTGCAGCATTTCCACCAACTAGACGTTGACCAGTTGTTTCTAAGTACCAATCAAGCCATGGTTGGAAGTTAAAGACAATTTCATTGATACCAGCGTATGATCCATCAGGATAGTACATTGCTTGGTAGTTGTGGGTATTGATGACACCTGCAGGAGAACCTGGAACGATAGTACGGACGTATTCTTGATTTCCGTTACGAAGTGTTCCGATAACCCACTCTACGTTCTTCATACGTGCTGGTGGAAGAGAACCATGAACAGTCGACATACGGTTACCTGATTGAGGTGGTACACGTTTAGCAAACATGGTGTTTGGATCTTGGTGAGCGTTGTTGTAGTAGAGGAATTGGTTGTTGTCGTCGGCATATGTCAATTCAAATGGCATAGCTTTCAAGAACATATCAAGTTGGTTAACTGTCAGGATACCGTGGTCCAACTTGACATAGGTATCACCAGAAACAGCTCCAGTAATTTCTGCAACTTTTTCTACCCATTCTGGATCGTCAGGATCAACTTCTGTAATGGTTGTAGCAATTGGTTTTCCACAATCTAAGTCTTCTGGTTCGATTGGTTTTGGTTTTTTCAATTTCGAAACGACTCCTACGTATTTTACAAAGTTATCTAAGCAAGTTTCAAGGAATTTAACAGTGCCTTCGTTTGTGATATTTCCGTCGTTATCAAAAGCTTCCTTAGCTTTACCAAGAAGGAATTCGTTACCCGGAAGCGTGTAGGCATTAACGCCTGGAGCGTCAAGGATTTTACGAAGGTGAACTTGGGCACGTGAAGTTCCTTGGTCGTAATATGATGCTCCCACAATCATGACTGGTTTGTTTTCAAATGGATGAACTTCGTATGAAAGCCATTCAAGTACAGATTTTAGGGAAGCTGAGATAGTGTGATTGTGCTCAGGAGTAGCGATGATCACACCATCAGCACGTGTAATTTTGTTATACAAGAAACGCAATTGGAAGCTTTCGTCCCATTTTTCGTCTTGGTTAAACATTGGAACTTCGTCGATTTCAAGTACTTCTAATTCAAATTTGAATTTGAAATTGCGACGGATAAATTCCAAGAGTTTGCGGTTATATGATTGATCGTAGTTTGATCCAACAAGTCCAACAAATTTCATTCTTTCGGTCTCCTATCTTACAAATTTTCCCAGTCAAATTCTTCTGCATCTTTGCGAAGTAATTCTTGTGCATTGCGCAATTTTTCTGTAATTTTTACAAAGATACGAAAGTCGTCAAAAGTGGCATCCAATTTCTTGATGACATCAAGATCAACCAAGTCGCCACTTGGGTTAAATGCTTGAAGAGAGTATGAGAGCAAGAATTCATCTGGTAGAACATTTGCCTTGATTTCAGGAGCGTTCAAGATTTGACGAAGTTGTAATTGGGCACGTGATGAACCAAGCGTACCGTAAGAAGCACCAGTAATCATGATTGGTTTGTTCAAAAGTGGGTAAATACCGTATGATAACCAAGCAAGAGCGCTCATCAAAACAGCTGGGATAGAGTGGTCATACTCAGGAGTACCGATAATAACGCCATCTGCCTCTTCAATTTTAACAGCAATTTCTATAATTTCAACAGGTACTTGCTTGTTAGCTGGTTTGTTAAAGACAGGAATGTCTTTAATTTCAACAAGTTCAATTTCAGCTTTTTCAGCAAAGTGTTTTTGCATGTATTGAAGCAATTGGCGGTTTGTAGAACGTTTTGAATTTGTTCCAACAATAGCAATAAGTTTTAACATGAGATTTCCTTTCTCTTTTTACATAATACGATTTTAAAGCTCCATTGAAAGATCTATTTCTATAGAGTTGGAATTCCTGAAGAACAGCTTAGGTGACCTTCTTTATCGATGAGGATAGCTTCGATGCCCTCCAAACTTTCGACTTGCCAGAGGATAGAAGCAGGTCTTTCTCCAAAGAGACGAGTTGTCCAGATTTCGCCATCAACTGATTTATCAGAGATGATGGTGAGACTTGCTAGTTCCGTTTCAACAGGATATCCTGTTTGACTGTCAAAAATATGATGGTAGTCTTTTCCATCGACTGTCAGGTGACGTTCATAAATGCCTGAAGTCACGACAGATTTATTGACAACAGGGATAGTCATTAAGTGATTCCCCCTCGGATTGGCTGGGTCTTGAATCCCAATTTGCCAAGGTTGATCACCTCTTGCCTGATTTTTTCCAATGGTTAGGATATTTCCTCCTAGATTAATCAAGGCTGAGGTCACTCCCTCTTCTCTCAGAAATTGGGCAACCTTATCCGCACTATAACCCTTGGCTAAACAACCTAAGTCTATCTTCATTCCTTTCTGTTTTAGAAACACAGTAGAAGTAAAAGAATCTAACTCGATATAATGAGGATTGATCAAAGGTAGCACCGATTCAATTTCTTGAGGTCGGGCAACTTTGGCATCTGAAAAACCAATACGCCAGGTTTGAATCAAGGGACCAATACTGATGTTGAGGTGGCTAGAGGGCGCTAGGCTATGCTCTAAGCCAAGTGAAATCAGTTCGAACAGGTCTGGATGAACCTTGACTGGAGCTCTTCCAGCTTGATAATTGATTTCCATCAACTCCGATTCTTGACTATTGGCATTGAAGCGGTATTCAAGCTCTTTGAGCAAATCAAAGGATTTTTGGAGCAAGCTATCGGCTCTCTCATCCACTAATGAAATAGTAATAGTAGTTCCCATTAGTCGTTCAGAATGTGAGCTAAGAGGCACGCTACCAACTCCTTTCTCTTATGAAAAGAAGGTTGAAATATTGTAAATTTATATTAAATTTAACCCCTTACATTTTCTTTCCATGTTACTAGCATACCATAAAGTCAGCGTTTTCACAAATAAAATTTGTAAAGTTGTCAAGAAATATGCTCACGAAAAAAGAGTAATTGTAAGAAAGACTGATAAAATACAAATTATTTACATTTTTTTACAAAAAAATCAGGAAAATTAACTAAACTCTTGTAAACGCTAACAGTAAATGATATACTAGAAGGGTAAATATAAAATTGAAGGTAGGAATTTTTCTATGAGTAAAATCGTTGTAGTTGGTGCTAACCACGCTGGTACAGCATGTATTAATACTATGTTGGATAATTTTGGAAATGAGAACGAAATCGTTGTATTTGACCAAAACTCTAACATCTCTTTCCTAGGATGTGGAATGGCCCTTTGGATCGGTGAACAAATTGACGGTGCTGAAGGTTTGTTCTATTCTGATAAAGAAAAATTGGAAGCTAAAGGTGCTAAAGTTTACATGAACTCACCAGTTCTTTCAATCGACTATGATAACAAAGTAGTTACAGCAGAAGTTGAAGGAAAAGAGCACAAAGAATCTTATGATAAATTGATTTTCGCTACAGGTTCTACACCAATCTTGCCACCAATCGAAGGTGTTGAAATTGTCAAAGGAAACCGAGAATTCAAAACAACTCTTGAAAACGTACAATTCGTGAAATTGTACCAAAACGCTGAAGAAGTGATCAACAAACTTGCTGACAAGAGCCAGCACCTTGACCGTATCGCCGTTGTTAGTGGTGGTTACATCGGTGTTGAACTTGCTGAAGCCTTTGAACGTCTTGGAAAAGAAGTTGTCCTTGTCGATATCGTAGATACTGTCTTGAACGGTTACTATGACAAAGACTTCACACAAATGATGGCGAAGAACTTGGAAGACCACAACATTCGCTTAGCTCTTGGTCAAACTGTTAAAGCAATCGAAGGTGATGGTAAGGTTGAACGCTTGATTACTGATAAAGAAACTTTCGATGTGGATATGGTTGTTCTTGCAGTTGGTTTCCGTCCAAATACTGCTCTTGCTGATGGTAAAATTGAACTCTTCCGCAACGGTGCCTTCCTTGTAGACAAGAAACAAGAAACATCAATTCCAGGTGTTTATGCAGTAGGTGACTGTGCGACTGTTTATGACAACGCTCGTAAAGACACTAGCTACATCGCACTTGCTTCAAACGCTGTACGTACGGGTATCGTAGGTGCTTTCAACGCTTGTGGACATGAATTGGAAGGAATCGGTGTTCAAGGTTCAAACGGTATCTCAATCTACGGTCTTCACATGGTTTCAACTGGTTTGACTCTTGAAAAAGCAAAAGCTGCTGGTTACAATGCAACTGAAACAGGCTTTAACGATCTTCAAAAACCAGAATTTATGAAGCATGACAACTATGAAGTAGCTATCAAGATTGTCTTTGACAAAGACAGCCGTGAAATCCTTGGTGCTCAAATGGTATCTCGTGATTCTGCAATCAGCATGGGAATCCACATGTTCTCACTTGCTATCCAAGAGCATGTAACAATTGATAAATTGGCATTGACAGACCTCTTCTTCTTGCCACACTTCAACAAACCATACAACTACATCACAATGGCTGCACTTACAGCTGAAAAATAAAAATGAATGAGCTATCTGGCCTTAATTGAAGGTCAGATAGTTTTTTAGTTATACTCTTCGAAAATCTCTTCAAACCACGTCAGCTTCGCCTTACCATAGGCATATGTTACTGACTTCGTCAGCTCTATCTACAACCTCAAAACAGTGTTTTGAGCAGCCTGCGGCTAGCTTCCTAGTTTGCTCTTTGATTTTCATTGAGTATCATTCTGTACCCATACAATTATCCTTTTTTTATCTTGTCATTCATTCTAATCTAACTTAAAATGAAATGGTAGCTACCAATACAAATGATGAGGACAAACAAATGACTGAAAATAGATATGAATTAAATAAAAACTTGGCGCAGATGCTTAAGGGTGGGGTTATCATGGACGTTCAGAACCCTGAACAGGCTCGTATTGCAGAGGCTGCCGGTGCGGCGGCTGTTATGGCCTTGGAGCGGATTCCAGCTGATATTCGTGCAGCTGGTGGGGTTTCCCGTATGAGTGATCCAAAAATGATCAAGGAAATCCAAGAAGCGGTTAGCATTCCAGTAATGGCCAAGGTCAGAATCGGGCATTTTGTTGAAGCTCAGATCTTAGAGGCTATCGAAATTGACTATATCGATGAAAGTGAAGTTCTATCTCCAGCTGACGACCGTTTCCATGTGGACAAGAAAGAATTCCAAGTTCCCTTTGTTTGTGGAGCCAAGGACTTGGGTGAAGCCTTACGTCGTATCGCTGAAGGCGCTTCTATGATTCGTACCAAAGGAGAACCGGGTACGGGAGATGTCGTCCAAGCTGTTCGTCATATACGCATGATGAATCAGGAAATTCGCCGCATTCAAAACCTACGTGAGGACGAGCTTTATGTTGCTGCCAAGGACTTGCAAGTACCTGTAGAATTGGTTGAATATGTCCATGAACATGGGAAATTGCCAGTTGTAAACTTCGCAGCTGGAGGCGTTGCAACGCCAGCAGATGCTGCGTTGATGATGCAATTAGGGGCAGAAGGTGTATTTGTCGGTTCAGGTATTTTTAAGTCAGGAGATCCAGTTAAACGAGCGAGTGCCATTGTCAAAGCGGTGACTAATTACCGAAATCCACAAATCCTAGCACAAATCTCTGAAGATTTAGGGGAAGCTATGGTTGGTATTAATGAAAATGAGATCCAAATCCTCATGGCTGAGCGAGGAAAATAGATGAAAATCGGAATATTGGCCCTGCAAGGTGCTTTTGCAGAACATGCAAAAGTACTAGATCAATTAGGGGTCGAGAGTGTTGAAATTAGAAATCTAGAGGACTTTCAGCAACATCAGAGTGACTTGTCGGGTTTGATTTTGCCGGGTGGTGAGTCTACAACCATGGGCAAGCTCTTACGTGACCAGAGTATGTTGATTCCCATCCGAGAAGCCATTCTATCTGGTTTACCAGTGTTTGGAACCTGTGCGGGATTAATTTTGCTGGCTAAGAAAATCACTTCTCAGGAAGAAAGCCATCTTGGAACTATGGATATAGTGGTTGAGCGCAATGCCTATGGGCGCCAACTAGGAAGTTTCTACACGGAATCAGAATGTCAGGGAGTTGGTCAGATTCCCATGACCTTTATCCGTGGCCCGATTATCAGCAGTGTTGGAGAGCGTGTAGAAATTCTAGCAACAGTAAATAATCAAATCGTTGCAGCCCAAGAAAAAAATATGCTGGTAACTTCTTTTCATCCAGAATTGACTGATGATGTGCGCTTGCACCAGTACTTTATTAATATGTGTAAAGAAAAAAGATAGTAAAAAAGTGCAAAAAATCACTTCCTGCGCTATACTGTAATTGAAATTTGTTTAGTTTTTGCGTTAGAACTGTTTCCTCAGTCCTAGCGCCTTTTCTTTTTGATAAGTATGATTGGTGGAGAGTACAGTATATTGAAATAAGATGTGAACACATCTATTAGGAAAGTCAAATTAATTTCTAGAAATGTTTTAGCAGTTATGGTGTACTATTCTAGACTCAATATGCTATAGTTTGTAAACGATTCTGAGAATCTTATGAGCACAAGCAATGACTGCTTTCATATTGCCTCCTCTTTGAGAAATTCGATTGTAAAACTCTAAGCAGGCTCTTCCTGCTTAGAGTTTTACATATGTTACTATCTTCGTTATAGCTAACTTTAATTCTCATTTATTAAGTATACCTAAGTTTTATGTTTAAGTTTTGTATAGAATAGCTGTATCTCTTAATAAAGCTATGTTTACGCTTTCAATCAAGTCTCATTTATGATACTATTATGATAATAGAAAAAATTCTTAGTTCGCTAAAGACCTTTATTCGAGATCCAGAGGAAATAGAAATTTTATCCATTAAAAATACATTTAATAAGTTACTTACTTAATATTAATAGAATTCCAATATTGTATAATTAAATCAAAGATGACACTGGAATCAGGAGGATTTATTATGGTTAATAATGTAGCTGTTAAAGTCTCAAACCTTTCAAAAGAATTTTTGTTAGGGCAAGACAAAACTGTCTCTATTTTGAAAAATATTTCTTTATCTGTCAATTATGGGGAATTTGTATCAATACTTGGTGTCAGTGGTTCTGGAAAGTCTACTTTGCTAAGTTGCTTATCAAGTTTATCTGAACCAACAAGTGGCGAAGTTGTTATCAATGGTGTAAATCCATATACCTTAAAAGAAGGGAAGCTTGCTAAATTTAGAAGACAAGATATTGCAATAATTTTTCAAAACTATAATCTGGTACCTGCTCTACCTGTACTAGAAAATGTTACACTTCCTCTGAGACTCTCAGGAAAGAGTGTTGATAGCAATAAAGTAAAAAAAATGTTGGATAGTTTGAATTTTAAAGCAGAACTATCATCATTAGTTGCTACCTTATCAGGTGGAGAACAGCAAAAAGTGGCTATTACTCGTGCAATAATAGCTGATAGTAAAATTATTTTTGCTGATGAGCCAACAGGAGCTCTGGACAGCGTCTCAAGAAAACTTATATTTGAAACACTTCGTAATTTAGCGAGTCAAGGAAAATGTGTTCTTATGGTCACTCATGATATTGAGTTGGCTTCAAAAACTGACAGAGCACTCATTTTAAAAGACGGAAAAATATCTCGACAAATTATTAAACCTTCAGCTGATGAGCTCTACCAAGCACTTGAAAGTAGTAAAGATTAATTTGAGGAGAATTTATTATGCTAAAATTAATCATTTACCAATTTCAGTACTCAAAAAGACAATGGTTAGGAACAATACCATTACTATTTGTATCTAGCCTGATTGTTGGAACATCTTTATTTGGTATTGCTAGTTCAATAAAGACTGCTAATATTAACGCTTCACAACTTTTTCAAATGCTAATAATTTTTGGCGGGACTACTCTATTTTTCCTTATTTCAAATAATATAAGACTGCTAATAGATATCTTTAAAAAGGATTACCAATTATGGGCTATCTTAGGCGCAAGCAGAACTCAGCTATCTTTATTAGTATCTGGACAGTTTTATTTAATGGCAGTGATTGTTAGTAGTATTGGTACAATACTTTCATTTATCATGGCAGATAGTTACTACAAATTTTTACAAAATTTATTAGGAAGAGATGAGTTACCTGATTTAGTTATTACAGCCAACATTCAATCAATTTTATTGAGTGTTTTTATAGTCCCAACAATTGTCGGGATAGGGGCTTACTTTTATTCAAGTCGAATACTTAAAATATCATCAATATTAAAACCAAAAAAGAAAAAAAGAAAAGTTACAGTAGCTGGATTTGTTAATATCTCTGTTCGTTTATTCCTATGGTTACTATGTATAGGTTCTATTGTTTCAGCAGGTTTTATCAGAAACAAAGAAATAATTGAAAAACAGTCAAGCATAGTATTATTTTTACTAATTATTCACATCCTTATTATTCAATCACTATCTCCATCAATTCAAATGTTTCTAATAAAATTTTTAATGAGGATATTTCCAACTGAAAATTATGTAATTAATACAGGCTTTTGGAATCTACTATCCAATCCTAGCTATTTGAAAAGTATACAAACTTCAATGAGCATGGGAGTAACTCTCATTTCTGGGTTTATTCTTTACACCCAAAATATGTATTCATTCATGAATACAGCAAACGGAGTACTCGAAGCAAGAGCTTCCTTTATTGCTTATATGTCTGCTCCAATTATTCTGATTATTACTAGTTCTATTTCTCTTACAATTTTATCTTCTAATAAAGATATTGAGGACATTAAACAGTTAAAGACACTGGGAGTGTCAAGATCACAACTTTTTAAAATACGTATAGGCGAGGCAATAATACATTCGGTGTTAATTTTATTAGTATCAGTAATTTTCAATTTAATTATTTTAATTTTAGTTAGCTTTATTGGCCAACTTTTAGGTCAAAGTGTAGTAGACATATCGGGTTTTTGGCAACCGAGTCTTATAGTTATTTCTTTGTTAGTTATTTTTTATAGTATTACAAAGGGATTTTATTTATTTCAAGATAGATAAATTGGAATAGTTACTGATTCAAAAAGAACACACTTATTGACATTGAAACCAAAGCAGTACTAAAACTAAAAGGCAAGGATAAAAAACCTTGTCTTTTTTTTTTACATGTAATAAACAATAGCAATATATTGGAGGGCAGATGCTGCTAGGATAAAGAGATGCCAAATCATGTGGAAATAAGGTTTTTTCTTGGCGTAAAATCCAGCTCCAACTGTATAACAGAGTCCGCCAGTTACCATAAGACTCCAGAAAATTGGTGTCGTTTGACTGATAATGACAGGAATGATAGCCAGAACCAACCAGCCCATAATCAGGTAAAGAGCAAGGCTAAATTTCTCATTGACTTTTTTAGCAAAGATTTTATAGAGAATACCAAAGATGGTCGTTCCCCATTGGATGGCAATAATCAGATAGCCAAACCAGTTATTCATTAAGGTCAAGACGACGGGCGTGTATGAGCCAGCAATGGCAACATAAATCATAGAATGATCAATGATTCTCAAGACGAATTTATGGGTCGAACCATAGGCCATAGAGTGGTAAATAGTCGATGATAGAAACATGAGAAAGAGACTAATAATGAAAATCGAAACTCCGATAGATGATAAAAATCCGTGTGCTTCATAAGTATAGGTGGATGAAATAGGCAGTAAGATGAGCATGATGACTGCACCTACGGCATGGGTCACACTATTAGCAATCTCCTCTCCAAAACTGAGTTGTTTGCTGAGTTTAAGACTAGTGTTCATTAGATTTCCTCCTCTTGAGTAGGATGGATTAAGGCTAGAGTTTGATGATAGAGTTTAACAGTTTGGCATCTAGTTTGGATGATAGGGTTAGCTGGGTCAATACCTTGGTTCATGTAGTCCACAAAAGCATCATAGAGTTGGTCTGAATTTGCTTGAGTTTGGAGCGTATTCAGTGTCTGAGCTATTTCTTGGATAGAAAATACTGACTTGAGGGTTGTGATAGCAATCAGACGGGCAATCTGTTGGCGTTGGTATTTTTTCTTGTCGGGCTTTGGTAGGTAACCATGTTTGACATAATTGTTGACCATGGATGCTGTTAGGCCCTTGTCTTTATCAGGAGAGATAGGGGCGCAGACCTGATTGACATAGAGCAACACCTGGTCCAGATAGAGGTCAATGTTTGGAATTTCTGACCATTTTGGGTAAGAAAAGGTAGCTTTCATTTTTAACTCCTTTTTATCTAGTTTTAATAACTAGATTATAAAACAACAAAAACAGAAAGTCAAGTTTTAACTGCTTGTAGAAAGACTTAAATTATGCTATGATGGGAGAAACTAGTCAGAAATGAGGAGAAAAGATGGAGATTCGTTTAGCTTTTCCAAATGAAGTAGATGCCATCATGCAGGTGATGGAGGATGCTAAAAAATGTTTAGCAGATGCTGGTAGTGACCAGTGGCAAAATGGTTATCCAAATGCTGATATTATTATTGAGGATATTATCTCGGGCCAAGCCTACGTAGCCTTGGAAGAGGGAGAATTACTAGCTTATGCAGCTGTGACAAAGAGTCCAGAGGCAGCCTATGAAGCCATTTATGAGGGAGAATGGCAAGCTGGAGAGTCAGAGTATCTAGTTTTTCACCGTATCGCTGTGGCTGCAGATGTGCAGGGACAGGGGGTTGCTCAAACCTTCTTAGAGGGCTTGATTGAAGGATTTGACTATCTAGATTTTCGTTCAGATACCCATGCTGCAAATAAGGTTATGCAACATATTTTTGAAAAGCTTGGATTTAAACAGGTTGGTAAAGTGCCTGTTGATGGCGAACGATTGGCCTATCAAAAATTGAAGAAATAATGCAAAAGAAGTACGTAAAAACACTCTATTCTTCGCCAATTGGCTCCCTTTCCCTCGTAGCTGATGACCATCATTTGTATGGCATTTGGGTGCAGGAGCAGAAGCATTTTGAGAGGGGACTAGGAGATGAGACGATAGAAGAAGTTGTTAATCATCCCATTTTAGCCCCAGTTATTGCTTGCTTAGATGCTTACTTTAAAGGCAAATCTCAGGATTTATCCGACTTGCCCTTGGCGCCAATTGGAACGGATTTTGAAAAGCGAGTTTGGTCCTATTTACAAGGAATTCCTTATGGTCAGACAGTGACCTATGGACAAATAGCTCGAGAGCTACAAGTGGATTCTGCTCAAGCAATTGGTGGGGCGGTAGGACGCAATCCGTGGTCTATCTTAGTACCTTGTCATCGGGTGCTGGGAGCTGGCAAGCGTCTGACAGGTTATGCTGCAGGAGTGGAAAAGAAAGCTTGGCTCTTGGAGCATGAAGGTGCAGATTTTAAAGAGATAAACAATAGAAAGTGAAATATATGTTAGAATTTATCGAATACCCAAAATGTTCAACTTGTAAAAAAGCAAAACAAGAATTAAACCAACTCGGTATGGACTACAAAGCCGTTCACATCGTCGAAGAAACACCCAGCCAAGAGGTCATTTTAAACTGGTTAGAAACCTCAGGGTTCGAACTAAAGCAATTTTTCAACACCAGTGGAATCAAATACCGTGAATTAGGGCTAAAAGATAAGGTAGGAAGTCTGTCAAATCAAGAAGCAGCCGAGTTGCTAGCAAGTGATGGTATGTTGTTAAAACGGCCGATTTTAGTAGAAAATGGAACTGTTAAGCAAATCGGTTATCGAAAAGCTTATGAAGAATTGGGATTGAAATAGTTTTTATCTATCTCTTTGATAGATAAAATATATAACCTCCCTGTTTCAAAGTATGATAAACTAGTAGGTAGACAAAGTCTGTACCTAACCGTAGCAAATAATTTCATTGACGGCAGAAGTATGGTAGAATGAATCATTATCAGGAGAGGATGTTTTTATGAATGTTATAACGATTTTAGCATCAGATTGGTACCAAAACTTGATGCAATTGATTCCGGATGGCAAGCTTTTTAGCCTGCGTTCGGTCTTTGATGGAATTCCAAGAATTGTCGAAAAACTTCCAACAACGATTATGTTGACCATTGGTGGTGCCTTTTTTGGCTTGGTTTTAGCACTTCTTTTTGCCATTGTAAAAATCAATCGTGTCAAGATTTTATATCCCTTGCAGGCCTTCTTTGTTAGTTTCTTAAAAGGGACACCGATTTTGGTGCAACTCATGTTGACCTACTACGGAATTCCGTTGGCTTTAAAAGCCCTCAATCAGCAATGGGGTACTGGTCTCAACATTAATGCGATTCCAGCAGCAGCTTTTGCGATTGTCGCCTTTGCCTTTAATGAGGCAGCTTATGCTAGTGAAACCATTCGTGCAGCTATCCTCTCAGTCAATCCTGGTGAGATTGAGGCGGCACGCAGTCTGGGTATGACCCGAGCACAAGTTTATCGACGAGTGATTATTCCAAATGCGGCAGTTGTGGCGATTCCAACCTTAATCAATTCCCTAATTGGTTTGACAAAAGGAACTTCTCTAGCCTTTAGTGCGGGTGTTGTGGAAGTCTTTGCCCAAGCTCAGATTTTGGGTGGAGCTGATTATCGTTATTTTGAGCGCTTTATCTCAGTTGCCCTTGTATATTGGGTAGTCAATATTGGAATTGAAAGCCTCGGACGTTTCATCGAGAGAAAAATGGCTATTTCTGCACCAGATACAGTGCAATCAGATGTGAAAGGAGACCTTCGTTAATGATTAAGATTTCGAATTTAAGCAAATCCTTTTCAGGACAGACAGTCTTGGATCATCTGAATTTGGATATTCAAAAAGGGGAAGTTGTAGCCTTGATTGGTTCTTCAGGAGCTGGAAAATCAACCTTCCTTCGCAGTCTCAATTATCTTGAAACACCTGATAGTGGCTCTATTCAAATTGATGATTTTTCAGTTGATTTTTCTAAAATCACTCAAGAAGAAATCCTTGCTCTACGCCGTAAGCTTTCCATGGTTTTTCAACAGTTTAATTTGTTTGAACGCCGCACAGCACTTGATAATGTGAAAGAAGGCTTGGTTGTTGTCAAGAAATTATCTGACCAAGAAGCGACTAAGATTGCCAAGGAAGAGTTGGCTAAGGTTGGGCTTTCTGACCGTGAAAACCATTATCCTCGCCATTTATCGGGTGGACAAAAGCAACGGGTTGCCCTAGCGCGTGCGCTTGCTATGAAACCAGATGTCTTGCTCTTAGACGAACCAACTTCGGCCCTTGACCCAGAATTGGTCGGCGAAGTAGAGAAGTCTATTGCAGATGCTGCTAAGTCAGGTCAAACCATGATTTTGGTCAGTCATGACATATCCTTTGTAGCCCAAGTGGCTGATAAGATTCTTTTTTTAGATAAGGGGAAAATCATTGAGTCTGGAACACCGGATGAGATTATCAACCATCCTAAAGAAGAGCGGACAAAAGAATTCTTCGCTAGTTACAAACGAGCTTATATTTGATATAATAGATAAAGGAAAACTCAGTTAGCTGGACTAGCTGAGTTTACTCTTTAAAAAAGATAGAAATGAGAGAAATCATGCTACTGCAACTATTTTCTTTATATTTCGAGAGTTTGATCTTGACCACCATCCTCGTCTTGATTTTTTTAGGGATTTGGATTGGATTGAGAGCCCTGTCGGGAGTGGATAAGACAGCTAAAGCTCGCCAAGCCCATCTCTATGATATGATTATGATTGGGATCTTGGTTGTTCCAGTATTATCCTTTGCGGTTATGAGTTTAATTCTTGTTTTCAAGGCATAATCCTTGCTTGATTGACAAGAAAGAGTTAGAATAAAGATAGTTACAACAAGAAAGAAGGAAACTATATGTACGATACTATTATTATCGGAGCTGGACCTGCAGGGATGACTGCAGCCTTGTATGCCGCTCGAAGCAATCTCAAAGTAGGTTTGATTGAAGGTGGTCTGCCAGGTGGTCAGATGAATAATACATCGGATATCGAAAATTACCCAGGATACGCTAATATTAGTGGGCCAGAATTGGCAGAAAAGATGTTTGAACCGCTTGAAAATCTTGGTGTTGAGCACATTTATGGCTATGTTCAAAATGTTGAAGACCATGGTGATTTTAAGAAAGTGATGACAGATGACCAAACATATGAAACACGTACAGTTATCGTAGCGACTGGCTCTAAACACCGTCCTTTGGGAGTGCCTGGAGAAGAAGAACTGAACAGTCGTGGTGTTTCTTACTGTGCTGTGTGTGATGGTGCTTTCTTCCGTGACCAAGATTTGTTGGTAGTCGGTGGTGGAGATTCAGCTGTCGAAGAAGCCCTCTTCTTAACTCGCTTTGCTAAGACTGTTACCATTGTTCACCGTCGTGACCAACTTCGTGCCCAAAAGGTTTTACAAGACCGCGCCTTTGCGAATGAGAAAATCAGCTTTATCTGGGATTCTGTAGTCAAGGAAATCAAGGGTGAAAACCGAGTAGAATCTGTCGTACTTGAAAATGTGAAAACAGGTCAAGTGACAGAACAAGCCTTCGGTGGCGTCTTTATCTATGTTGGCTTGGACCCTCTTAGTGACTTTGTTAAAGAATTGAATATTCAAGACCAAGCAGGCTGGATTGTGACAGATAACCACATGAAAACTGCAGTTGATGGTATCTTTGCAGTTGGAGATGTTCGCTTGAAAGACCTTCGCCAAGTAACAACAGCAGTTGGAGATGGAGCGATCGCTGGTCAAGAGGCCTACAAGTTTATCACCGAACATAGTTAATACACTTCGAAAATCTCTTCAAACCACGTCAGCTTTGCTTTGCCGTATATATGTTACTGACTTCGTCAGTCTTATCTACAACCTCAAAGCAGTGCATTGAGCTGACTTCGTCAGTTCTATCCACAATCTCAAAGCAGTGCATTGAGCTGACTTCGTCAGTTCTATCCACAATCTCAAAGCAGTGCATTGAGCTGACTTCGTCAGTTCTATCCACAACCTCAAAAACAGTGTTTTGAGCTGACTTCGTCAGTTTTATCTATACCCTCAAAACAGTGTTTTGAGCTGTCTACAGCTAGCTTCCTAGTTTGCTCTTTGATTTTGATTGAGTATAATCATAAAAAAGTTTCCAATCAGATGACTGGAAACTTTTTTATAGTCTATTTCGAAAAACTTCGTACATGAGAATGGCTGCAGCAACACTGGCATTGAGACTTTGAACATGTCCATTCATAGGAATAGTGATCATCTCATCAACCTGTTTTTTGATGTTGCTAGAGATGCCTTTTCCTTCATTTCCGATGATGAGGGCAATTTTCCCTTTTGTATTCCACTTGTGGCAAGGAGTTCCATTCATATCTGTTCCAAAGGTCCAGAAGCCTTCATCCTTGAGTTTGTCTAGAGTTTGGCTCAGATTGGTCACTCGAGTGATTGGAACATGCTCAATAGCACCTGTGGCCGTTTTGGCAACGACAGGAGTAACTCCGACAGCACGGTGCTTGGGAATGATGACACCTGAAACGTTGGTTGCATCGGCGGTTCGCAAGATAGAACCTAGGTTATGAGGGTCAGTTAGGCCATCCAGAATCAATAGCAAAGGATTTTCTTCTTGGCGTGTTTTTGTAAGGATGTGATCTAGCTCGCTATAGGCAAATTCGGACACTCGTAGAACAAAACCTTGGTGAACAGCACCTTCAGTCATCTCAGAGAGGGATTTTTTTGAAGTCCAAGAAATGGACACCTTCTTTTCTGTAGCTAATTCCTTGACTTTCTCAAGATTCTTACCTCGGAGATCTTCTTGGAGGTAGAGTTTGTTTCCTGTGTTTGCAAGGAGGGCTTCGGTAACGGCGTGGACGCCATAGACAATATCATTTGTTTTCATGCCTCTATTATAACACAAAACCCCGTCTTGCAACGGGATTTTCTTTATTCTAGAATCAGTAAACCATCTTTAACTGCAAATGGGTCTTTTTCATTGATACGATCGTAAAACATGATACCGTTGATGTGGTCAATTTCATGCTGAACAACGATGGAGTTGTAGCCTTTAAGTTTGATGCGGTGTTTTTCTCCATCCTTGTCAAAGTAGTCAACAGTAACTCGGGCATGGCGAACTACATAGCCAGGCACGTTACGGTCAACAGACAGGCAGCCTTCTCCTTCACCAAGCGCAGCGTCTTGAACCGAGTGAGAGACGATTTTTGGATTGTACATAATGGCTTGTAAGTCGTAGGCTTCCTCTGGAGTTTCACCTTCTTCGACAATATTAGGCACCAAAACAGCGATAATACGTTTTGAGATATCTAATTGAGGAGCGGCCAGTCCAACACCACCTCGGAGTCCCATTTTTTCAGCCATGACAGGATCTTGGGAATGTTTGAGGAATTGCATCATCTTTTCACCTAGGATGATTTCTTGGTCAGATAGGGGGAAAGTGACTTCCTCGGCAACTGCGCGTAGAGTTGGGTTTCCTTCGCGGATAATATCGTTCATATCAATTAAGTGAGCAGCTTTTGTAATACGTTCTATTGCAGACATTTTCTCTCCTTTCATTACCTCTACATGATATCACAAAATGACAAGGATTGAAAGTATTACAGACTTTAGGATTTATAGAAAATAGATACGAAGTTCAATTCAATTGTGAAAGAATTACTTATCTGTGATATAATAAAAAGAAAAGGCTTGCATTAGAAAGTAGGGAGAATGAAGATGCAAAGAAGACAAGATAGACATAAACGTGGACCAGTTTTTCGTTTTATGAGGGGTTTTGTAAACTTTTTTAGGAGTTATCGCAAGTGGAGCAATAAGGGATTTGTGGCCATACTCTTGCTGGCTGTTGCTTTATCAATGGGCTTGGTCTTGTTGTTTGAAAGCTTCCAAGGAATCCCCTTGACCAGTCAAAAAAAGGATACCATTTCTCAAGAAGGGACTAAGCAAAAGTCTCAGGAGCAGGAAGAGGAAAAAACTGCCAGAATTATGGCCCACGGGGATTTGCTCTACCACGATGGACTTTTCTTTTCAGCTAAAAAAGAAGACGGCACCTATGACTTTCATGAGAATTTTGAGTATGTGACACCTTGGCTTAAGCAAGCAGATTTAGCTATTGGTGACTTTGAAGGAACCATTAATAAGGATCATTATTTGGCAGGTTATCCTCTCTTTAATGCTCCTGCTGAAGTTATGGACGCCATTAAGGATGCAGGTTATCATGTGCTAGATTTAGCTCATAATCATATTTTGGATTCGCAAATTGAAGGAGTTATTTCAACGGCCGATATTATTGAGAAAGCTGGAATCACTCCAATCGGAGTTTATACGCATGAACCACGTGATCAGGCTCCACTGGTCATTAAGGAAGTGAATGGTATCAAGGTTGCTCTTTTGGCCTATTCCTATGGATTCAATGGAATTGAGCAGTATATTTCTCAGGAAGACTATAATCGTTATCTTTCAGATTTAAACGAAGATAAGATGAAGGCTGAAATTGAACGAGCGGAAAAGGAAGCGGATATCACCATTATCATGCCTCAGATGGGTGTGGAGTATCGCTTGGAACCAACTGAAGAACAAAAGGCTCTTTATCACAAGATGATCGATTGGGGAGCGGATATTATCTTTGGGGGTCATCCACACGTAGTTGAGCCATCTGAAATTGTTGAAAAAGATGGGGATAAGAAACTCATTATCTATTCAATGGGGAACTTCATTTCCAATCAACGGATTGAATCTATGGGAGATGAAGAAAATGCTAAGTGGACTGAACGTGGCGTGCTTATGGACGTAACCATTAAGAAGAAGGATGGAAAAACAACTATCGGAACAGCTAAAGCTCATCCTACTTGGGTCAATCGAACACCAAAGGGAACCTTTTCACCAGAAGGCTATCCTTTATATCATTACCAAACCTATATCTTGGAAGATTTTATCGAGGGTGGTAGTCATCGTGACCAGTTAGATGAAGCGACTAAGGAACGAATTGATACAGCCTATAAAGAAATGAACGAACATGTGGGATTGAAGTGGGATTAGTTTGAATCCAGAGGAAAGTAAATGACGATTAAAGTAATTGCGACAGATATGGATGGGACCTTGCTGGATGCTAGAGGTCAGCTTGATCTTCCACGCTTGGAAAAGATTTTAGATCAGTTGGATCAAAGGGGTATTCGTTTTGTCATCGCGACGGGCAATGAAATTCACCGCATGAGGCAACTATTGAGGCACTTGGTGGATCGAGTGGTTCTGGTTGTTGCTAACGGTGCTCGTATTTTTGAAAACAATGAATTGATTCAGGCTCAGACGTGGGATGACGCCATTGTTGACAAGGCTTTGGCTCACTTCGAGGATCGAGCCTGTCAGGACCAGTTTGTTGTAACAGGGATAAAGGGTGGTTTCGTCAAGGAAGGTACGATTTTTACAGACCTTGAAAACTTTATGACTCCAGAAATGATTGAAAAATTCTACCAACGGATGCAGTTTGTGGACAAATTAACCTCTGACCTCTTTGGTGGGGTGCTCAAGATGAGTATGGTTGTTGGTGAGGAACGTTTGAGCTCGGTTTTGGAAGAAATCAATGACCTCTTTGATGGCCGTGTTCGGGCTGTATCGAGTGGCTATGGTTGCATTGATATTCTTCAAGCTGGAATTCATAAAGCATGGGGCTTGGAAGAATTACTCAAACGTTGGAACTTGAGGCCCCAACAAATCATGGCTTTTGGTGACAGTGAAAATGATGTTGAAATGCTTGAAATGGCTGGAATTGCCTATGCGATGGAAAATGCTGATGATAAAGCCAAAGCTGTGGCGAGTGCTCTGGCGCCAGCCAACAGCCAAGGAGGAGTATATCAAGTCTTGGAAAACTGGTTAGAAAAAGGAGAATGAAGTGGCAGTACAGTTATTAGAAAATTGGCTCCTAGAGGAACAAGAAAAAATCCAAACCAAGTATCGTCACTTAAATCAGGTTTCTGTTCTAGAGCCCGACATTCTTTTTATTGGGGACTCCATTGTCGAATATTATCCTCTGCAGGAATTATTTGGGACTTCAAAGACAATTGTCAATCGAGGCATTCGTGGCTATCAGACAGGACTGTTAGTAGAAAATCTAGATGCACATCTGTACGGTGGAGCAGTAGATAAAATTGTCCTTTTGATTGGGACGAATGATATTGGAAAAGATGTGCCTTTGAATGATGCTCTCAATAATCTCGAATCGATCATTCAATCCATTGCTCGTGATTATCCACTGACAGAGATTAAATTGCTTTCGATTTTGCCGGTCAATGAGGGCGAGGAGTACAAGCAGACAGTTTATATCCGCACGAATGAAAAAATTCAGAATTGGAATCAAGCCTATCAAGATCTTGCTTCTGCTTACATGCAGGTAGAATTTGTGCCAGTTTTTGATAGTTTGAAAGATCAGGCAGGCCAACTCAAAAAAGATTATACAACTGATGGACTGCATCTCAGTGTTGCTGGTTATCAGGCTTTGACAAAAGCCTTGAAAGACTATCTTTTCTAGTTCATTGCCTTCCTTTTTGCATTTTTGAGTTAGATAAGGTATAATGGTTTTATTGTCTTTTGGGGTCGTTACGGATTCGACAGGCATTATGAGGCATATTTTGCGACTCGTGTGGCGACGTAAACGCTCAGTTAAATATAACTGCAAAAAATAACACTTCCTACGCTCTAGCTGCCTAAAAACCAGCAGGCGTGACCCGATTTGGATTGCTCGTGTTCAATGACAGGTCTTATTATTAGCGAGATACGATTAAGCCTTGTCTAGCGGCTTGATAAGAGATTAATAGACTCGCAGTTTCTAGGCTTGAGTTATGTGTCGAGGGGCTGTTAAAATAATACATAACCTATGGTTGTAGACAAATATGTTGGCAGGTGTTTGGACGTGGGTTCGACTCCCACCGGCTCCATTATTCCTTTGCATTCTTTTGCATTCCTTGGTAAAACGTTGTTAAATCAACGTTTTTTATTTTTGTCTTTGGTATTCCTTGGTATTCTTTTGCGAAAAAGGATACAAGAAAGGAGTCACAAACAGACTCTAAAACAAACTCTATTTTTAAAAAAGCGATAAAAAAGAATCCAACATTTGTCGGATCCTAGAAATAATTTTTCTTTTTTACGGAAGACATGGGATTCGAACCCACGCACGCTGTTACACGCCTACCGCGTTTCCAACACGGCCTCTTAAGCCTCTTGAGTAATCTTCCAATGCTTACTCAAATAGTCTACCATAAAGACTCTTATCTTGCAATAAAAATTTTGGAAATAAGGAAAATGATAGAATTTGATAGAAAATGATAAAAAGTGCTTGACTTTGAAAGAAAGTGTGATAGAATGAATAGTGTAAACGATAACAGGAGGTGATTCAGTGTTAAAAATAGAGCGTAAACAACTGATTTTAGAGGAGTTACATCAACATCATGTAGTTTCTCTAGAAAAATTAGTTAGTTTGCTAGAAACCTCAGAATCAACGGTTCGAAGAGACTTGGATGAGTTGGAATCAGAAAACAAGCTTCGCCGTGTGCATGGTGGAGCAGAACTACCCCACTCCTTGCAGGAAGAAGAAACCATTCAAGAAAAATCTGTCAAAAACCTTCAAGAGAAGAAGTTGCTAGCACAGAAAGCAGCCTCCCTCATCAAGGAACAAGATGTCATCTTTATCGATGCTGGAACAACAACGGCTTTTTTGATTCATGAATTGGTCAATAAGAATGTTACAGTCGTGACCAATTCGATTCACCATGCTGCTCAGTTGGTTGAAAAGCAGATTCCAACGGTCATGGTTGGAGGAAGTGTCAAGATGGCGACAGATGCCAGCATCGGGGGCGTTGCTCTTAACCAGATTAACCAATTACACTTTGACCGTGCCTTTATCGGGATGAATGGTGTGGATGATGGCTATTATACGACTCCGGATATGGAGGAGGGAGCTGTGAAGCGTGCTATTTTAGAAAATGCCAAACAGACCTATGTTTTGGTCGATTCGTCTAAAATTGGACAAACTTGCTTTGCCAAGGTAGCACCACTCAAACGAGCTATTGTTATCACAAGTCAAGGGCATGAGCTCTTGCAGGCTATTAAGGAGAAAACGGAGGTAATAGAAGTATGATTTATACAGTCACACTTAATCCATCTATAGACTACATTGTCCGTTTGGACAAAGTGGAAGTTGGTAGTGTCAATCGTATGGATAGTGATGATAAGTTTGCTGGTGGTAAAGGTATCAATGTTAGCCGTGTCTTGAAGCGTTTGGATATTCCAAATACAGCGACAGGTTTCATCGGAGGCTTTACTGGAAAATTTATCACAGATACGTTGGCTGATGAAGAAATCGAGACACGTTTTGTCCAAGTGGCAGAAGATACTCGCATCAATGTCAAGATTAAAGCGGACCAAGAAACAGAAATCAACGGAACGGGTCCAAATGTCGAACCAGCCCAGTTAGAAGAATTGAAAGCTATTTTGTCTAGTTTGACTGCAGAAGACACGGTTGTATTTGCGGGTTCGAGTGCTAAAAACCTAGGAAATGTTATCTACAAGGATTTGATTGCCTTGACCCGTCAGACTGGTGCGCAAGTAGTCTGTGACTTTGAAGGTCAGACCTTGATTGATAGTTTGGACTATCAACCTCTTTTGGTCAAACCAAATAATCATGAACTTGGAGCTATCTTTGGAGTCAAGCTTGAAAGCCTTGATGAAATAGAGAAATACGCTCGAGAATTGCTGGCTAAAGGTGCTCAAAACGTCATTATTTCCATGGCTGGGGACGGTGCCCTTCTTGTCACATCAGAGGGAGCTTACTTTGCTAGACCAATCAAGGGAACAGTTAAAAATTCAGTTGGGGCTGGTGACTCTATGGTTGCTGGATTTACTGGTGAATTTGTCAAATCAAAAGACGCAGTAGAAGCCTTCAAATGGGGAGTAGCTTGTGGAACAGCAACGACATTCTCGGATGACTTGGCAACGGTTGAATTTATTAAAGAAACATATGAAAAAGTTGAGGTAGAAAAACGATGAAAATTCAAGACCTATTGAGAAAAGATGTCATGTTGCTTGATTTGCAAGCAACTGAAAAAACAGCAGCTATCGAAGAAATGATTCGAAGCCTAGTAGAGCATGGTTATGTGACAGATTTTGAAACCTTCAAAGAAGGCATTTTGGCGCGTGAAGCTTTGACTTCTACAGGTTTGGGTGACGGTATCGCAATGCCTCACAGCAAAAATGCGGCTGTAAAAGAAGCGACAGTTCTCTTTGCCAAGTCAAATAAGGGTGTTGACTATGAGAGTTTGGATGGACAAGCAAGTGACCTCTTCTTTATGATTGCGGCTCCAGAAGGTGCCAATGATACTCACTTGGCTGCCTTGGCAGAATTGTCTCAATACTTGATGAAAGACGGTTTTGCTGACAAGCTTCGTCAAGCAACATCAGCTGACCAAGTCATTGAACTCTTTGACCAAGCTTCAGAAAAAACTGAGGACACTGTTCAAGCCCCTGCTAATGACTCTGCTGACTTTATCGTAGCAGTTACAGCTTGTACAACAGGAATTGCTCACACATACATGGCCCAAGAAGCTCTTCAAAAAGTGGCTGCGGAAATGGGTGTTGGTATCAAGGTTGAAACCAATGGTGCCAGCGGTGTTGGTAACCAACTAAGTGCTGAAGACATCCGTAAGGCCAAAGCTGTTATCATCGCTGCAGACAAGGCGGTTGAGATGGATCGTTTCGATGGCAAACCATTGATCAATCGTCCGGTTGCTGACGGGATCCGTAAAACAGAAGAGTTGATTAACTTGGCTCTTTCAGGAGAAGCGGAAGTCTACCGTGCCGCTAATGGTGCAAAAGCTGCAACAGCAAGCAACGAAAAACAAAGCCTTGGTGGTGCCTTCTACAAACACTTGATGAGTGGTGTATCTCAAATGTTGCCATTCGTTATCGGTGGTGGTATCATGATTGCCCTTGCTTTCTTGATTGACGGTGCTATGGGTGTGCCAAATGATAGCCTGGGAAATCTTGGTTCTTACCATGAGCTAGCTTCTATGTTCATGAAAATCGGTGGTGCAGCCTTTGGCTTGATGCTTCCAGTCTTTGCAGGTTATGTTGCCTACTCTATCGCTGAAAAACCAGGTTTGGTAGCAGGTTTCGTAGCTGGAGCTATTGCCAAAGAAGGTTTTGCCTTTGGTAAAATCCCTTATACCGCTGGTGGTGAAGCAACTTCAACTCTTGCAGGTGTCTCATCTGGTTTCCTAGGTGCCCTTGTTGGTGGATTTATCGCAGGTGCTTTAGTTCTTGCCATCAAGAAATACGTTAAAGTTCCACGCTCACTTGAAGGTGCAAAATCAATCCTTCTCTTGCCACTTCTTGGAACAATCTTGACTGGATTTGTTATGCTAGCTGTGAATATCCCAATGGCAGCAATCAACACAGCTATGAATGACTTCCTAGGCGGTCTTGGAGGAGGTTCAGCTGTCCTTCTTGGTATCGTCCTTGGTGGAATGATGGCTGTCGATATGGGTGGACCAGTTAACAAAGCAGCTTATGTCTTTGGTACAGGTACACTTGCAGCAACTGTTTCTTCAGGTGGTTCTGTAGCCATGGCAGCAGTTATGGCTGGAGGGATGGTGCCACCACTTGCAATCTTTGTCGCAACTCTTCTTTTCAAAGATAAATTTACTAAGGAAGAGCGCAACTCTGGTTTGACAAACATTATCATGGGCTTGTCCTTTATCACTGAGGGAGCGATTCCATTTGGTGCAGCAGACCCAGCTCGTGCGATCCCAAGCTTCATCCTTGGTTCAGCAGTAGCAGGTGGACTCGTTGGTCTTACTGGTATCAAACTCATGGCGCCACACGGAGGAATCTTCGTTATCGCCCTTACTTCAAATGCTCTTCTTTATCTCGTTTCTGTCTTGGTAGGAGCAATCGTAAGTGGTGTAGTCTATGGTTACCTACGTAAACCCAAAGCATAAAGAATAGAAAAATGAAAAGATTGTACCGTTTGGTGCAGTCTTTTTCTCTTTCCGAAATGCCTGTGAAATATGGTATAATAGAAGAATGGCAAACAAGAATACAAGTAAAACAAGACGGAGACCGTCTAAAGCAGAACTCGAAAGAAAAGAAGCAATTCAACGAATGTTGATTTCGTTGGGAATCGCGATTTTATTGATTTTCGCAGCTTTTAAATTAGGGGCTGCAGGTATAACCCTTTACAACTTAATTCGTTTGTTGGTGGGCAGCCTAGCTTATCTAGCAATATTTGGTATCCTGCTCTACCTCTTCTTTTTTAAGTGGATCCGAAAACAGGAAGGCCTCCTATCTGGTTTTTTCACCATATTTGCGGGCTTGCTCTTGATTTTTGAGGCCTACTTGGTTTGGAAATATGGCTTGGACAAGTCCGTTCTAAAAGGAACCATGGCTCAGGTTGTGACGGATTTGACTGGTTTTCGAACGACCAGTTTTGCTGGAGGGGGCTTGATTGGGGTCGCTCTTTATATGCCAATCGCCTTTCTCTTTTCCAATATCGGTACTTACTTTATTGGTTCTATCTTGATTTTAGTAGGTGCTCTCCTAGTCAGTCCTTGGTCTGTTTACGATATTGCTGAATTTTTCAGTAGAGGCTTTGCCAAATGGCGGGAAGGGCATGAGCGTCGAAAAGAGGAACGCTTTATCAAACAAGAAGAAAAAGCTCGCCAAAAGGCTGAGCAAGAGGCTAGATTAGAACAAGAAAAGGCGGAAAAAGCTTTACTTGATATGCCTCCTGTCGATATGGAAACGGGTGAAATTCTGACTGATGATGTTGTTCTTGACGTTCCTCCTGTTCCAGAAGAAGAGTGGGTGGAACCAGAAATCATCCTGCCTCAAGCTGAACTTGAATTCCCTGAGCAGGAAGATGGCTCTGATGACGAAGATGTTCAGGTCGATTTTTCAGCCAAGGAAGCCCTTGAATATAAACTTCCAAGTTTACAACTCTTTGCCCCAGATAAACCAAAAGATCAGTCAAAAGAGAAGAAAATCGTTCGAGAAAACATCAAAATCCTAGAAGAAACCTTTTCTAGCTTTGGTATCAAGGTAACGGTTGAAAGGGCCGAAATTGGGCCATCAGTGACCAAGTATGAAGTCAAACCAGCAGTAGGTGTAAGGGTCAACCGCATTTCCAATCTCGCAGATGACCTAGCTCTAGCCTTGGCTGCTAAGGATGTCCGGATTGAAGCACCAATCCCTGGGAAATCCCTGGTCGGTATCGAAGTACCCAACTCTGAGATTGCGACAGTTTCTTTCCGCGAACTATGGGAACAATCTCAAACGAAAGCAGAAAATCTCTTGGAAATTCCTTTAGGAAAGGCGGTTAATGGCACCGCAAGAACATTTGACCTTTCCAAAATGCCCCACTTGCTAGTTGCAGGTTCAACGGGCTCAGGGAAGTCAGTAGCTGTTAACGGCATTATCGCTAGCATCCTAATGAAGGCAAGACCCGACCAAGTTAAATTTATGATGGTTGACCCCAAGATGGTTGAGTTATCTGTTTACAATGATATTCCCCACCTCTTGATTCCAGTTGTAACCAATCCACGTAAGGCCAGCAAAGCCCTACAAAAGGTTGTGGATGAAATGGAAAACCGTTATGAACTCTTTGCCAAGGTGGGAGTTCGGAATATTGCAGGTTTTAATGCCAAGGTAGAAGAGTTCAATGCCCAATCTGAATACAAGCAGGTTCCCCTACCGCTCATTGTCGTGATTGTGGATGAGTTGGCTGACCTCATGATGGTGGCCAGCAAAGAAGTAGAAGATGCCATCATCCGTCTGGGACAGAAGGCGCGTGCTGCAGGTATCCACATGATTCTTGCAACCCAGCGTCCATCGGTTGATGTCATTTCTGGTCTAATCAAGGCCAATGTCCCATCACGTGTGGCGTTTGCGGTTTCATCAGGGACAGACTCCCGTACGATTTTGGATGAAAATGGAGCAGAAAAACTGCTTGGTCGAGGGGACATGCTCTTTAAACCGATTGATGAAAATCATCCAGTTCGTCTCCAAGGCTCTTTTATCTCGGATGATGATGTTGAACGCATTGTAAACTTCATCAAGGCTCAGGCAGATGCAGACTACGATGAGAGTTTTGATCCGGGAGAAGTTTCTGAAAATGAAGGAGAAATTTCAGATGGTAATGCTGGTGGTGATCCGCTCTTTGAAGAAGCCAAGGCTTTGGTAATCGAAACTCAGAAAGCCAGCGCATCTATGATTCAGCGTCGTTTATCAGTTGGCTTTAACCGTGCGACCCGTCTCATGGAAGAGCTTGAGATGGCAGGTGTCATTGGTCCAGCTGAGGGTACCAAACCAAGAAAAGTATTGCAACAATAAAAAATAGCTTCTTTCCAAGTTTGGAAGGAGGCTATTTTAGTGATTATTGATTAGTTGTATTTTCTGAAGTTGGAGGATTGGACTGTTTTTCATTTTCAGTAGAAGGTTTACTTGGAGTAGGAGTAGAAGAATCCTGAGTTGATGCTTTCTGCTCTTCTTTTTTCTCTTCCTTAACACTAGATTTTGGTGTTTCTTCTTGCTGTGTTTTTTCTTGTGAAGTGTTGTTTTCTTTATTGGGACTAGTATTGTCCTGAGGGGATTCCTTTTGAATTTCTTTGACAATGGTTGTCGTTTGACTTGTAGTCGGTTCTTTTTTGTTGTTTTTGTTATTATCCATGGCGTTCATGATGGTAATACTAGCGGTTATTAGGCCAAGGATACTACCGATGGTAGCAATCGTTTTTTGAAAGACAGTAAATCCCTTTTTGATGTGTTCTGTTTTTGGTTTTGAAGTTCTACGATAATTAGACATACATTCTCTCCTTTAATTAAAATTTATTATACCGCATTTCTTTAAAAAAATCTTAAAAAAAGAGGAGATTTTTCTACACGAACTTCAGTAATTAGTTGAAATAAAATATGACTTATGATAAAATAAAATTGAGAAAGCGGTTTCAAAAAAGGAGGGTGTTATATGTTCGAAATTAGAAATTTGAGCCTCTCTTTTGCAGGCAGGCGGTTGCTAGAGCCAACAGATTTGATATTTGAAAGGGGAAAAGTATATACAATATATGGGAAGTCAGGCGTAGGAAAGTCTTCTTTACTAAATAAAATTGGCTTAATCTCTGCTACGGACCCTAGTGTTTCTTATTTCTTTGATGGAAAAGAGATTGATACCGAAAATAAGAAATCAGTCTCTGCCTTTATAGCTGAAGAAGTAGCCTTTGTATTTCAGGGTCAAAATCTAATAAATGATTTGACCGTATTTGAAAATTTAAAACTGACTTTAAACTTTTATGGCTTGAATCCTGATGAAATAGAAAGTAAAATTGACACAGTATTGGCGGATTTAGAGATTTCTTCTTTAAAGCACGCTTACCCAGAAGATTTATCCGGTGGTGAAGAGCAACGAGTGGCAATCGCAAGAGCCTTAGTTACAGAAAAGACTCTCATCTTAGCTGATGAACCAACAAGTTCCTTGGATAAAGAAAATAGAGAAAAAGTCTCCGCCTTGTTAATTGATTTAGCTCACAAATATCATAAAATTGTATTAATTGTTTCGCATGATGAGGCGATGATTGCAAGAGGAGATGTTCAGCTTCATTTTAAAGACCATAAATTAGTTGGGAATTGTCTTATTTTGAATTCTGATGAAGGGATAAAGGATTCTAAGAAGTGGTCCTCCTGTTTGTTGTCTTCTCATACGAAGCTATCCGTTTTGAAACATAGAAGGCCTTTTTTACCTAGATTATTAGCGTTTTTTATCGCTCTTGTAGTTGCTATAGCAGTAAGCTCTATTAACTTTCAGTCCTTATTTGCAGATAAGTATCACCAACTGGTGAACAACTCACTCGAAAATGGCTTCTTGGTGATTAATGATTCGCTTCATTTACAAACTACAAAAGTGTTGGATGATTTTCTCAGTTTTGATAAGGAGGAAATCACCTCAATTAGCACAAGTCAGAATATTCAAAGCGTCAAGCCTTATATGGAGTTTCTCTCTTTGGGTATGACGTTTGATAATTCAAAAGACTATTCACAACTTCAAAAGAACTTTCAGCCAACTTTGACTATTGATGGTCAGACCAGAAGCTTGACAAGAAATTTTTCAATTCAACCCTTGTATCAGACAAATACAACACAGAGGCAGATAGAGTATTTTGATAGGAGCAATGAAAAGGGGATTTATCTATCTGAGCAATTCATTTCAGATGAAAAATTACCGAATATAGTTTCGGGAACTACCGTGACACTGACTTTTTATATTCCAATTTCTTTATATGAATCAAGTATAGAGAAAGAGGGGAATATATTGAAAGGAGATGGCGATTTATTTGTCAAAGTGGATAAAACATATCCTGTTTTAGGGATTGTTAAAAAAAGTTATCCATTTGAATATTCCCCTTATGGAAACACCCTATTTATGAATATTGCTGAAATGGAAGAATTGCAAAATGAAGCAATTCAACAGCATCCCATGACGAAGATGGCTTTAGATGGTTTTCCTTTGAAATCATGGATGCCGAGTGCGATTCATGTGTTGCTAAAGGATAGCGGTGCTATTCCTGAAGAATTGAGTAGAATAAGAGCAATCTCTTCACAAATTACTATTTTATCATCATATGAAAACTACGAAGAATTTAATAAAGGACTCACCTATATCAGGCAATTTTTAATGTTGCTATCCCTAGTCTTACTCATCCTTGTCATCGCAGTATTGTCCTTTGTTTTCTTTTTGCTCAATCGTCCTCGACGCTCTGAAGTAGGGATTTTAAAATCTTTGGGATACAGTACTCAAAATATTGTTTGGCTTTTCTTAAAAGAATTAATTGGTTATGGTAAAACGATTTCGATATTAGCAAGTTGTTTACTCGTCATTCTTTCCATTTTAGCAATGCAAGTGCTTAAATTGGAAATTTCAGATGTTTTTAAATTCTATCTAACTTCCGTTTTCACCTTAATTGGATTATCAGTCTCAGTACTGATAATAAGTGGCTTACTACCTATATACACAACTTGTAGGCAAACAGTTGTCGATACTATCCGAAAGAATGGATGAGGTGATATCATGAAACATAAGATAATGAAGAAAATAATAGTGGTAGTGTTTGCTATCCCATGGTTAACATTTTTAAGTCAAGTACATGCAGATTATGTAAGTAAGTACAGTTCTTTAGACGGTTATAGCTTGGTAGGCTTGAATGTTCTTAATGTGACTTTTAATGCTTCTGGCTATTCTGATACTTATAGTGGCAGTGTGTCAAATATGTATTTCACTGACTGGGCTTGGTTTCCTAATACGATAAGTAATCGTTCCACTTGGAAAAGTTCGATTCCATATGGTCAACGCGCAAATGGTACAGTCCATATAGGTGTAGGAGTAAATTCGCCTTGGGGAGCGGTTAATCTCTGGGGCGGACAAAATTACTTTTCTTTAGATTTTTAACAGAAATAATCAAAGTTAGATAGAATGAATAAGAATGCTCTTGATGATGGTATCAAGAGCATTTTATGTTATTCAGATTAATGCAAACATTGCCCTTTCTTGTCGCAAGCTCCGTTTCATGATACAATAGAAGGAGTGATTTTAGAAAGCGTGAGAAAACATGATTTACTTTGATAATTCGGCGACGACCAAGCCCTATCCTGAAGTACTTGAAACTTATATGCAGGTCGCTTCAAAAATTTTAGGAAATCCATCTAGTCTCCATCGTTTGGGAGACCAGGCAACACGAATATTAGATGCTTCTCGACAACAGATTGCAGATTTAATCGGTAAGAAAAGCGATGAAATCTTCTTTACATCTGGTGGAACAGAAGGGGATAACTGGGTTATCAAGGGTGTGGCCTTTGAAAAAGCCCAGTTTGGTAAGCACATCATCGTATCAGCCATTGAACATCCGGCAGTCAAAGAGTCAGCCCTCTGGTTGAAATCTCAAGGTTTTGAAGTGGATTTTGCTCCAGTTAATGAGAATGGATTTGTGGATGTTGAGGCGCTAGCTGATTTGATACGACCAGATACGACCCTCGTTTCCATCATGGCTGTGAACAATGAAATTGGTTCTGTTCAGCCTATTAAGGCTATTTCAGAACTGTTGGCAGACAAGCCGACTATTTCCTTCCATGTTGATGCGGTTCAGGCACTTGCTAAGATTCCGACTGAAAAGTATTTGACTGACCGAGTAGATTTTGCGACCTTCTCTAGTCATAAATTCCACGGAGTTCGAGGTGTTGGATTTATCTATATCAAGACTGGTAAGAAGATTACGCCTCTGTTGACTGGTGGTGGTCAGGAACGTGATTACCGTTCGACAACTGAAAATGTGGCAGGAATTGCAGCAACAGCCAAGGCTCTCCGTTTATCTATGGAAAAGCTAGATATCTTTACTAGCAAGACTGGCCAAATGAAGGTAGTGATTCGTCAGGCTCTTCTTGATTATCCAGATATTTTTGTTTTCTCAGGTGAGGAAGACTTTGCACCTCATATCCTGACTTTTGGAATCAAGGGTGTTCGTGGGGAAGTCATCGTTCACGCTTTTGAAGACTATGATATTTTCATTTCTACAACGTCAGCTTGCTCGTCCAAGGTTGGAAAACCTGCAGGAACCCTGATTGCCATGGGAATTGAAAAAGATAAGGCCCAGTCAGCAGTACGCCTCAGTCTAGACTTAGAAAATGACATGAGTCAAGTCGAGCAATTTTTGACCAAGTTAAAATTAATTTACAATCAAACTAGGAAAGTAAGATAGGAGCATTCATGCAGTATTCAGAAATTATGATTCGTTACGGTGAGTTATCAACCAAGGGTAAAAACCGTATGCGTTTTATCAATAAACTTCGCAATAATATTTCAGACATTTTGTCTATCTACCCCCAAGTTAAGGTAACGGCAGATCGCGACCGTGCCCATGTTTACCTCAATGGAGCGGATTACATAGCAGTAGCAGAATCGCTCAAACAAGTTTTTGGAATTCAAACCTTTTCTCCTGCCTATAAGGTTGAAAAATCTGTTGCGACGCTTAAGGCTACTGTCCAAGAGATTATGCAGGATATCTACAAGGAAGGCATGACCTTTAAAATCTCTAGTAGACGAAGCGACCATAGCTTTGAATTGGATAGTCGTGAACTTAACCAAGCCCTTGGTGGTGCTGTTTTCGACGTCATTCCTACTATTCAAGCCCAGATGAAAAATCCTGATATCACTCTTCAAGTGGAGATTCGTGAGGAAGCTGCTTATCTTTCCTATGAAACCATTCGTGGAGCAGGTGGTTTGCCAGTTGGAACTTCAGGTAAAGGGATGCTTATGTTGTCAGGAGGGATTGACTCACCTGTAGCAGGTTATCTAGCTCTTAAACGTGGAGTGGATATCGAAGCCGTTCACTTTGCCAGTCCACCTTACACGAGTCCTGGAGCCCTTAAAAAAGCCCAAGATTTGACTCGTAAATTAACCAAGTTTGGTGGCAATATCCAGTTTATCGAAGTTCCTTTTACAGAGATTCAAGAGGAAATCAAGGCTATAGCGCCAGAAGCTTACTTGATGACTCTAACTCGTCGCTTTATGATGCGGATTACTGACCGTATTCGTGAGGCACGAAAGGGTTTGATTATCATCAATGGGGAAAGTCTTGGTCAAGTAGCCAGCCAGACTCTTGAAAGCATGCAGGCTATCAATGCCGTTACCAACACTCCAATCATTCGTCCCGTGGTTACTATGGATAAGTTGGAAATCATTGATATTGCTCAGGAAATTGACACCTTTGAAATTTCTATCCAGCCTTTTGAAGATTGTTGCACGATTTTTGCACCAGATCGTCCAAAAACAAATCCTAAGATTAAGAATGCAGAGCAGTATGAAGCTCGCATGGATGTTGAAGGTTTAGTTGAGCGAGCAGTTGCAGGAATTATGATCACCGAAATCACACCTCAAGCCGAAAAAGATGCTGTGGATGAGTTGATTGAAGACATTCTCTGATTAGAAAATCCATAAGAATTGAGAAAATAAGTAAAAAAAGTTAGTTTTTAATCCAAAAATGGAAGAAAAACTAACTTTTTTTCTATAATTGTGATATAATAAAATAAAATTTTGAATATAGAGAGTTTTCTGACAATGAATCAATCCTACTTTTATTTAAAAATGAAAGAACACAAACTCAAGGTTCCTTATACAGGTAAGGAACGCCGTGTACGTGTTCTTCTGCCTAAAAATTACGAGAAAGACACAGATTGTTCCTATCCTGTTGTTTACTTTCATGACGGGCAAAATGTCTTTTATAGCAAGGAGTCTTTCATTGGTCATTCATGGAAGATTATCCCAGCTATTAAGCGTAATCCTGATATCAGTCGCATGATTGTCGTAGCCATTGACAATGATGGAATGGGGCGGATGAATGAGTATGCGGCATGGAAGTTCCAAGAATCTCCTATCCCAGGGCAGCAGTTTGGCGGTAAGGGTGTGGAGTATGCCGAGTTTGTCATGGAAGTGGTCAAGCCCTTTATCGATGAAACCTATCGTACAAAAGCAGACCGACAGCATACAGCCATGATTGGTTCCTCATTAGGAGGGAATATTACCCAGTTTATCGGTTTGGAATACCAAGATCAAATTGGTTGTCTAGGAGTCTTTTCATCTGCTAACTGGCTCCATCAAGAAGCCTTTAATCGCTACATCGAGCGCAAGAAACTATCGCCTGACCAGCGTATCTTTATCTATGTAGGAACAGAAGAAGCAGATGATACGGACAAGACCCTGATGGCTGGTAATATCAAACAAGCCTATATCGATTCGTCTCTTCGGTATTACCATGATTTGATAGCAGGGGGAGTTCATCTGGATAATCTTGTTTTGAAAGTTCAGTCTGGTGCCATCCATAGTGAAATCCCTTGGTCGGAAAATTTACCAGATTGTCTCCGTTTTTTTGCAGAGAAATGGTAAGTTAGAAAAGGAGAAAGCCAATGCATATTGAAAACCTTAGCCACTGGAGTGGCAACCTCAACCGTGAAATGTACCTTAATCGTTATGGACATGCTGGGATTCCAGTTGTGGTCTTTGCTTCATCAGGTGGTAGTCACAATGAATACTATGACTTTGGCATGATTGATGCCTGTACTTCTTTTATTGAGGAAGGCCGTGTCCAGTTCTTTACCCTTTCAAGTGTTGATAGTGAGAGTTGGCTAGCAACATGGAAAAATAGTCATGATCAAGCAGAGATGCACCGTGCCTACGAACGCTACGTGATTGAGGAAGCTGTTCCTTTTATCAAGCATAAGACAGGTTGGTTTGATGGAATGATGACGACAGGCTGCTCCATGGGCGCCTACCATGCGGTCAATTTCTTCCTCCAGCATCCAGATGTCTTTACCAAGGTGATTGCTCTTAGCGGTGTTTATGACGCACGTTTCTTTGTCGGTGATTACTACAACGATGATGCCATTTACCAAAACTCGCCAGTAGATTATATCTGGAACCAGAATGACGGCTGGTTTATTGACCGTTACCGTCAGGCAGAGATTGTGCTGTGTACGGGTCTTGGAGCCTGGGAACAAGACGGTTTACCATCTTTCTACAAGCTCAAAGAAGCCTTTGACCAGAAACAAATTCCAGCCTGGTTTGCTGAATGGGGACATGATGTCGCCCACGACTGGGAATGGTGGCGCAAACAAATGCCTTATTTCCTCGGCAATTTCTATTTATAAAAGGAGTTACCTATGAATTACCTTGTTATTTCTCCCTACTATCCACAAAACTTTCAACAGTTTACCATTGAGCTAGCCAATAAAGGCATTACCGTCTTGGGAATTGGTCAGGAACCTTACGAGCAATTGGATGAACCTTTACGCAATAGCCTGACCGAGTATTTCCGTGTAGATAACCTTGAGAACATAGATGAAGTCAAACGTGCAGTTGCTTTTCTCTTTTATAAACATGGCCCGATTGACCGTATTGAGTCCCACAATGAATACTGGCTTGAGCTGGATGCAACACTCAGAGAACAATTCAATGTCTTTGGTGCCAAACCAGAGGATCTCAAAAAGACGAAATTTAAGTCTGAAATGAAGAAGCTTTTCAAAAAAGCAGGTGTCCCTGTGGTACCTGGAGCTGTCATCAAGACGGAAGCAGATGTGGATCAAGCTGTGAAAGAAATCGGTCTTCCTATGATTGCCAAGCCAGATAATGGAGTGGGAGCAGCTGCGACCTTTAAGCTTGAAACAGAGGACGATATCAATCACTTCAAGACTGAGTGGGATCATTCAACTATTTATTTCTTTGAGAAATTTGTTACTTCTAGCGAAATTTGTACCTTTGACGGGCTTGTGGACAAGGATGGAAAGATTGTCTTTTCAACAACTTTTGACTACGCCTATACACCGCTTGATCTCATGATTTATAAGATGGACAATTCTTATTACGTTCTCAAGGATATGGATCCTAAATTACGTAAATATGGTGAGGCAATTGTCAAAGAATTTGGAATGAGAGAACGTTTCTTCCATATCGAGTTCTTCCGTGAAGGGGATGATTATATTGCCATCGAGTACAATAACCGCCCTGCAGGTGGTTTCACCATTGATGTTTATAACTTTGCCCATTCCTTGGACCTCTATCGTGGCTACGCAGCTATTGTCGCAGGTGAAGAGTTCCCAGCGTCAGATTTTGAAGCTCAGTATTGTTTGGCTACTTCTCGCCGTGCAAATGCCCACTATGTCTATTCTGAGGAGGACTTGCTTGCCAAATACAGCCAGCAGTTCAAGGTTAAAAAAATTATGCCAGCGGCCTTTGCGGAACTTCAAGGGGATTACCTGTATATGCTGACCACTCCGAGTCGACAAGAAATGGAGCAGATGATTGCAGATTTCGGACAACGTCAAGAATAAGAACTCTCGGATTAAGGAAATCTACTCCCTTAATCCTTTTGTTTTGTCTGATAAAAAATAAGAGCATCCTAACAAGGTAGCTATCATAAGAATTTACTTGAAAATTATAGTGAGCTGAATATAAAGTAGTAGACTGTAGTTCCTAAAGCATTGTTGGAACTTAGTTTGAGTTTCCTAATCAATTTGTTTAGTTTTTTATTACATTTCTCTATATTTAAACTCATAGTTGATGATGCAAATAAACTCAATCCTTAGTTTAAATTTTTTCTTTCAATTATGACAAGGCTGTGCTATAATCTGAAAAGTCTTAAACTTATACTCAATCAAACTCAAAGAGCAAACTAGGAAGAAGCTAGCTGTAGGTTGCTCAAAATGCTGTTCTTAGGTTGGAGATAGAAATGACGTGGTTTGAAGAGATTTTCGAAGAATATAAATTTGAAATAAGGCTGATAGTATTAATTTCACTATCAGCCTTATAGGTTATTTAACGTTTCAGAAAAACTATAATGTCAAGATTAACTAAACAGTATCCAATTCTTTCAAATAATTTTCTATCTTCATCAACATTAAAGGATTGTTATAAATCTTACATAACTCTCTTGCTTCTATATAATAATTTTTGACTTGTTCTTTGTCTAGAAATTTGCCTCCAGCATTTCCTACAAGAATAAGTAGAGGAGCCAGTTGGTAGCTTGTCTGTCTTTGTTTACAGAATTCAATCGTCTCAAGAGCTTCTTGAATGGCTTCGCTATATTTTTCCTTTGACACTAGGTAGTGAGCGTAATTGTAACGAACTCTGATGTAGCCAAATAAAAACTCTTGATGCTCAAAATTTTTTGTCTGATATAACTCTATTAAATGAGAGTAGTTTGCCTCATATTCTTGTTCACGACCCACTAAGGAATAGAAATTAGATAGAGTATTCAATACCTTTAAATAAATCAGAGTATTTGAGGAGACTTTTAATAATATATTTTCCAATGAAGAAATAGCCTCATACTTACTGTCATATTGATAGAAGTCAATAATAGCTTTAATCCATTCAAGGTAAGTTCGGTCTTCTAGTGTTAGAAAGGTGCTTCGCTCAACCTCTATTTTATAAAGATATTCCAAATCGTCATAATTTCTGTCATCTAATAGTCGAGCAGACAATTGCTTGAAATTAGAGAGGTTAGATTTAATTTCAATTTGTTCATTAAAAAAATAATCTAATGGTACTTCAAGTCGTTGTGAGAGTTTGAACAAAAGGTCTGCGGAGGGAATGAAATGCCCTCTCTCAATTTTACTAATCTGGCTCTGTTCACAAATTCCTTCTGCAAGAGTTTGTTCGTATTGTTTTTGAGCTTGTTTAGCGAGATATAAAATCTTCTTATAGCCACAATTTTGTCTTCTTTTAGGGCTTCCATTACAGACAAAGGGAGCCTTGTCGAGTAGAGGGCAAGGAAAGTTATGGCATGTAGACTCTCGGACTTGCCTGTTTCGTTTGACTTCTTTGGAAACAGTAGTTGGGTCCTTTAGAATGGATTGTCCAATAGCTTTGAGGTTTTCACCGCGCTCTAAGCCTAATTGGATATCATTACGGTCTGAAAGGGTAAGGTGTTTATGTTTTATCATAGTAGACCTCATTTCTAACTCAAACGTCTCACACTTAATTCCACCATAAAAATCCGTTTTAGACTAATTTCCACTTCGGTTAGGCAAGTGGAAGTTACTTTGAGAAGTTAGCCTAATAAAAAAAGTTCAAAATATAATAAAACACTTGACTGAATACTATATATATACTAAAATAAAAACAAGGAAACAGAAAGCGGTTTCATCTTCATAACTAGGTGTTTTTATGTTTAGTAATACAATTCCTTACCAACAATTCATTCAGAAGAATAAACAATTAGAGATTCGAGTGCAATCACAAAAGAAGTCCAATGGTTTTGATGTTGGGAAGGCTGATTGACTTCGTATTACTTTAAAATTCAACTATTTAGAGAAAGGTATTCTGATGAGAGCTTGTAATAATACCAGATAGATATAAGAATGGTGATGTTTGATAAAATGCTTTCATAGCTAACCAACTGTTGAAAATTATGAGTTACAAAATCTAAAGTATTTAAGATTGGTTTATAAAATTAGATCTCTGTCTGTAGAAAGGAACGTGCAGTTAGAAAGGAGGAAAAAATAGGATACTATAATTCAGACTGAGATTTCTAATTAAAATATGTAGTTGCATTTCGCTCATTTTCATAATATTTCATTCAGAGGAGTAATAATATGTTAAAAATTTGATGCGGGATGGTAAAGAATAATTGAAGAAGATTCTTTTATCAATAGTTTAGTAAGCTTGTTAGTTTATAGAGGGCAGGGGTATTTCTGTCCTCTATTTTAGAATAAGGAATGCACTATGAAAAAATTATTTATACTCATATCCAACCTGCTTGCTAGTTTGTTCTTTGTTTGGGTATTTACCATTTGGACTGATACATATGTCTCCTATTATTACCCCAACGTTGTTGTACGTGATTCTTCCCCTGAAACAACTTTTCAGCATGTTGCAACACGCTTGGAAAAACTAGCAGAAGAAACGGATAGCTTTATTGCGATTCAACACCAGGATCCTAACTCAGAAGGTACTCCAGTGTTTTCTTATACAACCTTTGGGAACGGAAAGTTGCCTGATGGGCTACAGGAAAAAAATCTAGAAGATGCTCAAAGTAGTAGTGTTGAAACAAACTATTTTGTATTCGATGGACACCTAGATATTCACTTGCTAAGGGAGGAGCTAAGTCAACTTGGCTTGACTAACATGCACCTGACAATTCCATCTAAACTATCTACGTTAATGGCTATCTTTAGTAACGGATTTCAGTTAATCGGTTTATTGATTTTCATCTTAACCTTTGGAGCACTGACTTTAATTAGTCAAATTAGCCAATTACGGTCGTCGGGCATTCGCCTCATTTCAGGAGAGAAACGGTGGTCCATTTTCCTAAGACCAGTTGGTGAGGATTTGAAAGGGATAGCTGTTGGTTTCAGTTTAGCTGGCGTGCTCGCCATTCTTATGCAAAAAATTCTGTCGCTTCCAACGCAATCCCTAATGACCATAGGAGCAGGCTTGCTCAGTTATAATCTCATCTTGTTGTCGATCTCCCTGTTTTTCGCTCAACTCTTCGCAGTTGGGATAAAAAAGATACACCTGATGCAGATTATAAAAGGGCAAGTGCCTGTCAGAGGAATCATTAGTTTGATTTTAATCGGTCAACTATTAGCGATTATTATTGTAACGCTGGGAATAGGGAGTAGCTTAAAGTATTCCCAAGCCTGGCAACAGCATCGGATTGGACAAGAGGCTTGGAGCCAGGAAAGGCAACTGATTACCCTATCAATCAGCCGTGAAGGAACGAGTCCTGGTTTTGATGAACAAGCTCAAAGGAAACTCAGAACTTGGTATCAATTGATGGATCTGGCTGTTTCAGAACAAAAGGCTTTCTTATCTAGACACCAGTTAATTGACCGTACTTTGCAAAATGGCATGGCTTCCTCCAAAAACTTTATAACCTCTACAGAATGGCACGATTACAACCCGAATGGCAATGTCCTTATCGTCACACCGCAATACTTGGAGCGTCAAAACATTCCTGTAGATACAACTATTGAGCAAAAAATGAATCACCTTGATGTAGGGGGGGTTGTCTTATTGCTGCCTGAACACCTCCGTTCAGAGGAAGAACATTATAAATCTGTTTTTGAAGACGACTTAACCAGTCGCATGTCTAGTCAAGATGAACGACAGCAAATGACTGCTACGGTAGGTTATTTGGAATCAGGTCAGGATCGTTTTGTGTATAATACGACCCCTATTTCTTACCAGCAGTTTTTGAAAGATCCAATCATCATTGTTATAACACCCCAATCAACTGGTCCACAGTCCATTTTGTTTTGGGTAGACGCAGTACAGAACTACGTTCTCTTTAATCAATTGTCTGATGCCCAGGAGCTTATCCAGAGACAAGGCGTTGAAAATTGGGTCTCAGAAATGCAAACAGGTTACCACAACTACATCACATTATTGGATAATATCCAGAGGGAACGTTGGGTAATGCTAGCAGGAGCTGTGCTTGGGATTGCAACTTCAATCTTGTTGTTTAACACTATGAATAGGCTCTACTTTGAAGAATTTAGACGTGCCATTTTTATCAAACGCATTGCAGGTCTCAGGTTCTTAGAAATCCATCGCACTTATCTCTTTGCTCAACTGGGTGTGTTTTTACTGGGATTTATTGCGAGTGTATTTCTTATGGTAGAGATAGTAGTTGCTTTCTTAGTCTCGTTACTCTTTACTGGTCTATCTCTTTTACAGTTACATGTCCAAATGCAGAAAGAAAACAAGATGTCCATGCTTGTTTTGAAGGGAGGTTAATATGATTGAACTTAAACAGGTGAGTAAATCTTTTGGAGAACGAGAGTTATTTTCGAATCTTTCAATGACATTTGAGGCTGGAAAAGTCTATGCCTTAATTGGTTCAAGTGGTAGCGGAAAAACAACCTTGATGAACATGATTGGGAAATTAGAATCTTATGATGGGACGATTTTTTACCGAGGTAAAGACTTGGCCAATTATAAATCGAGTGATTTTTTCCGTCACGAATTGGGCTACCTTTTCCAGAACTTTGGCTTAATTGAAAACCAAAGTATTGAAGAAAACCTTAAGCTAGGTCTCATTGGTCAAAAGTTGAGTCGGTCGGAACAGCGGTTGAGGCAAAAGCAGGCTTTAGAACAGGTCGGCCTGGCTTATCTTGACCTAGATAAGCGCATCTTTGAGTTATCGGGAGGAGAATCGCAACGGGTTGCCTTGGCAAAAGTTATCTTAAAGAATCCACCCCTTATTCTGGCAGATGAGCCAACAGCTTCAATAGACCCAGCAACCTCTCAGTTGATTATGGAGATTTTGCTATCTCTTCGAGATGATAATAGGCTAATCATTATCGCAACACATAATCCGGCAATTTGGGAGATGGCTGATGAAGTGTTCACGATGGATCGTCTGAAATAAAAATCCTTGTTTTTAATTGCACGATGAGTTACTGAAATAGTATCATGAATCAATAATTGGAGTTAATTTAGAATTGTACTTTATTAATATTGAGGTAACTTTTTCTTGATAAAGGAAGAAATAGTGGAGAGGAAGTTAGAGTGAAAAAATTCGACAATTATATTATTGAGAAGCCTTGCGATTCTAATTCAGATAAACTGTAAAAAATCTTAATAATTGAAAGTTTGGTAGATGATATTTTGCAATTTTCTATCAGAATCAATAATAGTGTAGGAGAGATTTTCCTCCTACAACCCATTTCAAAAGAAAACTATCTTTATTCCATGTTATTTTGAGGAAGATATTGTGAAAGTCAAAGATGATGATGAAGTTGAGTGGGATTTGTTAGAATTTCAAAAATTTAGAGCATTTTTGGATTAGTAATCTGTGTTGAAGGCTCAAAACCTATGGTAAAAAAGTAGCTTTGAAAAGGTATTACCTCTAAAGATTTAGTTAAATAGTGATTTAACACAAAAAGAAATTATTGAAGTTCTGGAAAGATGTTGTTTCAGTATTGAGAAAAGGTGGGAAAAACTTGCGATTTTCACAGAGAAAGGAAGAAAAAGTATAGAAATATAGTCAATTGAAACAAGAACAAGACAAAAGAACCTTTTGTGCTATATTTTTCTCCTTTCGCTTTACAATTGGCTTGAACACCTTTATTGTATCGCGTTTGGAGTTTTTTTGTATAACCTTCGACGCGCACCCGCATAGCGGGTGTTTTTTTGTCTCGCTCCTAGCGGAGAGAGACGGATTAATAGTAGCATAATAAAACCGCTTTCTTATATATTCTTTTAGAAAACCTGTTGCTAAAAGGCTTAAAAATTGATAGAATAAGGATTGTCAAAAAAATTTTAAGGAGAATCTATCAAATGGATTTCACATGGGCTATTAAATATGCCACAGAATTCTTGGGAACTGCTATTTTGATCATTCTTGGAAATGGTGCAGTTGCCAACGTTGAACTTAAAGGTACGAAAGGTCACCAAAGTGGCTGGCTCGTTATTGCTGTTGGTTATGGTATGGGGGTTATGATTCCAGCTTTGATGTTTGGTAACGTATCAGGTAACCACATCAACCCAGCCTTCACTCTTGGTCTAGCAGTTAGCGGACTTTTCCCTTGGGCTCAGGTTGCACCTTACATCATTATGCAAGTTTTGGGAGCAATCTTTGGTCAAGCCTTGGTTGTTGCAACACACCGCCCATACTACTTGAAAACTGAAAATCCAAACAATATCTTGGGTACTTTCTCAACAATCTCAAGTTTGGATCAAGGTACAAAAGAATCACGCTTTGTAGCAACTGTTAACGGTTTTGTAAACGAGTTTATCGGTTCATTTGTTCTTTTCTTTGCAGCTCTTGGAATGACTAAAAACTTCTTTGGTGCTGAACTAGTATCAAAAGCACAAGCAGCTATCAATGCTCAAGTTGCTCAAGCAACCACTCAAGGTCAAACAATTCCTCAAGAACAAGTAACAGCTGCACTTGATCAAGCTAAAGAACAAGTAGCACCATTTATGACATCTGGTCTTGGAATTGCTCACTTGGCACTTGGATTCCTTGTTATGGCCTTGGTTACATCACTTGGTGGACCTACAGGACCTGCCTTGAACCCAGCCCGTGACTTGGGACCACGTCTCCTTCATGCTTTTCTTCCAAAATCAGTTCTTGGTGAGCACAAAGGTGATTCAAAATGGTGGTACTCTTGGGTACCAGTAGTAGCACCTATCGCAGCAGCAATTGCGGCAGTAGCTATCTTCAAATTCCTTTACCTATAAGAAATTGAAACCGAGGAAATCCTCGGTTTTTTTTAGAGAAAATTTTACGAAAAATCGGTAAATTTGAGCATAATATCTTGTAAAAAATGCTAAAATCCTTTAAAATAAAAGAGTTGGAGGAATTTATGAATGTAAATCAAATTGTACGGATTATTCCTACTTTAAAAGTTAATAATAGAAAATTAAATGAAACATTTTATATTGAAACCTTTGGCATGAAGGTTTTGTTAGAAGAGTCTGCCTTCCTGTCACTAGGTGATCAAACAGGTCTAGAAAAGCTAGTTTTAGAAGAAGCTCCAAGTATGCGTACTCGCAAGGTAGAGGGAAGAAAAAAACTAGCTAGATTGATTGTCAAGGTAGAAAATCCCTTGGAAATCGAAGGACTCTTATCTAAAATAGATTCGATTTATCGATTATATAAAGGTCAAAAAGGCTACGCTTTTGAAGTTTTCTCACCAGAAGATGATTTAATTTTGATTCATGCGGAAGATGACAGAGAAAGTTTAGTAGAAGTAGAGGAAAAACCTGAATTTCAAACAGATTTGGAATCAATTTCTTTGAGTAAATTTGAGATTTCCATGGAAATACATCTCCCAACTGATATCGAAAGTTTCTTGGAATCATTTGAAATTGGAGCATCACTTGATTTTATCCCAGCTCAGGGGCAGGATTTGACTGTGGACAATACGGTTACCTGGGACTTATCTATGCTCAAGCTCTTGGTAAATGAACTAGACATAGTAAATCTTAGCAAGAAGTTTGAGTCTACCGAATATTTTATTCCTAAGTCTGACAAATTCTTCCTCGGTAAAGATAGAAATAATGTTGAATTGTGGTTTGAAGAAGTATGAAGTGGACCAAGATTATTAAAAAAATAGAAGAACAAATCGAGGCAGGGATTTATCCCGGAGCCTCTTTTGCGTATTTTAAGGACAATCAATGGACGGAGTTCTATTTAGGACAGAGTGACCCAGAGCTTGGTTTGGAGACTAAGGCAGGACTCGTTTATGACCTAGCCAGTGTCAGCAAGGTTGTTGGGGTTGGCACAGTTTGTACCTTTTTGTGGGAAAAAGGTAAACTAGATATTGACAGACCGGTAACCGATTTTTTAGCTGAGAGTGATTATCCAGACATCTCTATTCGCCAGCTCTTAACTCACGCAACAGATCTCGATCCATTTATTCCCAATCGTGATCTTTTAACAGCGCCTGAATTAAAGGAAGCGATGCTTCATCTCAAGAGACGAAGTCACCCAACCTTTCTTTATTCAGATGTCCATTTTTTGCTGTTGGGCTTTATTCTGGAAAGAATCTTTAATCAAGATCTGGATGTGATTTTGCAGGAGCAAGTTTTTAATCCTTGGGGAATGAATGAAACCCAGTTTGGGCCGGTTGGGCTTGCTGTTCCAACAGTTAGGAGTGTAGATGCAGGCATGATACATGATCCCAAGGCTCGTCTCCTGGGCAGACATGCGGGTAGTGCTGGTTTATTTTCGACTGTAAAGGATTTACAAGTCTTTTTAGAACACTATTTAGCAGATGATTTTGCAAGAGATTTGAGTCAAAATTTTTCTCCTTTGGATGACAAGGAACGTTCTTTAGCATGGAATTTGGAAGGAGATTGGCTAGACCATACGGGCTATACAGGGACTTTTATCATGTGGAACCGTCAGAAGCAAGAAGCGGCCATTTTCCTATCGAATCGTACCTATGAAAAGGATGAGCGTGCTCAATGGATTGTAGACCGTAATCAAGTGATGGACTTGATTCGTAAAGAAGCGTAAGGAGAGACATGTCAAACATTCTAAAAGGGACTTTATTAACAGTTGTGGCTGGGATTGCTTGGGGCTTGTCAGGAACGAGTGGCCAATACCTGATGGCACACGGAATTTCCGCTCTAGTTTTGACCAACTTGCGTCTTTTAATCGCTGGTGGAATCCTCATGCTCTTGGCTTATGCTACTGCAAAGGATAAAATGCTGGCCTTTTTAAAGGATAGAAAGAGTTTGCTGTCTCTTCTTATTTTTGCTCTGATTGGACTTTTTCTCAACCAATTCGCTTATCTTACTGCTATTCAGGAGACCAATGCAGGCACCGCGACTATACTTCAGTATGTTTGTCCTGTCGGAATTTTGATTTATAGTTGTATCAAGGATAAGGTGGCTCCGACACTGGGAGAGATTGTTTCCATCATATTAGCTATTGGAGGGACCTTCTTGATCGCCACTCATGGGCAGTTGGACAAGTTATCTATGACACCTGCAGGCCTGTTCTGGGGTCTCTTTTCTGCCTTAACCTATGCACTATATATCATTTTGCCCATTGCCTTGATTAAGAAGTGGGGGAGTAGTTTGGTTATTGGTGTGGGAATGGTCATAGCTGGTTTGGTCGCCCTTCCTTTTACAGGAATTCTACAAGCTACTACCCCAACTAGTCTTGATTTTCTTCTTGCGTTTGCGGGCATTATTCTTATCGGGACTGTCTTTGCCTATACAGCCTTCTTAAAGGGAGCCAGTCTGATTGGACCGGTCAAGTCAAGCTTGTTGGCTTCAATTGAACCAATCTCGGCGGTTTTCTTTGCCTCCCTGATTATGAATGAACAATTTTATCCCATTGATTTTCTTGGTATGGCAATGATTTTAGTTGCTGTAATCCTGATTTCTTTGAAAGATTTACTCTTAGAAAAATAAAAAGACTCTTTGTCCGTGATGACAGAGAGTTTTTTGTGTAGTAATCTAATTATTTTCAAGATAAAATTCAAAACGTTCGCCTACATATTGACTTTTTACATATTCAAAAGCAGTACCATCTTCTAGGTAGGAAACCTGGGTCAAACCAAGAATAGCATGTCCTTTTTCAACTTCCAAGTAGTGGGCAATTTTTTCCTTAGCGAGACGAGCATAAATAGTCTGTTGTGATTTACCGATACGGTAGCCATGTTTTTGTAGAGTCTGGAAGAAATGACTAGTGATTTCTTCTTTCCTAAAATCCTTAATGAATTTTTCAGGAATAGAAGCAACTTCATAAACCAGAGGAACTTGGTCGGCATAGCGAACACGTTCCATTCGGATAATATTGTCCGTTGGAGAAATTCCTAACTTGGCAACTTCTTGCTCATTTGGAATAGTTTTTCTGTAGGAAATGAGTTGACTAGAGGGAACTTTACCTTGGGATTTGACAATCTCAGTAAAACTGGTTGTCCCTCGCATCTTTTCTTGCACACGTGTACTAGATACAAAGGTGCCACTTCCAACTCTGCGCTCGAGAACACCTTCTTCGACCAAGAGGGAAATTGCTTGGCGGAGGGTCATACGACTGACATCGAACTGCTCTGCTAAATCTCGTTCACTGGGAAGCCTCTCTCCAATAGCCCAACGATGTTCGTCAATATCCTTTTTAACCTGATCATGGATTTTCATATAAGCTGGTAGCATGTTTTCACTTCATTTCTATCTTTTCTCTATTGTACCCCAATAAACAAGAAAAAGTCAAACTTCGCCTTGTTTAGTTGGTAATTCGGCCTTATTTGTGATAGAATATTGGAAAAAGATATTTCTTTTGAGAAAGGAAAAAGATGAGTAACATTTCAACTGATTTGAAAGATGTCGAAAAAATCATCGTATTGGACTATGGTAGCCAGTACAACCAGCTGATTTCACGCCGAATCCGTGAGATTGGTGTTTTTTCAGAACTAAAGAGCCATAAAATTTCAGCTGCTGAAGTTCGTGAAATCAATCCTGTAGGAATTATCCTTTCAGGTGGTCCAAACTCTGTATACGAAGATGGTTCATTCGATATTGACCCAGAAATCTTCGAACTTGGAATTCCAATTTTGGGAATCTGTTACGGTATGCAATTATTGACCCATAAACTTGGAGGAAAAGTTGTTCCTGCAGCTGATGCTGGAAACCGTGAATACGGTCAATCAACCCTGACTCACAAAGCATCAGCGCTGTTTGAATCAACACCTGATGAACAGACTGTTTTGATGAGCCATGGTGATGCTGTAACAGAAATTCCTGCTGACTTTGTTCGTACGGGTACATCCGCTGACTGCCCATACGCAGCCATTGAAAACCCAGATAAACACATTTACGGTATCCAATTCCACCCAGAAGTTCGTCATTCTGTATACGGTAATGACATTCTTCGTAACTTTGCCCTTAACATCTGCAAGGCTAAAGGCGACTGGTCAATGGATAACTTCATCGACATGCAGATCCAAAAAATCCGTGAGACTGTCGGTGATAAACGTGTCCTTCTTGGTCTTTCAGGTGGGGTTGACTCATCTGTTGTTGGAGTTCTTCTCCAAAAGGCTATTGGCGATCAATTGATCTGTATCTTCGTTGACCACGGTCTTCTTCGTAAAGGAGAAGCGGACCAAGTTATGGACATGCTTGGTGGTAAGTTTGGTTTGAATATCGTCAAAGCAGACGCTGCAAAACGTTTCCTTGATAAACTTGCAGGTGTTTCTGATCCTGAACAAAAACGTAAAATCATCGGTAATGAGTTTGTGTATGTATTTGATGACGAAGCAAGCAAGCTCAAAGATGTGAAGTTCCTTGCTCAAGGTACCTTATATACAGACGTTATCGAGTCTGGTACAGATACAGCTCAAACGATCAAGTCACACCACAACGTGGGTGGTCTTCCAGAAGACATGCAGTTTGAATTGATCGAACCACTCAACACTCTCTATAAAGACGAAGTTCGTGCCCTTGGTACAGAACTTGGCATGCCAGACCATATCGTATGGCGCCAACCATTCCCAGGACCAGGACTTGCTATCCGTGTCATGGGTGAAATCACTGAAGAAAAACTAGAGACTGTTCGTGAGTCAGACGCTATTCTGCGTGAGGAAATTGCTAAAGCTGGTCTTGACCGCGATATCTGGCAATATTTCACTGTTAACACAGGTGTTCGTTCAGTCGGTGTTATGGGTGATGGTCGTACTTATGACTACACGATTGCAATCCGTGCTATCACATCTATCGATGGTATGACTGCTGATTTTGCCAAAATTCCTTGGGAAGTTCTTCAAAAAATCTCAGTACGTATCGTAAACGAAGTGGATCACGTTAACCGTATCGTCTACGATATCACAAGTAAACCACCTGCAACCGTTGAGTGGGAGTAGTCATCTAAGGACTAATTTAAGTAGTTTAACGAGCCAGTATCTTTGGATACTGGTTTTTACTTTATCTGGATTTTTGACTACTTGTTAAGACTAGGTTAATTTTCTACAGTTTAACAGTTATTATGCATAACTTAAAAGATTAGAATTGTCAAAACAATCTGTCTAGGCTTGATTTTATCACTTATTTACTATAAAATGAGAAGGAAAAACGTCAAACTTTTATATTGCAAATAGGAGAAAACATGACAAAAACAGTAAAACGTCCTGAGGTCTTATCACCTGCAGGGACTTTAGAGAAGCTAAAAGTAGCTGTTCAGTATGGAGCAGATGCTGTCTTTATCGGTGGTCAGGCCTATGGTCTTCGCAGCCGTGCAGGTAACTTTACCTTTGAACAGATGGAAGAAGGCGTCCAGTTTGCGGCCAAGTACGGAGCGAAGGTTTATGTAGCTGCCAATATGGTTATGCACGAAGGAAATGAGGCTGGTGCAGGTGAGTGGTTCCGTAAACTGCGTGATATCGGGATTGCCGCGGTTATCGTGTCTGACCCAGCCTTGATTATGATTGCAGCTACTGAAGCACCAGGTCTTGAAATTCACCTCTCTACTCAAGCCAGCGCCACTAACTATGAAACCCTTGAGTTCTGGAAAGAATTGGGCTTGACGCGTGTCGTTTTGGCGCGTGAGGTTTCGATGGAAGAATTGGCAGAAATTCGCAAACGTACAGATGTTGAGATTGAAGCCTTTGTACATGGTGCCATGTGTATTTCCTACTCAGGTCGCTGTACGCTTTCAAATCACATGAGTATGCGTGATGCTAACCGTGGTGGTTGCTCTCAGTCTTGTCGTTGGAAGTACGATCTTTACGATATGCCATTTGGTCAAGAACGCAAGAGCTTGAAGGGTGAAATTCCTGAAGAATTTTCAATGTCAGCCGTTGATATGTCTATGATTGACCATATTCCAGATATGATTGAAAATGGTGTGGACAGTCTAAAAATCGAAGGACGCATGAAGTCTATTCACTATGTTTCAACAGTAACTAACTGCTATAAGGCAGCTGTTGATGCTTATCTAGAAAGTCCAGAGAAGTTTGAAGCTATTAAGCAAGACTTGATTGATGAGATGTGGAAGGTTGCCCAACGTGAATTAGCAACAGGTTTCTACTATGGTACACCATCTGAAAATGAGCAGTTGTTTGGTGCTCGTCGTAAAATTCCTGAGTACAAGTTTGTAGCTGAAGTTGTTTCTTATGATGATGCGACACAAATAGCAACCATTCGCCAACGGAACGTTATTAACGAAGGGGACCAAGTTGAATTTTATGGTCCAGGTTTCCGCCATTTTGAAACTTATGTCGAAGATTTGCACGATGCTAAAGGTAATAAAATCGACCGTGCTCCAAATCCAATGGAACTTTTAACCATCAAGGTTCCACAACCAGTACAAGCAGGTGATATGGTCCGTGCATTGAAAGAAGGTTTGATTAATCTTTACAAAGAAGATGGAACAAGCGTCACAGTTCGTGCTTAATGAGAGTAGCAAGGTTGGTAAAGAGATCTCTCTACTTGCCTTGTCTTTAATTCTACTGACTAAATAGAATAAAGTTTAAAGAAAAATATAGACATTTTTATCCGAGATTTTATCTCGGATTTTTCAGAAAAGTCTAGATAAAAATTAGATTTATTACAAGCTTTTTCCAAAATTTTCTATATAGTAGGATCAAAAAATAGAAAAATTGTAAACAATTTCTATTAAACGCTTTCAATGTTGGTAAAAATTTGACAAATCGAAATTTTAGGACTATACTAAGTAAGTAAATTTTAATTCAAAAGGAGAATTTATCATGAATTTAACATATTTTGGTCTATGTCTTGCCTGTATGGGTGTGTCCCTTGCGGAAGGATTTTTGATGAACGGTTTGCTTAAATCTGCAGCTCGCCAACCAGATATTATTTCTGAATTGCGTAGCTTGATGATTATGGGGATTGCCTTTATTGAAGGAACGTTCTTGATTACCCTCGTCTTCTCATTTATCATCAAATAGACAAACGGAACGAGAAGAAAAGGGAGGATTTTAGATGGAAGAAAGTATTAATCCAACCATCTCTATTGGTCCTGTTACCTTTGATTTGACCATGTTAGCCATGACCTTGTTGATTGTGGGGGTTGTTTTTGGCTTTATTTATTGGGCGAGTCGCAATATGACCTTGAAACCCAAAGGAAAGCAAAATGTACTTGAGTATTTCTATGACTTCGTTATTGGATTTACAGAACCTAACATTGGTAAGCACTACATAAAAGACTACTCGCTCTTTTTCTTTGCTCTTTTTCTATTTATGGTACTGGCAAATAACCTCGGTTTGATGGCTAAGATACAGTCTACAGATGGAACCAATCCTTGGACATCTCCAACTGCAAATATACAGTATGACTTAGCCTTATCCTTCGGTGTTATTTTATTGACACACATCGAGGGTATTCGTCGTCGTGGGATAAAAAAATATCTAAAAGCCTATGTCACACCTGGCTTCATGACTCCCATGAACATCTTAGAAGAGTTTACCAACTTTTTATCACTTGCCTTGCGGGTGTTTGGAAATATTTTTGCAGGAGAGGTGATGGCTAGTTTGCTAATCACTCTGTCTCATCAAGCTTTATATTGGTATCCAGTTGCTTTTGGTGCTAACTTGGCTTGGACAGCCTTTTCTGTATTTATTTCCTGCATCCAAGCCTATGTGTTTACTATGTTGTCTTCTATGTACCTAGGAAATAAGATAAATGATGAAGAAGAGTAGAAAGGAGTAACTGATGCACGTTACAGTAGGTGAATTGATTGGTAACTTTATTTTAATTACTGGCTCTTTTATTCTTTTGCTAGTCTTGATTAAAAAATTTGCATGGTCAAATATAACAAGTATTTTCGAGGAAAGAGCAGAAAAAATTGCTACTGATATTGACAGTGCTGAACAGGCACGCCAAAAAGCAGAAGCGTTGGCTCAGAAACGTGAAGATGAATTGTCAGGTAGTCGTAAAGAAGCCAAGACAATCATTGAAAATGCAAAGGAAACAGCTGCACAAAGTAAGGCAAATATCTTAGCAGATGCTAAACTAGAAGCAGGACGCTTAAAAGAAAAAGCAAACCAAGAAATTGCGCAAAACAAAGTTGAAGCTTTACAAAGCGTTAAGGATGAGGTAGCAGATTTGACAGTTAGTTTGGCTGGTAAAATCATCTCTCAAAACCTTGATGGCTATGCCCATAAAGAACTCATTGATCAGTATATTGATCAGTTAGGGGAAGCTTAATGGATAAGAAGACAGTAAAGGTAATTGAAAAATACAGCATGCCTTTTGTCCAATTGGTACTTGAAAAGGGAGAAGAAGACCGTGTTTTTTCAGACTTGACTCAAATCAAGCAAGTTGCTGAAGAAACAGGTTTACCTTCTTTTTTAAAAAAAGTGGCAGTAGACGAGTATGATAAGGAAAAAACAATCTCTTTCTTTCAAGACTCTGTGTCGCTTTTATTGCAAAACTTCATTCAGGTTCTTATCTACAACCACAGAGCAAATCTTTTTTATGATATTCTTGTGGATTGTTTGAACCGACTTGAAAAAGAAACGAATCGATTTGAAGTGACGATTACTTCTGCTCATCCTTTAACAGATGAACAAAAGAGTCGCTTACTCCCCTTGATTGAGAAAAAAATGTCTCTTAAAGTAAGGAATGTACAAGAACGAATCGATGAAAGTCTCATTGGTGGTTTTGCCATTTTTGCCAATCACAAGACAATTGATGCGAGTATTAAACAACAACTTAAAGTTGTTAAAGAAAATTTGAAATAGAAAGTGGTGTTCTTTTGGCAATTAACGCACAAGAAATCAGCGCTTTAATTAAGCAACAAATTGAAAATTTCAAACCCAATTTTGATGTGACTGAAACAGGTGTTGTAACCTATATCGGGGATGGTATCGCGCGTGCCCATGGCCTTGAAAATGCCATGAGTGGAGAGCTATTGATTTTTGAAAATGGCTCTTATGGTATGGCTCAAAACTTGGAGTCAACAGACGTTGGTATTATCATCCTAGGTGACTTTACAGATATCCGTGAAGGCGATACAATCCGCCGTACAGGTAAAATCATGGAAGTCCCAGTAGGTGAAAGTCTCATTGGTCGTGTTGTGGACCCGCTTGGTCGTCCAGTTGACGGTCTTGGAGAAATCCACACTGATAAAACTCGTCCAGTAGAAGCGCCAGCTCCTGGTGTTATGCAACGTAAATCTGTATCAGAACCATTGCAAACTGGTTTGAAAGCTATTGACGCCCTTGTACCGATTGGTCGTGGTCAACGTGAGTTGATTATTGGTGACCGTCAGACAGGGAAAACAACCATTGCGATTGATACAATCTTGAACCAAAAAGATCAAGATATGATTTGTATCTATGTTGCGATTGGACAAAAAGAATCAACAGTTCGTACGCAAGTAGAAACATTACGGCAGTACGGCGCCTTGGACTACACAATCGTTGTGACAGCCTCTGCTTCACAACCATCTCCATTACTTTTCCTAGCTCCTTATGCTGGGGTTGCCATGGCGGAAGAATTTATGTACCAAGGGAAGCATGTTTTGATCGTTTATGATGATCTTTCAAAACAAGCGGTAGCTTATCGTGAACTGTCACTCTTGCTTCGTCGTCCTCCAGGTCGTGAAGCTTTCCCAGGGGATGTTTTCTACCTTCACAGCCGTTTGCTTGAGCGCTCAGCTAAGGTTTCTGACGAACTTGGTGGTGGATCTATTACAGCCCTACCGTTTATCGAGACACAAGCAGGTGATATCTCTGCCTATATCGCAACCAACGTGATTTCAATCACTGATGGACAAATCTTCCTTGGTGATGGTCTCTTCAATGCGGGTATTCGTCCAGCCATTGACGCGGGTTCATCTGTATCTCGTGTAGGTGGTTCTGCACAAATTAAAGCCATGAAAAAGGTTGCTGGTACACTTCGTATCGACCTTGCTTCATACCGTGAGTTGGAAGCCTTCACTAAGTTTGGTTCTGACTTGGATGCGGCAACACAGGCTAAGTTGAACCGTGGCCGTCGTACAGTTGAAGTTTTGAAACAACCTGTTCATAAACCACTACCTGTTGAGAAACAAGTAACCATTCTCTATGCTTTGACACATGGTTTCTTGGATACTGTTCCAGTAGATGATATTGTTCGTTTCGAGGAAGAGTTCCATGCCTTCTTTGACGCTCGACATCCAGAGATTTTAGAAACCATTCGTGATACAAAAGACTTGCCAGAAGAAGCAGTCTTGGATGCTGCGATTACAGAGTTTCTCAATCAGAGCAGCTTCCAATAAGAATAGAGGTGTCAAATGGCAGTATCTCTAAATGATATTAAAACAAAAATCGCCTCTACAAAAAATACGAGTCAAATCACTAATGCCATGCAAATGGTATCAGCTGCTAAGGTAGGTCGCTCTGAAGAAGCTGCTCGCAACTTCCAAGTTTATGCTCAAAAAGTTCGTAAACTCTTGACGGATATCCTTCATGGCAATGGAGCTGGTAGTTCAACTAATCCGATGTTGATTAGTCGTCCAGTTAAGAAGACAGGCTATATCGTCATTACTTCAGACCGAGGTTTGGTTGGAGGTTATAATTTCTCTATTCTGAAAGCCGTTATGGAGTTGAAAGAAGAATACCATCCAGATGGTAAAGATTTTGAAATGATCTGTATTGGTGGAATGGGAGCTGATTTCTTTAAAGCTCGCGGTATTCAACCACTCTATGAATTACGTGGCTTAGCAGACCAACCAAGCTTTGATGAAGTTCGTAAGATTATTTCAAAAACTGTTGAAATGTATCAAAATGAACTTTTTGATGAACTCTATGTCTGCTACAACCACCATGTCAATACGCTAACCAGTCAAATGCGTGTGGAACAAATGCTTCCGATTGTTGACTTGGATCCCAATGAAGCAGATGAAGACTACAGCTTGACTTTTGAATTGGAGACAAGCCGAGAAGAAATTTTGGAACAGTTATTGCCCCAGTTTGCAGAAAGTATGATTTACGGTGCTATTATTGATGCCAAGACAGCTGAAAATGCTGCTGGTATGACAGCCATGCAAACAGCAACAGATAATGCTAAGAAATTCATTAATGATTTGACAATTCAGTATAACCGTGCCAGACAGGCGGCGATTACACAAGAAATTACAGAAATCGTAGCAGGAGCTAGTGCCTTAGAATAAGCTCTAGTCCAGCTCGTATGAAAATGAACTTAGGACCTAGTTGACTAGGAACCGACAGTATCTTATATAGAATAGGAGAAGGAGATGAGTTCAGGTAAAATTGCTCAGGTTATCGGTCCCGTTGTAGACGTCTTGTTTGCAGCAGGGGAAACACTTCCTGAGATTAACAATGCACTTGTCGTCTACAAAAATGACGAAAGAAAAACAAAAATCGTCCTTGAAGTAGCCTTGGAGTTGGGAGATGGTATGATCCGTACTATCGCCATGGAATCAACAGATGGTTTGACTCGTGGCATGGAAGTATTGGACACAGGTCGTCCAATCTCTGTACCAGTAGGTAAAGAAACTTTGGGACGTGTCTTCAATGTTTTGGGAGATACTATTGACTTGGAAGCTCCTTTTGCAGAAGACGCTGAGCGTCAGCCGATTCATAAAAAAGCTCCAACTTTTGATGAGTTGTCTACCTCTTCTGAAATCCTTGAAACAGGGATTAAGGTTATCGACCTTCTTGCCCCTTACCTTAAAGGTGGTAAGGTTGGACTTTTCGGTGGTGCCGGAGTTGGTAAAACTGTCTTGATCCAAGAATTGATTCACAATATTGCCCAAGAACACGGTGGTATCTCAGTATTTACTGGTGTTGGGGAACGTACTCGTGAGGGAAATGACCTTTACTGGGAAATGAAAGAATCAGGCGTTATTGAGAAAACAGCCATGGTATTTGGTCAGATGAATGAGCCACCAGGAGCACGTATGCGTGTTGCCCTTACTGGTTTGACAATTGCTGAATACTTCCGTGATGTAGAAGGTCAAGACGTTCTTCTCTTCATTGACAACATCTTCCGTTTCACTCAGGCTGGTTCAGAAGTATCTGCCCTTTTGGGTCGTATGCCATCAGCCGTTGGTTATCAACCAACCCTTGCTACAGAAATGGGTCAATTGCAAGAGCGTATCACATCAACTAAGAAGGGTTCTGTAACCTCTATCCAAGCTATCTATGTGCCAGCGGATGACTATACTGACCCTGCGCCAGCAACAGCCTTCGCTCACTTGGATTCTACTACAAACTTGGAACGTAAGTTGGTACAATTGGGTATCTATCCAGCCGTTGATCCACTTGCTTCAAGTTCACGTGCCTTGGCACCTGAAATCGTTGGAGAAGAGCACTATGCAGTTGCTGCTGAAGTAAAACGTGTCCTTCAACGTTACCATGAATTGCAAGATATCATTGCTATCCTTGGTATGGATGAGCTTTCTGATGAAGAAAAGACCTTGGTTGCTCGTGCCCGTCGTATCCAGTTCTTCTTGTCACAAAACTTCAACGTTGCGGAACAATTTACTGGCCAGCCTGGTTCTTATGTTCCAGTTACTGAAACTGTCCGTGGCTTTAAGGAAATCCTTGATGGTAAACATGACAACTTGCCAGAAGATGCCTTCCGTAGTGTAGGTTCTATCGAAGATGTGATTGCAAAAGCTGAAAAAATGGGATTTTAAGAGGTGATCTATGGCTCAGTTAACTGTCCAGATCGTGACACCAGATGGTCTCGTCTATGATCACCATGCCAGCTATGTATCAGTTCGAACTCTGGATGGTGAGATGGGGATCTTGCCACGACATGAAAATATGATTGCGGTTTTAGCAGTTGATGAAGTAAAGGTAAAACGTATTGATAATGAGGAAAACGTGAACTGGATTGCAGTGAACGGAGGCGTTATTGAAATTGCCAATGATATCATCACAATCGTTGCTGATTCTGCGGAACGTGCTCGTGATATCGATATCAGTCGCGCAGAACGTGCCAAACTTCGAGCAGAGCGTGAGATTGAAGAAGCACAAGACAAACACTTGATTGACCAAGAACGTCGTGCTAAGATTGCTTTGCAACGTGCCATTAACCGTATTAATGTCGGAAATAGACTATAAGAAAAAATGAACTTGAGTTACCAAGTTCATTTTTTATGTATTCTTAAGGAGCAAAACTGATGCAGACAGCTTCAGGAACATGAAAGTCGTTAGAAAGTTCGGCTAGACGACCAGTTTCAGGATTGCGTTTAAAGACGGTTGCATTGTCAGAGTCTTGGTGAACAGCGATGAGGAATTCTTGGTCTGGTGTCAAATCAAAATCACGTGGAGTCTGACCATGCGTTGGAACGATTTCTAATAACTCTAAGCTACCATCTGAAAGAATTGTATATACAGCGATAGAATCATGACCACGGTTAGAGGCGTAGAGGTATTTACCATCTTTAGAGAGACGAATAGCAGCAGTACCATTAAAGCCTTCATAACCGTCTGGTAGAGTTGAAATGACTTGCATGCGTTCAAATTCGCCAACACCATCGTAGATTAAAACTTCTATAGTGCTATTAAGTTCACAAATCAGATAAGCAATTTTATAGTGGTTATGGAAAACGATGTGACGTGAGCCTGCTCCTGGCTGGCTGTGATAGGTATAGAGTTTAGATAATTTCCCTTCTTGATCAAGGTCATAAGTGACAACTTGGTCAGTTCCTAAGTCACAAGTCACTAGATAGTGGTCAGGTGTTAAGTCTGTATAGTGAACATGGGGGGAAGCTTGATTTTCATGTGGACCTTGGCCACTATGTTGATCAACATCACTAAGTAGAAGACTACCATCTTTTTGACGTTTATAAACAAGGACCTGTCCTTTATGGTAGTTGGCTGCATAGACTAAATCACGCTTTTCATCAACAGCAACATAACAGTGGGGAGCTCCTTCTTCAACGACATGATTTAATAAAGTCCCGTTAGTTTGATAGGCTGCAATTCCTCCCTTGTCGTCTTGACTACCAACAGTGTATAGATGTTGCTTCTGGTCAAAAGCAAGATAGGTTGGGCTGGGCTCAGGAGCAAAAAGTTCTAGATTTGCAAGCTGACCAGTTTCTGTATCAAAGTCTGCCTTGTAAATCCCCTGAGAAGTACGACGTGTATAAGTTCCAAAATAAACAGTTTCTTTCATAACTTTACCTCTATAATAAAGATAAGACTATTATATCACAAAAATTGTAGTTGGAGGAATTCTATAACACAAAGATAAATATAATAAAATATTAAATTAAACTTAATTTTGTGTTGATTTCTTTTTGAAAAGTGCTATAATAATCCTATACAAATTGCAAAGGAGTTTTTATGAAAAAACGTATTTTCTTAGCAGCAGGAGTTGCTGTACTCTCAACAGCTGTTCTAGCAGCTTGTTCATCTGCTAATGCTAATAAAGAAGCAACTAAACCAGTTACTTATGCCTATGTATTTGCATCAGATCCTGCGACTCTGGATTATACAGTTTCTGGGCAAAAGTCTACAAAACAGATTACTGGTAATGTCATTGATGGACTACTGGAAAATGATCAATACGGGAATCTAGTACCATCAGTTGCAGAAGATTGGACTGTTTCTAAAGATGGTTTGACTTATACCTATAAAATTCGTAAGGATATCAAGTGGTATACTAATGAAGGCGAAGAATATGGAGAAGTTAAAGCTCAGGATTTTGTAACTGGTCTGAAACACGCAGCTGACAAGAAATCAGAAGCACTTTATCTTGTACAGGATTCTATCAAAGGATTGGATGACTATGTAAATGGGAAAACAACGGATTTCTCAACCGTAGGCGTGAAAGCAACAGATGATTATACTGTTGTTTATACTTTGAACCATCCAGAATCTTTCTGGAATTCAAAAACAACAATGGGAGTCCTTGCACCAGTCAATGAAGACTTTTTAGCTTCTAAAGGAGATGACTTTGGTAAGGCGACTGATGTAACGAGCATTCTATACAATGGGGCTTATCTTCTAAAAGGACTTACATCTAAATCTTCTATTGAAATGACTAAAAATCAAAACTATTGGGATAAACAAAATGTCTTTATTGATGATATTAAGTTGTCTTACTTTGATGGTCAGGACGCAGATTCTCTTGGCCGTGGTTTTGATGAAGGAAATTATCCTGCAGCTCCTCTCTTTAAAAACTCTGCTAACTATGAACGGTTAAAAGAAAAATACAAAGATAACATTATTTATAGTCAACAACTAGGAACTACTTTCTATATTTCGACGAATATTGACCGTGCTGCTTACAACCACACCGCTAAAACAAGTGATGCAGAAAAATCATCTACCAAGAAGGCTTTACTGAACAAAGATTTCCGTCAAGCTTTGGCTTTTGCTACAGATCGTAAAGCAGCTATTTCTCAAGTATTTGGGGACGAAGTAGCACCGCGTAAGTTACGTACAAGTTTCACTCCTCCAACATTTGTACAAGTAGGAGATCAAACATTTGGTCAAGTTACTAAGACAGAATTGGATAAATTGGATAATGTATGGAAAGCAGATAATGTTGTAGTTGATATTCAACAAGTTTCTGACGATGAATTGGCAAGTATGACAACTCTAGCTACCTCTAATACTAATACTGACTGGGATATTAATGCAAATAGTGGCTGGGGACCTGATTATGCAGATCCATCAACTTATCTAGATATATTTGATCCAACATCAGGACCAAATCTTCTTGGTTCATTAGGTGTAGCACCAGGTACAGACAGCTCAGCAATCAAAGCTGTTGGGTTAGATAAGTTTAAAGAGTTAATTACTGATGCTAGTGGTGAGAAAACAGATCTTCAAAAACGTTATTCTAAGTATGCTAAGGCTCAAGCTTGGTTGTCAGATAGTGCCTTGGTGATTCCTGTACACTCAGACGGTGCTCAAATGCTAGTGACGAAAAAAGTTCCTGGCAGTGGTGCCGGTGGCTGGGTAGGTGATAAGACTAGTGAACATAGCTATAAATACCTTAAACTCCAAGATAAGATTGTCACTACTAAAGAAATGGATGAGTTCCGCAAGAAATTTGCTGATGAAAAAGCCAAATCCAATGCTGATTATCAGAAGAACTTAGACCGTCATATTCAAGACTAAACAAATCTCCTCTTTTGAGGAGATTTTTTATGTCGCTGTCTCCATGTAAGCACTTTAAAAAAGAGTTATTTTGATTCAAAAATGGTATAATGAGAGAATAATAGAAAGGAAGTATTTATGGAGCAAAAAGAGAAACATTTTAACCTATCTTGGTTTTTCAAGTGGTTTTTGGATAACAAGGCAATTACGGTATTGTTGGTAACCTTATTATTGGGACTGAATCTTTTTATTTTAAGTAAGATTAGTTTCTTATTTTCACCTGTTTTAGACTTTTTGTCAGTTGTGATGTTGCCAGTCATTTTATCTGGTTTACTATACTATTTATTAAATCCTATAGTTGATTGGATGGAGAAACATAAAATCAAACGTGTTATAGCGATTAGTATTGTCTTTGTCATCATCGCTCTCTTTATCATTTGGGGCTTGGCAGTAGCTATTCCAAATCTACAACGTCAGGTTTTAAGTTTTGCAAGGAATGTTCCAGTCTACCTTGAAGATGCTGATAGAGTTATTGATGATTTGGTCACCAAGCGTTTACCAGATGATTTCAGACCTCAGTTAGAACAAGTTTTGAAAAACTTCTCCAGTCAGGCTACAGTTTGGGCAAGTAAGGTTTCTTCTCAGGCAGTTAACTGGGTGAGCTCCTTTATTAGTGGGACTTCTCAAGTGATTGTTGCCTTGATTATCGTTCCTTTCATGCTTTTTTATCTCTTGCGTGATGGGAAAGACCTGCGTCACTATTTGACCCAATTTATGCCAACGAAATTGAAAGAACCTGTTGGACAAGTTTTAACAGATGTGAATCAGCAATTGTCCAACTATGTTCGAGGGCAAGTAACAGTGGCTATTATTGTAGCGGTAATGTTTATGATTTTCTTCAAAATCATTGGTCTACGCTATGCGGTTACGCTGGGGGTTACTGCTGGTATTTTAAATCTGGTTCCTTATTTAGGTAGCTTCTTAGCCATGATTCCTGCCCTAGTATTGGGCTTGATTGCCGGGCCAGTCATGCTTTTGAAAGTAGTGATTGTCTTTATCGTAGAACAAACTATTGAAGGCCGCTTTGTCTCTCCATTGATTTTGGGAAGTCAATTGAATATCCATCCTATTAATATTCTCTTTGTCTTGTTAACTTCAGGATCCATGTTTGGTATCTGGGGAGTCTTGCTCGGTATTCCAGTTTATGCCTCTGCAAAGGTTGTCATTTCAGCCATTTTTGAATGGTATAAGGTAGTTAGTGGTCTATATGAACTAGAAGGAGAGGAAGTCAAGAGTGAACAATAGTCAACAGATGTTACAAGCCTTGGAAGAGCAAGATTTAGCCAAGGCAGAACATTGTTTCGTCAAAGCTTTAGAAAATGATCCAAGTGACCTTCTGTATGAGTTAGCTACTTATCTTGAAGGAATTGGTTTTTATCCTCAGGCCAAGGAAATTTACCTGAAAATTGTGGAGGATTTTCCAGAAGTTCATCTTAATCTAGCAGCTATCGCAAGCGAAGATGGTCAAATCGAAGAAGCCTTTGCTTATCTTGAGGAAATCCAAGCTGACAGTGACTGGTATGTTTCGGCTTTGGCTCTGAAAGCAGATCTTTACCAGATGGAAGGTTTGACAGATGTAGCGCGTGAGAAATTATTGGAGGCCTTGACTTACTCAGAGGATCCCCTCTTGATATTGGGCTTAGCAGAGTTGGATAGTGAGTTGGAAAATTATCAAGAGGCTATTCAAGGCTATGCCCAGTTAGATAATCGTGCTATTTATGAGCAAACAGGCATTTCTACCTATCAACGGATTGGCTTTGCCTATGCACAGTTGGGGAAATTTGAAACGGCTACAGAGTTTTTAGAAAAAGCTCTGGAGTTAGAATACGATGATCTAACAGCTTTTGAGTTGGCCAGTCTTTACTTTGATCAAGAAGAATACCAAAAAGCTGTTCTCTACTTTAAGCAACTTGATACCATTTCACCTGACTTTGAAGGCTATGAGTATGGTTATAGTCAGGCCTTGCATAAGGAACATCAAGTTCAAGAAGCCCTGCGTATTGCTAAGCAAGGCTTGGAGAAAAATCCTTTTGAAACAAGACTCTTGTTAGCAGCTTCACAATTCTCTTATGAATTGCATGATGCTAGTGGAGCAGAGAACTATCTCCTTACTGCAAAAGAAGATGCTGAGGATACGGAAGAAATCTTACTCCGTCTAGCCACTATTTATCTAGAGCAGAAGCGTTATGAGGATATTCTAGACTTACAAAGTGAGGAGCCAGAAAATCTTTTGACCAAGTGGATGATTGCTCGATCCTATCAAGAAATGGACGATTTGGATGCTGCCTACGAGTATTACCAAGAGTTGGTAGGAGATTTGAAGGACAATCCAGAGTTTCTGGAACACTATATCTATCTCTTGCGTGAATTGGGATACGTTGAAGAAGCCAAAGTTAATGCTCAATCTTACTTAAAACTGGTTCCAGATGATGTGCAAATGCAAGAACTGATTGAGAGATTGTAAGAATATATTTTTAAAACTGTATCTTATTATTTTTGATAGATATAGTTTTTTCTTTTTGAAAGAGAATTTTTTTGCAAATATTCTTGGTTGATTTGTTTATTTATGCTATAATAGGAATAATTATTTTTAGGAGGTGCAGTATGTCTTATTTGTTTGAGATATTACCGAGTTTATTGAGCGGTGCAAGCATGACATTGCAGGTTTTTGCACTGGTCTTGATTTTTTCTATTCCCTTGGGCGTTTTGATTGCCTTTGCCTTGCAAGTCCATTGGAAGCCCCTCCATTATCTGATTAATATTTATATCTGGATCATGCAGGGTACACCTTTGCTTTTGCAATTGATTTTTATTTATTATGTGCTCCCAAGTATTGGAATTCGTTTGGATCGCCTTCCTGCAGCCATCATTGCCTTTGTTCTGAATTATGCAGCTTACTTTGCTGAAATCTTCCGTGGTGGGATTGATACTATCCCTAAAGGTCAGTATGAGGCTGCTAAGCCGGTTCCTCTGGTTATTTAGACTTTGAAGTCCAGCCAGATTTACTGAAAAATCGTATCAAAAACCAGAAGGCTAATCAGTACCAGAGTTTCAATGAAGCCTTGATTGATTTGAAGAATGATCGAATTGATGCCTTGTTGATTGACCGAGTGTATGCTAATTACTATCTTCGGTCTGAGGGGATAGTAAATGACTATAATGTCTTTTCAGCTGGATTTGAAAGTGAATCTTTTGCAGTCGGAGTTAGACCAGCAGACAAGAGATTACTACAAGCTTTAAACCAAGCCTTTATCGCACTATACCAAGACGGAAAGTTCCAAGAAATCAGCCAAAAATGGTTCGGAGAAGATGTAGCAACCAAAGAAGTGAAAAGTAGAGATTGAGTTTTTACTCAGTCTCTTTTTGCATCAAAAAATCCTCTGGAAAGTACCAGAGGATAAGAGCTTATTTCATTGTTGGGAAGAGCAATACATCACGAATAGTAGTTGTATCAGTGAGAAGCATGCAGAGACGGTCGATACCGATTCCCAAACCACCTGTTGGTGGCATACCATATTCAAGGGCTTCGATGTAGTCGTAGTCGATGCCTGTTGCCTCGTCGTCACCAAGTTCTTTGGCTTTCGCTTGGGCTTCAAAACGGCTTAGCTGGTCGATTGGGTCGTTGAGCTCAGTAAAGGCATTCCCGTACTCCTTAGTCATGATGAAGAGCTCGAAACGGTCTGTAAAGCGCTCGTCTTCAGGATTTTTCTTAGCCAGTGGAGATACAGCTACTGGATGACCATAGACAAAGGTAGGTTGAATCAAAGTTTCTTCAACAAACTCTTCAAAGAAGGCATTGATGATGTGTCCAACTTCAGTGTAGTGTTTCTCAACTGGAACTTTCTTCTCAGCAGCAATAGCTTTGGCTTCTTCAAAAGTCATGTCTTGCCAGAAATCGACACCAGTAATTTCTTTGATAGCATCAACCATGTGAACACGTTTAAATGGTTCGTTGATTTTGATTTCAGTACCTTGATAGTTAACTGGACCATCGCCTTTGACAGCTTTAGCAGCGTGTTGGATAATACCTTCAGTCAAGTCCATGATGTCTTGGAAGTCAGCATAAGCTTGGTACACTTCGATAGAAGTAAATTCAGGGTTATGAGTAGCATCCATTCCTTCGTTACGGAAGATACGACCGATTTCATAGACGCGTTCCATACCCCCAACGATAAGACGTTTCAAGTGAAGCTCAGTCGCGATACGAAGCACCATGTCAATGTTTTGAGCGTTGTGGTGAGTGATAAACGGACGAGCAGCAGCACCACCAGCTTCGTTGTGAAGAACAGGTGTTTCCACTTCAAGGAAGCCCTTTTGGTCAAGGTATCGACGGATTTCAGAAATGATTTTTGAACGAGTGACAAAGCGTTCGAAGCTTTCACGGTTAGAAATCAAATCAAGGTAACGTTTACGGTAAATAGTTTCAACGTCTGTTAAACCGTGGAATTTTTCTGGAAGCGGACGAAGGGCTTTGGACAAGTGAGTGATATGTGTAGCCTTGATAGAGAGTTCTCCCATATCGGTACGCATAACTTCGCCTTCGACACCAAGGAAGTCTCCTAAGTCAGCTTTTTTAAAGATTTCGTAGTTTTCTTCACCGACAGCATCTTTACGAACGTAGATTTGGATTTGACCTTCGCGGTCTTGAAGGTGGGCAAAACCAACTTTACCTTTACCACGTTTGGTTACCAAGCGGCCTGCGATAGTAGCTGTTTCATTTTTATCATGTAATTGTTCTTTATCGAGGTCAGCAAATTTATCTTTTAACTCTTGTGAATTTGCAGTACGTTCAAAACGTTTTCCGAAAGGATCGATTCCTTGTTCACGGAGCGCAGCCATTTTTTCACGGCGAACGATCTGCTGGTCATTTAGTTCTTCCATATGTTCTGTTGACATGGGATCCTCCTAGTTTTACTCAAAATTGAATACGATGAATCATTTTTTGCGATACTCCCATTTTATCATAAATAAGTAAGAAATTCACGAATAATCTTTCAAAATTAAAAAGAACTTGACGCTAAAATCAAGTTCTGTTATTGATAGGAAGTATCATTCCAAGTATCGAGAGTGAACGTTTCAAAGTTATGGGTTTCTAGAATGGTTAGGCTGGCATTTGCTAGGCCACCATTTTTACGAAGAAGTGGTTCTTTATAACCTAGAAGAGTACGAAGACTGGCAGTAAGATTAGCACCGTGACCGACAATTAGAATACGCTCAGCTGGACTATCTTTTAATGATTTGATAAATTGGATGGTCCGTTGCGTGGTGCTATAGAGGGATTCGGCTCCAAACATTTGAGTGTCAAATTGAGCAAGATTAGATCGAAAAGCTTTGATTTGTTGCGGGTAAATAGCTTCCAAGGTTGCAATCTTCAAACCTTCCAACTTCCCCAGCTGCCATTCACGGAGATTGGGAACACTTTCTAAAGGACAGGGCGCCTGGAGTTGACTTTGGATAATTTCAGCAGATTTGACCGCTCGAGGTAAATCACTTGAATAAATCTGATCAAAAGGAACATCCTTAAGATACTGGCCTAGCCGTTTTAGGGTTTCAATGGATTCGGGAAGAAGGGGAGAATCTCCACTAGCACCTTGAAAGCGTCCTTCTTGGTTCCAGACGGTACGACCGTGGCGGACAAAGTAGAGTTTCATTATTTGCTGTCCTCCAAGATATCTGCAAAGTCAGCCTTTACAAAGCTAGCCAAGTCTTGTGGTGCAACGATAATGCTGTGACCGACCTCGCCTGCAGAGACAATCATTTGATCCAAGTCTAGAGCGATTTTATCGATAAAAATGGGGTAATTGTGTTTCTGACGAATTCCGACAGGATTATTGGCTCCATGAATGTAACCAGTTGTTTTTTCCAAATCCTTTTGAGGAATCATGCTCACTTTTTTATTGCCAGAAATTTTGGCTAGTTTTTTTTCTGACAAGTGTTGAGTGATAGGGACTATTCCGATAATGGGCCCTGTTTTATCTCCCAAAAGCGCCAAGGTTTTGAAGATTTGATCTCGTTCATAATCTTGAGGAAGTTCTCCTTCCAGGGCATTGATTTGAATCCCCTTATGTTGGATACCTGCTTTAGACAGGATTTGTTCCACTAATGTTTTTTTGATTTTAACTTTTTTTGCCATTATTTATATTTATCCTCCAATTGACTCATCCAAATACCAAGCCAGATTCCCAGTGCAAAAAAGAAGGCGATGATAACATACCCAACAAGTGAGAGTCCTGTGTACTGGATACTTTCAGCATTTCCTGCATTTGGAATTAAGATCAAAAGGGTACTTGAAAGGACGATACCGATGATGAAATGATAGACGCGTGAGTGGTAGTTATTTAAGGCATAATCCATCAATTTTGAAAAAATGATGAGAGTTGCACCTGCCCCAATTCCAATCGGGAAGAAGGTTCCCAATAGGTCAAAGGTTTTAAAACCAGTCAACATAGGAGCATAGAGACCCAAAATTAAAAGTAGATTTGATGGACTGAGGCCAGGAACCAATACGCCAAGAGCTAGCAGTGCACCTGCTAGGACCAAATTAAGAAAGCTGGCACTTAAGGTTCCAACGACAAAATTTAAGGCATAGAGTCCTAATCCAGAAATGATAAAGGTTGCCCAGAACCAAGCTAAATCAATCTTGTCTCGGTCTGATTCTCGAGTTGATTCTTTGAGGAGGCTAGGAACTGTACCAATGATGGCACCTGCAAAGCTCCATAAGACAAAGACCTGATAATTTTCAAGCAGGTATTCAATCGGGTAGGAAAATAAGCCGATTCCCAGAAGCATACCGAAGGCAACTGGAATAAAGTACAAAACATTTTCTTTAAAGTCCTTAAAGGGATGGGCCAAAAAACCAATCATTCGTTCATAAATTCCTAAGATTGCTGCTAAAACCCCTCCGGAAATTCCCGGTAAGATAAATCCAAGAGCAATCACAATCCCTTTAATAAGGCGCGCTAACCATGAGAGCATGTATTTCCTCCAACTATTTCTATTTCAAAAAATCCTTACTATATTGTATCACAATCTAACACAAAAAGAAAAAGCAAATGAGAAACAAATGCTTTTAAGGTTTTAAAAAGAGTTTTTTAAAGGTTTCTTCTTTGTTTTTGAAAGAAGAGATAACATTGATATCCAAATCGTGGTCAAAGCCAGCAATTTTTCCTTTAGATGTGTACTGGTGAATATCGTAATCTAAATCAGTCTTAGGAGTTGCTTCGTAAAATCCTGAGTCAGAACCATAGGAAGGAATCCATACAGAGGTAAACTTGTCTGTATTAATACTGTGTTCTTCCATGAAGTAGACCCCAACGTAGATGCCAATATTTTTTGCACCAAGTGATTCTAGTTTTGCTCGAAAGGCTTCAACCCCTTCGTTCATATTGGACATGGTTTTGTCTTCCACGTCTAGCCAATAGTAACTAGGAGTGTATGGTGAAGAGGCGTTATAAAATACTTCGGCAGCCTTTTCCATTTCTTGGACACTTTTTCCAGCCACAAAGGCATAGACCCCAACTGGGACATTTCGTTTTTGAAATTCGGTAATGTGGGTTTTAAAGGCCTTATCTACCCCATTAACAAAGGAAGCATCGTTTTCTTTTGAAGACTGAGCGCCACTATGGACGCGAACGATAGCTCCAGAAATGTTTTGGGACAGAGTATCGTAATTAATTTCCTCAGGACGTTGCCAACCAGAAACATCAATCACCGGTTTATCTATATTATGTAGCGCTTGTGATTCTACTTGCGCGATATTTGACTTTGTTTTTACAGGATGGTCCTCAAAACGAGGGCGATTCAGGATTAAAATGAAAATCAAAATCCCAAAAAAACCAAATAAAATAAGCGGATTAATTTTCTTTCTCATACCTCATAATTTTACCTTAAAAATGAGAAAAAATCAAAAAAAATACTCAAAAAATGGATTAAGAAAGGACTTTAGAGCATTTTTTTATTCAAGAGCGCGGAATGATTTGAAATATGGTATAATAAAAGGGAATTTCTAGAGAAAAGAGAAGATTATGTCAAATTATGCCATTATTTTAGCAGCGGGTAAAGGGACTCGCATGAAATCTGATTTGCCAAAAGTTTTGCACAAAGTTGCGGGTATTTCTATGCTGGAACATGTTTTCCGTAGTGTGGGAGCTATCCAACCTGAAAAGACAGTAACAGTTGTCGGACACAAGGCGGAATTGGTTGAAGAGGTCTTGGCTAGACAGACAGAATTTGTGACTCAATCTGAACAGTTAGGTACAGGTCATGCGGTTATGATGACAAAGCCTATCTTAGAAGGTTTGTCAGGTCACACCTTGGTCATTGCAGGAGATACTCCTTTAATCACAGGTGAAAGCTTGAAAAACTTGATTGATTTCCATATCAATCATAAAAATGTGGCGACTATCTTGACTGCTGAAACAGATAATCCTTTTGGCTATGGACGAATTGTTCGTAATGACAATGCTGAAGTTCTTCGCATTGTTGAGCAAAAGGATGCTACAGATTTTGAAAAGCAAATCAAGGAAATCAACACTGGAACTTACGTCTTTGATAACGAGCGTTTGTTTGAGGCTTTAAAAAATATCAATACCAATAACGCTCAAGGTGAATACTATATTACAGATGTCATTGGTATTTTCCGTGAAGCTGGTGAAAAAGTTGGTGCTTATACATTAAAAGATTTTGATGAAAGTCTTGGGGTAAACGACCGTGTGGCTCTTGCGACAGCTGAGTCAGTTATGCGTCGTCGTATTAATCATCAGCATATGGTCAATGGGGTTAGCTTTGTCAATCCAGAAGCAACTTATATCGATATTGATGTTGAGATTGCTCCTGAAGTTCAAATCGAAGCCAATGTTACCTTGAAAGGGCAAACGAAAATTGGTGCTGAGACTGTTTTGACAAATGGTACTTATGTAGTGGACAGCACTATTGGAGCAGGAGCTGTCATTACCAACTCTATGATTGAGGAAAGTAGTGTTGCTGACGGAGTGACAGTCGGACCTTATGCCCACATTCGTCCAGGTTCAAGTCTGGGTACCCACGTTCATATTGGTAACTTTGTAGAGGTGAAAGGTTCTTCAATCGGTGAGAATACCAAGGCTGGTCATTTGACTTATATCGGAAACTGTGAAGTGGGTAGCCAGGTTAATTTCGGTGCAGGAACCATTACAGTCAACTATGACGGCAAAAACAAATACAAGACAGTCATCGGCAACAATGTCTTTGTTGGTTCAAATTCAACTATTATTGCTCCAGTTGAGTTAGGTGACAATTCGCTCGTTGGTGCTGGTTCAACGATTACCAAAGACGTTCCAGCGGATGCGATTGCGATTGGTCGTGGACGTCAGGTCAATAAAGACGAATATGCAACACGCCTTCCTCACCATCCTAAGAATCAGTAGGAGCCTATCATGGAATTTGAAGAAAAAACGCTTAGCCGAAAAGAAATCTATCAAGGGCCCATTTTTAAACTGGTCCAAGATCAGGTTGAATTACCAGAAGGTAAGGGAACAGCCCAACGGGATTTGATTTTCCACAATGGAGCTGTCTGTGTTTTAGCAGTAACGGATGAACAAAAACTCATCTTGGTCAAGCAGTACCGCAAAGCTATCGAGGCAGTCTCTTACGAAATTCCAGCTGGAAAATTGGAAGTAGGAGAAAATACAGATCCTGTCGCAGCAGCCCTTCGTGAATTAGAGGAAGAAACAGCCTATACAGGGACATTAGAACTCTTGTATGATTTTTATTCAGCCATTGGTTTTTGTAATGAGAAGTTAAAATTATACCTAGCCAGTGATTTGAAAAAGGTGAAAAATCCACGTCCGCAGGATGAAGATGAAACCTTGGAAGTCCTTGAAGTGAGCTTAGAAGAAGCCGAAGAATTAATCCAATCAGGTCATATCTGTGATGCCAAGACAATTATGGCTGTTCAGTATTGGGAATTGCAGAAAAGATAGAGGAGGTCAGTATGGGTAAACCTTTATTAACGGATGAAATGATTGCAAGAGCTAATAGAGGCGAAAAAATTTCAGGTCCCCCTTTGCTAGATGATGAGGAGACTAAGATTTTACCAACCTCTTCTTCTCGTTTTGGTTATGCCAATTCTAAGGATCATGGATTTAGCCAGGAAACCTTGAAGATTCAGGTCGAACCGTCTATTCATAAAAGCCGTCGCATTGAAAATACAAAGAGAAATGTCTTCAACTCTAAATTGAATAAAATTTTATTCGTAGTCATCTTTCTCCTGATTTTGCTTATCTTAGCAATGAAACTGTTGTAATAGAAAAGGAATTGAAATGAAAATAGGGATTATTGCGGCTATGCCAGAAGAACTAGCTTATCTGGTCCAGCATCTAGAAAATGCCCAAGAGCAAGTTGTTTTAGGCAATACCTATCATACAGGAACCATTGCCTCACATGAAGTCGTTCTTGTAGAAAGTGGAATTGGTAAGGTCATGTCTGCTATGAGTGTGGCGATTTTGGCTGATCATTTCCAGGTGGATGCTGTGATTAACACGGGATCAGCTGGGGCAGTAGCAGAAGGTATTGCTGTTGCTGATGTTGTGATTGCTGACAAATTAGCTTATCATGATGTGGATGTCACAGCTTTTGGCTATGCTTATGGACAAATGGCGCAACAACCGCTTTATTTCGAATCAGATAAAAACTTTGTTGCCAAAATCCAAGAGAGTTTATCTCAATTGGACCAGAACTGGCATCTTGGTTTGATTGCTACAGGAGATAGTTTTGTTGCCGGAAATGACAAGATAGAAGCGATTAAGTCCCATTTCCCAGATGTTTTGGCTGTTGAGATGGAAGGAGCAGCTATTGCTCAGGCAGCGCATGCCCTTAATCTTCCAGTCTTAGTCATCCGAGCTATGAGTGACAACGCTAACCATGAAGCAAACATCTCTTTTGATGAGTTTATTATCGAAGCTGGACGTCGCTCTGCCCAAGTCTTATTGGCCTTTTTGAAGGCCTTAAATTAAGCGAAAATTTGACAGTTTTTCTAGCTTATGATAAGATTTAAGTAAAGAAAAGCTAGAAAACGTTTCAGAGGATATTATGAGTATTGAAATGACCGTCAGTGAGATTGCAGAGGTCTTAGGATTATCTCGCCAAGCAATCAATAACCGTGTCAAAGAATTACCAGAAGAAGACACAGATAAAAATGACAAAGGGGTAACAGTTGTTACCAGAAGTGGCTTGATTAAGCTAGAAGAAATCTATAAAAAAACGATTTTTGAAGATGAACCTGTCAGTGAAGATGTCAAGCAACGTGAACTGATGGAGATTCTGGTTGATGAGAAGAATGCAGAAATTCTCCGTCTCTATGAACAATTAAAAGCTAAGGATCGTCAGTTATCAGAAAAAGACGAGCAGATGCGTATCAAAGACCGTCAGATTGCTGAAAAAGACAAACAACTTGATCAGCAGCAACAATTGACTCTTCAAGCCATGAAGGATCAAGAAAATCTTAAGCTAGAGCTGGACCAAGCAAAAGAAGAAGTCCAATCCACTAAGAAAGGCTTTTTTGCTCGTTTATTTGGAGGATAATCAAGGAGCTGTTTAGGTTAGTTGCTAACCTGATGGCTTCTTTTGTTTCTAAATAGTATAGTTGCTCAAGTAATATAACAGTATAGGAGAGGTATAGAATGGAACGATTAGAAGATTACATTGCTTTTGATTTAGAATTTAATCAGCACGAAGGACAAACACACTTGATTCAAGTATCGGCAGTGCGTTTTAGAGATGGTCAGGAAATCGATACCTATGACTCTTATGTTCATACTAGTGTACCCTTAAAAAGTTTTATCAATGGTTTGACAGGCATTACGGCTGAGACCTTAAAAGATGCTCCTCCAGTGGAGAAAGTTATAAAAGATTTCCAAGAGTTTGTGGGTTCTTTACCCATGGTTGGATACAATGCTGCTAAAAGTGATTTGCCTATTCTAGTAGAGCATGGCTTAGACTACAGCCAGCAGTACAAGGTAGATTTGTATGATGAAGCTTTTGAACGTCGGAGTTCGGATTTACATGGTATTGCCAATCTCAAATTGCAAACTGTTGCCTCATTTCTTGGATTTCAAGGTCAGTCTCATAATAGCTTAGAGGATGCTCGTATGACAGCGCGTGTCTACGAGTCCTTTCTAGAGTCAGACCAAGCTAGAGAATTGTTAGGGACAGAAAGTAATCTATCAAACAATCCTTTTGGAGGCTTGGATTTGTCTCAATTATTTGACTAGGAGTGCCTATGAAACCTGAAAAACCTAAAAATCTAAGTTTTAAGCAGATATACTTTAATCTAGATAAAATACTCTTTCTATTTTTCTTGACTTTCATGATGATTGAGTTTGTCTGGTTACCATCAAATTCTTGGATTGCTGGACTTCTGCTCCGTCAGACAGGCTATCTCTTTCTTTCCTACAATAATATTTTTGCCATTATAAAGGGTTCTCCCTTTGTTAGTCTTGCTTTATTTGTTCTGGTAATTGTTAATTTACTGGTCGCCTATTACCAGATAGGACTTCTCTTTATCGGTGCTCGGCATTTATTATGCCATGAAAAAAGGACCTTGCTGGAGTACAGTCGCAAGGTCTTTCACCAAAGTTTCTTGTTTATGAAGCAAGTGACGCTTGCCAAGTTAACCTTTATCTTCTTTTATGTCATGATGCTCTTTCCTTTGATTCGAAAGATTTTAAAGATTTATTATCTCAATAAAATTGTCATTCCGGACTTTATCGTTGATTATGTGGAAGACAAGTATTGGCTTGTAGGTATAGTGGTTACTATTCTGGCTTTGCTTTTGTTTTACATTTCAGTGCGTCTCATGTTTGCCCTACCTCAGCTTTTATTTGAGAAGAAAACAGTCAAAGAAGCAGTCAGATACAGTATAGAGAAGACAAGAAAGTACTCCTGGTTTTATATTTGGAACTTGCTTTGGATTGTCGTCAAAACCTACCTCTTTTTCATTCTTTTATTGATTCCAATATTAGCAAGTCAAGCGGTGATGGATGGTTTGACCCATAAGGAATCTCTTGTGCTGGGAATTATCAACTTTGTCTTGATTAAGAATTTCCACTATATGGCCTTGACTTACTTCCTCATTAAATTTGTTTCTTTCTTAACAGGAGAAGAACTAGAAATCACACCAAGGAGAAAGAAAGATCACTGGATGAGATGGGGAGTGATGGGCTGTGCTGCTATCTTTTTCGCTCTTGAGGGTTATGTTTATTTAGAAGCTCCAGTTGCCAATAAACCTTTAGTTATCTCTCACAGGGGAGTATCTAATAAAAATGGTGTCCAAAATACCATCCAATCACTAGAAAAAACTGCTCAGTTATCTCCAGATTTCGTTGAGACAGATGTTCAGGAAACAAAAGATGGCCAGTTTGTCATGATGCATGATGCCAATATCAAGAATCTGACAGGAGTTAATGCCAATCCTCAGGATCTAACTTTGGAAGAATTAACCAAACTCGATATTTCTGAAAATGGTTATCATAGCAAGGTGTCTAGTTTTGATGATTATCTCAATAAAGCCAATGAATTGCATCAAAAACTCCTAATTGAAATTAAAACCAGTCGAAAAGATAGTCCAGATATGATGAAACGCTTTATGGATAAATATGGAGCCATCATTAAGCAGAATGGTCACCAAATGCAATCTTTAGACTACCATGTGATTGATCAGGTTTTAGCTTACGATTCGCAAATTCCCGTCTATTTTATCCTACCTTATAATAGTATTTTTCCAAGAACCAAGGCTACAGGATACACTATGGAGTATTCAACATTAGATGAAAATTTTGTCAACAAGCTTTGGAATACCGATCAGAAATTGTATGTTTGGACTATTAATAGTTCAGAGTCCTTTGATAAATCTGTTCATTTGGGGGCAGATGGCATGATAACGGATGACTTGGAAATGATTCAAGACCAGCTTACCATTGCGCAAGAAGACCCCGAGTATACTGAGTTGCTTTTCAAACAGGCCATGGAATTCTTTAATTTTTAGTAAGCAAAAAGAGGAACAGTTGTTCCTCCCATGATAGGCAAGTATTCTCTTGAATGCTTGTTTTTCTTATGCTTAGAATGGCAATTTTCCAGCGAAAGCACCCAATTTTTTCTTGGTGGTTTCATCGATTTGTTCAAGAGCAGAATTGATGGCTTGAACAGTCATATCTGAGAGAGTTTCAAGGTCTTCAGGATCAACGACAGCTGGATTGAAGTCAATGCTGACAACTTTCTTATCTCCAGTTAAGATTGCTTGGACAAGGTCTTGAGCAGATTTGCCAACAAATTGCATAGCAGCAAGCTCAGCTTGGCTTTGTTCCATTTGTTTTTGAAGTTTTTGTGCTTGGCGCATCATATTTTGCATGTTCATCATAGTGATTTATAGTTTCCTTTTATCTTATTTTCTTTTTATTTTATCAATTTTCACGTTAAAAGTCTAATCTTTTTCAGAGTGAATTTATTTATAGTTGATTGAAATAAAAATAGTACACATTAGTTTGCAGGAAGATTAATCATTTACAATAAAAATATTGGAAATTTTATTGTCTTATTTTTATTCCAATCCACTATAGTATCAATAGGGATGCAAAGGGAATAAAAATATAGGATAGATATTCTAAGAGCATCAGAATATTTATCCTATATGTATTTATGAAAAGTTACTAGATAGTTTATGAGCTAGTTTAATGGTTTACTAACACTATTCTACTTTGTAGAAAAATCCCTCAGTACTGCCATTGATAAGTTGTTGTCCATACCATAAACGATCTTGTGTTGTATCAGATGTGTCAGTATAGCCATTATCTGGAGAAGAGGTGACAGACATGGTTATAGGGATTCCTGCTGGTAAAAAGGCAAGGGCAGAGCCACCAGCACCTCCATCTTTAGGAAGTAAACTTGCCTTAAGATAGTGGTCAATTTCTTTAGCATATTCAATTGAAATCTTGGATTTATCACTTACTAACCCATTTTTATCAAAGGTTAATTCAATACCTGTAGGATTTCTCCAAGTGCCTGCGACACTAGAAAAATCTCCATTGCTTTCTTTTCTGACGGAAGAGTTGTTTCTCCATTTATAAGACTTGCGACAGATTCTTCTCTTCTAGTGTCAAAACAGTGAAACTAGTACTAGATGCAGTTACTTCAGAACTTGTTGCAGAAGTCTTTTCACTCTGAGCTTGGCAAGCGGTTAAAATAGAGATAGATAATATACTAATACTGAATAGAAATAATTTTTCCATATGTTTAATCTTATAAATCTAAACCTTGGTAATCTTGGCGCCATTTACAACCTTATTTAATAAAAAACTTTGCACTCTAGAAACCATTGTGTGGCTAGCTAAAGTGCAAAGTTTTTTGAGTTTAGAACATAAAAACAGCAGTTAATCTCAAGAAAGAAAAAAGAACAGCCGAAGCTGTCTTTTTATCATTATTTGAGACCGTATTTTACAAAGGTATACTCTGTAATATTTAAATCCTTATTAAATCAACGTTTCTAAAGGGAAAGTAGCTGTAAAATATTATATATATAGCGTATTATTAAACCAAGACGGTACCAAAAAGGTACCAAAAATTAAGGTTTCGGAGCTTATAAAATAAAGAAAGATGTCTCAGGTATTTGAGATTTTTTTTGCAAAGAAAAAACTCTTGAATATAATCCAAGAGTGAAACGAACAGGACCGATGGTAGTCAGGGGTCTTTACAGCACAAGGCTGAAGGCAGTCCCATACCAGTACCAGAAAATGACACCTTTGAACGATCTGTTACCAGTCGTCCTACGTTATCCTATCCTTAGTTATAGTTTAGGATAAATAATAAAGAATGTCAACAATAATTTATATTACCTTAGGTGGTTGGAACAATTGGCTTATACTTGATTGTTTTATTCCAATTTCCTTTTGACAACAAGTAACCTATGACTTTTTATTCCTGTTGTAATCGGTCGGCAGCTTTTCAGCCTGCCGACACGACCCAACTAGTCTAATTCGTCATAGCTTGCTGTCAAAAGTTTTCTCGGCATAAAGAGGTTGTTCAGCGTTCTAGAGTTTGTTCGTAGATTTTTTTGATGACTTTGACAGCACCAACAAGTTTAATAGGTTTAAAAGCATTAAGTTGTTTTGTAAGGTTTTGGAATTCCTTTTGTTTCATGTAGTTTTTAGCCTGATTTCTCCATACCCCAAGCTTTCTGCTGGCTATATTTAGACGATCACGAAGTTGTGAAATTTTATTTTTCAAGCTATTGTTTTCAATTTCTAAAATTCGTTTTTGATTTTTAGTTTCTCGAAGTTCGTCTAATATCTCATTTTTATTACTTGCTACATTTCTCAGTATATTCAATTCCTTGTTTTGTTGCTGGATAGTTTGTGACAGTTGGCGGTTCTCGTAGAAGTGTTGGATTACAGATTTTATTAGATTATTAAGTGTTTCAGGGGAGAGTTTAATTTTGCCATCGAGAGTTTTTTTACCTATCGTTCCACTTTCAAGCTGACTGATGTTCAGTCCGTCGAAGTTTTGATATTTTTGAAGGTACTCTCGAAGTTGCTTGGTAAGTTCGTTGATAGTACCTTGTTTTGTCTTTATATCTTGGTTCATACTATCAATTGTTTCACTTTTACTACCTATGATGCTGTCTACGATATCTAGATCTTCTTTTTTGATATTAATTTCTTTTTCAAGATGTGATAGTGTATCTTGTTTTTCACTTAGCTCATGATCTAGGTTTGATAGCATTTCATTTTTTTCTTCGTTTATGAATTTAAGTTCTTCGAGTTTGTTTTTTATTTCCTCGTCAACTATTTTTATATCTTCAACTTTATTTTTCAAATCTTTATTCATTTGGTTTAGTTGGGTGTTAAATTCTATTGTTTTATCGAATTTTTCGTCAATTTGTTTTTCGATTTTTTGAAGAACCTCTTGCTTGTCCTTGTATTCCTGTGTTGATAAATGTTTTTTTGTACTATCAAGTTCTCCTCGTTGAAGATGAAAACCATGTTGAGATAAATACTTTGGGAGTTCATCTTGGATTTTTTTCAACTCCTCACGATTAAAAATTGATTTAGATGATAACTTTCCTTGCTTCATTGGTACAATTCCCATATGCATGTGGGGTGTGTTTTCGTCTAGGTGAACACTAGCATAGGCAATATTTTCTAAACCATAGTTTTCAGCGAAATAATTTTTAGAAGTTTCAAAAAATCTTCTTGTCTCCTCGGAAGTAAGTTTAGCAAAAAAATCTTTATCAGATGTTATAATCCATTCATCGCAGAGAACGGCATCTTTTCGAATAGCTCGTTTAGAAACTTTGTTCTCGTCTATATAGTTTTTGATTTGCTTTTCGTACGACATAGAGCGATCTCTATCTGTCAATTCATAATTTAAATGTGAGCGTTCGATATCGATATCCTTGTTACTGTGTTGCTTAAAAATACGTTCGTTGTGTCTGTAAGCTCCACCTAAATTACCTGATTTGTACTTCGTCATTCTGGCTACAACGTAACTCATAATTCGTCCTTTCTCGGCTCAAAGGGTCGCCGAGCGTGTGGCTAAAAATTGCCACACATAAGCAAGCCTTTATGCGGTTTTCTTTACTGAGGACGGCACTACTTCCAAGCAAAGTATAACGCACTATACTTTACCTCCGGAAAAGTGTGCGGTCTCCGACGGTTTTGCTCTCTCGAAAGAGAGCAATCGGACTGTCGAAACAGTCCGATGAAAAGAGAAGTTCGAGCCACAAACTTCTCTTTTTGTTTCGCTCCGAAGAGCGAAAGGCATTCCGAAGAATGCCTAACGACCCCCATAAAAAGCAAGTTGTTTTTCTAGTTTGGGTCGTTCTTTATGTAACAGATTTTTCATCAATTGCAAATAATCAGTATCGGAAGTTTGATGAGTTTCCAAAATTTTCTTGTATTTACTTCTAGTGTTTTTGCTAACTTTATTCCAGATTCCTTTATCACGTGTTAAAGCTAATAGATAAAGTTGTGTTTCAATTCCTAGAGTTTCAAAATAAAACGGTTTGAATATAATAGTGTCAATAACCTCAAAAATATTTTCAACGGAGCGACTTCGTAACTGAAATTCTAATCTCCACCAATGTTCATATTGTTGTGCGTTTTGTCGTTCATCTTCACTTCCGTTCGTCAGTTGTTCAACTTTTTTATCGTATAGTCGAATTTGTTTTTCTGACCTTGAAGCTCCTAGATATTTTGTTTCAAGCTTACCATTTTTATCTCTCCATTCTTTTGTTGCAGTAGGCCGTCCCTTCTTTTCTAAAATGAATTCACTACAATCAAGATTAAAAAAATCAAAAGCTAAGTCAGCTCGAGTGATTGAAATATCTTCGAGATATGGTATAATCGTATTAAGAATTTCAGTATCAACTGTTCGGAGTTTGTTAGGATTAAACTCCATTCGGAAAGGGCGAGCATTTCGAGCTTGTCCTTTTAGTTTATCATACTCTAAATGGAGGATAACTTGCCCCCCAGACTTGGTATAGGCTTGAAACATATCTGTCATAGCTTTTTGAGTGATGATTGCAATATGGTTGCTAACTAATTTTTTAAAATTATTGAAACTACTGTTGCGTATTTCAGCAGTTATAGTAATATTATCTAAACTAACTTTTAAATCCAAATAAACCTCCTTTCTTTTAGAGGTCGCCTATCGGCACCTCTTTTTTGTCTGCGTAAAGACCTCCGTAAAATGACATTCTTGGGGGAGCAACCCCAAGCCGACTTCGTCGGACCATTTTCATTTTGCTACGGTCAAACTTGCCAAAAAATGGGTGTAGTAAAATCCCACGAAATGGGAACATAGCGTGCTGTTAGAAGCGCACGCGTTATAAATTTTGAGGAGGCTCAAAAATTTAGTCTCAAAATCCCGTTTTCAAAATATTTTCATAGTTGTTTTCACAATTGTTTTAAGATTAAATGTTTTGCAAACTTGAAATATTTTTTTTGAAAAAATCAACTCTATCAATCAAAAATATTTTTTGAATTTTTTCGATGATATCTTCAGGAGGAATTTGCTTGTTATTCTTGTATGTAAAGAATCGGTCTTTAGCTTTTTTGATTTCTCCTAAATCGTCAGATTCATCAGCAAATAATAAATCATACAGTTCAAACCAACGTAATTCTGACTGTTTCCTAAATGAGTCAAAGTTTCTCCAGAAGAGGGCCCCTGCCTCCAATTCCTCAAACTTTTTGAAGAGATACTGTCTTTCAATTTTTCTACGTTCTTTAGGAATAAACATGCGAACATCTTCTACTGATACTCCAGAGTAAACTCGGTCATTTACAATTGCAATTGGTAGTCTTAAATATTTATCCTTATCAGATAAAATTCGATGGATAAATTGCTTGAGGCTAAGTCGATTATCCAGTTTGTAGTGTACTAGATTAGGATTTAGCAAATCAAAGAAATCACTTGTCTGTTTCAACATTTCCAGAAAGACTTGTTCAGTAAGTTGTTCCTCTTCATAACTTTGAAAATTAATAGAGTAGGAAGTTAGCTGCTGGGTTAACTGTGCTCGAATACCAGGATCATTCCCAAAGAATATTTTTATCATTTTTATCACCTCATATTTCGTTGATATACATCCGATAAGGCAAGCTGTATCCGTAGAATACACCTTCTCTTTCTCGTTCAATCAGATTGTGCTCCTCCAACATACGTAGGATATTAATCATTTTCTTTTTTCCTACACCGAACATCTTTTGCATTTCAGACAAACGATAGGCCAGATAAATATTGCCTTCAGAGTCAATCCATCCTTTACTTGTAACCTCCTTTTGTTTATCTTTCAGAATTGTATAAACTACTATAGCATCGATACTCAAATCTTGGTAATAAGCGTCTTGAAAGAGGATTTTAGGGATATAGTAACAATTATCTTCAAAAGTGTAAGTCATAGTATTTCCTATCTTTCATATTGTTGTAGCCATTTAGCGATTTTGTGTTTATCGTACAAGGTCACTCCGTCAATGACCATGTGGGGCATGCCTTCACGTTGCCATTTGACAATGGTAGTAGTGGATACATCAAGCCATCGACATAGACCTGACATTCGTAGCATAGGCTTATACAGTTCCTGATCTTCAAAAGCTTTTTCAATAGCTTTCTGAAGCATGGTATCGTAACGGGCAAGCAACTTCTTTTCTGTTGCTTTTGGGAGGTGGATGGTAAAGTTTTCTGTCATATTCTGACCCCTTTCTTAATTTTATAAGCTCCGAATTAAATACACAAATGTGTATCTTGAATTAAATTATAATCTCTTTTGTGTTTTGTGTCAAGAGTTTTTTCTCTTTTGTGTAATTTGTGTTATAATATGTCAAAAAGGAGGATTATTATTTGACAAACTTTCAAACACTTGTTAAAAACAGTAAATTATCTCTTAAAGAAATAAGTGAGGCTACAGGTATAGGCTACTCTACTCTCGGAAATTACAATCAAGGGAGTAGAAGTCCAAATGCTAAAAATGCGCAAATTCTATCAGAATACTTTGGAGTATCTATCCCTTACTTACTAGGGCTTGATGATAATCCTGTATTGAAAGATCCAGGAGCACCTAAAGAAATGATCAAAGATTTCTATAAAGTGTTGACAAAAGGTACAAGTATAGAACATAAAATTACTAAATGGACACCTTTTGGTGATGACCTTGCCATTATACTTGCAGAACTCAATCAGTCAGAGGCATTGTCTGATTACATTGATTTTCTAGCAACTAAAAAAGGCTTCAACCCTGTTTTAGTTAAAGCTGTTAAGGAATTTATAGCTGATGAGAAACAAGGCCTTATTCCTTTCCTGATTAACAAATCAGGAGCAGAAGACTCCCCTTATCATTATGTCTGGGAGGCATGGGTAGAGAGTCCTGAATACAAGAGACGTTCAGAAGAGAAAAAGAGTAAGAAATAACTGACAATCATGATTTCTTTATTTTATAAGCTCCGAAACCTTAAAAAATAAAGGAGAAATTAGAATGTCTATTATTAAATATAAGGCTAAAAAGTCTAAATCAGGCTATCTTTATAAGGTCAGAATCTATAGGGTAATTGATGGTAAACGTCAGGACTTCTTTAAAAGCGGTTTTAAGAGCCTTAGAGAGGCTAAACAGTATGAAGCTATGATTTACCACAAAAAAGCGTCAGGCGACCTCTCAGGGATTCTGAGAGTCTCTGAGAGACGTTTTGATGAAGTTTTTGAAGAATGGTTCAAAACTTATCAAAACACAGTAGAGAGGACGACAAGCATCCGTACAGATGATTTATTTAGAATTCATATCTTGCCAGTTCTTGGAAAGGTGAAAATTTCCAAAATTACTCCTTGGCAATGTCAGGACTTTATTACCGAAAAAGGTCAGACTTTTAGAAATATCAAACAGGTAAAATCTTACACTAGTCAAGTGTTTGATTTTGCTTTGAAAATGAAATTGATTACAGACAACCCAATGAAACAAGTGATACTCCCAAAAAGAGAGCGGAAGAAGTCAGATAACTTCTTTAGCGTTGAGGAGTTACATGAGTTTTTAGACATTATTAAAGCAGAAGAGCCTTATAAAAACTATGCCTTATTTCGTGTGTTAGCTTATAGTGGCTTAAGGAAAGGGGAGCTGTATTCTTTGAGGTGGTCTGATATTGATTTTGATAATCAATTACTTTCTATCAGCAAAAACCTAGGTAGAATCAAGGGGAAGGCCGTTGAGAAAAGCACCAAAAACAAGTTTTCAATACGGCAAATTCCTTTAGATACTGAGACAGTCTCGATTTTGAAAGAGTGGAAACAAAAGAGCAGAAAAGAAAAGGGGCAACTGTCAGTTACCCCATTGATTGATAGTGATTACATGTTTACGTTTGTTGGCCGAGATGGAAAGATAGAGCCTTTATATCAGGACTATATCAATAGTGTTCTAAAGCGCATTATTAGGAAACATGACTTGAAGAAGATAACTCCTCATGGATTCAGACATACTCATGCAACCTTGATGATTGAAGTAGGGGTTGACCCTGTCAATGCGGCCAAAAGGTTAGGGCATGCAAGTAGTCAGATGACCTTGGATACTTATAGCCATTCTACAGTAGCAGGAGAGAAGAAAGCTATCACAAAATTTGTAGATTATCTGGATAGTGCAAAAGGTTAGTTTTCCAAGACGGTACCAAAAACGGTACTAAAAACAAAAAAAGCCAATTCCAATTTCTTGGAAAAGGCTTTGTATCAACGTTTTTAAGCAATAAATGCGGTTGATTATTTGAGACCGTATTTTTTGTTGAAACGATCCACGCGTCCATCTGCTTGAGTGAACTTTTGACGTCCAGTGTAGAATGGATGTGAGTCTGATGAAATTTCCACACGAATCAATGGGTAAGTTTCGCCTTCGAACTCAACTGTTTCGTTAGAGCGTTTTGTTGAACCGCTAAGGAATTGGTAACCAGTAGTTGTGTCCATGAAGACAACTGGGCGATATTCTGGATGGATATCTTTTTTCATTTTGCAATATTTCCTTTCTGCCATGGTCTCTTTGCGAGCCATAGATTGTTACCATACTAGTCTATCAGATTCTGAAAAGTTTGGCAAGTATTTTTATCAGTTTTTAAGCAAGTTTTTTAACTTTTGGTAGATGACTTCGTTTTCTTCTAGGCTATAGGAATTGGCACCGCTTGCTAGAGGGTGGCCTCCACCATCATGTTCCTTGGCTATTTCATTGATAGGATGGGTTTTACTGCGAAGTCGAACGCGATAGTGGCCATCAGCCTGTTCCACAAAAATTCCCCAGAGACTAACACTGTCAATGCGTCCAGGTGCACCGACAATGGCTGCAGTTTCAGCATCGGTAACATTGAATTGTTTCAAGATTTCTTGACTCAGGATAACGCGAGCTGCACCATTTTCATCCACTTCCAGATGGTCGTAGATGTAGCCTTGAAGTTTAGCAATTTTGTAGCTCATAGTGTCCATTTTGCGAGTGAGAGCTGCAAAGTCAAAGTTCTGTTCTCTCAGAGACGCAGCTAGGCGGAATGTGCGTGAAGTGGTAGAAGGGTAGAGGAAGCGACCTGTATCACCAATAATTCCTGCAAAGAGCAACTCAGCAGCGCGATCTGACAAGGTCAGTTGAGTTGTTTCTGCAAATAAGGTAATCATCTCGCTAGCGCTGCTTGAACTAGTATCCACCCAAGACAGGTCACCGTATACATCATCATTTGGATGGTGATCAATCTTAATGAGAAAATCACCTTGGTTATAACGCTTATCATCAATACGAGCAGTATTAGCCGTATCACAGACGATGACAAGGGCGCCTTGGTAGGCACTATCTTCAACAAGATCCATCTCAGCCATCCAAGTAAGAGTCGGTTCATCAAAACCAACGGCTTTGATGGTTTTTTCTGGGAAATGATGTTTGAGAAGAGCTTTCAGTCCCACCTGACTTCCCAAGGCATCAGGGTCTGGTTTCATATGACGGTGAATGATAATGGTATCGTATGCTTTGATTTTTTCTAAAATTTGATGGCAAATTTCCATAAATAACCTCAATTCTTTCTCATTTCATTGTAGCACAAGAATTTTTATTTTTAAAATGAAAAAGATGTGATATAATGGAGGAAGTTAAATTGAGGAGGACGATATGGCATTAGCAAAAATTGTATTTGCCAGCATGACCGGTAATACCGAAGAAATTGCAGATATTGTAGCAGACAAATTACGTGACTTGGGTTTAGAGGTAGATGTTGATGAGTGTACAACTGTTGACGCTTCTGACTTTTTAGAAGCAGACATCGCCATTGTAGCAACTTATACATACGGAGATGGGGAATTACCTGATGAGATGATGGACTTCTACGAAGATCTAGCAGATCTCAACTTGAGCGGTAAAATCTATGGAGTAGTCGGTTCAGGTGATACTTTCTACGATGAATTCTGTAAAGCTGTTGATGACTTTGACCGAGTATTTGTAGCTACAGGAGCTGAAAAAGGATCAGAGTGCGTTAAAGTTGACCTTTCTGCCGAGGAAGAAGATATTGAACGCTTGGAGCAATTCGCAGAAGAATTAGCTGCTAAAGTAGGATAAGCATGAAGTTGCACTGATGAAAGTTGTCAGTGCAGTTTTTATTAGTTGTCCCTAGGAATGAACTAGCCCATTTAGAAGCTTTTGATACAGTCATTCAAATAATGAAGGAGACTCTATGAATTTAGATAGAATTAGACAAGAAATCGATCAAATTGATGACCAAATTGTAAAACTCTTAGAAGAAAGAATGCATCTAGTTGAAGGTGTAGTTGCTTATAAAAAAGCTTCAGGGAAACCTATTCTAGATACTAAAAGAGAAGAAGTTATCTTTGAAAAAGTCAAAAGTCGTGTCAGCAATAAAAAATACGAAGTAACAATCGTTAAGACTTTTTCAGACATTCTCAAACGTTCGCGCGATTATCAGGACAAAAACATCAAATGAAAAAAGAACAATTTTTTCCCCTAGGAATTTTTTTAGCTGCTATGTTGGGCGGATTGGTTCGCTACCTGGTTTCCACTTGGTTACCAGCCAGTCCGGAATTTCCTTGGGGAACCCTTCTTGTCAACTATCTAGGCATTTTCTGCCTAGTCTATCTTGTTAAGGGCTATCTGGTTTATAAGGGAACTAGTAAAGGTGTTATTTTAGCACTTGGTACTGGCTTTTGTGGCGGTTTGACTACTTTTTCTAGTCTCATGTTAGATGCCGTAAAATTGCTGGATACAGGGCGCTATCTTAGTTTGATCCTGTATTTGCTTTTGAGTATTGGTGGAGGCCTGCTCTTGGCTTACTATTTAGGGAGGAAGAAATGGTAATGGTCTATCTTGCAATTGCTTGTGGCTTGGGAGCTCTCGTACGGTATTTCTTTTCCCGCTATAATCAAGCTTCTAAATTGCCACTCGGAACGCTCATAGCCAATCTTTTGGGTTGTTTTTTGATTGGATTATTCTACAATCATGTGGAATCCAAGGAAGTTTATACTATTTTAGCGACGGGTTTTTGTGGCGGTTTAACGACTTTTTCGACCTTGAATGATGAACTCCAAAGACTGTTAAGTGATAAGAAGATTTTTTATTCTTACCTGACTTTGACCTACCTAGGTGGTTTGATTGCGATTTTTTTAGGAATTCTGCTATAAATTTCTTTACTTTTAGGTGGAAATTTGGTAAACTATATCTTGTGTGTAATGGACGCACAAAAATACAGTTTATCCGCTGAGGAAGATTCCTCAAGATTGACAAAGATAGGAGAATAAAATGAATCCATTAATCCAAAGCTTGACTGAAGGTCAACTTCGTACAGATATCCCATCATTCCGTCCTGGTGACACTGTTCGTGTACACGCGAAAGTTGTCGAAGGTAACCGTGAACGTATCCAGATTTTTGAAGGTGTTGTTATCGCACGTAAAGGTGCTGGCATCTCAGAAAACTACACAGTTCGTAAAATCTCTAACGGTGTAGGTGTTGAGCGTATCTTCCCAATCCACACTCCACGTGTTGAAAAGATCGAAGTTGTTCGTTACGGTAAAGTACGTCGTGCGAAATTGTACTACTTGCGTGCACTTCAAGGTAAAGCAGCTCGTATCAAAGAAATCCGTCGTTAATTCGACTAAAAAACTCTGCTTTTTCAGCAGAGTTTTTATCTAGCTCCCTTAGTTCAATGGATATAACAACTCCCTCCTAAGGAGTAGTTGCAGGTTCGATTCCTGCAGGGGGCAATAATTAGACATTCAAAAACCGCTCAGCTGAGCGGTTTTCGTTTTCCCTTTTACAGTACCCACGTATGGATGGCATGGGCAACGCCTGATTCGTCATTTGTTTTAGTGATGTATTTGGCAATTTTTTTGATTTCTGGATTTCCATTTTCCATGACAACAGGGTTACCAACGACTTCCAGCATGGCACGGTCATTTTCTTCGTCCCCAATCGCCATGGTTTGATCTTTGGTCAATCCGAGTTTTTCAGCTAAGTGAGTAATGGCTGAACCCTTGTCAACATACTTTTTAAGGAGTTCGAGGTAGAAAGGAGCAGATTTGTTGATGGAGTAGCGTTCGTAAAATTCTGCTGGAATTTTTTCAATTGCAGCATCGAGAATTTCTGGTTCATCGATGAACATACACTTGACAATTTCTTTGTCAGCCATTTCTTCAGGAGTGCGGTAGAAAATAGGCATGCTGACGAGGGTTGATTCGTGCACTGTATATTTTCCGATATTGCGATTGGCTGTGTAGATACCGTCCTTTGTAATGGCGTGCATGTGAACACCGAGCTTACGACTGAGAAATTCCATATCCAGATAATCCTCATAGGTCAAGGACTCGCTGATAATTTCATGTCCTGTAGCAGTTTCTTGGACAAGGGCACCATTAAAGGTCACTACATAGTCACCCTCGTCTCTCAACTGCAATTCGTCCAGAAGTTTAGCAACACCTGCGATAGGGCGACCAGTTGCAATCACGACTTTGACACCAGCTTGTTTGGCATCTTGGATAGCAGAAAAGACTTCAGGAGTGATTTCCTTTTGACTGTTGACTAGGGTTCCGTCGATATCAACGGCGATTAGTTTAATACTCATAAATTTCCTCTTCTAGTTTTTATTTGGCGTAAAATGATCGTTCTCAATCAAGTGTAAAAATTGCTGGGTAATGCTAGCAAAGATACTGTTTTGGTCCAACATTTCTTTTGGAAAATAGAAACGATTATCTCCGTGGCGACTGCCAGCAAGGGATTGGACGATAGGAGACAGGCTAGAGAGTTCAGCCAGTTCTCCATTTTTCTGTAGAATCTCAATCTGGGTCCGTGGATTTTCAGATTCGGGACGATAAATATCATAAGGGAGGTCGAAGTTCTTATGAATGGCAGTGTAGTAGTCTGGATCAAAGCCGATGTCCTCAACCAATTTTCTCATGCTGGCGAGTTGGTCTTGGTCTTCTTGTGAAAAGGTAATGGATTTAAAGACCTTACGGTTGACAAAACGTTGCGACAAGTCTGCGAGAATTTTGTCAGAGCTGGTCATCCAGAGCTGGAAGTAGGTATTCATCACACCATCATCCAGAGCCAGATAGTCAGACAAGGTCACATTTTTTTCAAAGAAAGGTAGGAGATGTGGAGAAGTTCGTGCAAAGAAGTCCTTGTCTGCAGGATAGAGTTCCTTGGCGCGCTTGAGGAGATTCTGTAGGAGAACTTCCATAGCGCGTGTTGCTGGGTGAAAATAAACCTGCATATACATCTGGTAACGGCTGAGGACGTAGTCTTCGATGGCATGCATGCCATTGCGCTGAAAGGCGATACCATTTTCGATAGGACGAATGACACGCAAGATTCGAGTCAGGTCAAATTCTCCATAAGATGCTCCTGTAAAATAGGAGTCGCGCAAGAGATAGTCCATGCGGTCTGCATCAATCTGACTAGAAATGAGTTGTACGACCTGCTTGTTAGGATAGGTATGGTCAATGACACTGGCTACCTTTTCTGGGAAATCTGGCGCTACTTGTAGTAAGACTTGGTGAATCTCTGTTTCAGGGTTTTGGATAATCTCCTGAGTAATGGCTTCATGGTCTGTATCAAAGAGATGTTCAAAAGTATGGGAGTAGGCGCCATGTCCAAGGTCATGTAGGAGAGCAGCGGTCATGGTCAAGAGAGACTCAGAAGGATTCCATTCCTCAGGATATTTTTCTTCAAAAATCTCCGTGATACGACGAGCAATCTCATAGACCCCTAGACAGTGAGAGAAGCGACTGTGTTCTCCACCGTGGAAGGTATAACTGGAAGTCCCCAGTTGCTTGATCCGGCGTAAGCGTTGAAATTCTTTTGTATTAATCAAGTCATATATGATTTGATTATTGACATGGATGTATTTGTGAACTGGGTCACGGAATACTTTTTCGTTCATATGACCATTATAGCAAAAAGCTAGAGTTTTTGGTAAAATAGTAGGACAAGAGACAAGAAAGAGGACTTGATGTGAAGATTCGGATGCGAAATACCATTCAGTTTGATGAGCAGTTGGAAGTGATTGACCAACTTTATGACGTGGAAGTGCATGAAAAGGGAGATTATAGCTACCTGCTTTTCTATAATGAGGAGAAGGAAAAAGTGGTTCTCAAGTTTCATGAAGAAGAACTGGTGATGAGCCGATTTTCCAATCCCAAGACCATTATGCGCTTTTTAAAGGATAGTGATAGTTTAGCCTATATTCCTACTCCAATGGGGATGCAGGAGTTTACCATCCAAACGAGCCATTATCAAGTTGATGGGCAAAAGATTGAACTAGATTATCAACTACAAAATCAAGAGGGACATCCCTTTGCCAGCTATCAATTGGAAATTACTTGGGGCTAGGCTCATGTCTTTTTCAAATTTAGCTAGCTATCTTCTTGGATTGGCTTCCTAGTGTGGTAGATTAGGCTATTTTTTGGTATAATAAAAGTTATGGAAATCGAAAAAACCAATCGTATGAATGCGCTCTTTGAATTTTATGCGGCGCTTTTGACAGATAAGCAAATGAATTATATCGAGCTCTACTACGCTGATGATTACAGCCTTGCTGAGATTGCCGAGGAGTTTGGTGTCAGTCGTCAGGCTGTCTATGATAATATCAAGCGGACAGAAAAGATTCTGGAAGATTATGAGATGAAATTGCACATGTACTCGGACTACATTGTCCGCAGTCAGATTTTTGATCAGATTTTGGAGCGCTATCCCAAGGATGACTTTCTGCAGGAGCAGATAGAAATTTTAACAAGCATTGATAATAGAGAATAAGAGGAAGAAACATGGCATTTGAAAGTTTAACAGAACGTTTGCAGAACGTTTTTAAAAATCTACGTAAAAAAGGAAAAATCTCTGAATCTGATGTCCAAGAGGCAACCAAAGAAATTCGCTTGGCCTTGCTCGAGGCCGACGTTGCCTTGCCCGTTGTAAAGGACTTTATCAAGAAAGTTCGTGAGCGTGCAGTTGGGCATGAGGTCATTGATACACTTAATCCTGCGCAACAGATTATTAAAATCGTTGATGAGGAACTGACAGCCGTTTTAGGTTCTGATACGGCAGAAATTATCAAGTCACCTAAGATTCCAACCATCATCATGATGGTTGGTTTACAAGGGGCTGGTAAAACAACCTTTGCTGGTAAATTGGCCAACAAACTCAAGAAAGAAGAAAATGCCCGTCCTTTGATGATTGCGGCGGATATCTATCGTCCGGCTGCTATTGACCAGTTGAAAACTCTGGGTCAACAGATTGATGTGCCGGTTTTCGCACTTGGTACAGAAGTACCAGCTGTTGAGATTGTACGTCAAGGTTTGGAACAAGCCCAAGCCAATCATAATGACTATGTCTTGATTGATACGGCAGGGCGTTTGCAGATTGATGAGCTTTTGATGAATGAACTTCGTGACGTGAAAGCACTAGCTCAACCAAACGAAATTCTGCTCGTCGTTGATGCCATGATTGGTCAAGAAGCGGCCAATGTTGCGCGTGAGTTTAATGCTCAGTTGGAAGTGACTGGGGTCATCCTTACTAAGATTGATGGCGATACTCGTGGTGGTGCTGCTCTGTCTGTTCGTCACATTACTGGAAAACCAATCAAGTTCACTGGTACAGGTGAAAAGATTACGGACATTGAAACCTTCCACCCAGATCGCATGTCTAGCCGTATCCTTGGTATGGGGGATATGCTCACTTTGATTGAGAAAGCTTCTCAGGAATACGATGAGCAAAAAGCCCTTGAAATGGCTGAGAAGATGCGTGAAAACACCTTTGATTTCAATGATTTCATTGATCAGCTGGATCAGGTGCAAAACATGGGGCCAATGGAAGACTTGCTCAAAATGATTCCAGGTATGGCCAACAACCCAGCCCTTCAAAACATGAAAGTGGATGAGCGCCAGATTGCCCGCAAACGTGCCATCGTCTCATCCATGACTCCTGAAGAGCGTGAAAATCCAGATTTGTTAAATCCAAGCCGTCGCCGTCGTATCGCTGCTGGTTCTGGAAATACCTTTGTCGAAGTTAATAAATTTATCAAGGACTTTAACCAGGCTAAACAACTCATGCAGGGTGTTATGTCTGGAGATATGAACAAGATGATGAAGCAAATGGGAATCAATCCAAACAACCTTCCAAAAAATATGCCAAATATGGGAGGAATGGATATGTCTGCCCTTGAAGGAATGATGGGACAAGGCGGTATGCCTGACCTGTCAGCTCTCGGAGGAGCAGGAATGCCAGATATGAACCAGATGTTTGGTGGTGGACTAAAAGGTAAAATCGGTGAATTTGCCATGAAACAGTCTATGAAACGCATGGCAAACAAAATGAAAAAAGCGAAGAAGAAACGCAAGTAAGACAAAGGAAGGCCGCAGGGCTTTCCTTTTTTAGAAAGAAGAAAAATGAGCACTTCCGTAATTGGAAATGCTCGTTTTTTGATGTGTTTAGATTTTTAATCTTTATTTTCGTATGGCAAGATCAAGTTCAAGACGATTCCTGTCATGGCTGATAGGGCAGTACCTGAAAGGGTAACTGGACCAAGTTTAAGGATAGCTCCTCCAAGTCCAAGTACCAACATGGCACTTGCGATGATTAGGTTACGCATTTGACCGAAGTCAACACGTTCTTTGATCAAGACTTTCAAACCGTTGCTGGCAATAACCCCATAAAGAAGGATTGACATCCCACCAAGTACAGCGTTTGGAATAGTTGAAATCAAGGCAGTGAATTTACCAAGGAAGCTAAGGGCAATTGCAATAAAGGCAGCATTACGGATAACTGAGACAGAAGCGATACGAGTCATACCGATAACCCCTGTATTTTCTCCGTAAGTTGTATTGGCTGGTCCACCAAGGAAGGCAGAAACTGAAGTTGCGATACCGTCACCAAGAAGAGTACGGTGAAGACCTGGTTCTTTCAAGAATTGACGACCACAAATTTGACCTAAAACAGTATGGTCTCCGATATGTTCAGAAATTGTTACGATAGCGATTGGTAAGATGGCAATCGTTTCAGGGCCGAAGTAAAGGTCGTATTGTTTGAAGGCACCACCTGTGTTGAATGGTAGGTAGAAACCAGGGATTTCAAACCAGTTTGCTTCAAGAACCGGAGTGAAATCAACCAATCCAAGTGCTAGGGCAAAGAGGTAACCACCGATAATGGCAAAGAGGAATGGAATGATTCGTAGGAATCCTTTTCCTTTTGTGTTGATAAAGGCAGCGATTAAGAAAGTAACAACTGCTACAAGAGCATTTTTCCAATTTCCATCAGCTACAAGACCAGCGTTAGTCACGGCTGAACCTGCAAGTCCAAGACCGATAACGATAATCATAGGTCCGATAACGATTGGTGGTAAAAGTTTGTCAATCCATTTTGTACCAGCAAAGCGGATGCTAGTTGAAACAAGAACGTAGATTAAACCTGTAAGAATAACCCCAGTTTGAGCGGCAGATACATCGCCACCCATTTCTTTCATAGCAAGTGACATAGCTGTGATAAAGGCAAAAGAAGAACCCAGATAAACTGGAACTTTAAATCCAGTACAAACCATGTAAATGAGTGTTCCTACACCTGATGCAAACAGTGCAACAGATACAGGCATTCCCAAAATCAGTGGCACCAAGATGGTCGCACCAAACATGGCGAAAACGTGTTGGAAGCTGAGAAGGATCCCTTTTCCAGCTGAAGGACGTTGGTCAACGTCTAAAAGCAAATCAACAGTTGATTCTTGTTTCATATAAACCTCACTTTTGGGCATCAAAAAAGAGCCCATTATTTTACAGCAATAGGCTCTCAGAGTAAGACTTCTTCAAAACATGGTTATCCCAATATTAAAGAATTTCATATATATCTGCGTCTTCGTCACCTCACGGGATGACATTAAAAACCTTTGCTTGTGATAGTATAGCAGAAAAAAATGATTTTGTAAATCATTTTTTCCCGAGCCTTGAAATAGGAGAGCGAGGTATGATTTTGTAAATCATTTTTTCCCGAGCCTTGAAATAGGAGAGCGAGGTGTGAGTTTGCAGATTATTTAATCTTTCTAAAGTGGGCGTTTATTAGGCATGCCAGCTTTACGTGGATATTTGTTTGGAGTTTCCTTTTTCTTCTCAACAATAGTAATGTAGCGAGGGTCTCCGTTAGGAAGTGTGTAACTGAGATTATCTTCAACCTTACTAAAGAGAAGATTGAGGGCGTTTTTAGCTTCAGTTAATTCTTCAGGTGCATTGCTAGCCTTGAGAGCAAGCAATTTTCCACCAATTTTTAAGTAGGGAATAGTCAACTCGGATAAGACCTGCATACGGGCTACAGCACGAGCCGTTACAAAATCATAGTGAGCACGGAAGTTCTTGTCTTGGGCAAAATCTTCGGCACGTCCATGGTAGAAATGAACACCGTCTAACTCCAGCTCCTGAGCCAATAGTTGAAGGAAGTTGATGCGCTTATTGAGCGAATCAATGATGGTCACATCTAACTGAGGATAGAGAATTTTCATGGGAAGACTAGGAAATCCAGCTCCAGCCCCGATATCAAGAAGTTTGATAGTTTCATTGGGAATCAAGTCTTGCAGAATGGGTGCAATCGAATCGTAAAAATGTTTGAGATAAACTTCTTCCTTGTCCGTAATGGCTGTTAAATTAATCCTTTCATTCCACTCGACCAAGAGCTCAAAATAACGTTCAAATTGTTCTTTTTGCTGGTCCGAAAGTGGAAAATTTTGCTCGGCAAGCAAGTTGTAAAATGTTTCTGGTTTCATAATTTTTTCCTTCTTTAGTATCATCTTATTTTACCACAATCATTAAAAATTTGATATACTGGTACTAACCTAAAAGTAGAAAGGACTTATATAATGACTTGGATTATTCTTGGAGTTATCGCTCTTATTGTTATTTTTGTGATTGTTAGCTACAACGGTTTAGTTAAGAATCGTATGCAAACAAAGGAGGCTTGGAGCCAAATTGATGTTCAGTTGAAACGTCGAAATGACCTCTTGCCAAACTTGATTGAGACTGTAAAAGGTTATGCCAAATATGAAGGTTCTACCTTGGAAAAAGTGACAGAACTTCGTAGACAAGTAGCCGTAGCAACGTCACCAGCTGAAGCTATGAAGGCCAGTGATGCCCTTACCCGCCAGATTTCTGGTATCTTTGCAGTGGCAGAAAATTATCCAGATTTGAAAGCTAGCGCTAACTTTATCAAATTACAAGAAGAGTTGACAAACACAGAAAATAAAATTTCTTACTCTCGTCAACTCTACAACAGTGTTGTCAGCAACTACAATGTAAAATTAGAAACTTTCCCAAGCAATATTATCGCTGGAATGTTTGGGTTTAAAGCAGCAGATTTCCTTCAAACTCCAGAAGAGGAAAAGGCAGTTCCTAAAGTTGATTTTAGCGGTTTAGGTGACTAAGATGCTGTTTGATCAAATTGCAAGCAATAAGCGAAGAACGTGGATTTTGTTGCTGGTATTTTTCCTACTCTTAGCTCTCGTTGGCTATGCGGTTGGTTACCTCTTTATGCGATCTGGGACTGGTGGTTTGGTTATCGCGCTGATTATCGGCTTTATCTATGCCTTGTCCATGATTTTTCAATCGACAGAGATTGTCATGTCCATGAATGGGGCACGTGAGGTTGATGAACAAACGTCACCAGAGCTCTATCATGTAGTGGAAGATATGGCTACGGTCGCTCAGATTCCTATGCCTCGTGTTTTCATCATTGATGATCCAGCCTTAAATGCCTTTGCGACAGGTTCTAATCCTCAAAATGCTGCGGTTGCTGCGACGTCAGGTCTCTTAGCTATCATGAATCGCGAGGAGCTAGAAGCTGTTATGGGACATGAGGTTAGTCATATTCGTAATTACGATATCCGTATTTCGACTATTGCTGTTGCCCTTGCCAGTGCTATTACCATGCTTTCTAGTATGGCCGGTCGTATGATGTGGTGGGGTGGTGCAGGTCGTAGACGGAGTGACGATGATCGTGACGGAAATGGCTTAGAAATCATTATGCTAGTGGTTTCTCTACTAGCTATTGTGCTGGCACCTCTCGCTGCAACCTTGGTGCAACTAGCTATTTCTCGTCAGAGGGAATTCCTAGCTGATGCTTCCAGTGTCGAGTTGACTCGCAATCCTCAAGGGATGATTAATGCTCTACGCAAGTTAGACAACAGTAAACCGATGAGTCGTCCTGTTGATGATGCCAGCAGTGCACTTTATATCAATGATCCCAAGAAAGGGGGAGGGTTCCAAAAACTCTTTTATACCCACCCACCTATCTCAGAACGAATTGAACGTTTGAAAAACATGTAAAAAACATGTAAAAAACATCCAGAGGTTTTCCTTTGGATGTTTTATTTCTAAAAGTTAAAGATCTTGTAAATCGACCACTTCCAAACCATGTTCTGTCAAACGATAGATAGTCGTACAAACTTCTTTTAAGAAACGTCGATCATGCGAAACAGTGATCAGACCACCAGGGTAATTGGCAAAGAGTTTTCTAATTTCGGGTTGAGAAGTTGGAGAAAAGTTTCGTGTAGGTTCATCCAGCAGGAGAAAGTTTGGCTTTCGCAGAACTAAATTCAAAAGAAGAAGTTTGCCTTGTTGCCCACCGGATAAGGAACGGATTTGGTGGTGCATCTCTGGATAACTGAAATTGAGACTAGCTAAGTGAGATTGAATTTTCTTTAGTTCCTCTTTTTCTCCAGTTTTGCTGAGGTAGGCTATTGGTGATAAATTCAATCGCAGTTTTTTGTGATAATTTTGTGGCATATAACCAAGGGAAATCTCTTTTTTATCATTCAGAAGTTGTTCTAACTTGGCTAATAGAGTTGATTTTCCAACACCATTTGGGCCGACGATACCGATTTTTTCTTGCCCACGGACCGTTAGTTGTAGTTCTTGCACCAAAACTCGGTTGTCAATGGACAAATTCTCCTTTTCTAGTTGGATTAAGGTTTTAGAAGCCGGTAATGGTTGGATCTCTGAGAAGAAAAGTTTTATACCTTCTTCTTCAAGTGGCTTTTGGCTCATGGACTGAGCTAGCTTTTCGTAGCGTTTTTCTTGAGAGAGAACATTTTTCATCTTTTTAGCCAATAGGCGCCCAGCAGTACTGTCTTTGGTAGCTCGAAGTGCAGTTTCTACATTTTGCTTGACTCGCCGATGTTTTTCCATGGTTTTGTCATAGGCTCTCTGGTCGTTAGCAGCTTGCTGGCTTTGTCTGGCAAAATTAGCCTTTCTTTGTTCACTGTAGCGTTCATAGTCTAAATGCTCTACTGACGTTTCTGCTTCTTTCCGGTGCTTTACCAGTCGCAAGTGGACAATAGTGTCTGCCGTTTCAGAAAGAAAGTCTTCATCATGGGAAATGAAAATAACAGTTTGCCTAATCTTTCGAATCTGACTTTTTAGCCAATCAACCGTCTCAAGGTCTAGGTCATTTGAAGGTTCATCTAAAAATAGAATCTCAAAGGGCTTTGCTAACTCATAGATGAGTTGAACTTTCAAAGCTTCGCCACCCGAGAGGCTCCCGATCTCTTGGTCGCTAGTGAAACGATTGCTATCAAAATGTAATTCCTCAGCCAAACGATAGAGGATACTGTAGTCTAATTCAGTAGAATCTAAAAAGAAGTAGTCGTGTAGAGTTCTCTTTTTCAGCTCCTTGGGGAGTTTTTGAGGAATATAGGCCAGAGACTGACGGTCAGACTGGATGTCTCCTCTGATAGTGAAATCAGGTAAAGTTTCTCCCATTAAAGTTTTAAGCAAGGTTGATTTGCCATTTCCTTCTTCACCAATAATAGCAACCTTTTCTCCGTTTTGTATGGTCATGTTTAAGTCAGAGACAAGGTCTCGTAAATCTTTGTTTTGAGTGATGGTCAGGTGATTGATTTGTATCATATGATTGCCCTTTCTAGAATGTCGATAGTGCATAACAAAAAACTCTACTTTACCTAGTAGAGCCAAAGTCACTGTCAAAAATCCTCTTTTAAAAGGGCTGAGAAAGCAGCAGAAAAAAGAATACACAAAAAGAGACAAAAACAAGATCTACTAAATAAAGGTTCTTTATTTGATAGACTTAGTTGTTCATGTCTCCATTACCTCCGAGTATTAGTACCTCTATCCTATACCTTTCAGGATATTTTGTCAATAGAAAACTGGAAATTCCAAGCTCTAAAATCCAAAATAGGTCCATAGAAGGTCAACACGTGTTTAACATGCTCGTAATGGAATTCATCATAGTTTCGCTAAGCAGTACGAGTTTGTTCATTCAGATTAAGTGTGCCAAGTCCAATCAAGAGGCTGGTCCGTTGGTAAAATTTCTCAAGGTCAATTAAGATACTGTTGTTCAATTTTGCAGCTTTTGTGAGCTCTTGATAGTAGTGTTTAGCAGCTCTTGCAGTTGAAGATCATCGGATTTTCCTTGTTTACAACTTTGGAAATTTTTATTTAACTTGGATAGGAGTTGAGTTGCATTAGTAATGAGTTCTTTGTCTTTCATATGAGCTTCCTACTTACTCTAATGTATTATTTTTTTTAGAATAGCATCAAAAAACAAAAAAACATCATACTAAATATTAAAAATCGAATTTTAATTACAAAGCTTGGTGTGCTGATTTGTAAACTTTTCATGGTATAATGAAGAGAGTAAATCTTTATGGAGGAAGTATGAAATTCAATATTCAAGAAATTCGTAATCAGTCTGAAGGCTTGCGTTTTGAACAAACGTTAGATCTAGCGGCAGACCTGCGTGCACGTAATCAAGAAATTTTAGATGTCAAAGATATCCTTGCTGTTGGGAAAGTACAGTACGAAGACCGTATGTATTTCTTAGATTATCAACTATCTTATACCATTGTTCTTACTTCAAGTCGCAGTATGGAACCAGTCGAGTTAGTTGAATCTTATCCAGTAACGGAAGTTTTCATGGAAGGTACAACTAACCAACTAGATCAGGAAGTTTTAGACGATGACTTGGTCTTGCCTATCGAAAATGGAGAACTGGACCTTGCTGAGAGCGTGTCAGACAATATCCTACTAAACATTCCTATCAAGGTTTTGACAGCTGAAGAAGAAGCTGGTCAAGGATTTGTTTCAGGAAATGACTGGCAAATCATGACAGAAGAAGAATACCATGCTCAACAAGCAGTCAAAAAAGAAGAAAACAGTCCTTTTGCTGGCTTACAAGGACTATTTGACGGAGACGAATAATGGTCTTGTCAAAAAAACGAGCACGAAAGGTGCTAGAAGAAATCATTGCTCTGTTTCCAGATGCCAAGCCCAGTCTTGATTTCACCAATCATTTTGAACTCTTGGTTGCGGTCATGTTGTCAGCTCAGACAACGGATGCTGCGGTAAATAAGGCTACACCAAGTCTCTTTGCTGCCTTTCCAACGCCACAAGCCATGTCTGTGGCGACAGAGAGTGAGATTGCTTCACACATTTCTCGCCTGGGATTGTATCGAAATAAGGCTAAATTCCTTAAAAAATGTGCCCAACAGTTACTGGACGAGTTTGATGGTCAAGTTCCTCAGACACGTGAGGAATTAGAGAGTCTAGCAGGTGTTGGTCGCAAGACAGCCAATGTTGTCATGAGTGTGGGATTTGGAATTCCAGCCTTTGCAGTAGATACTCATGTGGAGCGTATTTGCAAACACCACGATATCGTCAAAAAATCAGCGACACCACTTGAGGTGGAAAAACGGGTCATGGATATCTTGCCGCCTGAGCAGTGGTTAGCTGCCCATCAGGCCATGATTTATTTTGGAAGAGCCATTTGTCATCCTAAAAATCCAGAGTGTGACCAGTACCCACAGTTATATGATTTTAGCAATTTGTAAGATGAAACATCGAAAGTTTTTGCTTGATTTTAGGATCGCTTTATGCTATAGTAATTGATAACTAAATATTCCTTTAAACCTGTCCCGTGAGGCAGGCAAGGAGCGCGATAAAGTAGAAGGGTGAAGTCTATACTGTTTGCAGTAGGGCTTGCTTAGCTATACATTTCAAGTCTCCTTGTTTAAGGAGACTTTTCTTTTTGGAGGTTTGTCATGAAGACAAAAGAAGTTGTAGATGAATTGACTGTCAAACGAGCGATTACACGTATTACTTATGAGATTATCGAACGCAACAAAGATTTGAACAAAATCGTCTTGGCTGGTATTAAAACTCGCGGAGTCTTTATCGCCCACCGAATCCAAGAACGTTTGGAACAGCTAGAAAATCTTTCAGTTCCTGTTGTGGAATTGGATACGAAACCTTTCCGTGATGATGTTAAAAGTGGAGAGGATACTTCTTTGGTTCCTGTTGATGTGACAGACCGTGAAGTTATCTTGGTGGACGATGTGCTCTATACAGGCCGTACCATCCGTGCTGCTATTGATAATATTGTAGGCCATGGTCGTCCTGCGCGCGTGAGTTTAGCAGTTCTAGTCGATCGTGGACATAGAGAATTGCCTATCCGTCCAGATTACGTTGGGAAAAATATTCCAACCAGTCGTTCTGAAGAAATCATCGTAGAGATGACAGAACTTGATGGCCAAGACAGAGTTCTGATTACTGAAGAAGCTTAGAAAGCTAAAGGAGTAGCCATGTCAGAAAATCAACAAGCACTGAACCATGTGGTATCCATGGAAGACCTTACAGTTGATCAAGTGATGAAATTGATCAAGCGAGGAATTGAGTTTAAAAATGGAGTCCAGCTTCCTTACGAGGACCATCCGATTGTCTCCAATCTTTTCTTTGAGGATTCTACACGGACGCATAAGTCCTTTGAAGTGGCAGAGATTAAACTGGGGCTGGAACGACTTGACTTTGATGTGAAGACCAGCTCGGTCAATAAAGGGGAAACACTGTATGATACCATCTTAACCTTGTCTGCGCTTGGTGTGGATGTCTGTGTGATTCGTCACCCAGAGGTCGACTATTACAGAGAGTTGATTGCGAGTCCGTCGATTACGACTTCCATTATCAATGGTGGAGATGGTTCAGGTCAACATCCTAGTCAGAGTTTGCTTGATTTGATGACTATTTACGAGGAATTTGGTCACTTTGAGGGGCTCAAGGTCGCTATTGCAGGTGACTTGGACCACTCACGCGTTGCCAAATCCAATATGCAGATTTTGAAACGTTTGGGAGCTGAACTTTATTTTGCTGGACCTGAGGAATGGAGAAGTCAAGAGTTTGCGGACTATGGACAGTTTGTAACTATTGATGAAATCATTGATCAGGTAGATGTTTTGATGTTGCTCCGTGTGCAACATGAACGCCATGATAGTGGAGCAGTTTTTTCAAAAGAAGACTACCATGCCCAACACGGCTTGAACCAAGAACGCTATAATCGCTTAAAAGAAGAAGCCATTATTATGCATCCTGCTCCAGTGAATCGCGATGTGGAAACTGCAGACCACTTGGTTGAAGCGTCAAAATCACGCATTGTCCAACAAATGACCAACGGTGTCTTTGTTCGAATGGCAATCTTAGAATCCGTACTGGCGAGTAGAAACGCCAACTAAAACACAAGACGTTAAAAGACGCCAGTGAGCGTCCACGAGAGGTGAAAATATGACAAAAAGACTTCTAGTATTAGAAGATGGCACAGTTTTTGAAGGCAAGGCCTTCGGAGCAGATATTGATGTAACAGGCGAAATCGTCTTTAATACAGGCATGACCGGCTACCAAGAATCCATTACAGACCAGTCTTATAATGGACAAATCTTGACCTTTACTTATCCTTTGGTAGGAAATTATGGGATTAACCGTGATGATTACGAATCCATTATTCCAACTTGTAAGGGAGTCGTTGTTTTTGAAGAAGCGCGTAGAGCTAGCAACTGGCGCAACCAAATGACGCTAGATGAATTTTTGAAAGCCAAGAAAATTCCAGGTATTTCAGGAATTGATACGCGTGCCCTTACCAAGATTATCCGTAAGCATGGTACGATGCGTGCAACCTTGACCCATGTTGGGGACAGTATGGACCATGTGACGGATCAGCTCCAAGCAACAGTTTTGCCGACAGATAATATCAAGCAGGTTTCTACTAAAACGTCCTATCCAGCTCCAGGAGTTGGTTTGAGCGTGGTGTTAGTGGACTTTGGTCTCAAGCACTCAATCCTACGTGAGCTTTCTAAACGCAACTGTAACGTGACGGTTGTTCCTTATTCAACAACGGCAGAAGAAATTCTCCACCTCAATCCTGACGGAGTGATGTTGTCAAATGGTCCAGGAAACCCAGAAGATGTTCCAGAAGCATTGGACATGATTCGTGGTGTGCAAGGAAAAATTCCAATCTTTGGTATTTGTATGGGGCATCAACTCTTTGCAATGGCAAATGGTGCTAAGACCTACAAGATGAAATTTGGACACCGTGGATTTAACCATGCGGTACGCGAAATTGCTACAGGACGTGTGGACTTCACCAGTCAGAACCACGGTTATGCAGTTAGCCGTGAGGATTTGCCAGAACACTTGATTATCACCCACGAAGAAATCAATGACAAGTCAGTGGAAGGTGTGCGTCACAGATATCAACCAGGTTTCTCTGTTCAATACCATCCAGATGCAGCCCCTGGTCCACACGACGCTAGCTACCTATTTGACGAGTTTATCGAGATGATGGAAGCTTTTAAACAATCAAACTAAGAACGAGTAAAAGCTCGTCGGAGAATTTATGTAACTGAACACGGACGGAAAGCTCGGAATTTAGAGAAACCAATTTGGATTGTCAATCCTTCCTTGGTTTCCTAAAATTCAATCGTTTTCTATTCGTCCTTTGTATCTTATTTAATGTCGCCCTGAGAGGCGACGAATAGAAAGGCAGGTCGTTTCTTTTAGTCGCTATCAGGCGAACTAAAAAATCCCTGCACTAGATTTTTTACCGAAAAGTATCGTTTCGCTAAAAAATCATCGGAGAATTTATTTAATGGCAACCAGAGAGTTGCCGAATAGAAAGGAGAAGATACATTGTTCGCGGAAGTGAACACGCCCTAAGAACTTTGTGAAAAAGATAAACATCGTCTTGACGCTGAAGGCGTCTGCACCGAGTTTTCTATTTTCACTGTGTTCTTTACAGGCTTTGTATCATAAACTATGCCTAAACGTACTGATATTCAAAAAATTATGGTGATTGGTTCTGGTCCGATTATTATTGGTCAGGCTGCTGAGTTTGACTACGCTGGGACCCAAGCTTGCTTGTCCTTGAAAGAGGAAGGCTATGAGGTTGTCTTGGTTAACTCAAACCCTGCAACTATCATGACAGACAAGGAGATTGCTGACAAGGTCTACATCGAACCGATTACACTTGAGTTTGTGACGCGTATTCTCCGTAAAGAACGTCCAGATGCCTTGCTCCCAACTCTTGGAGGTCAGACAGGACTCAACATGGCCATGGAATTGTCTAAAAATGGTATCCTAGATGAGCTTGGAGTTGAGCTTCTGGGAACTAAATTATCTGCTATTGACCAAGCGGAGGATCGTGACCTCTTTAAACAATTGATGGAAGAGCTCAACCAACCAATTCCTGAATCTGAAATTGTCAACACTGTGGAAGAAGCCGTTGCCTTTGCAGCGACAATTGGCTACCCAGTGATCGTCCGTCCAGCCTTTACCCTAGGTGGTACTGGTGGTGGTATGTGTGCCAACGAGGAAGAATTGCGTGAAATCGCTGAAAATGGGTTGAAGCTGTCACCTGTTACTCAATGTTTGATTGAGCGTTCAATCGCAGGTTTTAAGGAAATCGAATACGAAGTCATGCGTGACTCGGCTGACAATGCCCTCGTTGTTTGTAACATGGAAAACTTTGACCCGGTTGGGATTCACACAGGGGACTCCATTGTATTTGCTCCTGCGCAAACCATGTCAGACTATGAAAACCAAATGCTACGTGATGCGAGCTTGAGCATCATTCGTGCCCTTAAGATTGAAGGGGGATGTAACGTTCAGCTAGCTCTTGACCCGCACAGTTTTAAGTACTATGTCATCGAAGTAAACCCTCGTGTGTCACGTTCGTCAGCACTTGCTTCTAAGGCGACAGGTTACCCAATTGCTAAGTTGGCTGCCAAGATTGCAGTAGGTTTGACCTTGGATGAAGTTATCAACCCAGTTACAGGTTCAACCTATGCCATGTTTGAGCCTGCCCTTGACTACGTGGTTGCTAAGATTCCGCGCTTCCCATTTGACAAGTTTGAAAAGGGTGAACGTCGTCTTGGAACTCAGATGAAAGCAACTGGTGAAGTCATGGCTATCGGTCGTAACATCGAGGAGTCACTTCTTAAAGCTTGTCGTTCACTTGAAATTGGGGTTCATCACAATGAAATGCCTGAGCTTGCAGATGTTTCTGATGATGCCTTGATTGAAAAAGTTGTCAAGGCCCAAGATGACCGTCTCTTCTATGTATCAGAAGCTATACGCCGTGGTTACACACCAGAGGAAATCGCTGAGCTTACAAAAATTGATATCTTTTATCTGGATAAACTCTTGCATATCTTTGAAATTGAGCAAGAATTAGGTGCCCACCCACAAGATCTAGAAGTTTTGAAAACAGCCAAACTCAATGGCTTCTCAGATCGTAAGGTTGCTGAGCTCTGGAAAACTAAAGCTAACCAAGTTCGTCAGCTTCGTTTGGAAAACAAGATTGTTCCAGTTTACAAGATGGTTGATACCTGTGCGGCAGAGTTTGAATCAGAAACTCCATACTTCTATTCAACCTATGGTTGGGAAAACGAGTCTGTCAAGTCTGATAAGGAATCTGTACTGGTCCTAGGTTCTGGTCCAATCCGTATCGGTCAAGGGGTAGAGTTTGACTACGCAACAGTTCACTCTGTTAAGGCAATCCAGGCTGCTGGCTACGAAGCCATCATTATGAACTCGAACCCAGAGACAGTTTCTACAGATTTCTCTGTATCAGATAAACTTTACTTTGAACCATTAACATTCGAAGATGTCATGAATATCATTGATTTGGAGCAACCAAAGGGTGTTATTGTTCAGTTCGGTGGTCAGACAGCTATCAACCTTGCGGAGCCATTAGCAAAAGCAGGTGTGACTATCCTTGGTACGCAGGTTGCTGACCTAGACCGTGCCGAAGACCGTGACCTCTTTGAGCAAGCTCTTAAAGACTTGGATATTCCACAGCCACCTGGACAGACTGCTACAAACGAAGAAGAAGCAGTGCTTGCTGCTCGTAAGATTGGTTTCCCAGTTCTCGTTCGCCCTTCATATGTCTTGGGTGGACGTGCCATGGAAATCGTTGAGAATGAAGATGATCTTCGTTCTTACATGCGCACAGCCGTTAAGGCAAGTCCAGACCACCCAGTGCTTGTTGACTCTTACATCGTTGGGCAAGAGTGTGAAGTCGATGCCATCTCAGACGGAGAAAATGTCCTCATCCCTGGTATCATGGAGCATATCGAACGCGCTGGTGTCCATTCAGGTGACTCCATGGCGGTTTATCCTCCTCAAACCTTGTCGCAAAAAGTGCAAGAAACGATTGCAGACTACACCAAACGTCTAGCAATCGGCCTCAACTGTCTTGGGATGATGAACATTCAGTTTGTTATCAAGGATGAGAAAGTATACGTTATCGAAGTAAACCCTCGTGCTAGCCGTACCGTACCGTTCCTTTCTAAAGTAACCAATATCCCTATGGCTCAGGTGGCGACCAAGCTCATTCTTGGTCAAAGTCTTGAAGAACTTGGTTACCAAGATGGACTTTACCCAGAAAGTACTCGAGTTCATATTAAAGCACCAGTCTTCTCATTTACCAAGCTAGCGAAAGTAGACAGCTTGCTGGGTCCTGAGATGAAGTCAACAGGCGAGGTTATGGGTTCTGATACGACTTTGGAAAAAGCTCTCTACAAGGCCTTTGAAGCTTCTTACCTACACTTGCCAACCTTTGGGAATGTTGTCTTTACTATCGCTGATGATGCCAAGGAAGAAGCTTTGGATTTGGCTCGTCGTTTCCAAGATATTGGCTATGGAATCCTCGCGACAGAAGGAATAGCAGCCTTCTTTGCTAGTCATGGATTGCAAGCCCAACCTGTTGGTAAGATTGGTGATGACGATAAAGATATCCCAAGCTTTGTTCGTAAAGGAAGAATCCAAGCTATCATTAACACAGTTGGAACAAAACGAACTGCTGATGAAGATGGTGAGCAGATTCGCCGTTCAGCCATTGAACACGGAGTGCCCCTCTTCACAGCCTTGGATACAGCTAATGCTATGCTTAAAGTACTTGAAAGCCGTAGTTTTGTTACAGAAGCAATCTAGTTGAGAAAAAATTTTTACATTTTTAAAGCCAGCGATCGAAAACGCTGGCTTTTGCAATACAGGTCTTGCTTGCTTTAACGATCATGCTTTCCTTAGGAATCATTTCAAAATGTGATATAATATGAATAAATTGTAAATAGGAAACTATTTTTATTGTATTTTCAAAATCCCATTAATAAACTAGGTAAAGACAAGATTAGAAAGTGAATATGCCTATGTCTTCTTACAAAAAGATCTCTCTTTCTGAGATCAATCAATCTATTGAAACTCCGAATAACAATCATTTTTGGCAAAATCTAAAAGCATTTTTAGGGCCTGGCGCTCTTGTGGCTGTTGGATATATGGATCCTGGAAACTGGATTACTAGTGTGGTTGGTGGTGCTTCCTACAAGTATAGTCTCTTATTCGTTATTTTGATATCATCCATCATCGCCATGCAATTACAACAGATGGCTGGAAAGCTCGGTATTGTGACTAGGATGGATTTAGCGCAGGCAACAGCTCATCATGCTCCTAAGTGGCTCCGTTATAGTCTGTGGGTGATTGTAGAATTAGCTTTAATGGCGACAGACTTGGCTGAGGTTTTGGGTTCAGCGATTGCCTTGAATCTTTTGTTTAAAATACCGATTATGGTGGCTATCCTCCTAACGGTTTTAGATGTATTTCTTTTGCTTTTGTTGATGAAATTTGGCTTCAAGAAGATTGAAGCTATTGTTACAACCCTTATCTTAACTATATTAGGAATCTTTTCTTATCTGGTGGCTTTATCCAATCCAAGTATGCAGGGGATTTTTGGTGGCTATTTACCGACTTCGACTTTATTTGAAAGTTCCTTGCCAGGACATGAGAGTCAATTGACTTTGGCTTTAGGGATTGTGGGAGCGACAGTCATGCCCCATAATCTTTATCTTCATTCATCCCTATCTCAAACAAGAAAAATCAACTATAAGGATAAAAAAGATATTCGAAAAGCTGTCCGTTTTATGACCTGGGACTCAAATCTTCAGTTATCCCTAGCCTTTGTTGTCAATTCCTTACTTCTCATTTTAGGAGCATCGCTCTTTTTTGGTCATGCGTCCGAAATTTCAGCATTCTCCCAAATGTACAACGCTTTGCAGGATTCTACAATAGCAGGAGCAATAGCTAGCTCAACTCTGTCAACTTTATTTGCTCTAGCCCTCTTAGCAAGTGGCCAAAATTCTACTATCACAGGTACCTTGACAGGACAGATTGTCATGGAAGGTTTCTTGCATCTGAAATTGCCTCAGTGGATCATCCGTATCGGTACACGTATTTTTGCTTTGATTCCTGTGATCATAGTCGCTGTCTTATTTGGGTATCAAGAAAAGACCTTAGATCAGTTATTGGTCTATTCACAGGTCTTTCTTTCAATCGCTCTTCCATTCTCGATTTTTCCCTTAATTTATCTGACTTCTCAGAAGTCAGTGATGGGAGAATTTACCAATGCCAAATGGAACACCATCCTAGGCTACGTAGTTTCAATCATCTTAACCATTCTCAATATTAAGCTTCTTTTCGATATTTTTTAAATTCGTTAAAATCAATTTTGTATCGGTTTGAAGATCAACAAAGAGAAAGTAGTATTAGTTGATTCATGGAAAGAAGTAAAAGGCTGGGCAAAAACTCAATTTCAGTAGAAAATGAAGTAAATCTCCCCACAATAAAACGCATAGTATCAAGTTTTTTCAATTCTTGATATTATGTGTTTTTTTATTTTCAATACTTGTCTCGAGCCCATTCGTATTTATATCATAAAGTCGGCTAATAAGAAATGAGGGGCAGTAAGTCAAACAATCACTTTGAAGTTTCAAAGTTTAATTTTAAGTTTTCTTTAAGAAAAGTATATTATTCTGAAGAACTCTAAAATTTCACAGCCATTTATTAGTAATGACTACAGAATTCCTAGTTATTACTAGAAATGGACTAGCTTTTTTGAAGAATAGAACTGCTTATTCCTCCTATTCTAGAAGGGGAGGGTCGGTATTTCTTTCATGATAGGACTAGATTGTGGTATAATAGAGAGAATAAGTTTTTTTAGTAAGACAAAGGAGAAAATAGATGATTTATGCAGGAATTCTTGCTGGTGGAACTGGCACACGCATGGGAATCAGTAACTTGCCAAAACAATTTTTAGAGCTAGGTGATCGACCTATCTTGATTCATACAATTGAGAAATTTGTCTTGGAACCAAGCATTGAAAAAATTGTAGTTGGTGTTCATGGAGACTGGGTTTCCCATGCAGAGGATCTTGTAGAAAAATATCTTCCTCTTCATAAGGAACGTATCATCATTACAAAGGGTGGTGCTGACCGCAATACAAGTATTGAGAAATCATTGAAGTCATTGATGCTTCTTGTCCGCTTACTCCAGAGGATATCGTAGTTACACACGATTCTATTCGCCCATTTATTACACTTCGCATGATTCAGGACAATATCCAACTTGTCCAAAATTATAACGCAGTGGATACAGTAGTAGAAGCGGTTGATACTATCGTTGAAAGTACCAATGGTCAATTTATTACAGATATCCCAAATCGTACTCACCTTTATCAAGGACAAACACCTCAAACATTCCGTGGCAAGGATTTCATGGACCTTTACATTTCTCTCTCTGCTGAAGAGAAGGAAATCTTGACAGATGCATGTAAAATCTTTGTGTTCAAAGGAAAAGATGTGGCCTTGGCGAAGGGTGAATATTCAAATCTAAAAATCACAACCGTAACAGATTTGAAAATTGCAAAAAGTATGATTGAGAAAGACTAGTAAAATGATTAATCAAATTTATCAACTAACAAAGCCCAAGTTTATCAATGTCAAATACCAGGAAGAGGCTATTGATCAAGAGAATCATATCCTCATCCGTCCTAATTATATGGCAGTCTGTCATGCGGATCAGCGTTACTACCAAGGAAAACCTGATCCAAAGATTTTGAATAAAAAACTTCCAATGGCAATGATTCACGAGTCATGTGGAACCGTTATTTCTGACCCGACAGGAACTTATGAGATTGGGCAAAAAGTTGTTATGATTCCGAATCAGCCTCCGATGCAGAGCGATGAAGAATTCTATGAAAACTACATGACAGGGACCCATTTCTTGTCTAGTGGATTTGATGGCTTTATGAGAGAGTTTGTCTCTCTCCCTAAAGACCGTGTTGTGGCTTACGATGCTATCGAAGATACGGTTGCAGCCATTACAGAGTTTGTTAGCGTTGGTATGCATGCTATGAATCGTCTATTGACCCTTGCTCATAGCAAGCGGGACCGAATTGCCGTTATCGGAGATGGAAGTTTAGCTTTTGTGGTTGCAAATATTATCAACTATACTTTGCCAGAAGCAGAGATTGTAGTTATTGGTCGTCATTGGGAAAAATTAGAACTCTTCTCTTTTGCCAAAGAATGCTATATTACTGATAATATTCCTGAAGATTTGGTCTTTGACCATGCTTTTGAGTGTTGTGGTGGTGATGGTACTGGACCAGCCATTAATGACCTGATTCGCTACATTCGTCCTCAGGGAACGATTCTCATGATGGGCGTTAGCGAATATAAAGTCAATCTCAATACACGCGATGCCCTAGAAAAGGGCTTGCTCTTGGTTGGGTCCTCTCGTTCTGGTCGCATCGATTTTGAAAATGCCATCCAAATGATGGAAGTCAAGAAATTTGCCAATCGTCTTAAAAATATCCTTTATCTAGAAGAACCTGTAAGAGAAATTAAAGATATTCACCGTGTCTTTGCAACTGATTTAAACACAGCCTTTAAAACAGTGTTTAAGTGGGAAGTATAGGTGCTGGAGGTTAATTGTGGAGAAAATCATAAAAGAAAACATTTCTTCCTTACTTAGTCAAGAAGAGGAAGTCCTCAGTGTTGAGCAACTGGGGGGAATGACTAATCAAAACTATTTGGTCAAAACAACAAATAAGCAATACATCGTTAAGTTCTTTGGTAAAGGGACAGAAAAACTGATCAATCGTCAAGATGAAAAGTACAATCTTGAACTACTCAAAGATTTAGACCTAGATGTCAAAAATTATCTTTTTGATATTGAAGCTGGTATCAAAGTAAACGAGTATATCGAATCTGCCATTACGCTTGATTCAACGTCAATCAAGACCAAATTTGATAAAATTGCTCCAATATTACAAACGGTTCATGCTTCTGGCAAGGAATTAAGAGGAGAGTTTGCTCCTTTTGAAGAAATCAAAAAATACGAATCCTTGATTGAAGAGAAAATCCCTTATGCCAATTATGAAGCTGTTCGAGAAGAAGTCTTCTCCTTAGAGAAAAGACTGGCTGACTTAGGTGTTGACAGAAAATCTTGTCACATCGATTTGGTGCCTGAAAACTTTATCGAATCACCTCAAGGACGACTTTATCTGATTGACTGGGAATATTCATCAATGAACGATCCAATGTGGGATTTGGCCTCCCTCTTTTTAGAGTCTGAATTCACTCCCCAAGAGGAAGAATCCTTCTTATCTTACTATGAAAGTGACAAAACACCTGTCTCTCGAGAAAAGATTGCAATCTATAAAATTTTACAAGATACGATTTGGAGTCTATGGACTGTCTATAAGGAAGAGCAAGGTGCAGATTTTGGTGACTATGGTGTGAATCGTTACCAAAGAGCTGTTAAAGGTTTGGCTTATTATGGAGGTTCAGATGAAAACTAAAACTGGAGTTTCTTTTGGTCTACTCTCAGGCATTTTCTGGGGTTTAGGTCTAACGATTAGTGCTTATATCTTTTCGATTTTTACAGATTTGTCGCCCTTTGTGGTGGCTGCTGCTCACGATTTCTTGAGTATCTTTATCTTACTAGCTTTTCTTTTGATAAAAGAAGGAAAAGTTCGTCTCTCGATTTTCTTAAATGTTCGCAATGTGAGTGTCATCGTCGGAGCCTTGCTAGCAGGACCAATCGGTATGCAGGCCAATCTTTATGCGGTTAAGTATATCGGAAGTTCCTTAGCTTCATCTGTATCGGCTATTTACCCTGCGATTTCAGTTTTATTGGCTTTCTTCTTTTTGAAGCACAAGATTTCGAAAAATACTGTGTTTGGGATTGTCTTAATTATTGCAGGGATTATTGCTCAGACCTATAAGGTTGAACAGGTCAATTCCTTCTACATTGGGATTCTCTGTGCTTTGATTTGTGCTATTGCATGGGGAAGTGAAAGTGTTCTTAGCTCTTTTGCCATGGAAAGTGAATTAAGTGAAATCGAAGCCCTTTTAATCCGTCAAGTGACTTCATTCTTGTCCTATCTTGTGATTGTGCTCTTCTCTCATCAGTCATTTGCTGAAGTAGCTAATGGACAGTTACTAGTTCTCATGATTGTCTTTGCTGCCTTTGATATGATTTCCTACTTGGCTTATTATATCGCTATCAATCGCTTGCAACCAGCCAAGGCTACAGGCTTGAACGTGAGCTATGTAGTATGGACTGTCTTGTTTGCAGTTGTTTTCTTGGGCGCACCGCTAGATATGCTGACCATTATTACGTCACTTGTTGTCATTGCTGGAGTTTATATTATTATTAAAGAATAAAGGAGATTCGTGTGAAAGCCATCATCTTAGCAGCGGGATTGGGAACTCGCTTGCGTCCTATGACTGAAAATACCCCTAAAGCTTTGGTTCAGGTTAATCAAAAACCCCTGATTGAATACCAAATTGAGTTTCTAAAAGAAAAAGGGATCCATGACATCATCATCATCGTTGGTTACCTTAAAGAACAATTTGATTACTTGAAAGAAAAATATGGAGTTCGACTCGTTTTCAATGATAAATACGCTGACTACAATAACTTTTACTCTCTCTATCTTGTAAAAGAAGAATTGGCTAACAGCTATGTTATTGATGCCGACAATTATCTCTTTAAAAATATGTTCCGCAATGATTTGACACGTTCGACTTATTTTAGTGTCTATCGTGAAGATTGTACCAACGAATGGTTCTTGGTCTATGGAGATGACTACAAGGTTCAAGACATTATTGTTGATAGCAAGGCAGGTCGCATCCTGAGTGGTGTATCCTTCTGGGATGCTCCAACTGCAGAAAAGATTGTCAGCTTTATCGACAAGGCTTATGCAAGTGGGGAATTTGTTGATCTCTATTGGGACAATATGGTTAAGGACAATATCAAAGAGCTAGATGTCTATGTTGAAGAATTAGAAGGCAATAGCATCTATGAAATCGATAGTGTTCAAGACTATCATAAATTAGAAGAAATTCTTAAAAACGAAAATTAAAGATTCCAACATCTGGCTAAAATAGTCGGATGTTTTTTGATTTTTTTACGAATAGATAGATGAGTAGAAAAAGAAATGGAGCTATTTATGAAAATCACAAACTATGAAATCTATAAGTTTAAAAAATCAGGTTTGACCAATCAACAGGTTTTGAAGGTCCTAGAATATGGTGAAAATTTCGATCAAGAACTGTTGTTAGGAGATATTGCAGATATATCAGGTTGCCGAAATCCAGCCGTTTTTATGGAACGTTATTTTCAGATAGATGATGCGCATTTGGAGAAGGAGTTTCAAAAATTTCCATCTTTCTCTATTTTAGATGACTGTTATCCTTGGGATTTGAGTGAAATATATGATGCACCTGTGCTTTTATTTTACAAGGGGAATTTGGATCTCTTGAAATTTCCTAAGGTAGCAGTCGTAGGAAGTCGTGCTTGTAGTAAACAGGGAGCTAAGTCAGTTGAAAAAGTCATTCAAGGCTTGGAAAATGAACTGGTTGTCGTCAGTGGATTAGCCAAGGGGATTGATACAGCAGCTCATATGGCAGCTCTTCAGAATGGCGGAAAAACCATTGCAGTGATTGGAACAGGTCTGGATGTGTTTTATCCTAAAGCCAATAAACGCTTGCAAGACTACATCGGAAATGATCATCTGGTTCTCAGTGAGTACGGACCAGGCGAACAACCCTTGAAATTTCATTTTCCTGCCCGTAATCGCATCATTGCTGGACTTTGCCGTGGCGTGATTGTAGCAGAGGCTAAGATGCGCTCGGGTAGTCTCATTACCTGTGAGAGGGCAATGGAAGAAGGACGCGATGTCTTTGCTATTCCTGGTAGCATTTTAGATGGCCTATCAGACGGTTGTCATTATTTGATTCAAGAAGGGGCAAAATTGGTCACCAGTGGGCAAGATGTTCTTGCGGAATTTGAATTTTAAAATGAAATTTCTCTTTTTAAACTAACTTTTCTTCTATATATAGTAGCTAAGTCTTGACAGTTATGGCAAAATGGTTTACACTTTATAAAGTTTATTACTTTGAAAAGGAGTGATACTGTGGCTACGGCAACAAAAAAGAAAAAATCAACTGTTAAAAAAAATCTAGTAATCGTGGAGTCGCCTGCTAAGGCCAAGACGATTGAAAAATATCTCGGCAGAAACTACAAGGTTTTAGCCAGTGTCGGTCATATCCGTGATTTGAAGAAATCCAGTATGTCCGTCGATATTGAAAATAATTATGAACCGCAATATATCAATATCCGAGGAAAAGGTCCTCTCATTAATGACTTGAAAAAAGAAGCCAAAAAAGCTAATAAAGTCTTTCTGGCGAGTGACCCGGACCGTGAAGGAGAAGCGATTTCTTGGCATTTGGCCCATATTCTCAACTTAGATGAAAATGATGCCAACCGTGTGGTCTTCAATGAAATTACCAAGGATGCGGTCAAAAATGCTTTTAAAGAACCGCGTAAGATTGATATGGACTTGGTCGATGCCCAACAGGCACGCCGTGTCCTGGACCGCTTGGTAGGCTATTCGATTTCCCCTATTTTATGGAAGAAGGTTAAAAAGGGCTTGTCAGCAGGTCGCGTCCAGTCCATTGCGCTTAAGTTAATCATTGACCGTGAGAATGAAATCAATGCCTTTCAGCCTGAAGAATACTGGACAATTGATGGTATCTTTAAAAAGGGAACCAAGCAATTTCAGGCTGCTTTCTATGGAGTAGATGGTAAAAAGCTGAAACTGACTAGCAATGATGAGGTCAAGGAAGTTCTGTCTCGTCTGACTGGTAAAGACTTTTCAGTGGATCAGGTAGATAAGAAAGAGCGCAAACGAAATGCTCCTTTACCCTATACCACTTCATCTATGCAGATGGATGCTGCCAATAAAATCAATTTCCGTACTCGAAAAACCATGATGGTTGCCCAACAGCTCTATGAGGGGATTAATATTGGTTCTGGTGTTCAAGGTTTGATTACCTATATGCGTACAGATTCGACTCGTATCAGTCCAGTGGCACAGAACGAAGCAGCAAGTTTCATTACGGACCGTTTTGGTAGCAAGTATTCTAGGCATGGTAGCAAGGTCAAAAATGCATCAGGAGCTCAGGATGCCCATGAAGCTATTCGCCCGTCTAGCGTTTTTAATACACCTGAAAGCATCGCTAAGTATCTGGACAAGGATCAGCTCAAGCTTTATACTCTTATCTGGAATCGTTTTGTAGCGAGTCAGATGACAGCTGCTGTTTTTGATACCATGGCTGTTAAATTATCTCAAAATGGGGTTCAATTTGCTGCGAATGGTAGTCAGGTTAAGTTTGATGGTTATCTTGCCATTTATAATGATTCTGACAAGAATAAAATGTTACCAGATATGGTTGTTGGAGATGTAGTCAAACAGGTCAATAGTAAACCAGAGCAACATTTCACCCAACCGCCTGCCCGTTATTCTGAAGCAACACTGATTAAGACCTTGGAGGAAAATGGGGTTGGACGTCCGTCCACCTACGCGCCAACCATTGAAACCATTCAGAAACGTTATTATGTCCGTCTTGCAGCCAAACGTTTTGAACCAACAGAGTTGGGAGAAATTGTTAACAAGCTCATTGTTGAATATTTCCCAGATATCGTAAACGTGACCTTCACAGCTGAAATGGAGGGCAAACTGGATGACGTCGAAGTAGGAAAAGAGCAGTGGCAACGTGTCATTGATGCCTTTTACAAACCTTTCTCTAAAGAGGTTGCCAAGGCTGAAGAAGAAATGGAAAAAATCCAAATTAAGGATGAACCAGCTGGGTTTGACTGTGAAGTGTGTGGCAGTCCAATGGTCATTAAACTTGGTCGTTTTGGTAAGTTCTACGCTTGTAGCAACTTCCCAGATTGTCGTCATACCCAAGCAATCGTTAAAGAGATTGGGGTTGAGTGTCCAAGTTGTCATCAGGGACAAATCATTGAGCGAAAAACCAAACGTAATCGTCTCTTCTATGGTTGCAATCGCTACCCAGAATGTGAATTTACCTCTTGGGACAAGCCTGTTGGTCGTGACTGTCCAAAATGTGGCAACTTCCTTATGGAGAAGAAGGTCCGTGGTGGTGGCAAGCAGGTTGTTTGTAGCAAAGGTGACTACGAGGAAGAAAAGATTAAATAAGAAGAGAGTCCTGAAAGTGAATTTCGGGCTCTTTTTGGTTAGAACTTGACAAAATTCATCATTGTATGCGAAACTAGAAGAAGATTATTTTATACTCAATGAAAATCAAAGATCAAACTAGGAAACTAGCCACAGGTTGCTCAAAACACTGTTTTGAGGTTGTGGATATAACTGACGAAGTCAGCTCAAAACACTGTTTTGAGGTTGTGGATAGAACTGACGAAGTCAGTAACCCTACCTACGGCAAGGCGACGTTGACGCGGTTTGAAGAGATTTTCGAAGAGTATTAATTAGGAGAAGTTATGCGTTTTATTTATCTGATAATTGGTTTTTTATCACTTGCCTTGGCTATTGTTGGGGTTGTTTTGCCCTTGTTGCCTACAACTCCTTTTCTGTTGTTGTCTATTGCTTGTTTCTCCAGAAGTTCCAAGCGTTTTGAAGATTGGTTGTATCATACCAAACTCTATCAGACTTACGTAGCGGACTTTCGTGAAACCAAGTCTATTGCGCGTGAACGTAAGAAAAAAATCATCGTTTCTATTTACATCTTGATGGGAATTTCCATTTATTTTGCACCTCTTTTACCAGTCAAAATTGGTCTAGGAGCTTTGACCATCTTTATCACCTATTATCTCTTTAAGGTTATTCCAGACAAAGAATAAGTAAAATTTGTAACTATTTCCCTTGATAAAATTGAAAACATATTTACAACAATATGATATAATAAATTCAAAGTAATACTCAAGGAGAATCAAATGATTTACGAATTTTGTGCTGAAAATGTGTCCTTGCTTGAAAAAGCGATGCAGGCTGGAGCTCGTCGAATCGAACTCTGTGATAATCTAGCAGTTGGTGGAACAACTCCAAGTTACGGAGTGACAAAGGCAGCTGTGGAACTGGCGGCCGACTACGATACGACCATTATGACTATGATTCGTCCACGTGGTGGCGACTTTGTCTATAATGATATGGAAATTGCAATTATGTTAGAGGACATTCGTTTGACTGCTCAAGCTGGAAGTCAAGGGGTTGTATTTGGAGCTTTAACTGCTGATAAGAAGTTGGATAAGCCTAATCTGGAAAAGTTAATTACTGCATCAAAAGGAATGGAAATTGTCTTTCATATGGCCTTTGATGAATTGAGAGAAGAAGATCAGTCGGAAGCTATTGACTGGCTCAGCCAAGCTGGAGTCACTCGTATCTTAACTCGTGCTGGTGTGTCTGGCGATTCACTAGACAAACGTTTTGCTCACTATCACAGAATTTTGGAACACGCTAAAGGTAAGATTGAAATTCTACCTGGTGGGGGGATTGACCTTGACAACCGTCAAACCTTTATCGACCGACTGGGTGTGACCCAATTACATGGAACTAAGGTTGTCTTTTAAAAAATAGAAAGGAACTGCTAGCCTTGGGTAGCAGTTTTCACTTATGTTTGAAATTTTTAAATCCTATCAGTTTAATCAAGAAAAGGCTCATGCTTTTGGTTTTGTAGAAAATGGGGGAGTCTGGACCTATAGTTGTCAGATTTTGCAGGGTGACTTTGTCATGACTGTGTCCGTAGTTGATGGAAACTTGAGTTTTCAAGTCTTTGACCAGGAAACTGGTGACCTCTATCCTCAAGTCCATATGGAAAGCATGAGAGGAATTTTTGTCGGAGGTGTTCGAGAGGCATGTATGAAGATTCTTTACCAAATTCGGAAGATTTGTTTTGATGCGCAAGATTTTGTCTGTCCTCAGACTAAGCGAATCATGACTCAGATTCAGAAAAAATATGGTAATCAGTTGGAATATCTATGGGAGAAATCTCCTGATACAGCAGTATTACGGCATGAAGGAAATCAAAAGTGGTATGCCGTCTTGATGAAAATCTCTTGGGACAAGCTTGAAAAGGACAGAGAAGGATTAGTGGAAGCCGTCAATCTAAAGCATGATCAAGTAGCTGATTTGTTGGTAAAAAAAGGGATTTATCCAGCTTTTCATATGAATAAACGTTACTGGATTAGTGTGGCGCTTGATGATAGTCTAACTGACGAAAAGGTACTTGAATTATTTGAGAAAAGTTATTTTCTGACTTCAAAAAAATGAAATTATATGTTTGATTTTTCAAATACTTTCAATTAGCAAAATATTCTCTACTGAAGAAATTTTCAGAAAATATTGGATTTTTTCTTGACAAGTCTTTTTGCCTATGCTAAAATACTAAACAAGATATCAAACGAAGGAGAAAGTCAAACATGAAAACAGCTAAGTTTAATCAATTTGCTTTGTTGTTGAGGTACTCGGGCTAGTGCAAAAGCATTAGTCCTGTTTGGCTTACCAAGCGGGAGTAAATCAACATCTCGCTTGGAACTCCGAGCGAGATGTTTTTTTAAAACCAAATTTAGAAAAGGGGAAATCTTATGAGAGCAGTTGAATTTCTAGATACTAGCCTTCGGGATGGAGAGCAGACACCTGGTGTTAATTTTTCAATCAAGGAAAAAATTGCCATTGCAAGGCAGCTGGAGAAATGGGGCATTTCAGCAATTGAAGCTGGTTTTCCGGCGGCGAGTCCAGATTCATTTACAGCAGTTCAGGAGATTGCTAAAGTCTTGAAGAAAACAGCGGTGACAGGTTTGGCACGTTCGGTCAAGTCTGATATAGATGCTTGTTACGAGGCGCTTAAGGATGCCAAGTATCCACAGGTTCACGTCTTTATCGCGACCAGTCCGATACACCGAAAGTATAAGCTCAATAAGAGTAAGGAAGAGATTTTAGAAGCTATTAAAGAGCATGTTTCTTATGCCCGTTCGAAGTTTGAAATTGTCGAATTTTCTCCTGAAGATGCGACTAGAACCGAGTTGGATTTCCTCTTGCAAGTTGTTCAAACAGCGGTTGATGCAGGTGCGACTTATATCAACATCCCTGACACGGTTGGATTTACGACGCCAGAGGAGTATGGTGCTATCTTCAAACACTTGATTGAGAATGTCAAGGTAGACCGTCAGATTATCTATTCTCCTCATTGTCATAATGACCTCGGAATGGCTGTAGCTAATAGCCTTGCTGCTGTTAAGAATGGAGCAGGACGAGTCGAAGGAACCATCAATGGTATCGGGGAGAGAGCTGGAAATGCTGCCTTGGAAGAAATAGCAGTTGCTCTCAGTATTCGCCAAGATTACTACCAAGCAGAAACCAGTATTGTCTTAAATGAAACCATCAATACGTCAGAAATGGTTTCTCGCTTCTCAGGTATTCCAGTTCCTAAAAACAAGGCTGTCGTTGGTGGCAATGCCTTCTCTCACGAATCTGGTATTCACCAAGATGGGGTTCTTAAAAATCCTCTTACCTATGAAATCATTACACCTGAATTGGTCGGTGTTAAGAGTAATAGTCTTCCGCTTGGTAAATTGTCCGGTCGCCATGCCTTTGTTGAAAAACTAAGAGAATTAGCCCTAGATTTTACAGAAGAGGATATCAAACCACTCTTTGCTAAGTTCAAGGCACTGGCCGACAAGAAACAAGAAATCACAGATGCAGATATTCGTGCTCTGGTAGCCGGAACCATGGTTGAAAATCCAGAAGGCTTTCATTTTGATGATTTACAACTTCAAACTCATGCAGACAATGATATTGAAGCGCTCGTAAGTCTAGCCAATATGGATGGTGAGAAAGTCGAATTTAATGCGACAGGTCAAGGTTCCGTTGAAGCGATCTTTAATGCTATCGACAAGTTCTTCAACCAATCTGTTCGTCTTGTGTCTTACACTATTGATGCGGTGACAGATGGGATTGATGCCCAAGCTCGTGTCTTGGTCACTGTTGAAAACAGAGATACAGAGACCATCTTTAATGCAGCAGGGCTTGATTTCGATGTACTGAAGGCTTCGGCTATTGCCTACATCAATGCCAATACCTTTGTTCAAAAAGAGAATGCTGGTGAGATGGGACGAAGCATTTCCTATCGCGACATGCCTAGTGTGTAAAGGAGAATGCAATGACAAAGAAAATAGTGGCCCTAGCAGGAGACGGAATCGGCCCAGAAATCATGGAAGCTGGTTTAGAAGTTCTGGAAGCTCTAGCTTCAAAAACAGGCTTTGACTATGAGATTGATAGACGACCTTTTGGAGGTGCAGGTATCGATGCTGCAGGGCATCCTTTACCTAGTGAAACCCTCAAAGCATGTAGAGAAGCAGATGCCATTCTCCTAGCGGCTATCGGTAGTCCTCAGTATGATGGGACGGTGGTTCGGCCCGAACAAGGCTTACTTACTCTCCGTAAGGAACTCAATCTCTATGCCAATATTCGACCAGTCAAAATCTTTGAGAGTCTCAAGCATTTATCACCTCTCAAACCGGAACGAATAGCTGGTGTGGACTTTGTCGTGGTGCGTGAGTTGACAGGCGGGATTTACTTTGGGGATCATATTCTTGAAGAAAGAAAAGCGCGTGATATCAACGACTATAGCTACGAGGAAGTGGAGCGGATTATTCGCAAAGCCTTTGAAATCGCAAGAAATCGGAGAAAAATCGTTACTAGTATCGATAAGCAAAATGTTCTAGCGACTTCAAAACTCTGGCGAAGAGTGGCTGAGGAAGTCGCAAAAGATTATCCCGACGTAACCTTGGAACACCAGCTAGTCGACTCAGCTGCCATGCTTATGATTACCAATCCTGCTAAGTTTGATGTCATCGTGACGGAGAATCTTTTCGGAGATATTTTATCTGATGAATCAAGCGTCCTATCTGGTACACTTGGGGTCATGCCATCAGCCAGTCATTCTGAAAATGGACCGAGTCTCTATGAACCGATTCACGGTTCAGCTCCTGATATAGCAGGTAAAGGCATTGCCAATCCCATTTCCATGATTTTATCAGTCGCAATGATGTTGAGAGATAGTTTTGGATGTTATGAGGATGCGGAGCGTATTGAAAAAGCAGTTGAAGCAACTTTGGCAGCAGGAATTTTAACGAGAGATATAGGAGGACAGGCTTCGACTAGGGAAATGACAGAAGCCATCATTGAAAGATTATGAAGATAAATCAAGGAATTACTTTTGCTATTTTGATTTGGAATCTATTGGTATTTATGATTTATGGTATTGATAAATCTAAAGCCAAAAGAGGTGCTTGGCGAATACCTGAAAAATATTTATTATCATTTGCATTCTTATGTGGTGGTTTTGCTGCCTGGTTAGCAGGAATCATCTTTCACCACAAGACTCGAAAATGGTATTTTAAAACAGTTTGGTTTCTTGGGATGGTGATTACACTAGTAGCCTTATATTTTATTTGGAGGTAATGGATGGCAGGAAAATCGATTTTTGATAAATTATGGGACCGCCATGTCATCACAGGAGAAGAGGGGCAACCCCAACTCATGTATGTGGACCAGCACTATATCCACGAGGTGACCAGTCCTCAGGCTTTTCAAGGATTACGAGACGCAGGTCGCAGATTGAGACGACCCGATTTAACATTTGGGACCTTTGACCACAATGTTCCGACGGTCAATATCTACGATATTCGAGATGTAATCTCCAAAGCACAGATTGATAAGTTAGCTGAAAATGTTGAAGAGTTTGGAATCGAACATGCTGCCCACGGTTCAGAAAAGCAAGGAATCGTTCATATGGTTGGTCCAGAGACAGGACGGACTCAACCAGGAAAATTCATCGTCTGTGGAGACAGCCATACGGCTACTCACGGTGCTTTCGGAGCTATCGCCTTTGGAATTGGGACCAGTGAGGTTGAGCATGTCTTCGCTACCCAGACACTCTGGCAGGTCAAACCCAAGAAAATGCTGGTGGAATTTACAGGTGTTCCTCAAAAAGGAGTTTATTCCAAGGATTTCATTTTAGCCTTGATTGCCAAGTACGGCGTTGCCTGTGGTGTTGGCTACGTGGTGGAATATTGTGGACAAGTTATTGATGCACTGAGCATGGAAGAGCGAATGACCATCTGCAATATGTCCATCGAGTTTGGATCCAAGATGGGCATCATGAATCCAGATCAGACCACCTATGATTATCTTAAGGGACGTGAATGTATTCCCAAGGATTTTGATTCAGCAGTAGATGATTGGAAGACCCTTGTCAGTGATGAGAATGTCGTTTACGATAAGGTTATCCAGATGGATGTGTCAGAATTGGCTCCTATGGTGACTTGGGGTACTAATCCAGCTATGGGTGTTGACTTTGATTCTAGGTTCCCAGAAATTACGGACATGAATGATGAACGAGCCTATCATTACATGGATTTACAACCAGGTCAGAAACCAGCAGATATCCAACTAGGCTATGTCTTTATTGGTTCTTGTACCAACGCTAGACTTAGCGATTTGCAACTGGCGGCTCGATTTGTCGAAGGGAAGAAGATTGCCCCTAACTTAACAGCTATCGTGGTACCTGGTTCTCGACCAGTCAAGCGAGCTGCTGAGAAGTTGGGTTTGGACAAGGTATTCCTAGATGCCGGCTTTGAGTGGAGAGACCCAGGTTGCTCCATGTGTCTAGGGATGAATCCTGACAAGGTACCTGATGGTGTTCACTGTGCATCAACCAGCAATCGAAACTTTGAAGATAGACAAGGATTTGGTGCTAAGACCCATCTCTGTAGTCCGGCCATGGCAGCTGCGGCAGCTATTGCAGGGCGTTTCGTAGATGTTCGGCAAATGCCAGAAGCCCAGTAAGGAGAGGATATGGAGAAATTTACAGTTTATACGGGAACGACCGTTCCTCTCATGAATGATAACATCGACACTGACCAAATCCTCCCCAAGCAGTTTCTCAAATTGATTGATAAAAAAGGCTTTGGTAGGTACCTCATGTATGCTTGGCGTTATCTAGATGATCTCTATACTGAGGATCCAGACTTTATCTTTAATCGACCTGAATACCGCAAAGCTAGTATCCTCATTTCAGGGGATAACTTTGGTGCAGGGTCTTCGAGAGAACATGCAGCTTGGGCTCTAGCAGACTATGGTTTTAAAGTCGTAATTGCAGGTTCTTTCGGAGATATTCATTACAATAATGAACTCAATAATGGTATGTTGCCTATTGTTCAGCCAAGAGAAGTTAGAAAAAAACTCGCCCAATTGAAACCAAGCGACCAGGTTACTGTGGACTTGGAACAACAAAGGATCATTTCACCAGTTGGAGAGTTCTCCTTCGAAATTGATAGCGAATGGAAACACAAGCTTCTAAATGGTTTGGATGATATTGGTATCACCTTGCAGTATGAAGATTTGATTGCTGCCTATGAAAAACAACGACCAGCCTACTGGCAAGAATAGAATAAAAATAGAAAAGGAAATAGAACTATGACAAAACACATTCAATGGAACGGAACACTTTCACAAGAAGGCTATGACATTTTAAAAGGTGAGGGCGGATGTATCGTTTGCCCTACTAAAGTCGGATACATTATCATGACTAGTGACAAGGCAGGTCTGGAACGTAAGTTTGCAGCCAAAGAACGCAATCGTAACAAACCAGGTGTTGTTCTCTGTGGTAGCATGGACGAGCTTCGTGCTTTAGCACAACTCAACCCTGAAATCGAAGCCTTCTACCAAAAACATTGGGATGAAGACATTCTCCTTGGCTGTATCCTTCCTTGGAAACCAGAAGCCTTTGAAAAACTCAAAGCATACGGTGATGGACGTGAAGAACTCATGACTGATGTGCGTGGTACTAGCTGTTTCGTTATCAAGTTTGGGAAAGCTGGTGAACAGTTGGCTGCTAAACTTTGGGAAGAAGGAAAAATGGTCTACGCTTCATCTGCAAACCCTTCTGGAAAAGGAAACCGTGGTAAGGTAGAAGGTATCGGTCAACGTATCGAAGGAGCAGTGGACCTTGTTATCGAGGCAGACGATTACGTGGCATCCATCCAGCCTGACAAAACGATTGAAACTCGCTACGAGCAAGGTGTGATGGTGTCTATGGTCGATAAGGACGGCAACCTCATCCCTGAACAAAGAGGAGCTCGTTCAACTTCACCCGCTCCAGTTGTAATCCGCAAAGGACTTGACATTGATAAGATTATGATGTACCTGTCAGACACCTTTAACTCATGGGACTACCGTCAGGGAGAGTATTATTAAGATAAAAAGAAGTCTAGTGTTGAGAGGTGATAAACCCCTCTACACTGGACTTTTTCTTTAGAAATTCTTTTCTTTTTCTATAGGATATGATATGCTAGATGTAGAATATATATTAATAAAATGTGGTTTCTGCAAAGTAAAATATCCTACTTCGAACGAAACAAATATAATTTACGTCTAATAATAAATTTTTAATAAGCAAGGAAAACACAATGGTTTCAAAAAAAACTTTCATTGACAGGATAAAAAAAGAATTCCCAGATGCAATTGAAAATCAAACAAAAAGTTATATTTCTTTTCAGGTTAAAAATAGGAAAGGGAAGTTACAAAATTTTATAGAGATTAATTTTCAAAATAAAGGAATAAAGATTGCCGTTCTCTCTAAGAGTCTTCATGATTCAGATATTTTGTTGTTTAATAAGAAGCCTGATTCATTCGGTTGGACACTTGATGTTGAGTATTTTATTGAGGATGAAAATTCATTAAATGAGATTTTCCCTTTTATAAATAAATCTTATGAGTTTGTAAAAAGTGGAATTAAATCAGAGTGTTATAAAGTTTTCAGAGAATTTTTGTCTAAATTTGTGAATCAAGCAAATATCTATAATTCAAAAGATATAGAAATTAAACGTTCTCAAAAATTAGATGGAGCTGAACATATTTACCCTGCTCTGACTATTGAGGGTATTCCGTACAAAGTTCAAATGGCTAGTAATGGTTGTTATGGTCCAAAGAGTGGAGAGAGATCTAGAAAATTACCTTACTTTGGTTATCGGCTGAGTGACATTGATAACTCATGGATAAATATAAGGTGTGGTTTTCAGAGATTTAAACTCACAGAATTTAAAATTGTAAAATGGTATAGTAATACTCCAGATGAAGATTTAGAGTATAAATACCTTGTCAAGGACTTAGAGTTGGAATCAACTGCTGAACCCAATGAAATTTTAAAAGACTTTTATGATAATTTCACTACTTTTTATAGAGAATCAGAAAAGGAAGAGATAAACATGTCAGAAAATATCAACGAGTATAAGAATATCTTATTAAAATCCAAAAACCTCATCCTCCGCGGTGCTCCTGGCACGGGAAAAACTTATCTTGCTAAAGAAATTGCTAAAGAATTAACGGATGGCAACGAAGATCAAATCGGCTTTGTACAGTTTCATCCATCTTATGATTATACGGATTTTGTTGAGGGATTGAGACCGGTATCAAATGTGGATGGAGCTATTGATTTTAAATTACAAGATGGTATTTTTAAAGAGTTTTGTTTGAAAGCAAAGAAAAATTGGCTTTATTCACATAAAAAAAAGGATGATTTAGAAAAGGAAAAAAAATCAATAGCAAAGATTTCAAAATATTTTGCTAATATGGAGTTTCCGTCTGACAAGTTATATACAAAACGTCAATCGTCCTTTATCATTACAGAAATTGATGAAAATTACATTTATATATCTATTCCTGAAAATGAGGTATCAAAAAATGCAAAATTGAAAATTAAAGATATCGAAGCAATGTTAACTTCAGAATCTCAATTTGAACATGTTAAAGAGATAACTCAGTTTTTTAATAAAAATAATGCAACCCAAGAATTTTCATACTATTTGACACTTTACAAAATGATAAAAAATGAAAGTATTCAGGATGAAATAATAGAAATAGATAATGAATTGAAAAACTTCGTTCTCATCATCGATGAGATCAATCGTGGGGAGATTTCTAAGATTTTTGGTGAACTATTTTTCTCTATTGATCCTGGTTATCGTGGTGAAAAGGGAAGTGTTTCTACCCAGTATGCTAATTTACATGAGACTGATGAGAAATTTTATATCCCTGAAAATGTCTATATCATTGGAACTATGAATGATATTGACCGTTCAGTGGATACCTTTGATTTTGCTATGCGTCGTCGTTTCCGTTTTGTTGAAATTACTGCTGAAAGTCAACTTGGTATGCTTGATGAGGTGCTTGGTGATAAAGCCGAAGAAGCTAAAATTCGTCTAAGAAACTTGAATGCTGAAATCGAAAAAGTTCAGGAGCTAAATGGTCATTATCATATCGGTCCAAGTTATTTCCTTAAATTGAAGGAAGTGGATTTTGACTATGAATTACTCTGGTCTGATTATCTCAAACCACTTTTGGAAGATTATGTACGTGGTTCTTATGGTGAAGCTGAAACTCTAGAAACATTGAAAAAAGCATTCGATCTGACAAAGAATGAGCAAAAAGATCAGGCAGTAGCTGATGACAATGAAGGCGATGAAAATGATGATGCGGATCACTGATAATCAACACAAGATTGTTAAAGAAGAATTTGTTAAAGAATATCCTAAACTAAGCAATCTTCTTTTAGATAGAGCCTTGGAAAGTCTATCCCAAGATGAACGTGTTTTCATTTTTCCAAATGATTTGAAGAATTCTCCTGACTTAGAGAAGGATCAAAAAATCTTTGAAACAATTAATCAGAAAATCAAGACAGGAAATGTGATTGGTTTTCTGGGCTATGGTCAGGAGAGATTAACAATCTCCTCTCGTTTTTCGATTAAAGGTGATGACTATTTTTTACATTATCTTTTACAAAAGGTTCTTCATATCAATCTCACTAGTTTAGATGTAGCTTTGTCGCGTGAAGATAAACTCTATCAACTTTTGATGTATCTCTTTCCCAAGTATCTTCAAGCTGCTCTCCGAAAAGGTCTTTATAAGGAATACCAGAGATTTTCTCATAACAACAGTCATGTTAAGGGAGTGATTGATGTAAGAAACCATCTCAAGAAAAACCTTCCTTTCACGGGAAATATTGCCTACACAACGAGAGAGTTCACCTATGATAATCCCCTCATGCAGTTGATTCGTCATACTATTGAATACATTAAGAATCATAAAAGCATTGGGCAAGGGGTTCTTGATAATCTCTTAACTAGTCGTGAAAATGTAGCAGAAATCGTGCGGGTAACTCCTTCTTATAAACTAGCTGATCGTGCGAAGATTATTCGGGGAAATCAATCTAAACCTCTACGTCATGCATACTTTAACGAGTACAGAAAGTTACAAGAACTTTGTCTGATGATTCTAAACCAAGAAAAGCACGGTTTAGAGTATCAAAATCAAAAAATTCATGGTATTCTTTTTGATGTTGCCTGGCTTTGGGAAGAGTATGTTCATATTTTGTTGCCAAAAGATTTTATCCATCCACGGAATAAAGATAAGACGGACGGAATTTCAGTATTTTCTAGTCAAGAAAGAAAAGTATATCCAGATTTTTATCAAGAAGAGCTTAAAATAGTATTAGATGCTAAATATAAAAAGCTTGAAAAGGCTGAAAAAGAAATAAATCGTGAGGACTTGTTCCAGCTGATTTCCTATTCTTATATTTTAAAAGCTGAGAAGGCTGGTCTTATTTTCCCGAGTGAGAAAAAGGCGGTTGATAATGAGATAGGAAAGCTAGCAGGGTACGGAGCTCTATTAAAGAAATGGTCTATTCAAATTCCTCAGAAATCTTCATCCTATCGTGAATTTTGTGAAATGATGGAAAACTCTGAAGAAACTTTTAAAAGGAATATTACTAAAGAACTGGGGAGAAAATAATCTCTCCTCTTTCTTTTGTTTTTAACGCAAGTAAAATCCGAACAATATAATTTAAATTATAAAATTATTTGACAAAAACTGTACTTTGTTTTATAATTAATTAAGGAAACGTCGGAAAAGGCGTAGTGATGCGAGAGCATAGGTAGGTCATTACAAAAGAAACGAGACATCGATATGTTAAATGAATTTCCAATTTTTGATTATGAAGATATTCAATTGATTCCAAATAAATGTGTGATTAAAAGCCGTGCAGAAGCGGATACAAGTGTCACTCTAGGAAATCACACCTTTAAACTACCTGTTGTGCCAGCTAATATGCAGACAATTTTGGATGAAAATGTAGCAGAGCAACTGGCTAAAGGTAGTTACTTCTACATTATGCATCGTTTTGATGAGGCAGGACGCATTCCTTTTATTAAACGCATGCACGAGCAAGGGCTCATTGCTTCTATCTCTGTCGGTGTTAAGGATTATGAGTATGATTTTGTCAGCCAGCTCAAGGCTGATGCTCCTGAGTACATCACGATTGACATTGCCCACGGTCATGCGGATAGCGTGATTTCAATGATTCAACACATTAAGAAAGAATTGCCAGATACCTTTGTCATTGCTGGAAATGTGGGAACACCAGAAGCGGTGCGTGAATTGGAAAATGCTGGTGCGGATGCTACTAAGGTTGGAATCGGTCCTGGTAAGGTTTGTATCACCAAGGTCAAGACTGGTTTTGGTACAGGTGGTTGGCAGTTGGCTGCTCTACGCTGGTGTGCTAAGGCTGCGCGTAAACCGATTATCGCTGATGGAGGAATTCGTACTCACGGCGATATTGCCAAGTCTATCCGTTTCGGTGCCAGCATGGTCATGATTGGTTCCCTTTTTGCAGGACACATCGAAAGTCCAGGGAAAACGATTGAAGTCGATGGTGAACAGTTCAAAGAATACTACGGTTCAGCTTCACAATACCAAAAAGGGGCTTACAAAAACGTGGAAGGCAAACGTATCTTGCTTCCTGCCAAAGGTCATCTGCAAGATACTTTAACTGAGATGGAACAAGACCTTCAAAGTGCTATTTCTTATGCAGGTGGACGTCAGCTTGCTGACCTTAAACACGTTGATTATGTGATCGTGAAAAACTCCATCTGGAATGGGGATGCTTCCCACTAAGACGGGTTATCTCACTAGAAAAAACTTGTTATTAGAGCAAATTTTTGTTATAATAAAACAAGTTTCCACCCTTAGTGTAATGGATATCACGTAAGATTCCGGTTCTTGAGATGGGGGTTCGATTCCCTCAGGGTGGATGTAAACAGCCTAAGAAAGCCTTTAGTAGGGCTTTTTTCTTTATTCTGACCCAAATTTTTCCCTAATACTCAATGAAAATCAAAGAACAAAATAGGAAGCTAGCCGTAGGCTGCTCAAAGCACTGCTTTGAGGTTGTAGATAAGACTGACAAAGTCAGTCACATATATAATCCAAGGCATAGCTGACGTGGTTTGAATTTTATTTTCGAAGAGTATAAAACTGAAAAATATATTCTATAGAATGCTCAAATCGTCTCCAGTCCCGTTTTAAAGTGACTCAGGGGGCTTTTTTTGATATAATAAAAAGGACTGTTATCAGTTAGAAAGAGGTTGGTATGAAAGAATTACAAACTGTACTTAAAAACCATTTTGCAATCGAATTTGCAGACAAAAATTTACTGGAAACCGCCTTTACTCATACGAGTTATGCCAATGAGCACCGCCTCTTAAAAATTTCACACAATGAACGCTTGGAATTTTTAGGAGACGCTGTTCTACAGTTATTGATTTCAGAATATCTGTATAAAAAATATCCCAAAAAACCTGAGGGTGACTTGTCTAAACTCCGTGCCATGATTGTCCGTGAGGAGAGTTTGGCTGGTTTTGCGCGTGATTGCCAGTTTGACCAGTTTATCAAGTTAGGTAAGGGGGAAGAAAAATCGGGTGGTCGCAATCGTGACACCATTCTTGGTGATGCCTTTGAAGCCTTTCTTGGTGCTCTCCTTTTGGATAAGGATGTGAGCAAGGTCAAGGAATTTATCTATCAAGTCATGATTCCTAAGGTTGAAGCTGGCGAGTTTGAGATGATTACAGACTACAAAACCCATCTCCAAGAGTTACTTCAAGTCAATGGGGATGTGGCTATTCGTTATCAGGTGATTTCTGAAACGGGACCTGCCCACGATAAGATCTTTGATGTAGAAGTTCTTGTTGAAGGTAAGAGCATTGGTCAAGGTCAAGGTCGTTCTAAGAAATTAGCAGAGCAGGAAGCTGCCAAAAATGCCGTTGAGAAAGGGCTGGATTCATGTACTTAAAGGAAATCGAAATTCAGGGATTCAAGTCTTTTGCTGACAAGACCAAGGTCGTCTTTGATCAAGGTGTGACGGCAGTTGTTGGTCCCAATGGATCTGGAAAGTCGAATATTACAGAAAGTTTGCGATGGGCCTTGGGGGAGTCAAGTGTTAAGAGTCTCCGTGGTGGCAAGATGCCGGATGTCATCTTTGCTGGGACCGAAAGTCGCAAACCGCTTAATTATGCTTCTGTAGTTGTGACTCTGGATAATCATGATGGATTTATCAAGGATGCTGGTCAAGAAATCAGGGTAGAACGCCATATCTATCGTAGTGGAGACAGTGAATACAAGATTGACGGTAAGAAAGTCCGTCTGCGTGATATTCATGATCTTTTCTTGGATACAGGTTTGGGACGAGATTCCTTCTCTATCATTTCCCAAGGGAAGGTTGAGGAGATTTTCAACTCCAAGCCTGAGGAACGCCGAGCTATTTTCGAAGAAGCTGCTGGAGTTTTGAAATACAAGACTCGTCGAAAAGAAACTGAGAGTAAACTGCAGCAAACTCAGGATAATCTGGATCGTCTGGAAGACATTATCTACGAGTTGGATAATCAAATCAAGCCCCTTGAGAAGCAAGCTGAAAATGCCCGTAAGTTTCTAGATTTGGAAGGTAAACGTAAGGCAATTTACTTGGATGTTCTGGTTGCTCAAATCAAGGAAAATAAGGCTGAACTAGAGTTGACTGAAGAAGAGTTGGCTCAGGTTCAGGAACTCTTGACAAGCTATTACCAAAAGCGTGAAAAATTAGAAGAAGAAAATCAATCTCTTAAAAAGCAACGCCAAGATTTACAGGCTGAAATGGCCAAAGACCAAGGCAGTTTGATGGATTTGACCAGTCTGATTAGTGATTTAGAGAGAAAATTAGCCCTATCGAAACTGGAATCTGAGCAAGTAGCCCTGAATCAACAGGAAGCACAAGTCCGTTTGGCTGCTTTGGAGGATAAGAGAAAGGCTCTAAGTCAGGAAAAGGCTGAAAAAGAAAGTTCTTTAGCCCTCTTAGAGGAAAATCTAGTCCAAAATAATCAAAAACTCAACCGTTTAGAAGCTGAATTGCTAGCTTTTTCAGATGATCCTGATCAGATGATTGAGCTCTTACGTGAACGCTTTGTAGCCCTTTTACAAGATGAAGCGGATGTTTCAAACCAACTGACTCGCATCGAGAATGAGTTGGAAAATAGTCGTCAGCTTTCTCAAAAGCAAGCAGATCAACTAGAAAAGCTCAAACAGCAATTAGCTACAGCTAAAGAGAAGGCTAGTCAGCAAAAGGCGGAGCTTGAAACTGCCAAAGAGCAGGTTCAAAAATTATTAGCAGACTACCAGGTCTGTGCCATGCAGCATAAGGAGCAAAAAACTTCCTATCAAGCTCAACAAAGTCAACTCTTTGACCGTCTGGATAGTCTTAAAAATAAGCAGGCTAGAGCCCAAAGTTTGGAAAATATCCTGAGAAATCACAGTAACTTTTATGCAGGTGTAAAGAGTGTTCTCCAAGAAAAAGACCGCCTTGGTGGGATTATTGGTGCTGTTAGTGAGCATCTGACCTTTGATGTGCATTATCAAACTGCCCTAGAGATTGCGCTTGGAGCGAGCAGTCAGCATATTATCGTGGAAGATGAAGAGTCGGCAACTAAGGCGATTGATTTCCTCAAGCGCAACAGAGCTGGTCGTGCAACCTTCCTTCCGTTGACAACGATCAAGGCGCGTACGATTTCTAGTCAGAACCAAGATGCTATCGCTGCAAGTGCTGGATTTCTGGGCATGGCAGATGAGTTGGTGACATTTGATACGAGACTGGAAGCTATTTTCAAGAACTTGCTAGCTACGACAGCTATCTTTGATACCGTTGAGCACGCGCGTGCAGCAGCGCGCAAAGTTCGTTATCAGGTTCGTATGGTGACATTGGACGGTACAGAGTTGCGCACAGGTGGATCCTATGCGGGAGGTGCCAATCGCCAGAATAACAGCATCTTCATCAAGCCAGAGCTGGAGCAATTGCAAAAAGAAATTGCTGAAGAAAAAGCTAGCTTGCATACATATGAAGCGAGTTTGAAGACCTTACAAGATGAGATGGCTTCATTGACAGAAAGATTAGAATCCATCAAATCTCAAGGAGAGCAGGCTCGTATTCAGGAGCAAGGTTTGTACCTCGCCTATCAACAAACCAGTCAGCAAGTGGAAGAGTTAGAAATGCTTTGGAAACTTCAAGAAGAGGAATTAAATCGTCTTACTGAGGGAGATTGGCAAGTAGATAAGGAAAAATACCAAGAGCGTCTTACTACAATCACCAGTGAAAAGCATAATCTGGAAGCTGAGATTGAAGAGATTAAGTCTAATAAAAATGCCATCCAAGAACGTTATCAAAACTTGCAGGAAGAGCTAGCGCAAGCTCGTCTGCTTAAGACAGAACTGCAAGGGCAAAAACGTTATGAAGTGACTGATATTGAACGCTTAGGTAAGGAACTAGATAATCTTGATATTGAACAAGAAGAAATTCAGCGCCTTCTTCAAGAAAAGGTTGATAATTTTGAGAAGGTTGATACAGAATTGCTCAGTCAACAGGTAGAAGAAGCCAAAACTCAGAAATCAAACCTCCAACAAGGTTTGATTCGCAAGCAGTTTGAGATGGATGATATGGAAGGACAACTAGATGATATTGCCAGTCATTTGGATCAGGCTCGCCAGCAGAATGAGGAGTGGATTCGTAAGCAAACACGTGCTGAAGCCAAGAAAGAAAAGATCAGCGAGCGCTTGCGCCATTTACAAAGCCAATTAACAGACCAGTACCAGATCAGCTATACTGAAGCTTTAGAAAAGGCGCATGAGTTGGAAAATCTCAATCTGGCAGAGCAAGAAGTTAAGGATTTAGAGAAGGCTATACGCTCACTGGGTCCTGTCAATTTAGACGCTATTGAACAGTACGAAGAAGTTCACAACCGTCTGGATTTCCTAAATAGCCAACGTGATGATATTTTGTCTGCGAAAAACCTGCTTCTTGAAACCATCACAGAGATGAATGATGAGGTCAAGGAACGCTTTAAATCAACCTTTGAGGCCATTCGTGAGTCCTTTAAAGTGACCTTCAAGCAGATGTTTGGTGGAGGTCAGGCTGACCTCATTTTGACTGAGGGAGACCTGCTGACAGCTGGGGTTGAGATTTCTGTTCAACCTCCAGGCAAGAAAATCCAGTCTCTCAACCTCATGAGTGGTGGTGAAAAAGCTTTATCGGCTTTGGCCTTGCTCTTCTCCATTATCCGTGTCAAGACTATTCCCTTTGTTATCTTGGATGAGGTAGAAGCTGCGCTGGATGAAGCCAATGTCAAACGCTTTGGTGATTACCTCAACCGCTTTGACAAGGACAGCCAGTTTATCGTCGTAACCCACCGTAAGGGAACCATGGCAGCGGCCGATTCCATCTATGGAGTGACCATGCAAGAATCGGGTGTTTCAAAGATTGTTTCAGTTAAGTTAAAAGATTTAGAAAGTATTGAAGGATGACAATTAAACTAGTAGCAACAGATATGGATGGAACCTTCCTAGATGGGAATGGACGCTTTGATATGGACCGCCTCAAGTATCTCTTAGCTTCCTACAAGGAAAAAGGGATATACTTTGCGGTGGCTTCGGGCCGAGGATTTCTATCATTAGAAAAATTATTTGCTGACGTTCGTGATGACATTATTTTCATCGCGGAAAATGGCAGTTTGGTAGAGTATCAAGGTCAGGACTTGTATGAAGCGACCATGTCTCGTGACTTTTATCTGGCAACTTTTGAAAAGCTGAAAACTTCACCTTATGTAGATATCAATAAACTGCTCTTGACGGGTAAGAAGGGTTCTTATGTGTTAGATACGGTTGATGAGATCTATTTGAAAGAGAGCCAGCATTACAATGAAAATATCCAAAAAGTAGCGAGTCTGGAAGATATCACAGATGACATTTTCAAATTTACGACCAACTTCACAGAAGAAACGCTGGAAGCTGGAGAAGCTTGGGTCAATGAACATGTCCCTGGTGTTAAGGCTATGACAACTGGCTTTGAATCCATTGATATCGTGTTGGACTATGTCGATAAGGGAGTGGCCATTGTTGAATTAGCTAAAAAACTTGGCATCACGATGGATCAGGTTATGGCTTTTGGAGACAATCTAAATGACTTGCATATGATGCAGGTTGTGGGACACCCTGTAGCTCCTGAAAATGCACGACCAGAAATTTTAGAAATAGCAGAGACTGTGATTGGTCACCATAAGGACCAGTCGGTTATGGCTTATATGGAGGGCTTATAATGGCAGATATAAAATTGATTGCATTGGACTTAGACGGGACCTTGCTGACTACTGATAAAAGGCTGACGGATCGTACCAAGGCAACCTTAAAAGCTGCGCGTGATCGTGGTATCAAGGTTGTATTGACAACTGGTCGTCCCTTAAAAGCCATGGATTTCTTTCTCCATGAGCTAGGGACTGATGGTCAGGAAGATGAGTATACCATTACTTTTAATGGTGGTTTGGTTCAGAAAAATACAGGCGAAATCCTTGATAAGACAGTCTTTTCATATGATGATGTAGCACGCTTGTATGAGGAAACAGAGAAATTATCACTGCCTCTTGATGCTATCTCAGAAGGAACTGTTTATCAAATTCAATCCGACCAAGAAAGTCTTTATGCCAAATTTAATCCAGCTTTGACTTTTGTTCCAGTGGACTTTGAAGACTTGTCTAGTCAAATGACCTACAACAAATGCGTGACTGCCTTTGATCAAGAACCCTTGGATGCAGCCATTCAGAAGATTTCTCCAGAATTGTTTGACCAATATGAAATCTTTAAATCACGTGAAATGTTGCTAGAGTGGTCACCAAAGAATGTTCATAAAGCAACAGGATTGGCAAAACTAATCAGCCATCTTGGAATTGACCAAAGCCAAGTCATGGCTTGTGGAGATGAGGCCAATGACCTATCTATGATTGAGTGGGCAGGGCTCGGTGTTGCCATGCAAAATGCTGTTCCTGAAGTCAAGGCAGTCGCAAATGTGGTAACGCCAATGACCAATGATGAAGAGGCTGTCGCCTGGGCTATCGAAGAATATGTGCTAAAGGAGAACTAAGATATGGGATTATTTGACCGTCTATTCGGAAAAAAAGAAGAACCTAAAATCGAAGAAGTTATAAAAGAAGCTCTGGAAAATCTTGATTTGTCTGAAGATACGGAGCCTGACCTTACAGAAGTTGAGGAAGTTTCTCAAGAAGAAGCAGAGGTTGAAATTGTTGAAGAAGCTTTGCTCCAAGAAGAGGAAAATCAAGAGACAGTTGAAGAAAGTCAGGATTCAGAGCCAACTGTAGAGGTTTCTCAAGAAGAAGTCGAAGAAGTTCCAAACTCAGAACAAGTCTCAGAGGAAGAGAATCCTGAGCTCCTAGAGACTGCAGAAGAAAATAGTTCTGAAGTGCTTGAAGCAGAAACACCTCAAGTAGAAGAAACTGTTCAGGAAAAATATGACCGCAGTCTCAAGAAAACTCGCACAGGCTTCGGTGCTCGTTTGAATGCCTTCTTTGCCAATTTCCGCTCTGTTGACGAAGAATTTTTCGAAGAACTAGAAGAATTGCTGATCATGAGTGACGTTGGAGTGCAGGTCGCTTCTAACTTAACAGAAGAGTTACGCTACGAAGCCAAGCTTGAAAACGCTAAGAAACCGGATGCACTGCGTCGTGTTATCATTGAGAAATTGGTTGAGCTTTATGAAAAAGGTGGCAACTACGATGAGACCATCCACTTCCAAGATGGCTTGACAGTCATGCTCTTTGTTGGGGTTAATGGTGTTGGGAAAACAACTTCTATCGGGAAATTAGCCCACCGCTACAAACAAGCAGGTAAGAAGGTCATGTTGGTTGCGGCAGATACCTTCCGTGCAGGAGCGGTAGCCCAGCTAGCTGAGTGGGGTCGACGAGTAGATGTTCCAGTAGTGACTGGACCTGAGAAAGCTGACCCAGCCAGTGTGGTCTTTGATGGCATGGAACGTGCTGTAGCTGAGGGTATCGATATTCTCATGATTGATACTGCAGGCCGTCTGCAAAACAAGGATAACCTTATGGCTGAGCTGGAAAAGATTGGTCGTATTATCAAACGTGTTGTACCAGAAGCACCTCATGAAACTTTCTTGGCGCTTGATGCATCAACAGGTCAAAATGCCCTAGTACAGGCCAAAGAATTTTCAAAAATTACCCCATTGACAGGAATTGTTTTGACTAAGATTGATGGAACTGCTCGAGGTGGTGTGGTTCTAGCTATCCGTGAAGAACTCAATATTCCTGTAAAATTGATTGGTTTTGGTGAAAAAATTGATGATATTGGAGAGTTTAACTCAGAAAACTTTATGAAAGGTCTCTTAGAAGGTTTAATCTAATCAGAAACAAAAATCCTGCAAGGCATAACCTTGCAGGATTTTTTTATTCTAAACGACCATCTTGACGATAGGCTATGTCTGGTTGCCAAGTCCATTTGGCACCGAATTTTTCAAGTAAGTCAAAGCTAGCTTGAGGTCCCATACTTCCAGCTTTATAGTCATGAAATGGGACATCATTTTCAGCCCAGATCTCTTCGATACGATCAATCAGCTTCCACGACGCACTAACTTCATCCCAGTGGCTAAAGTTAGTTGAGTTGTTATTTAAGACATCATAAATTAATTTCTCGTATGGTTCTGGCGAAGCACCAGTTGCGGTCGCATCTGTACGGTAATCAAGTGAGTTAGGAGCCAAGTTAAATTCTTCTCCTACTTGCTTCCCGTTTAGGCTAAGAGAGAATCCTTCTGTTGATTGGATATAGATGGTCAAAATGTTTGGAGCAAGTGGTTCACCAAAGATAGAGTCCATTTGTTTAAAGACGATATTGACATGAGTTCCTTTTTTAGTCAGACGTTTACCAGTACGGAAGAAGAAAGGAACACCACGGAATCGATCGCTGTCTACAAAGAAAGCACCAGATGCAAAGGTTTCAGTTGTAGATTCTGGATTCACATTTGGCTCGCTACGATAAGAGATGTATTTCATGCCATCAATCTTACCAGAACGGTATTGACCACGGATAAAGTGTTCTTTAAGCTCTTCATCAGTTGGATGATGGAGGTTCTTAAAGACCTTAATCTTCTCAGCACGAATCTCGTCTTTTGTGAAGCTGGCTGGCTTGTCCATAGCAAGGAGAGAAAGAAGTTGTAGTGTATGGTTTTGTACCATATCGCGGAGGGCACCAGACTCATCATAGTAGCCACCACGTTCTTCTACACCCAAGCTCTCCGCAAAGGTAATTTGAATATTGTCGATAAAGTCCTTGTTCCAAACATTTTCAAAAATCAAGTTTGCAAAGCGGACTGCAAAGATACTTTGAATCATTTCCTTACCAAGATAATGGTCAATACGGAAAATTTGTTTTTCGTCAAATGTTGCTAGAAGATCGTCATTTAACTTGCTTGCGCTTGCGTAATCTGTACCAAATGGTTTCTCAACGATTAAACGTTCAAAACCTTTACCGTCCACAATGTTTTCAGACTTAAGGTGTTTGGCAATAGTTCCAAAGAACTGAGGTGCCATAGACAAGAAGAAGAGCTTGTTGTGTTCAGCTTGGTACTTGTCATTCAGCTCAGCCTGTAATTGATGTAAAGCAATGTAATGCTCTGTATCGTTGACATCATGACTTTGATAATAGAAGTGGCTAGCGAACTCTTGAGCCTGTTCGGTACTATCTGCCAAATCAAGGATAGATTCGACTACAACAGATTCAAAATATTCCTTGCTCCAAGGACGACGGGCAGTTCCAATGACTGCAAAATGCTTGGAAAGATTTCCGGATTTATATAGTCTAAAAAGGGAAGGGTAGAGTTTGCGTTTAGCCAGGTCTCCACTCGCACCGAAAATTGTAACAATAACTTTAGATGACATCTAGCTACCTAATTTCTATTTTATTCCTAGTCTTGCTAGGTATGAGGAAACCTCATTTCATAAACTTAATTCTAACATAATTTTCCGAAAAATCAAAAAATCCAATACGAGATAGAAAAAAACTGCAAGGAAATCCTTACAGTTTGAGTTTATACTCAATGAAAATCAAAGAGCAAACTAGGAAACTAGCCGTAGGTTGCTCAAAGCACTGCTTTGAGGTTATTTGAAGAGTATTAGACGTTTAAGACCTTGTCCAAGAACTCTTTCAGACGTGGGTGTTGTGGGTTGTCAAAGATTTGGTCAGGTGTGCCGTCTTCAAGGAATTCACCGTCCGCAGTAAAGATAACCCGGTTGGCAACCTGACGGGCAAATCCCATCTCATGGGTTACGATAATCATGGTCATACCTTGCTCGGCCAATTCCTTCATAACGTTTAGTACGTCTCCGACCATCTCAGGGTCAAGGGCAGAAGTTGGTTCATCAAAGAGCATGATGTCTGGATTCATTGCTAGTCCACGTGCGATGGCCACACGTTGTTTTTGTCCCCCTGATAGGCTATCTGGGTTAGCATTAGCTTTATCTGCTAGACCAACCTTGTCAAGCAGCTCCATTCCCAATTTCTCAGCTTCTTCCTTAGTCATCAACTTGTGCTCAATGGGAGCAAAGGTGATGTTGTCCAACACGGACATGTGTGGGAAGAGGTTGAAGTGTTGGAACACCATTCCGATATTTTCACGGACGTGGTCAACGTTGGTTGTTTTTTCAGTTAAGTCATAGCCGTTCACGGTGATGTGACCGCTCGTAACTTCTTCTAGAAGATTGAGGCTACGAAGGAAGGTTGACTTACCAGAACCTGAAGGACCGATGATACAAACAACATCTCCTTCATAGAACTTAGTTGTAATTCCCTTTAAAACCTCGTTTTTTCCATAATACTTATGTAAATCATTTACATCAATTTTTAATTTTGCCATTAACGAATCCTCTTTTCTAAGCGTTTCGCTAGTCTAGTCAAAAGTGTGATAATTACAAGATAGAAGATTGCAAGGATTGCATACATCTTGAAACTTTGGTAGTTACGCGCGATGATAATCTTACCAGTTTGGAAGAGTTCAACTAAACCAATAGCAGATACGATGGTTGTATCTTTAAGTGCGATAACGAATTGATTAACAAAGTTTGGCAACATCAATTTAGTTGCTTGTGGCAAGATAATCTTACGCATGGTTTTTCCATAAGAGATACCCAAGCTTCGGCTGGCTTCCATTTGCCCAACTGGAACGGCCTGAATACCACCACGCACGATTTCAGCGATATAAGCCGCTGCATTGAGTGAGAGGGCAATAGTACCAGCTACGAAGTCGTTAATTGGACTTTGTTGGCCTGTGATAGACTCGATGAAGTTTGGAATTCCCCAGAAGATGAAGGCTGCAAGAATCATCAAAGGAATACCACGGATAACGTCAACGAAAATCTCAGAGATCACACGAAGAGATTTGTAGGGGCTAACGCTAAACATACCGAAGATAATCCCGATAACAGTGGCAATAGCAAATGAGATAAGAGCTAGAGCAAGAGTGATACCAAGCCCGCTAAGGAGTTGTTTGTAGTTGTTTTGAAGCAAGCCCCAGATAGTTGTCTCATCTACAGTGCTTGTTGAAGTAGTAGAAGATTCGCTAGCTAGGTATTTATCAAGAATCTTTTGGAATTCCCCGTTTGCTTTAAGGTTTGCAAGTCCGTTATTGAACATTTCAATCAATTCTGGATTTGCTCCTTTTTTAACAGCAAAGGCTGTTTCACCGATTGGAGTTCCAGCGATTGGAGTTTTCAATTTTTGGCCTTGACTGATAGAATATTTGAGAACAGGCTCATCATCCATAACGGCATCAATGGCTCCAGTATTTAAACTGTCATACATTGAAGAACCATCAGCAAAGGTTTTGATTTTGTAGCCGTATTTGCTTTGATTTTCTGTTAGGAAGGTTTGAGAAGCAGTTCCGTTTTTAACACCAACTGTCTTCCCTTTCAAATCTTCATAAGAAGCAATGGTGCTTGATTCTTTGACACCAAGGATAGTATTAGCAGTGTAGTATGATTCTGAGAAATCAAAAGTTGCTTTACGAGCATCTGTGACAGACATACCAGAAATGATACCATCAGCTTGACCGGCTTGGACAGCACTGATAGCGGCATCGAAACCAGGATTGGTAATTTCAATTTCAAAACCTTGGTCTTTAGCGATGGCCTTAATCAAGTCCATATCAATACCAGTAAATTGGTTGCTTGAGTTTTGGAACACAAAAGGTGCAAAAGAAGAATCACTTGCAATGATGTATTTAGCTTTAACAGGAGTTGCTTTTAGACCAGCTGTAGTCGTTGTAGTTGGTACTGCTGCAGATGATGAAGCAGTCCATTTCTTGATGATTTTATCAAGACTACCATCTTTTTTCATTTCAGCTAAGGCTTGGTTAAATTCAGTAACCAGGTGCTCGTATTTACTTCCTTTTTTCACACCGAAAGCAAAACTCCCTACAGCTTCCCCATCCATTTCAATATGGAGGTCTTGACCTTGGTTGATGGCATATTCGATAACAGGTTTGTCATCTATCATGGCATCAATGGCACCAGCACTCAAGCTGTTGTTCATCAAATCACCAGTGTCAAATGTTTTAATGCTAAAGCCGTATTTATCTTTGATTGTTTCAAGAAAACGTTGAGCGGCTGTTCCATTTTTAGCACCAACAGTTTTACCTTTTAATTGATCATACTGACTAATCTTGTGTGACTTTGTAGTTGCAATGACAACTTTTGTATCATAGTAAGTATCAGACATGGTGAAAACTTTTTCACGTTCTGCAGTTTTTGTCATTCCTGCCATGATGGCATCTGCTTGACCAGCTTGAACTGCATTTACTGCTGCGTCAAATCCAGGATAGGACATCTGAATGTTCCATCCTTTAATCTCAGCGACTTTGTTGATAATGTCAACATCAATTCCTTTATATGTTTGATCTAAATCTTTAAACTCAAAAGGTGCATAAGCGGTATCAGAAACAATCTTAATTGTCTCAGCTTTCGCAATACCTAATGAGAAAATTGGGAATAAAATTAGCAAAAATGCTAGAAATTTTTTCTTCATTTTTAGTCTCCTTTTCCGAATATTTTCCCATTATATCAGAAAAAACTAAAAAATGCAAATCTAGGGACTTTTATGTTAGAAAACATAACATGGAAACCATTTATTTCTTTCTTGAACTGCTTCCACAAAGTGCTATAATAATAGTACATAATAGAAGAAAAGAGGACAGGGATTTGAAGAACAAAAGAATATTTAAAGACTTCCAAGCTTCAAAAATGAGTTTAAACATTTACACAAGCCCCTTGATAGCCCTTGTTTTTGTCTTCATAGGAGAGTTTGTGGCTTTTACTCTGTATGGTATTAGTTTGCTAGCTCTTATCGGACTTGCTAGGAATTTTGGAGAGGCTGGTCAAGCTTTTGCTACCTACTTGCAAACCTTGCAGCAGAGCTTGACGGATAAATCAAGTGACTTTCATTTAATTTTAGATTTACTGGCCTTTGGTTTTATACTCACCACTGTGTTCAGATGGACAAAAAAAGTTGAAAAAAGACCTATTCGAACCTTGGGATTCTATAGAGAAAATTTCCTCAGCAGTCTTCTGAAAGGATTTGGGCTAGGTCTGACACTTTTTCTTCTGACTTTGTTAGGTTTAGTAGCCTTAGGGCAATATCGTTTGGAGTCCATTCATTTGAATCCTTATTCGCTTACCTTTGTTGTCTTTACTATCCCATTTTGGATATTACAGGGGACAACAGAAGAAGTGGTGGCCCGTGCTTGGCTCCTTCCTCAATTGGCCTCAAGAACCAATCTAAAACTTGCTGTTCTTATATCTAGCCTATTGTTTACTCTACTTCATATGGGGAATTCGGGCCTCACTCCTCTATCTCTAGTGAATCTCTTTTTATTCGGAGTTGCCATGGCTCTTTACCTTCTCAAAACTGATACAGTTTGGGGTGTTGCAGGTATTCATGGAGCCTGGAATTTTGCTCAAGGAAATCTCTTTGGGATTTTAGTTAGTGGTCAGCAGTCAGGAACGTCTCTGATGACCTTTTTACCACAAGGCAATCAAGATTGGCTATCAGGTGGGTCGTTTGGGATTGAAGGTTCTATCATGACAAGTCTGGTCTTGTTACTTTTGATTGTCTATCTCAATCATCAATTAAAGAAAGAAAATGAAAGGATGTGACTTCGGTCCGTCCTTTTCTTCGTGAAAATGCTACAAGTATGCTAAAATAGGAATAGTACATCGAGGGAGGAATCTTATGATTAATCGCATTACAGATAATCAATTTAAACTAGTATCAAAATACCAACCATCAGGCGACCAACCCCAAGCTATCGAGCAATTGGTTGATAATATCGAGGGTGGAGAAAAAGCTCAGATTCTAATGGGAGCGACAGGTACTGGGAAGACTTATACCATGAGTCAGGTCATTTCCAAAGTCAATAAACCAACTCTGGTCATTGCTCACAATAAGACTCTGGCAGGTCAGCTCTATGGGGAGTTTAAGGAATTTTTCCCTGAAAATGCTGTTGAGTATTTTGTTTCCTACTATGACTATTATCAACCAGAGGCCTATGTGCCTTCTAGCGATACCTATATTGAGAAAGATAGTTCTGTCAATGACGAGATTGACAAACTTCGTCACTCAGCGACTTCAGCCCTTCTGGAACGTAATGATGTTATTGTAGTGGCCTCAGTCTCTTGTATCTATGGTTTGGGTTCACCCAAGGAATATGCTGATAGTGTCGTTAGTCTTCGACCAGGTCTTGAGATTTCTCGAGATAAACTGCTCAATGATTTGGTGGACATTCAGTTCGAACGCAATGACATTGATTTTCAGCGTGGAAGATTCCGTGTTCGGGGAGATGTGGTCGAGATTTTCCCAGCTTCCCGTGATGAACATGCTTTTCGAGTGGAGTTCTTTGGTGATGAGATTGACCGTATTCGTGAAGTTGAGGCTCTGACAGGTCAGGTATTGGGAGAAGTGGATCATTTAGCGATTTTCCCAGCGACTCACTTTGTGACTAATGACGACCACATGGAATTTGCGATTGCCAAGATTCAGGCCGAGTTGGAAGAGCAACTAGCTGTCTTTGAGAAGGAAGGTAAACTGCTTGAAGCCCAGCGCTTGAAACAACGGACAGAGTACGATATCGAAATGCTGCGTGAGATGGGCTATACCAACGGGGTCGAGAACTATTCACGTCACATGGATGGACGGAGTGAGGGGGAGCCTCCTTATACGCTTCTCGATTTCTTCCCAGATGATTTCTTGATCATGATTGACGAGAGTCACATGACTATGGGACAAATCAAGGGTATGTACAATGGAGACCGTTCGCGTAAGGAAATGCTGGTAAATTATGGTTTCCGTTTGCCATCAGCTTTGGACAATCGACCTCTTCGTCGGGAGGAGTTTGAAAGCCATGTGCATCAGATTGTTTACGTTTCAGCGACACCAGGCGATTACGAAAATGAACAGACTGAGACAGTAATTGAGCAAATCATTCGACCAACAGGTCTTTTGGATCCTGAGGTGGAAGTTCGTCCGACTATGGGACAGATTGATGATCTTTTGGGTGAAATCAATGCCCGTGTTGAAAAGAACGAACGGACATTTATTACAACCTTGACCAAGAAAATGGCTGAAGACTTGACTGACTACTTCAAAGAAATGGGTATCAAGGTCAAATACATGCACTCGGATATCAAGACTTTAGAGCGAACAGAGATTATCCGTGACCTGCGTTTAGGAGTCTTTGATGTTTTGGTCGGAATCAACCTCCTCCGTGAAGGGATTGACGTTCCCGAAGTGAGTCTCGTAGCGATTCTCGATGCTGACAAGGAAGGATTCCTTCGTAACGAACGTGGTTTAATCCAGACCATTGGACGTGCTGCTCGTAATAGCGAAGGGCATGTCATCATGTATGCGGACACGATGACTCAATCTATGCAACGTGCCATCGATGAAACGGCCCGCCGTCGGAAAATCCAGATGGCCTATAATGAAGAACACGGTATCGTACCTCAGACAATCAAGAAAGAAATCCGTGACCTGATCGCTGTAACTAAGGCAGTTGCTAAGGAAGAAGACAAAGAAGTTGACATCAATAGCCTCAACAAACAAGAGCGCAAAGAACTGGTCAAGAAACTGGAAAAACAAATGCAAGAAGCTGTCGAAGTGCTTGACTTTGAACTAGCAGCTCAGATTCGGGATATGATGTTGGAAGTCAAGGCGTTGGATTAGGATTTTAGAAGGAGATAAAATGGAAGAGTTAAATTATTTTACAGGTAAATTTAGTAAATCTGAATTAGAAGATCATTTTGATTCTTTGAATGAAGAAAAACTGAAATCCGAACTTGAAAATTTTATAAATCAATATTTAAAATTATCTGAAGAAGAACAATTGAAATATGTTGAACCTGTTCTTGATGTTTGTAGAAGTTTTGAAGAGCAAATTGATAAAACTATCCAAAAAAATATTTTAGAATCCATAAATAAAACACTATCAAATAACTCACAAGTATATAGTTGGAGTGTATGCTTTAGGTATTTAGATTCTCTTTATTATTATTTATTTGAACCAAAAGAATATGAAGAATATTCTATATTGTTTGAAAATGAGAGTTATTTCTTTAAAATTATTGATTTAGTATTAAAAGATAATCTAGAGAATAGTAAAATGATTTATTCGGATTTGCTTTCAGTTTTTGTTCCACTATTTAGACAGAAAAGTTTACCAGAAGAAAAAAGAAACTATTTTAAAAGTAAATTAGAACCGTTCATCAACTTTATATTTGAAAAATTTGAATTTGAAAATATTGATTTTGAAGATATTGATTTTGAATTTTCTATATATTGGTATCTTAGATTAGATGAGCTTGTTTCAATTTTTCAATTTGAGCACTTAAAGATAATAAATAAATATTTTATTGAGAATCCACAAGCTGAAGATATTGGTGACTATCTAGATTTTGTATCAAGAAACTTTGATGACGTGATTGAAGATTCGATAGTAATTGTTCGAAAGATAGCAGAAGAAAATGATTCTGATATCATCCGAAACCGAGCTATTAAGTTAATTGAGAAGTATGATAATGATTACTTGAATAAGCAAAGTGATTCAGAATCTATCTCATCATTAGACGCTGAACAACTTTTAAAACAAGCAGATAAGATTATATACTATATACGTTATAAATTGACTGTTGATGCTGAAGAGTTAAAAGAAATTGGTTCCTTTGGACATTATACTAAGATTGACACATTAACAAATTTTCTTATAAAAGCAGACTGGAAAAATGAAAATAATTCTGAAACTCAACCTCCATTTTTACGACTTACTAATCTCAAGCAGTTAAATGACCCGATGGAAGGAAGAGTAATATATGATTATTTGGGTATGGATAATACTTTTTTTCAACAATACCAAACTTCTAATGTCTTTATATCTTCTCTAACTACAGTATCTGATAGCCTACCTATGTGGAAGGAGTATGCTGATTCCTCTCAAGGTGCATTTCTTGAATATGATAAGACTTATCTTGAAGGCATTGTTGCACATAAATACATTGAGTTTGTTAAAGTTCATTATTTAGATTTAATGTCAGAGAATAAAGATGAAACATATGTTGGTAAATTTCTTGATAAATTAAAACAGATTTTTGAAAAATTACAAGAGCTTAAAGCTGAAGAAGAATTAATAGGTTTTGCTGAGAAATTAAAGAAGATTTCTTACCTTTTTAAAGTTAAAGACTATGAGTATGAAATGGAGTATCGTATTTTAATTAATTTAGACGATACAGAGATACAAAATATTATTAATAGAGATGCTAATGACTCATCAAATGAGAAATACTTTAAGAAAGAAGAAATTGGGTTAGAAGTTTTTGATAAAGTTAACTATAATGATTTTAGAAAGTATATTGTATTAAGCCCGAAAGATTATGGCAGATATGATTTATTTGTATACATCAATCTGGCTCCTTTGAACTACTCAAAAGTCATTCTAGGTCCAAAGGTTACGGATGCAGACTATATTGCTCCTTATCTTAAACTTGCTAATCCTGATATAGAGATAGAAAGTTCAAAAATCCCTTATCGTTAAGTTGAGGATGACATAAAGCAGAAAGTGGTTTGCAAGAGTTTATCAAGAGTGGAATAGATAATGCAAACTTAATTGGGCAATCTTTTATAAAACAAGAATCTTTAAATGGCGCTATCTCATATTTCAATTTATAAGCCCTTTTTTAACTATTCTTACATGGCTGTACCTATTCTTAGAATTGTCCGTTATACCCAATTCCTCTATTGCTATTAGTATAGCTTATCAAGTAGAGGGGCAAGAACTTATCATTGATAGAGGAGGTCTACATACTAGCTATTGTGAGTATCATGACTTAGTAAATTCCTTTATCATGAAGTCCGAAGTAAAATACAACGAAGATACATTTTAATAACTTAGAAAGCGAGCAAATCTATGTCCCGTGCCCAAGCAACCATTTTAACCAACATCTGTCTAATCGAAGATCTAGAAAATAAGCGAGTAGTCATGCAATATCGCTCTCCTGAAACCAATCGCTGGTCAGGTTATGCCTTTCCTGGAGGTCATGTAGAAAATGGTGAGGCTTTTGCGGAGTCTGTCATTCGTGAAATCTACGAAGAAACAGGATTGACTATCCAAAATCCTCAACTTGTCGGCATTAAAAATTGGCCACTAGATACAGGTGGGCGCTATATTGTCATTTGTTATAAGGCGACTGAGTTCTCTGGTACCCTTCGCTCTTCAGATGAAGGAGAAGTTTCTTGGGTGCAAAAAGACCAGATTCCAAACTTGGATCTGGCCTATGATATGCTACCTCTGATGGAGATGATGGAAGCTCCAGACAAGTCTGAATTTTTCTACCGTCACCGTACAGAAGATGATTGGGAGAAGAAAATCTTCTAGTCTTTTACTAAATAACCGAGCTGATCCAAGGCCTCCTCGATATAGTGGAGGTCTTGTTGTGTTTCGGCTTCGACTAGGTGGTAATGAATGCCATCTGTCAATTCAGATAGAGGTCTAAAGCCAGAATGCTCAACTTGTTCTAGAAAATGCTGAACATCTCGGCGACAAGACAGTTTAAGCAAGGTTTCAATTTCTCCATAAACGGGATGGTCAATCAAAGTATTTTGAACACGCCCTCCATTATCTACGATAGCAAGGAGTTCCTGACCGATTTCTTCAACTTCATGTTTCACTTTGAACAGTTTGTGAACATAAGGATTGGTATCAACTTGCTTATAGACGTAGCCACGATTGGTGGATAGGATAGGAGCCCCATCTGCTCGGAGAATAGCGATATCCTGTACAATGACTTGGCGCGTAACATGGAAGTGTTCAGCCAAACTTTGGCCATTGAGAGCTTTTGGTGCCTCTTTTAATAGTTTGAGCAGAGCTTGTTTGCGATCTTTTGTCATAGCTTCTCCTTTTTAACGGCGTTTTCGAAGCACTTTATAGACCGCTAGTGCTAATGTATAGTCTACCATACTATGGATAATTGTACCAAATCCAACTAGCACAAATAGAACATAAAACATATTTTCAACGTTTGTCCCTGAAGTAGCATAAAAGATGATACAAGCTAATACTTCAGCGATAGCATGAACAACACCCAAAACAAAGTTAAAAATCCAAGAAGATTTTGGTTTATCTAGGGTATCGGGGAATTTTTGTAGGTAAAGAGCTCCCAAAGTCCCAAAAAAGATATGGGAAAAAGCCCGAAAAACGATAACCATGGGATAGCCAGCCATCAAAAATCCAAAACTAGAGGCTAGGATGACAAAAACAGCCATTAAGGGCGACAAGAACATGGCAATAAAAATAGCTATGTGGCTCCCCAAAGTGTAAGAAGCCGGTGGAATGACAATCTTAAAAGGCATAACAATTGGAATCAAAATCGCAATAGCCGTTAATAGGGCAGTCATTGTCATAAATTGTGTCTTTTTCCGTGTATTCATAAGAATCTCCTTTTTCTGTATATACACTAGTATAGTACAATAAACAAGATAATAAATCAAGGATTTACTTAGACGTATAAGTCATTTTTTAGTTAAAGGCTAGTAAACATTTCACTAAAAACACAAAATACATCAAATAAAATCTCCACCTTCAAGTATGAAAGCGGAGATTGTTTTTATTTCTTCAAAGTTTGTAATCTTGGAACAATAGCTAGGGTGAGAACTGCGGAAATGACTAATTCGGCAATCGAATTTGTTGAGACAACAGTTGCTAGGAGTTTTTGGATATTGCCGTCGAAAACATTTCCAAAAAGGTAGAAAATTCCGCCAAGTACAAAGACTGTGTTGGTAAGTGAACCAAGGGCACCGGCTAGAATCAGACCAGTTTTATTTTTCATCAGTTTATAGACTAGATACGGAGTTAAACCAATCAAAATTCGTGGGACAATGGCAATGATAACTGAGTAAATGTTACCGTTTGGTACAAATGGGGAGAAAAGGTAGCTTGTCGGTAGAATGGTAATAGTGTTAACCGTCAAGCTAAGAAGTCCCATCAAAAATCCAAGTGTAACTCCAACGCGTGGACCGTAGATAATGCTGGCAATAATGACAGGAATATGAACAATGGTCGGTTTGATTGGAAATGGAAAAAGGTTAAAGATAAGTGAGCTCAAAAAGTGAATCACGAGCATAGTTGCAAAAAAGATAGCAATGGGTGCAATATTAGAGCGTTTTTTCATCGAGAGTTTCCTTTATTCTTTCTAAAATAATTGTGAGGTCGGCTAAGGCTCCTCGTCCGTGGTCTCCACAAGCTAGTAGGGATTCCTTAGGAGCAATCAGCTGATAGCCGTAGGTTTCTAATGTTTTCAGATTAGCCTGAGTTGCTGGATGGTCATACATTTTTGTATTCATAGCTGGTGCGATGAGTTTGGGAATATGACTTGATAGAGCTAGAGCTGTACTAGTTACCATATTGTCCGCAAAGCCGTGAGCTAGTTTTGCAATAGTGTTAGCTGTTGCAGGGGCTACGATAAATAAATCTGTCTTTTTTCCAAGTTCGATATGATTGACTTGGTCAGGATAGGGTTCCTTCATGACATCCAAGTGGACAGGATTCTGTGATAAGACCTGTAGTGTCAAAGGTTGGATAAACTCTGTAGCAGCCTGAGTCATTAAGACCGTGACTTGATGGCCTTGTTTTTTTAGAGAACTGACTAAATCTGCAGACTTGTAAGAGGCGATTGATCCTGTTACAGCCAAGAGAATATGTGCCATAGCTTTCCTTTCTAAGAATGGTAGTCTTGAATTTTTTCAAGGAGGAGTTCTGCAATTTCTTCTTTAGTCTGGACTGTTTGAAGCTGATTTTTCTCAACAAAGATAGCACGATGCTGGTTCGCAGAGATTTGAGTCAGGTCATTCGCAATAATCAAGTCTGCTTGGTTCTTGATAAGACTTTTTTGGGCAATCTCGATGAGATAATCTTCAGAGACATCAACCAGCAGTTTAAAACCAATTAGATGAATAGAAGGATTCCACTCTTTGACTAGAGAGATGATCTTGGGTGTCTTTTTAAGGAACAATACCTGAATCTCGTCAGTTGAAGAAATCTTAGCCTGATGATTCTGCTTGCTTAAAAATTCTTCTAGATTGGAGCTAGCCTGTACCTCTTCAAGTCCTGTCATATAAACAGGAGTGTAGTCAGAAACAGCCATTGAGTGGATCAAGACTTGATAATCCTTGATACGTTCTTGCATTTCCAGTAGAAGGTCCTTGGTATTGGTAATTTCTTGAATACTTAGGTTGGGATGGGCTTCTGGCTTTAGAGCTCGTTTTGTTGTTATCAGACAAACTTCATGCCCTGCAGCAAGCAAAGTTTCTGTGATGATTTTTCCCAAGCGACCTGTAGAATGGTTAGTGATAGAGCGGACGCTATCGATAGCTTCACTGGTACCGCCCGATGTAACTAAAATTTTCATAGCACTATTGTACACAAAAATAAACGGTAAGTAAAATGAAAGCGATAAATTTTTGTAAAAATGAAGATTTACTATAGTTTCAAACTATAAAGCCATATAAAATTTAAGAAAGGGCTCTAAAAAAACTAAAAATAGGGATATTTACGAACGTTTAGAGAGTTTTAGGATGTTAAAAATCTTGTTTTGTGTTATAATGAATTATCATATAAGAGGTTAGAGGAGTTTTGAATGAAAACAGATATTGAAATTGCACAGAGTATTGAGTTGAAGCCAATCGTTGATGTTGTAGAGAAGCTGGGTATTTCTTACGACGATTTGGAGTTGTACGGAAAATACAAGGCTAAGCTCAGCTTTGATAAAATTCGTGCAGTTGAGAGCAATCCAGTTGGGAAATTGATTTTGGTTACTGCCATCAATCCAACACCTGCAGGTGAAGGAAAATCAACTATTACCATTGGTCTTGCGGATGCTTTGAATAAGATTGGCAAGAAAACCATGATTGCCATCCGCGAACCATCTCTTGGTCCAGTAATGGGGATTAAGGGTGGTGCAGCTGGTGGTGGTTATGCTCAAGTTCTGCCAATGGAAGACATCAACCTCCACTTCACTGGAGACATGCATGCCATTACAACTGCCAACAATGCGCTTTCTGCCTTGATTGACAACCACTTGCACCAAGGGAATGAGTTGGGAATTGACCAACGTCGTATTCTCTGGAAACGTGTTGTGGACTTGAACGACCGCGCACTTCGTCATGTGACCGTTGGACTTGGTGGCCCTCTAAACGGTATTCCACGTGAGGATGGCTTTGACATTACAGTTGCTTCAGAAATCATGGCCATTCTTTGCTTGGCAACGGACATCGAGGACTTGAAACGTCGTTTGGCTAATATTGTTATTGGTTATCGCTATGACCGTACACCTGTTTCTGTAGGTGATTTGCAGGTTGAAGGTGCCTTGGCTTTGATTTTGAAGGATGCGATTAAACCGAACCTGGTTCAGACAATTTACGGTACACCTGCCTTTGTACATGGTGGCCCATTTGCCAATATTGCTCACGGATGTAACTCGGTCTTGGCAACGACTACAGCCCTTCACTTGGCTGATTACACAGTCACTGAAGCTGGTTTTGGTGCAGACCTTGGTGCTGAGAAATTCCTTGATATCAAGACTCCAAACTTGCCAACATCTCCAGATGCAGTTGTCATTGTCGCAACCCTTCGTGCCCTTAAGATGAATGGTGGAGTAGCTAAAGACGCTCTGACAGAGGAAAATGTAGAAGCAGTTCGTGCCGGTTTTGCTAACTTGAAACGTCACGTTGAGAATATCCGTAAGTTCGGTATTCCAGCAGTTGTGGCGATTAACGAATTTGTCTCTGATACAGAAGCTGAAATTGCAGCCTTGAAAGAACTTTGTGCTTCTATTGATGTGCCAGTTGAACTAGCTAGCGTATGGGCTGATGGCGCGGAAGGTGGAGTAGCTCTTGCTGAAACAGTTGTTAAGACCATCGCTGAGAACCCAGCTAACTACAAACGTTTGTATGATAATGACCTTTCTGTCCAAGAAAAGATTGAAAAGATCGTTACTGAAATCTACCGTGGTAGCAAAGTAAACTTTGAGAAGAAAGCTCAAACACAAATTGCTCAAATCGTTCAAAACGGTTGGGACAAATTGCCAATCTGTATGGCTAAAACTCAATACAGTTTCTCAGACAATCCGAATGCACTTGGAGCACCTGAAAACTTTGAAATTACCATTCGTGAATTGGTACCAAAATTAGGGGCAGGCTTCATCGTTGCCCTAACTGGCGATGTCATGACCATGCCAGGACTACCAAAACGACCAGCAGCCCTCAACATGGATGTTGAAAGTGACGGAACAGTATTAGGCTTGTTCTAGTATATTGCAATTGACTTTATACTCTTCGAAAATCAAACCACGTCAGCTTCACCTTGGATTATATATGTGATTGACTTCGTCAGTCTTATTTACAACCTCAAAGCAGTGCTTTGAGCAACCTGCGGCTAGCTTCCTAGTTTGCACTTCGATTTTCATTGAGTAATAAATGAGTTTGGAAATTGTAATCCAAGCTCATTTTTTATCTAGATATAAGTCCTTATTTTAAACTAAGGAAAGAGTTGCCTTCTAGACGAAACTAGTCTAGGTAAAGATATTTTCCCTAAATTCTGATATAATAGAAATATTGACTTCAAGAGTAAGGAAGAGAAGATGAACGCATTATTGAATGGAATGAATGACCGTCAGGCTGAGGCAGTGCAAACGACAGAAGGGCCCTTATTAATCATGGCAGGGGCTGGTTCTGGAAAGACTCGAGTTTTGACCCACCGTATCGCTTACCTGATTGATGAAAAGCTGGTCAATCCTTGGAATATCTTGGCCATTACCTTTACCAACAAGGCTGCGCGTGAGATGAAGGAACGTGCTTATAGCCTCAATCCAGCCACTCAGGACTGTCTGATTGCGACCTTCCACTCTATGTGTGTGCGTATTTTGCGTCGCGATGCGGACCATATTGGCTACAACCGTAATTTTACTATTGTCGATCCTGGTGAACAGCGAACGCTCATGAAACGCATTCTCAAGCAGTTAAACTTGGATCCTAAAAAATGGAATGAACGAACTATTTTGGGAACCATTTCCAATGCTAAGAATGATTTGATTGATGATGTAGCTTATGCTGCCCAAGCTGGTGATATGTACACGCAAATAGTGGCTCAGTGCTACACTGCCTACCAAAAAGAGCTTCGTCAGTCGGAGTCGGTTGACTTTGATGATTTAATTATGCTGACCTTGCGTCTCTTTGATCAAAATCCTGATGTCTTGACCTACTACCAGCAAAAGTTTCAATACATCCACGTTGATGAGTACCAAGATACCAACCATGCCCAGTACCAATTGGTCAAACTCTTGGCTTCTCGTTTTAAAAATATCTGTGTGGTTGGGGATGCGGATCAGTCTATCTATGGTTGGCGTGGTGCGGATATGCAGAATATCTTGGACTTCGAAAAAGATTATCCCCAAGCCAAGGTTGTTTTGTTGGAGGAGAATTACCGTTCCACTAAAACAATTCTCCAAGCGGCCAACGAGGTCATTAAAAATAATAAAAATCGCCGTCCTAAGAATCTCTGGACTCAAAATGCTGATGGGGAGCAAATCGTTTACTATCGTGCCAATGATGAGCAGGATGAGGCTGTATTTGTAGCCAAAACTATTGATGAACTTGGTCGTAGTCAAAATTTCCTTCATAAGGATTTTGCAGTTCTTTATCGTACTAATGCGCAGTCCCGTACTATTGAGGAAGCTCTGCTCAAGTCAAACATTCCTTATACCATGGTTGGTGGAACCAAGTTCTACAGCCGTAAGGAAATTCGCGATATTATCGCTTACCTCAACCTCATCGCCAATTTGAGTGACAATATCAGTTTTGAGCGTATTATCAACGAACCGAAACGTGGAATTGGTCCAGGTACAGTTGAGAAAATCCGTGACTTTGCGAATATGCAAGACATGTCCATGCTAGATGCTTCAGCCAATATCATGTTATCTGGTATCAAGGGTAAAGCAGCCCAGTCTATCTGGGATTTTGCCAATATGATTCTAGATTTACGAGAGCAGCTAGATCACTTAACTATTACAGAGTTGGTTGAGGTTGTTCTAGAAAAAACAGGTTACGTTGATATTCTTAATGCCCAAGCGACTCTAGAAAGCAAGGCTCGGGTTGAAAATATTGAAGAGTTCCTTTCTGTGACGAAAAATTTTGATGACGCCTCTGATGCGCCAGAAGAGGAAACTGGTTTAGATAAACTGAGTCGTTTCTTAAATGATTTGGCCTTGATTGCAGACACAGATTCAGGTAGTCAGGAGACATCAGAAGTGACCCTGATGACCCTGCATGCAGCCAAAGGTCTCGAGTTTCCAGTTGTCTTTTTGATTGGGATGGAAGAAAATGTCTTTCCACTTAGTCGTGCGGCTGAAGATCCAGATGAATTAGAAGAAGAACGCCGTCTGGCCTATGTAGGAATTACACGTGCAGAGAAAATTCTCTATCTGACTAATGCTAACTCACGCTTGCTTTTTGGTCGTACCAATTATAACCGTCCGACTCGTTTTATTAATGAAATTAGTTCAGATTTGCTTGAGTATCAAGGTCTGGCTCGTCCTGCAAATACAAGCTTTAAAGCATCTTATAGCAGTGGTGGCCTTGCCTTTGGTCAAGGTATGAGTTTGGCGCAGGCCCTCCAAGACCGTAAACGTGGTGTGGCACCAAAAACTATTCAGTCAAGTGGTCTCCCATTTGGACAATTTACAGCTGGCGCAAAATCAGCGCCTAGTGAAGCAAATTGGTCCATTGGTGACATTGCTCTCCATAAGAAATGGGGAGAGGGAACTGTTCTGGAAGTTTCAGGTAACGGAGCTACTCAGGAATTAAAAATCAATTTCCCAAAAGTAGGTTTGAAAAAACTTTTAGCTAGTGTAGCCCCAATTGAGAAAAAAATCTAATTTTCCATCCTTCTCACGAATAATAAAGTGAGGAGGATTTTTATGTACAGTATTTCATTTCAAGAAGATTCATTATTGCCAAGAGAAAGACTGGCCAAGGAAGGAGTAGAAGCGCTCAGTAATCAAGAGTTGCTAGCGATTTTGCTAAGGACAGGAACACGTCAAGCTAGCGTTTTTGAAATTGCACAGAAAGTCTTGAGCAATCTTTCAAGCCTAACGGATTTGAAAAAAATGACCCTGCAGGAGTTGCAGAGTCTATCTGGTATTGGGCGTGTTAAGGCCATAGAATTACAAGCTATGATTGAGCTGGGTCATCGTATTCATAAACACGAGACCCTTGAGATGGAAAGCATTCTCAGCAGTCAAAAGTTGGCCAAGAAGATGCAGCAGGAATTGGGACATAAAAAACAAGAGCACCTAGTGGCGCTCTATCTCAATACTCAAAATCAAATCATCCATCAACAGACCATTTTTATTGGTTCTGCCACTCGCAGTATTGCTGAACCACGTGAGATTCTTCACTATGCCATCAAGCATATGGCGACTTCACTCATCTTGGTCCACAATCATCCCTCAGGAGCAGTAGCGCCTAGCCGAAATGATGATCATGTGACTAAACTTGTAAAAGAAGCCTGCGAACTGATGGGTATTGTTCTCTTGGACCATTTGATTGTTTCGTATTCTAGTTACTTTAGTTACCGTGAAAAGACAGATTTAATCTAAAGGTCATTAACGACATAGTCAAAGAGGTTTTTATCTTTGGGGCGATTTTCAAATAGTAATTCTGGGTGCCATTGGACACCGAGAAAGGCAATATCATCTGTAGTTATGATAGCTTCAATGATACCATCTTGAGGATCAAGGGCCGCAATCTTTAAATTTGGTGCTAAGTCCTTGATGCTCTGATGGTGGAAAGAGTTAATATGGGAAATTTCTCCATAGATTTCTCGAAGAACTGTATCAGGTTCTGTTACCAAGCGCTGGCTTGTGTACTCAGCCGAACAATCCTGCCAGTGGTCTTCGATATCTTGGTACAAAGTTCCACCCATGGCAACGTTAAAGAGTTGTGTGCCACGGCAGACGGAGAAAATAGGCTTTTTCTGGTTAATAGCTTCTTTGATGAGGGCCAGTTCGAAGATATCTCTTTGAAGGTGGTAGTCATCACTATCAATGGTTTTCGGTTCATCATAGAATTTTGGATCAACATTTTGCCCACCTGTCAAGATGAGCTTGTCAATTATACTGATATAGTGGCTAGCCATTTCTTGATCACCAATCGGTAGGATGATGGGAATCCCTCCAGCGTCTTTCACACCTTCAACAAAGCCTTTTGCTGCGTAGCTCAACATGATATCATCAACTGGATGAGTTTTTTCGTTTCCTGTAATCCCAATAACTGGTTTTTTCATAAAATGATGTTCGCTTTCTAATCCTCTTTTCGCATGAAGTAGAGGAGGGTTTGGAGTTCACTTGTCAAATCGACATATTGAACGACCACGTCTTTTGGTAAATGCAGATGGACTGGTGAAAAACTGAGAATTCCTTTCACGCCAGCATCCACCAAGAGATTAGCAACCTCTTGTGACTTGACGCTGGGAACGGTTAGGATCGCAGTCTTGACATCGCCATTCTTTATTTTTTCCTTGATTTGAGAAATCCCGTAAATGGGAATCCCATCAGGAGTTTGGGTCCCTACTTCAGGGTGGTCATCTAGATCAAATGCCATAATAATCTTCATCTTGTTACGCTCGTGGAAGCGATAGTGGAGAAGGGCATGGCCCATATTTCCAATACCCACTAGCATGACATTGGTGATGGAGTTATCATTGAGCAAATCAGCAAAAAATGTCATCAGTTTTTTGACATCATAGCCAAAACCACGACGACCTAGTTCGCCAAAATAGGAAAAATCACGACGAACTGTCGCTGAATCAATACCGATAGCCTCTGCAATTTGTTTAGAGTTGGCACGTTCAATCTTTTCTGCATGAAATCTTTTAAAAATTCGATAGTAGAGAGAGAGTCTTTTCGCTGTAGCTTTTGGAATAGCAGACTGTTTATCTTTCACAAAATCACAACCTTTCTATTCTTCTATTTTATAGAAACATTGTGAAAAAATCAACAAAAACAAGAAAAAACTAAGAAAAATCTTAGTTTTGATGTAAAAAATCTGCATGTGATAGAAAACGGTAGAGGTCTCCGACCAGACCCTCGTAAACTTTCTGTTCCTTATAGGTCAAAGAAGTCACATAAAGTGTATCTGGCAGAGTCACACATCCTGACAGAGCCAGCATAAGAGCCTCGTAATCCTCATACTTGAGAGTGCGCTCTATATGATAGCTATCCTTATAGGTCAGTTCAAACATTTTGGCCCTATCTTTCAGATTTTATAAAGATACCACGTTCTACTAAACTATCCATGAGGAAGTAGAATTTTTCCTGATGAATGTGGTGGTCTTCTGATTTGAAAATATCAACTAGACGTAGTCCAAACTTGTCAGTGATATTGATTTTAGCTCCTGTAAGTTCCTTGTTAATGATGATTTTGAGTTGGAATCCCTCACCGCTGTTCGGAACTTTTTCCAAAAGGCGAGTCAATTCATAGTTACCAACCTTAGTCTCAAAAAAAGTGTTGTCCTTAAGGGTAAATTTTTTAACAGAAGGGCTAAGAGTGTAGTCGTAAGGACAATTTTTTAACTGAATGGTTTTTTCAAATGCCATATGGCTAACCTCCGATAATTTCTTTTAGGGTTTTTGCGAGGGTTTGTAGGTCTTCAACAGTATTTTGTGGCGACAAACTGATCCGAACGGATTCCTTCAAGCGTTCTGAATTTGCTCCGTACATAGCTTTAAGAACATGGCTCGACTGAATAATGCCCGCAGTACAGGCGGAACCAGTAGAGATAGAAATTCCAGCTAAATCTAAACGAAGGAGTAAGAGGTCGTTTTTCTGACCAGGAAATCCAATATTGAGAACATAAGAGAGATGGTGTTCGCCTCTATTCAAGTAATATTGACTTCCTTCTAGCTCTGCCAGAAAGGCAGTTTCTAGATTTTGTACATGGTGAAAATGTTCTTCTTGCTGTTCTAGGTCCTCTTTTAGGGCTGCAACCATGCCTACGATAGCAGCTAAATTTTCAGTTCCTGCACGTTTTTTCTGTTCTTGGTCTCCACCATGGAGATAAGAATCAAAGTCCATGCTAGATGCGTAGAGAAATCCGATTCCCTTAGGACCATGGAATTTATGGGCTGAAGCAGTGAGAAAATCAATGCCTAATTCTTCTGGATGAATAGGGATTTTACCAATAGCTTGAACTGCATCGACATGATAGGCAGCAGGGTGATGCTTGAGTATTTGGCCAATTTCAGCAATGGGCAGTAGGTTTCCGGTCTCATTATTGGCAAACATGGTAGAAACCAAAATCGTATCGTCACGTAAAGCCTTTTGAATTTGTTGGGCTGTAATTTCTTGATTTTCTGGTTGGATAATGGTTGCTTCAAAACCAAAGTGTTGAACCAAGTAATCAATGGTTTCAAGGACGGCATGGTGCTCAATAGCAGTTGTGATAATATGTTTTCCTTGTTCTTGATGACGAAGGCAGTAACCAATGATAGCAGTATTGTTGCCTTCAGTTCCACCAGAAGTGAAGAAAATATGTTGAGGTTTTGTCCTCAGTAACTGAGCTAATTCCTGACGAGCTTCTCGCAAGAGTTTTCCAGCTTGACGGCCATGACCATGAATGCTAGAAGGATTGCCATAGGTTTCTTGCATAACCTTGGTCATAGCTAAAATAGCAACTGCTGACATAGGAGTCGTTGCAGCATTGTCCAAATAAATCAAAGAATCACCTTATTTCTTTTTGTTGTAGGCAAAGAGTGGGCTGACTGGTTTTCTTTCGTGGATACGGACGATGGCATCACCAATTAACTCACTAGCAGTGATGTAGCATACGTTTTTAGGAGTTTTTTCTTTTGTTGCTACTGAATCAGTCACAAGAATTTCTTTAATATTCGTATTGTCAAGAAGTTCAGCAGCTCCCTCTACGAAGAGACCGTGGCTAGAAACAGCATAAATTTCTGTAGCCCCTTCACGTTCAACGATTTTAGCAGCTTCAGAGAAGGTACGTCCTGTATTTAAAATATCGTCAATCAAGATAGCTTTTTTTCCTTCAACATCCCCAATGATATAACCTTCGTTGCGAGTTGCATCATCTTGCGGATAGTCGATAATGGCGATAGGAGCATCAAGATATTCAGCCAGGCTACGAGCACGTTTCACTCCTGAATTTTTAGGGCTGACGACAACAACATCTGAACCGAGTAGGCCCTTATCGCAATAATGTTTTGCAAATAGGGGAACTGTGAAGAGGTTATCAACAGGGATATCAAAGAATCCTTGGACCTGAACGGCATGCAAATCAAGCGTAAGGATACGGTCAACTCCAGCCTTAACCAGCATATTAGCAACTAGTTTAGCTGTAAGTGGCTCACGTGGTGAAGCAATGCGGTCTTGACGTGCATAGCCAAAATATGGAAGGACTACGTTGATGCTGTGGGCACTTGCGCGCACACAAGCGTCGACCATGATCAGCAATTCCATTAGGTGGTTGTTAACAGGGAAACTTGTTGATTGGATGATGTAAACATCATAACCACGGACACTTTCTTCAATATTCACTTGGATTTCTCCGTCTGAAAATTGACGTGATGATAGTTTTCCAAGTGGGACACCAACAGCCTGTGCAATTTTCTGTGCAATCTCTTGGTTTGAGTTGAGTGCGAAAAGTTTCATGTTTTTTCTATCTGACATTATAGACCGTCCTCTGTAAACTTTTTAAATCCTAGCCTATACGAACTGGGATTTTTGTATTTTTATCTTTTCTATTTTACCAAAAAATAAAGATTATTTCAGCTATTTTTCATTCTTTTGACAAATCGAACCAATTTTGAAGGAGCTTTTTGATAATCAATCTGGTTTTCCTCTAAAAATTGCTGGAAATCTTGTTTCCCTTGTTCGTGATTTTCCACTTCAAGTTCTAATTCGTAATCTGTAATATCAAAGTACTGACTTTCATCTAGTGCCATGAGACCAATAGCTGTTTGCATCTCATAGCGAAGCGTTGTTAGACAACCAAGCACCTGCCAGTTCTTGCTTTGGATACCATGTTGAGCCAATTCATCCAGTACTGGTCCCTGAGGAAGTTCTTGCTTAGCCAGATAGTACTCAGCATCTTTTAGTTGCAATTTTTGATTGTATTCCATATTTCCAACACTTTGTGGGACTTTGAGTGTTAATTCTGCCCAGTCTTCAAAAGTGCGAATGCGCATAGCAACTTTCTTTTCTCGTAGTTCAAAATTAGGCGTGTCAATGTAGTAATTTTTTTGAAGAACAGGAGTGACACCTGTGAATTGCTCTTTTAGATGATCATATTCATCTTTTTTCAGTAGTGTTTTCAATTCAATTTCTAAATGTTTCATTTTTCTTACCTTTTCTTTATCGTTGAAAGCGGATTTATGGTATAATAAGTATTGTATTTATTGTATATGAATCTGGAGAAAAAATCAAAGATATTTTTGAAGGATAATAGATAATATCAGAACAAGGGAGAATATATGACCTTAGAATGGGAAGAATTTCTAGATCCTTACATTCAAGCTGTTGGTGAATTAAAAATTAAACTTCGTGGTATTCGTAAGCAATATCGTAAACAAAATAAACATTCTCCGATTGAGTTTGTGACTGGTCGAGTTAAGCCAATTGAGAGCATCAAGGAAAAAATGGCCCGTCGTGGCATTACTTATGCGACCTTGGAACACGATTTACAAGATATTGCTGGCTTGCGTGTGATGGTTCAGTTTGTGGATGACGTTCATGAAGTAGTGGAAATTTTGCGTAAACGTCAGGATATGCGGATCATACAGGAGCGAGATTACATTACTCATCGAAAATCCTCAGGCTATCGTTCCTACCATGTGGTAGTAGAATATACGGTTGATACCATCAATGGGGCCAAAACTATCTTAGCGGAAATTCAAATTCGTACCTTGGCCATGAATTTCTGGGCAACGATAGAACATTCTCTAAACTACAAGTACCAGGGGGATTTCCCAGAGGAGATTAAAAAGCGACTGGAAATTACTGCCAAAATTTCCCATCAGTTGGATGAAGAAATGGGGAAAATTCGAGATGATATTCAGGAAGCCCAGGCTCTTTTTGATCCTTTGAGTAGAAAATTATATGACGGTGTAGGAAACAGTGACGATACAGATGAAGAATACAGGTAAACGAATTGATCTGATAGCTAATAGAAAACCGCAGAGTCAAAGGGTTTTGTATGAATTGCGAGATCGTTTGAAGAGAAATCATTTTATACTCAATGATACTAACCCGGACATTGTTATTTCCATTGGTGGGGATGGCATGCTCTTGTCGGCCTTTCATAAGTACGAAAACCAACTTGATAAGGTCCGTTTTATCGGCGTTCATACTGGACATTTGGGCTTTTATACAGATTATCGTGATTTTGAGTTGGACAAGCTAGTGACTAATTTGCAACTAGATACTGGTGCAAGAATCTCTTATCCTGTTCTAAATGCGAAGGTCTTTCTTGAAAATGGTGAAGTGAAGATTTTCAGAGCATTAAATGAAGCTAGCATCCGCAGGTCCGATCGAACCATGGTGGCGGATATTGTAATCAATGGTGTTCCCTTTGAACGTTTTCGTGGAGACGGACTAACAGTTTCGACACCGACTGGTAGTACAGCCTATAACAAATCACTAGGCGGAGCTGTTTTACACCCTACCATCGAAGCTCTTCAGTTGACGGAAATTGCCAGCCTTAACAATCGTGTCTATCGAACGCTGGGTTCGTCCATTATTGTTCCAAAGAAGGACAAGATTGAACTGATCCCAACGAGAAACGATTACCATACCATTTCAGTTGACAATAGCGTTTATTCTTTCCGCAATATTGAGCGAATCGAGTATCAACTCGACCATCATAAGATTCACTTTGTCGCATCACCGAGCCATACCAGTTTCTGGAATCGTGTTAAGGATGCTTTTATCGGCGAGGTGGAGGAATGAGGTTTGAATTTATCGCTGATGAACATGTCAAGGTTAAGACCTTCTTAAAAAAGCACGAGGTTTCTAAGGGGCTGCTGGCCAAGATTAAGTTTCGAGGTGGAGCTATTCTGGTCAATGACCAACCGCAAAATGCAACGTATCTTTTGGATATTGGAGACTGCGTTACTATTGATATTCCCGCTGAGGAAGGTTTTGAAACTCTCGAAACTATCGAGAGGCCATTAGACATTCTCTATGAGGATGATCATTTTCTAGTCTTAAACAAACCCTATGGAGTGGCTTCTATTCCTAGTGTCAATCACTCCAATACCATTGCCAATTTTATCAAGGGTTACTATGTCAAGCAAAATTACGAAAATCAGCAGGTACATATTGTAACCAGACTTGATAGAGATACTTCTGGCTTGATGCTCTTTGCCAAGCACGGCTATGCCCATGCACGATTAGACAAGCAGTTGCAGAAGAAGTCCATTGAGAAACGCTACTTTGCTTTGGTTAAAGGTCATGGACACTTGGAGCCGGAGGGAGAAATTATTGCTCCGATTGCGCGTGATGAAGACTCCATTATCACTAGAAGAGTAGCTAAAGGTGGAAAGTATGCTCATACTTCTTACAAGATTGTAGCATCTTATGGGAATATTCATTTGGTAGACATTCGCCTGCACACTGGGCGAACCCACCAAATCCGAGTCCACTTTTCTCATATTGGTTTTCCTTTGTTGGGAGATGACTTGTACGGTGGTAGTCTGGACGACGGCATCCAGCGCCAGGCCCTACATTGTCATTCTTTAACTTTTTATCATCCATTTTTAGAGCAAGACTTGCAGTTAGAAAGCCCCTTGCCGGATGATTTTAGCAACCTTATTACCCAGTTATCAACTAATACTCTATAAAAATTGTTTCAGAGTATAATTATTATCTAAAAGGAGAAAACTCATGGAAGTTTTTGAAAGTCTCAAAGCCAACTTGGTTGGTAAACATGCTCGTATCGTTCTCCCTGAAGGGGAAGAACCTCGTATTCTCCAAGCAACTAAACGTTTGATAAAAGAAACAGAAGTGATTCCTGTTTTGCTTGGAAATCCTGAAAAAATTAAAATTTATCTTGAAATCGAAGGTATCGAAGATGGTTATGAAGTCATCGACCCACAACACTACGATAAATTTGAAGAAATGGTTGCTGCTTTAGTGGAGCGTCGCAAGGGCAAAATGTCTGAAGAAGAAGCACGCAAGGTTTTGATTGAAGATGTCAACTATTTTGGTGTTATGTTGGTTTACCTGGGCTTGGTTGATGGAATGGTATCAGGTGCGATTCACTCAACAGCTTCAACAGTACGTCCAGCTCTTCAAATCATCAAAACTCGTCCAAATGTGACGCGTACTTCAGGTGCCTTCCTCATGGTTCGTGGTACGGAGCGTTACCTATTTGGAGACTGTGCTATCAACATTAATCCAAATGCAGAAGCCTTGGCTGAAATTGCCATCAACTCAGCAATCACAGCTAAGATGTTTGGCATCGAACCTAAAATTGCTATGCTAAGCTATTCTACTAAAGGTTCAGGATTTGGAGAAAGCGTTGACAAGGTTGTTGAAGCAACTAAAATTGCTCACGACTTGCGCCCTGACCTTGAGATTGATGGTGAGTTGCAATTTGATGCGGCTTTTGTTCCAGAAACTGCAGCTTTGAAAGCTCCTGGAAGTACAGTTGCTGGTCAAGCAAATGTCTTTATCTTCCCAGGTATCGAGGCAGGAAATATCGGCTACAAGATGGCGGAACGTCTCGGTGGATTTGCAGCGGTTGGTCCAGTATTGCAAGGTTTGAACAAACCAGTTAACGACCTTTCTCGTGGATGTAATGCGGATGATGTTTACAAGTTGACCCTCATCACAGCAGCCCAAGCTGTTCATCAATAAGATTTAGTCCTCTTTCCTTTGGGAAGAGGCTTTTTAATACTAGGAAAAGGACAGTTAGAATCTTCTGTGTTATACTAGAGATATGTTAGATTTGAAAGAATACGGTATCGTCATGTGGCCGGAGGAGAAGATTGTTTCTTTCCGTGAGAAACTTCTCACTTGGTATGATGAAAACAAAAGAGATTTACCTTGGCGTAGAAGTAAAAAACCTTATCACATCTGGGTTTCTGAAATTATGCTCCAGCAGACCAGGGTGGATACGGTTATTCCTTATTACGAACGATTCTTGGACTGGTTTCCAACAGTGGACAGTTTGGCTACTGCACCTGAAGAACGTTTGTTGAAGGCTTGGGAAGGTTTGGGTTATTATTCTCGAGTACGCAATATGCAGGCTGCAGCCCAGCAGATTATGAAAGACTTTAGTGGTCAATTTCCAAATACCTATGAAGGAATTTCCAGCTTGAAAGGGATTGGTCCTTACACAGCAGGAGCCATTTCCAGTATTGCTTTTAACTTGCCTGAGCCAGCTGTAGATGGTAATGTTATGCGGGTTTTGGCGCGTCTGTTTGAAGTCAACCACGATATTGGAATTCCTAGCAATCGAAAGATTTTCCAAGCCATGATGGAAACCTTGATTGATCCAGAAAGGCCAGGTGACTTTAATCAAGCCTTGATGGACCTAGGATCAGATATTGAGGCGCCAGTAAATCCCAGACCAGAAGAAAGCCCAGTTAAGGACTTTAGTGCGGCATATCAGCATGGCACAATGGACCGTTATCCAATCAAGGTTCCCAAGAAAAAGCCTGTCCCAATTTATCTTAAAACCTTGGTAGTCAAAAATACTCAGGGACAATTTTTACTTGAAAAAAATGAAAGTGAAAAGCTATTGGCAGGTTTTTGGCATTTCCCTTTGATAGAAGTTGATAACTTTTTGCAAGAAGAGCAGTTTGATCTCTTTCATCAGGTTGCAGAAGAAAGTGTGAACTTTGGCCCCAGTCCAGAAGAGAGTTTTCAGCAGGATTATGATTTAGAAGTTGATTGGCTTAATCTGCATTTTGACACTGTCAAGAATGTCTTTAGCCATCGCATGTGGCATATTCAAATTGTAGCAGGTCAGGTGAGTGACTTCCATGATTTTTCAGATAGGGAAGTTCGCTGGCTTTCACCAGAAGAGTTTAAAAATTACCCACTTGCTAAACCCCAACAAAAAATCTGGCAGACTTATGCACAAGCCAACTTAGACTCAATGAAAATCAAAGAGCAAACTAGGAAACTAACCGCAGGCTGTACTTGAGTACGGCAAGGCGACGTTGACGCGGTTTGAATTTGATTTTCGAAGAGTATTAGATAGTAGAGAAGACTAGCTATTGTGTTTTCTTGTTATTTTTTTGGTATAATAGTAGAGAAAAAGGTGAACAAATGAAAAAAATATTAATTGTAGATGATGAAAAACCAATCTCGGATATTATCAAGTTTAATATGACCAAGGAAGGTTACGAAGTTGTAACTGCTTTTAATGGTCGTGAAGCGTTAGAGAAATATGAAGCAGAGCAACCAGATATTATTATTCTGGATTTGATGCTTCCAGAAATTGATGGTTTAGAAGTTGCGAAGACTATTCGCAAGTCAAGTAGTGTGCCTATTATCATGCTGTCGGCTAAAGATAGCGAATTTGACAAGGTTATCGGTTTGGAGCTTGGAGCAGATGACTATGTGACAAAACCTTTCTCAAATCGTGAATTGCAGGCGCGTGTTAAAGCTCTCCTTCGTCGTACGGATTTGGTTTCTGTAGATAACCAAGAATCTGATGAAAAGAAAATCCAACCCTTGAAAATTGGGGACTTGGAGATTGTGCCAGATGCCTATGTAGCTAAAAAATACGGTAAAGAACTAGACTTAACCCACCGTGAATTTGAGCTCTTATACCACTTGGCTTCTCATATTGGTCAAGTAATTACGCGTGAACACTTGCTTGAAACGGTCTGGGGTTATGATTATTTTGGAGATGTTCGGACTGTTGACGTAACTATTAGACGTTTGCGTGAGAAGATTGAAGACACACCAAGTAGGCCTGAATACATCCTAACTCGTCGTGGAGTAGGATATTATATGAGAAATAATGATTGAAGTAATTAGACAAACAATTTTGACGAGTGACTTTATCTTTATCCTCATCCTAATTGGCTTTATTATGCTAGTGACTTTTCTTTTACTTGAGAACCGTCGCGATAATATTCGCCTTAGGCAATTAAATCAGAAGGTTAAAGACCTGATTGCAGGAGATTATTCACAGGTATTGGATATGCAGGGAAGTTCTGAGATTACTAATATTACCAATAATCTCAATGATTTATCAGAAGTAATTCGCTTGACTCAAGAAAATCTGGAACAAGAGAGTAAACGATTGCATAGTATCCTCTCATACATGACAGACGGAGTCCTTGCGACCAATCGTCGTGGTAAGATTACCATGATTAATGACATGGCTAAGAAACAGCTAGGCGTTCAGAAAGAAGAGGTTCTCAATAAAAGTATTCTAGAATTACTTAAGATTGAGGATGAGTATGAACTTCGTGATTTGATTGCCCAAGTTCCTGAGCTTATGATTGATTCTCAGGATGCTAACGGGGAATATCTGAGCCTTCGTGTACGTTTTGCCTTGGTTCGTCGTGAGTCTGGATTTATCTCAGGTTTGGTGGCTGTTTTGCATGATACGACGGAGCAGGAGAAAGAAGAGCGCGAACGGAGACTCTTTGTTTCCAACGTTAGTCATGAACTACGGACTCCTCTAACCAGCGTAAAATCCTATCTTGAAGCCTTGGATGAGGGTGCCTTGTCAGAACCTGTCGCACCAGACTTTATCAAGGTATCTCTAAACGAAACTAACCGTATGATGAGAATGGTGACAGACCTTCTTCATCTTTCACGTATTGATAATGCAACCAGTCATCTAGATGTGGAATTAATCAATTTCACTGCCTTTATAACATTTATCCTCAACCGTTTTGATAAGATGAGGGGATCAGATGAAGAGAAGAAATACGAATTGGTTAGAGATTATCCGATTACCTCCGTCTGGATTGAAATTGATACAGACAAGATGACACAGGTGATTGATAATATTCTTAATAATGCCATTAAGTATTCACCGGATGGTGGGAAAATCAAAGTGAGGATGAAGACGACTGATGATCAGATGATTTTGTCTATCTCCGACCAAGGTCTAGGGATTCCAAAGCAAGATTTGCCGAAGATTTTTGACCGTTTCTACCGAGTGGATCGTGCTAGAAGTCGTGCGCAAGGTGGAACTGGGCTGGGTCTAGCTATAGCCAAAGAAATTATCAAACAACATAATGGTTTTATTTGGGCCAAGAGTGAATATGGTAAGGGATCAACCTTTACCATTGTGCTCCCTTATGATAAGGATGCCGTGAAAGAAGAAGTATGGGAGGACGAAATAGAAGAGTAGAATGTGTGAAACAGGTTTTAAATACAGTATTTTAGCGTCGGGTTCCAGTGGAAATTCCTTTTATTTGGAAACCCCAAAAAAGAAACTTTTAGTGGATGCGGGCTTGTCGGGTAAGAAAATTACCAGCCTACTTGCTGAAATAAATCGCAAGCCAGAAGAGTTGGATGCCATCTTGATTACGCATGAGCATTCTGACCATATTCATGGAGTAGGTGTTTTAGCTCGCAAATATGGTATGGATTTGTATGCCAATGAAAAGACCTGGCAGGCTATGGAAAATAGCAAGTATCTTGGCAAGGTGGATTCTTCGCAAAAGCATATCTTTGAAATGGGTGAAACCAAAACCTTTGGAGATATCGACATCGAGAGTTTTGGTGTTAGTCATGATGCGATCGCACCGCAGTTTTTTCGCTTTATGAAGGATGATAAGAGTTTTGTTATGCTGACTGATACAGGTTATGTTAGTGACCGTATGGCAGGAATTGTCGAGAATGCAGATGGCTATCTTATCGAGTCCAATCATGATGTAGAGATTTTACGAGCAGGTTCTTACGCTTGGCGACTCAAACAACGAATCCTATCGGATCTTGGTCACCTTTCAAACGAAGACGGTGCTGAAGCCATGATTCGTACCTTAGGAAACCGCACTAAAAAAATTTACCTTGGGCATTTATCTAAGGAGAACAATATCAAGGAGTTGGCTCATATGACTATGGTCAATCAGTTAGCTCAGGCTGATCTGGGAGTCGGAGTAGACTTTAAGATTTACGATACCTCACCTGATACCGCAACACCATTGACAGATATATAAAAAAGAAGGCGAGGGCCTTCTTTTTATATCTTTTACAATCCAGCGAAATCCTTGATTTCTTGTGCTGACATTGAAGAGTCGCAACGGACATTGATTTGTCCATCTGCAATGTGAACGAAGCCTGGTACAGTTGGGATTCCATAGCGTGAGCGGAATGCTTGCAACTCATTGAGTTGGCTTGGCTCTTCGCTATTAATGAAGTAGATGTGAGCTTTAGTTTCAGCTACGACACCTGCCAAGGTACCAGCAAATTTACGGCAGTAAGGGCAAGTTTTACGACCGATAAAGAAGGTTGCAGTTTCTTTCTTATCAAGAGCTTCTTGCGCACGTGCAACTGTAGTGACTTCAAGGTCTTTGATGTTATCTAAAAATTGTTTCATGAGATTACCTCGCTTTCATTGATAAGTCTAGTATGCCATAAAGTTTCTAAAATTGCTTAGATTTGATACGAAAAAAAGATGAGATTGGTTGGTCTCATCTTTTATAGGACTTTATTTTACAAAAGCATTGATTTCTGCTTCGATATTAGCAATCTTAGCTTGTGATTCTTCGTTGGTTTCACCTACAACTGCAATGTAGAACTTAATTTTTGGTTCTGTACCTGAAGGGCGAACGGCAATCCATGAACCGTCAGCAAGTGTGTATTTCAACACATCACTTGGAGGAGTTGTCAAGTTTGTAACAGTACCGTCAGCAGCAGTAGCTGTTTGAGCTTTGAAGTCTTCTACGACAGTGATAGCTGTTGTGTTCCATTCTTTTGGAGCATTGTTACGGAATTTAGCCATAATCGATTTGATTTGTTCAGCACCATCCACACCTGAAAGGGTAACAGAGATAGTCTTTTCAGCGTAGTAGCCGTACTCTTTGTAGATTTCTTCGATACCGTCTGCAAGTGTCAAACCACGTGAACGGTAGTAGGCAGCAAGTTCAGCCACGACAAGAACGGCTTGGATAGCGTCTTTATCACGTACGAATGGTTTAATCAAGTAACCGAAGCTTTCTTCAAATCCCATCATGTAAGTGTGATTGTGTTTTTCTTCGAATTCTTGGATTTTTTCAGCGATAAATTTGAAACCAGTCAAGACGTTGAACATAGTTGCGCCGTAGCTTTCAGCAATCTTCGTTACCAAGTCAGTTGATACGATAGATTTGCAGAGCGCTGCGTTTTCTGGAAGAGTTCCAGCGTTTTTGTGGGCTTCCAAGATGTATTTAGCCATGATAGCACCGATTTGGTTACCTGAAAGGTTGAGGTAGCTACCATCTTTTTGAAGAACTTCAACACCAACACGGTCAGCGTCTGGGTCAGTTGCCACAAGAACATCTGCACCAACTTGACGACCAAGTTCTTCAGCAAGAGCAAAGGCTGCTTGGCTTTCTGGGTTTGGAGATTTTACAGTTGAGAAGTCAGGGTCTGGAGTTGCTTGCGCTTCAACGACTTGAACAGAGTCAAATCCTGCTTGGGCAAGGGCACGACGAGCCAACATTTCCCCAGTACCGTGAAGTGGAGTGTAGACAATCTTCATGTCTTTACCAAATTCTTCAATCAAAGTAGGGTTGATGTTCACATCTTTTACTTCTTTAAGGTATTCAGCATCAATGGCTTCACCAATAACTTCAATCAAACCAGAAGCTTTTTCAGCTTCCACATCAGCAACTTCCACCGCAAATGGGTTTTCGATTGCACGGATATAAGTAGTTAAAGCGTCCGCGTCGTGTGGAGGCATTTGCCCACCGTCTTCACCGTAAACCTTGTAACCGTTAAATGGTGCAGGGTTGTGGCTAGCAGTAATCATGATACCTGCGAAACAGTTGAGGTGACGAACTGCAAATGATAGTTCTGGAGTTGGACGAAGGCTTTCAAATACATAAGATTTGATGCCGTGTTTAGCAAGAACTGCCGCAGATTCAAAGGCAAACTCAGGTGAGAAGTGACGGCTATCGTAGGCGATTGCGACACCACGTTCTTTTTCGTTTCCACCTTTTGACTCAATCAAACGAGCCAATCCTTCAGTAGCTTGGCGAACAACGTAGATGTTAATACGGTTTGTACCAGCACCAATCAAGCCACGCATACCTGCAGTACCAAATTCAAGATTTGTATAGAAGGCATCTTCCTTTGTTTTTTCGTCCATATTTTCCAAATCTTGACGAAGGTAGTCAGGAAGCTCCGCAAAATCAACCCATTTCTGGTAATTTTCTTGGTAAGACATTGAAATTCTCCTTTTTGTAAATTGTTTTAACCGTTCACATTATAGCACTTTTTAACGTTTTAGTAAAACTGTAGCATAATTTTCAGAAAAGTAGTGTCATATGCTGGTTTATCAAGTCTTGAATGCCTTTGGGAAACATGCTATACTACTTGTATGATTATTTTACAAGCTAATAAAATTGAACGTTCTTTTGCTGGAGAGGTTCTTTTTGATAATATAAACCTACAAGTGGATGAAAGAGACCGAATTGCCCTCGTTGGGAAAAATGGTGCAGGAAAGTCTACATTACTCAAGATATTGGTTGGAGAAGAGGAGCCAACCACTGGTGAAATCAATAAGAAAAAAGATATTTCCCTATCTTATCTCGCACAGGATAGTCGCTTTGAGTCTGAAAATACTATTTACGATGAAATGCTCCATGTCTTTGATGACTTGCGTCGTACTGAAAGACAACTTCGACAGATGGAGTTGGAAATGGGGGAAAAAACTGGGGCAGAATTAGACAAACTTATGTCTGACTATGATCGCCTATCAGAAAATTTCCGTCAGGCTGGAGGATTTACCTATGAAGCCGATATTCGCTCTATCTTAAATGGATTCAAGTTTGACGAGTCTATGTGGCAGATGCGAATCGCTGAGCTTTCTGGTGGGCAAAATACCCGTCTGGCGCTCGCCAAAATGCTCCTTGAAAAGCCCAATCTCTTGGTCTTGGACGAGCCAACCAACCACTTGGATATTGAAACCATTGCCTGGTTAGAAAACTATCTAGTAAATTATAGTGGTGCTTTAATTATCGTCAGCCATGACCGTTATTTCCTCGATAAGGTTGTGACCATAACACTTGACTTAACCAAACATTCTTTAGATAGATATGTGGGAAACTACTCAAGTTTTGTGGAGCAGAAGGAGCAAAAGCTCGCAACTGAAGCCAAAAACTATGAAAAGCAGCAGAAGGAAATTGCTGCTCTGGAAGACTTTGTCAACCGCAATCTAGTCCGAGCTTCAACGACCAAACGTGCCCAATCTCGCCGAAAACAACTGGAAAAAATGGAACGTTTGGACAAGCCTGAAGCTGGTAAAAAATCAGCTAATATGACCTTCCATTCTGATAGAGTATCTGGTAATGTTGTTTTGACAGTGGAGAATGCTGCTATAGGCTACGATGGGGAAATCTTATCAGAACCTATCAACCTTGACCTTCGTAAGATGAATGCTGTCGCTATTGTTGGACCAAACGGGATTGGAAAATCAACCTTTATCAAGTCTATTGTGGAGCAGATTCCCTTTATCAAGGGTGAGAAGCGCTTTGGCGCTAATGTTGAGGTTGGTTACTATGACCAGACTCAGAGCAAACTGACACCAAGTAATACAGTCTTAGACGAACTCTGGAATGATTTCAAGCTGACTCCTGAACTGGAAATCCGTAATCGCCTAGGCGCCTTCCTTTTCTCTGGTGATGATGTTAAGAAGTCAGTCGGCATGCTGTCAGGAGGAGAGAAAGCTCGATTGCTCCTAGCTAAACTTTCAATGGAAAACAATAACTTCTTGATCCTCGACGAGCCGACCAACCACTTGGACATTGATAGCAAGGAAGTTCTGGAAAATGCTTTGATTGACTTTGATGGAACTCTTCTCTTTGTCAGTCACGACCGTTACTTCATCAACCGTGTAGCCACTCATGTATTGGAATTATCTGAGAATGGATCAACCCTTTATCTAGGTGATTATGACTATTATGTTGATAAAAAAGCAGAGCTAGTAGCTAGTCAAGCGGAAGAAGCAGCAGCTGTTAGCCAAGAAAAAGAAACTTCTCCAGTTAATGACTATCAAGCTCAGAAAGAAAGTCAAAAAGAAGTTCGCAAACTCATGCGACAAATTGAAAGTCTAGAAGCTGAAATTGAAGAGTTAGAAAGTCAAAGTCAAGCCATTTCTGAACAAATGTTGGAAACAAACGATGCCGACAAACTGATGGAATTGCAGGCTGAGTTGGACAAAATCAGCCACCGTCAGGAAGAAGCTATGCTTGAGTGGGAAGAATTATCAGAGCAGGTGTAAAGATGGAACATCTTGGAAAAGTATTTCGTGAATTTCGAACAAGTGGAAATTATTCTTTAAAGGAAGCAGCAGGCGAGTCCTGCTCTACCTCTCAGTTATCTCGCTTTGAACTTGGGGAGTCTGACCTAGCAGTCTCACGTTTCTTTGAGATTTTGGATAACATTTATGTAACAATCGAAAATTTCATGGACAAGGCAAGAAATTTTCACAATCATGAACATGTTGCCATGATGGGACAAATTGTACCCCTTTACTACTCAAATGATATTGCAGGTTTTCAAAAGCTTCAAAGTGAACAACTTGAAAAGGCTAAGAGTTCGACAAATTCTCTCTATTTTGAGCTGAACTGGATTTTGCTACAAGGTTTGATTTGTCAAAGAGATTCGAGTTATGATATGAAGCAGGATGATTTGGATAAGGTAGCAGATTATCTCTTCAAAACAGAAGAATGGACCATGTATGAGTTGATTCTTTTCGGGAACCTCTATAGTTTCTACGATGTGGACTATGTCACTCGGATTGGTAGAGAAGTGATGGAGAGGGAGGAATTTTACCTAGAGATTGGTCGCCATAAGAGATTAGTGTTGATTTTGGCCCTCAATTGTTACCAGCATTGTTTAGAGCATCTTTCTTTTGACAATGCAAGCTATTTTGAAGCTTATACAGAGAAGATTATTGGTAAAGGTATTAAGCTTTATGAGCGTAATGTTTTCCATTATTTAAAAGGCTTTGCCTTGTATCAAAAGGGACAGTGTAAAGTAGGTTGTAAGCAAATGCAAGAAGCCATGCATATTTTTGACGTGCTAGGTCTTCCAGAGCAAGTAGCCTATTATCAGGAACACTACGAAAAATTTGTCAAAGATTAATTTTCCCAAATAAGGGAAAAATGAAAAAGCTCCTTTCGGTTTTGATACAATAGTTTCAAAATTTGAGAGGAGTTTTTATATGAATCGCTATGCCGTACAGTTGATTAGCCGTGGAGCTGTTAACAAGATAGGGAATATGCTCTATGATTATGGAAATAGTGTCTGGCTAGCTTCCATGGGAACTATTGGACAGACTGTTTTAGGAATGTATCAGATTTCTGAACTCGTCACATCTATTCTCGTAAATCCCTTTGGCGGAGTTATTTCAGACCGTTTTTCTCGTCGTAAGATTTTAATGACGACAGACCTTGTTTGTGGGATTCTTTGTCTGGCCATTTCTTTTATAAGGAACGACAGCTGGATGATTGGCGCTTTGATCTTTGCTAATATTGTGCAAGCGATTGCCTTTGCCTTTTCTCGTACAGCCAATAAAGCTATCATAACTGAAGTGGTGGAGAAAGATGAGATTGTGATCTATAATTCTCGCTTAGAGCTGGTTTTGCAGGTTGCAGGTGTTAGCTCTCCTGTGCTTTCTTTTCTGGTTTTGCAATTTGTAAGTCTTCATATGACACTCTTACTAGATGCTCTGTCTTTTTTCATTGCTTTTGCACTAGTTGCTTTACTTCCAAAAGAAGAACCAAAGGTTCAAGAGCAGAAGAGTTTCACCGGGAAAGATATTTTTGCGGATATCAAAGATGGCTTGCACTATATCAGGCATCAAAAGGAGATTTTCTTTCTCTTGTTAGTGGCTTCCAGTGTGAATTTCTTTTTTGCGGCTTTTGAATTTCTGCTCCCTTTTTCAAATAAACTCTATGGGGTAGACGGAGCTTATGCGACTATCTTAACCATGGGTGCAATTGGCTCAATCATAGGAGCATTGATTGCAAATAAATTTAAATCGAGTATGAATACACTCTTGTTCTTATTGATCCTCACAGGAGTAGGAGTTTTCATGATGGGCTTACCACTGCCTAATTTTCTTACTTTTTCAGGAAACCTAGTTTGTGAATTATTTATGACAATTTTTAATATTCACTTCTTTACACAGGTACAAACCAAGGTTGATGGAGACTATCTGGGAAGGGTGTTGAGCACTATTTTTACACTGGCGATTCTTTTTATGCCGATTGCGAAAGGTTTGATGACCTTTCTACCAAGTGTTCATCTTTATTCTTTCTTGATTATAGGACTTGGAGTTGTTGTTTTATCTTTCTTAGCTCTAGGCTATGTTCGAACTCATTTTGAAAAAGAGACATAAGTCTGCTTGGACTTCAAAAATAATTCCAAGCAAAGTGTTTTTTCAGCCCTTCTCGTTTGTGAGGAGGGCTTAGTTTATGGTAAAATGGTTTTATGAATAAAAGAATGAATGAGTTGGTCGCCTTACTCAATCGCTATGCGACTGAGTACTATACCAGCGATAAACCCTCGGTTTCAGACAGTGAGTACGATCGCCTTTACCGAGAGTTGGTTGAGCTAGAAACTGCCTACCCAGATCAAGTACTAGCAGACAGTCCGACCCATCGTGTCGGTGGCAAGGTTTTAGATGGTTTTGAAAAATACAGTCATCAGTATCCTCTTTATAGTTTGCAGGATGCTTTTTCACGTGAGGAGCTTGAAGCTTTTGACGCGCGTGTTCGTAAGGAAGTAGCTCATCCAACCTATATTTGTGAGCTGAAAATCGATGGCTTGTCTATCTCGCTGACGTATGAAAAGGGGACTTTAGTTGCTGGGGCAACACGTGGAGATGGTTCTATTGGTGAAAATATCACAGAAAACCTCAAGCGTGTTAAGGACATTCCTTTGACCTTGCCAGAAGAACTAGATATCACGGTTCGTGGGGAATGTTATATGCCACGCGCTTCTTTTGACCAGATTAACCAAGCTCGCCAAGAAAATGGAGAGCCTGAATTTGCCAATCCTCGTAATGCGGCGGCAGGCACCCTGCGACAGTTGGATACAGCAGTAGTTGCCAAGCGCAATCTTGCAACGTTTCTCTATCAAGAAGCTAGCCCTTCAACTCGTGATAGTCAAGAAAAGGTTTTGAAGCACCTAGAACAACTAGGTTTTGTGGTCAATCCTAAGCGAATTCTGGCTGAAAATATAGATGAAATCTGGAATTTTATCCAAGAAGTAGGACAGGAACGGGAAAATCTGTCTTACGATATTGATGGAGTTGTAATCAAGGTCAATGACCTAGAAAGCCAAGAAGCACTTGGTTTTACCGTTAAGGCACCAAAGTGGGCAGTGGCTTACAAGTTCCCAGCTGAAGAAAAAGAAGCCCAACTCTTATCAGTTGATTGGACTGTTGGCCGTACTGGAGTTGTAACGCCAACAGCAAATCTAACCCCTGTTCAGCTAGCTGGGACAACCGTTAGCCGTGCGACCCTGCACAATGTGGATTATATTGCTGAAAAAGATATCCGCAAAGACGACACGGTTATCGTCTATAAGGCTGGGGACATCATCCCTGCCGTTTTACGTGTAGTAGAGTCCAAACGGGTTTCTGATGAAAAACTAGATATCCCGACAAACTGTCCAAGTTGTGGTTCCGACTTGTTGCACTTTGAAGATGAAGTGGCTCTGCGTTGTATCAATCCGCGTTGTCCTGCCCAAATCATGGAAGGTTTGATTCACTTTGCTTCTCGAGATGCCATGAATATCACAGGTCTTGGGCCATCTATTGTTGAGAAACTCTTTGCTGCAGATCTAGTCAAGGATGTGGCAGATATTTACCGTTTGAAAGAAGAAGATTTCCTTCTTTTAGAAGGTGTTAAGGAAAAGTCTGCTTCTAAACTCTATCAAGCCATCCAAGCATCTAAGGAAAATTCTGCCGAGAAGCTCTTGTTTGGTTTGGGCATTCGCCATGTCGGAAGCAAAGCCAGTCAGCTCTTACTCCAACATTTCCACTCGATTGAAAATCTGGCTCAGGCAGATCCAGAGGAAGTGGCTAGTATTGAAAGTCTGGGTGGTGTGATTGCTAAGAGTCTTCAGACTTATTTTGCTACAGAAGGCTCTGAAATTCTCCTCAGAGAATTGAAAGAAGCTGGAGTCAATCTGGACTATAAAGGTCAGACTGTAGTAGCAGATGCAGCCTTGTCTGGTTTGACCGTTGTATTGACCGGAAAATTGGAACGGCTCAAACGCTCAGAAGCTAAAAGTAAACTCGAAAGTCTGGGTGCCAAAGTGACAGGCAGTGTTTCTAAAAAGACCGACCTCGTCGTTGCAGGTGCAGATGCTGGAAGTAAACTTCAAAAAGCACAAGAACTTGGTATCGAGGTTCGAGATGAAGCTTGGTTAGCAGGTTTGTAATCATCGTTTAAAAATAGAGTTTAGATAATATGACTATGTTTGTTAATTGAGACGAGATTGACAAAAATTATTAGTGAAATAGAAACAAATTAAGAAGTAAGAAGGAAAAAAATGTATAACTATCCCATGCGCGTTCATTACCATCGTAAGAATGGAGAATACGATACTTGCTCTTTTGTAAAAAGTCAGGACCAGCGAATTGATTTTCTGACTTATAAAGAAGATTATTTTGGCGCCTTATTTAGCTTTGAACACCCAAGTTCTCATGCCTTGGAAAGTTTGAATTTTGTGGTTCACACAGGCCAAACCAGTAAAGAATACGCTATTCGTTTTAATCACTATCCTCTTTTAACAGAGGTCTGGATTTTGGAAGGAGACGACAGAATTTATTACTCTGAAAATCCTGCTATTGCAAGCCCTTTCTACAAGAATCAAAATCCTTTTGCCTTTGATAAAGCCATTAACAGTGCTAGTTTTGACCATCATTGGGGTTACCAAGGAGAACTAGGTTGCCGTGTAGAGGAGAATGAGGCCCATTTTGCCCTTTGGGCTCCAACAGCGACAGAAGTACAGGTTGTCGTTTATGAATCTGCTACTAACGATGCTCCTATTTGGAAGAGTTTTGAGATGGAGAGAGGCAATAGCTACTCTTATAATCATAAGGACAATACAATTGGTGTCTGGAGTTTGGATGTTGAGGAAGATTTGTCTGGGAAAGCTTATCAGTATCAAGTCCAATTCCCTCATCACCAAACACTGACACGCGACCCATACACAATTGCGACCAGCCCTGATGGCAAACGTTCTGCTATTCTGAGCTTTGAAGAAAAGCAAGTTGAAAACTTTGAGGTTAAGCACGGTTCCGATGCTACTTGGCGTTTGACGAATTCATGTAAGGCAGTTATTTGTGAAATGCATGTTCGTGATTTGACAAAATCACCAACCTCAGGTGTAGATGAATATCTTCGAGGAACTTTCTTAGGTGCTGCACAGACTGGAACAGTTAACCAGTACGGTCAGTCAACTGCTTTAGATTACATCAAGAAGATGGGCTACAATTATGTTCAGTTGCAACCAATTGCAGACCGTCACAAAGAATACGATGAGGACGGCAATGTAACCTACAATTGGGGTTATGATCCACAAAACTATAATGCTCCAGAAACGAACCTTTCAACAAATCCAGATGATCCAGCTCAGGTCATTCGAGATTTGAAAACCATGGTTCAAGCTTATCACGATGCAGGGATTGGTGTCATTATGGATGTGGTTTATAATCATACCTTTTCAGTTGTTGATGCACCTTTCCAAACAACAGTCCCTGATTACTATTATCGTATGAATCTAGACGGTACCTTCCAGAATGGAACGGGTGTTGGAAATGAAACAGCCAGCGAACACGAAATGTTCCGCAAGTATATGATTGATTCCCTACTATACTGGGTGCAGGAATACAATATTGACGGTTTCCGTTTTGATTTGATGGGGATTCATGATGTCAAGACCATGCAGATGATTCGTCAGAGTTTGGATGAAATTGACCCCAACATTATCCTTTATGGAGAAGGATGGGATATGGGAACAGGTCTTGCGCCGTATGATAAGGCTAACAAGGACAATGCCTACCAGATGCCAAATATTGGTTTCTTTAATGATAATCAGCGTGATGCTGTCAAAGGTGGAGAAGTTTACGGTACTATCAAGTCAGGTTTTGTTAGTGGTGCTGCGACAGAGCCAATTCTAGCCAAAGCAATCCTAGGAAGTAGTGAATTAGGTACCTATACACATCCAAATCAAGTGCTTAACTATGTAGAGGCCCATGACAATTACAATCTTCACGATTTGTTGGCAACCTTACATCCAGACCAAAGTTCAGAACAAATCATGCGCAAGGTTGAGACAGCCACAGCTATGAACCTACTCATGCAAGGGATGGCCTTTATGGAAATCGGTCAAGAATTTGGTCGTACCAAACTGGTTGCGACTGGTGAAAATGGTGAATTGACCCATGATGATAGAGAGCGTGCTATGAATAGCTATAATGCTCCAGACAGTGTGAATCAAGTCAACTGGGACTTACTTAATGAGCGACAAGACAGCATTGACTTTATCCGTCAGATGATTCGATTGAAGACCAAAACCAGTGCTTTTTCTTACACTACTTATGATGATATTTACCATCATATCTTTGTTCATTCAGCTCACGAGCATAGTGGTTGGATTGTCTATGAAATTCATGGAGAAGAACATCTATTGGTTGTCTTTAATGCAAAAGGGCAAGACTTCCAGTTTGAAAATGCTGGAAATCTAGAACTGTTGGTGACCAATAGCCATTTAGCTGATACAGACTTGGTTGGTGGTGTTAGTGCCAGCGTCTTCAAAGTTTTGTAGAAAAGATTTACAATTGAAATTCATTTGCAGTACTGTATCTCATAAAAACAATAAAATCAGGAAATTCATTTCCTGGTTTATTTTTTGCTCTAAATTATATTTTTATTAGCAAAATAACGAACTTTATGGTAATATTGTAAAAAAATATTTTGTTTTCGTAATCTGTTTGAAAATTTCTTGATTTACAAGTGAACACATCAGTGAATTTGTTGAAGACTTTCAAAAGAATTTTTTGCAAATTCAGTAATTTACTTGAATCTTCCCTAAAAAGGTAGTATAATAAATCTATAGAAAACGCTTACAGAAAATAGGAGGGTGTATGGATAAGAAAAGAGCTTTGGAAACCTTTATGACAGGTGAAAATTTTCACCTCCAGCACTATCTGGGGGCTCATAGGGATGAAAAAAATGGTGAGTATGGCTACACTTTTCGTGTGTGGGCACCCAATGCTCAGGCTGTTCACTTGGTAGGAGATTTCACCAATTGGGTTGAAAATCAAATTCCAATGGAACGGAATGAATTTGGAGTTTGGGAAGTTTTTACCAGTTTTGCTCAAGAAGGCCAAATTTACAAGTACAATATTACACGTGCAAATGGTCATCAGCTGATGAAGATTGATCCTTTGGCTGTTCGATATGAGGCACGACCTGGCACTGGAGCTATCTTAACAGAAATCTCAGAAAAAAATGGAAGGATGGCCTCTGGCTAGCCCGTAGAAAACGCTTGAACTTTAAAGAGCGTCCTGTCAATATTTATGAAGTCCATGCTGGGTCATGGAAGAGAAATCCTGATGGCAGCCCTTTTAGTTTTTCTCAATTGAAATATGAACTCATTCCTTACTTGGTAGAGATGAACTATACTCACATTGAGTTTATGCCCTTGATGTCTCACCCTCTCAGTTTGAGTTGGGGCTATCAGCTTATGGGTTACTTTGCTCTTGAGCATGCCTATGGTCGCCCTGAAGAGTTTCAAGATTTTGTTGAGGAATGTCACTTAAACAATATTGGAGTTATTGTAGACTGGGTACCTGGTCACTTTACTATCAATGATGATGCCTTGGCCTATTATGATGGAACTCCGACTTTTGAGTACCAAGACCATAATAAGGCTCATAACTACGGTTGGGGAGCACTCAATTTTGACCTTGGAAAGAATGAAGTCCAGTCCTTCTTGATTTCTAGTATTAAGTTTTGGATTGACTTTTATCATCTAGATGGTATTCGCGTGGATGCAGTGAGCAACATGCTCTATCTTGACTACGATGATGCGCCATGGACACCTAATAGAGATGGCGGAAATCTCAACTACGAGGGATATCATTTCCTTCAACGCTTGAATGATGTCATTAAACAAGCTCATCCAGACGTTATGATGATAGCTGAGGAAAGTTCATCCGCTACTCAAATTACTGACACTAAGGATTCAGATGGTCTAGGATTTGACTACAAATGGAATATGGGCTGGATGAATGATATCCTCCGATTCTACGAAGAAGATCCGATTTATCGTAAACACGACTTTAACCTTGTAACTTTCAGCTTTATGTATGTCTTCAAGGAGAATTATCTCCTACCATTCTCGCACGATGAAGTGGTTCATGGCAAGAAAAGTATGATGCACAAGATGTGGGGTGATCGTTATAATCAATTCGCTGGTTTGAGAAACCTCTACACCTATCAAATTTGTCACCCAGGAAAAAATTGCTCTTTATGGGTAGTGAATATGGTCAATTTTTAGAATGGAAATCGGAAGAACAGTTGGAATGGTCTAACCTAGAAGATCCAATGAATGCTAAGATGAAGTATTTCACTTCTCAGCTAAACCAGTTTTACAAAGATCACCGCTGTCTGTGGGAAATTGATAACAGCTATGATGGTATTGAAATCATTGATGCGGATAATCGAGACCAGAGTGTTCTGTCCTTCATCCGTAAGGGTAAAAAGGGCGATATGTTAGTCTGTGTTTTTAATATGGCACCTGTTGAACGAAAAGATTTTACAATCGGACTTCCTGTTGCAGGGATTTACGAAGAAGTCTGGAATACTGAGTTAGAAGAGTGGGGTGGTGTCTGGAAAGAACACAATCAAACTGTTCAAACGCAAGAAGGAATATGGAAAGATTATGGGCAGACCTTAACCTTTACCCTACCAGCTATGGGAGCAAGTATATGGAAAATCAAACGCCGCTTGAAATCTGCAAAAACTGTCACAAGTAAAAACCAAAAAGGAGTAGAAAATGAAGAATGAAATGTTAGCTTTGATTCTTGCCGGCGGGCAAGGAACTCGTCTCGGTAAACTCACTCAAAGCATCGCAAAACCAGCTGTGCAATTTGGTGGGCGCTACCGTATCATTGACTTTGCTCTTTCAAACTGTGCCAACTCAGGGATTCACAATGTTGGAGTCATTACACAGTACCAACCACTTGCTCTCAACAACCATATTGGGAATGGTTCAAGCTGGGGACTAGACGGTATCAATTCTGGTGTCTCTATTCTTCAACCTTATTCTGCAAGTGAAGGGAATCGTTGGTTCGAAGGGACTAGTCACGCTATTTACCAAAATATCGACTATATCGATAGTGTCAACCCTGAGTATGTCTTGATTCTGTCTGGGGACCATATCTACAAAATGGACTATGATGATATGCTCCAGTCTCACAAGGATAATAATGCCAGCTTGACAGTAGCAGTTCTTGATGTTCCTCTGAAAGAAGCTAGTCGTTTTGGGATCATGAATACAGATGTAAACAATCGTATTGTAGAGTTTGAAGAAAAACCAGCTCAACCTAAATCTACCAAAGCTTCTATGGGAATCTATATCTTTGATTGGCAACGTCTCCGCAATATGTTAGTTGCTGCTGAAAAGAGCAATGTCGATATGTCAGACTTCGGTAAAAATGTCATTCCAAATTACCTTGAGTCAGGTGAGAGTGTTTATGCCTACGAATTTAAAGGTTATTGGAAGGACGTCGGTACTATTGAATCGCTTTGGGAAGCTAACATGGAATATATTTCACCAGAAAATGCCTTGGATAGCCGTAACCGTCAATGGAAGATTTACTCAAGAAACTTAATTTCACCACCAAACTTCCTTGGGGCAAATGCTGATGTGGAAGACTCATTAGTTGTAGACGGATGTTTTGTTGATGGAACTGTCAAACATTCGATCCTTTCAACAGGTGCGCAAGTTCGTGAAGGGGCAGAAGTTGTTGATTCAGTTATCATGAGTGGTGCTATTATTGGACACGGAGCTAAAATTAAACGTGCCATTATCGGAGAAGGTGCTATTATTGCAGATGGTGTCGAAATTGATGGAACAGAAGAAGTACAAGTTGTAGGATATGATGAAGTAGTGGGGGTAGCAACAGATGAAGATTGATAAATATTCTGCCATTTTAGGAAACACAGTTGGTTTTCATGATATGTCAACACTGACAGACCACCGTCCAGTAGCTAGTTTGCCATTTGGTGGCAAATATCGCTTGATTGACTTCCCACTTTCAAGTCTGGCTAATGCAGGTGTCCGTAGTATCTTTGGTATTTTCCAACAAGACAATATCAGTTCAGTCTTTGACCATATCCGTTCTGGACGTGAGTGGGGATTGTCAACTCTTCTTAGCCACTACTATCTAGGTATTTACAATACCCGTGTGGAAAGTAGTACAGTTGGAAAAGAATACTACCAACAGCTTCTTACATATTTGAAACGTTCTGGCTCAAACCAAACAATTTCACTTAACTGTGATGTTTTGATTAATATTGATTTGAACCAAGTATTCCACCTACATAACGCAACTAAAGGTCACATCACTGTCGTTTATAAAAAACTACCTAAAAAATATATTTCAGAAGTCAATGCAATCTTAGAAGTGGATGAAACAGACCATGTCCGTTCTCATCAACTCTTTGATAGCAAATCTACAGATGAAGTTTACAATATGTCCACAGATATCTTTGTTGTTGATACGCCATGGTTGATTGAACGCTTAGAAGAAGAAGCTAAGAAAGAACATCCAGAGAAATTGCGCTATGTTTTACGAGATTTGGCTGCAAAAGAAGGGGCTTTTGCCTACGAGTACACAGGATACCTAGCCAACATTCATTCTGTAGAGTCGTATTATCAAGCAAATATCGATATGCTTGAATCACAAAAATTCTACTCTCTCTTCTCACCAAATCAAAAGATTTATACAAAGGTCAAAAACGAAGAGCCAACTTACTATGCCAATACATCTAAGGTAAGTACATCTCAGTTTGCTTCTGGTAGTATCATTGAAGGTCAAGTGGCTAATTCTGTTCTATCTCGTAATATTCATGTCCATAAGGATAGCTTGGTTAAAGATAGCATCTTGTTCCCTCGTGTTGCTATTGGAGAAGGTGCTCAGGTAGAATATGCGATCTTGGACAAGGGTGTTGAAGTTGCGGATGGAGTTGTGATCCGTGGAACTGCAGAACATCCAGTCGTCGTTAAGAAAGGTGCTAAAGTAACAGAGGATATTCATTCATGAAAATTTTATTTGTAGCAGCTGAGGGTGCACCCTTTTCAAAAACAGGTGGTTTAGGAGACGTCATTGGCGCTCTTCCTAAATCACTAGTAAAAGCGGGGCACGAAGTTGCAGTAATTTTACCCTACTATGACATGGTAGAGGCTAAATTTGGAAATCAGATTGAAGATGTTCTTCATTTTGAGGTGAGTGTTGGTTGGCGCAGACAGTATTGTGGAATTAAGAAAACAGTATTAAACGGTGTAACCTTCTACTTTATTGACAATCAATATTATTTCTTCCGTGGGCATGTTTACGGTGATTTTGATGACGGAGAACGCTTTGCCTTCTTCCAACTTGCTGCCATTGAGGCTATGGAAAGAATTGACTTTATCCCTGACCTTCTTCATGTTCATGACTATCATACTGCAATGATTCCTTTCTTGTTAAAGGAGAAATATCGTTGGATTCAAGCCTATGAGGAAATTAAAACTGTTTTAACCATTCATAATTTGGAATTTCAAGGACAATTCTCAGAAGGAATGTTGGGTGATTTGTTTGGAGTTGGTTTTGAACGTTACGCTGATGGAACCCTTCGCTGGAACAACTGTCTGAATTGGATGAAGGCTGGAATTCTTTACGCAGACCGTGTTTCAACTGTTTCGCCTAGCTATGCTCATGAAATTATGACTAGTCAGTTCGGATGTAACTTAGATCAGATTCTTCGAATGGAGTCTGGTAAAGTTTCTGGTATCGTGAATGGGATTGATGCTGACCTTTATAATCCTCAGACGGATGCTCTTCTAGACTATCATTTTAATCAGGAAGATTTGTCTGGCAAAGCCCAAAACAAGTCAAAATTACAAGAGAGAGTTGGCTTGCCCGTTAGAGCTGATGTTCCTCTGGTGGGAATTGTTTCTCGTTTGACACGTCAAAAAGGTTTTGATGTGGTGGTCGAAAGTCTGCACCATATCTTGCAAGAAGATGTTCAGATTGTTCTTTTGGGAACTGGTGATCCAGCCTTTGAAGGAGCTTTCTCATGGTTTGCTCAAATCTATCCAGACAAGCTATCAGCAAATATCACTTTTGATGTCAAACTAGCTCAAGAAATCTATGCTGCTTGTGACCTCTTCCTCATGCCAAGTCGTTTTGAACCGTGTGGCTTGTCTCAAATGATGGCTATGCGTTACGGAACCTTGCCATTGGTCCATGAAGTTGGTGGCTTGCGAGATACCGTTCGCGCTTTCAATCCAATCGAAGGAAGCGGTACTGGTTTTAGCTTTGACAACCTATCTCCTTACTGGTTAAATTGGACTTTCCAAACAGCTTTGGACTTGTATAGAAACCATCCTGATGTTTGGAAAAACTTACAAAAACAAGCTATGGAGTGTGATTTCTCATGGGATACAGCCTGCAAGTCATACCTTGACTTGTACCATAGTTTGGTTAATTAATAGATAAAATCGTATGATGACTTCATACGATTTTTGGGCTGTTTAGAGAGGAGAACTCATGTCTCAAGTAAAAGGCTTGTGTGTTATGGATGTCGATGGGACCTTAATCCTAGAAGAAGTGATTGATTTGTTGGGAAGAGAAGTAGGTCATGAGGAGGAAATTTCGCAGATTACAAGTCGGGCAATGCGAGGAGAGTTAGACTTTGAAAGTAGTTTAAGAAAAAGAGTGTCCTTGTTGGAAGGTCTTCCTGTTTCGGTCTTTGATAAAGTTTTTAAGTCTATTCATCTAACGCCAAATGCACAGAAATTTATCTCTATTCTCCAAAAGAATGGCATCCTAGTTGGTCTGGTGTCCGGTGGTTTTACGCCAATAGTTAAAAGATTAGCAAAATCTCTTGGCATTGCCTATTTTTCTGCCAACCAACTTGAAGTCAAAGATGGCTTTCTAACAGGGAAATTAGTTGGAGCAATTATAAGCCCTGAAATCAAACAAGCAACTCTAGAAAAATGGAGAAATGAACTCAAACTCCCTAAAGAAAGAATACTTGCAATCGGTGATGGGGCCAATGATCTATTAATGTTGAAATCAGCAGGACTAGGAATTGCTTTTTGTGCTAAAGAAGTGCTGAAAAAAGAAATACCACATCATGTTGACAAGAGGGATTTTTTTGAAGTTCTTTCTTTGATTGCCTGTTTAGAATGAGGGAAAATATGAAGATTGTAATTGCGCCAGATTCGTTTAAAGAAAGCTTGACCGCAGAAGAGGTATCTGAAGCTATTAAGAGAGGCTTCCAACAATCGAAAGCAGATGTAGACTGTCTCCTCTGTCCTGTTGGTGATGGTGGAGAAGGCACTGTAGATGCTATCCGACATTCTCTTGACCTTGAAGAAAAATGGATTCAAGTGACAGGGCCTTTTGGCCAAAAAGAAGCCATGCGCTATTTTCAAAAAGGAGAACTGGCACTATTTGAAGTTGCTGATTTGGTTGGCCTTGGAAAAATTCCGCTAGAAAAACGAAAACCACTGAAAATCCAAACTTGTGGTATTGGAGAATTGATTCGTCATCTCATTAGCCAAGAGATTAGAGAAATCCATATTGGCGTTGGTGGTACGGCTAGTAATGATGGAGGTATTGGGATTGCTGCTGGTTTAGGTTATCAATTTTATGATAGGGATGGAAATGTCTTGCCCGCTTGCGGTCAGTCCTTGCTAAATTTAGCTTCTGTATCAATAGAAAACCGCTATAAAATTCCTGAAGGTGTTCACATTAATATTTTAGCAGATGTCGATAGTCCTTTATGCGGTCCTCAAGGTTCGACTTATATTTTTGGCAAACAAAAAGGCCTAGATCCGTCTATGTTTGCAGATGTCGATCAAGCAATCCAAGACTTTTATGAAAAAGTCTCACCTGCAACATTGAAAATTAAAGGAGCAGGAGCTGGTGGAGGCCTTGCTGGTGGTTTGTGTACCTTTGCTTCGGCCGATATTGTGTCTGGAATAGATACCTGCTTGGACCTAATCAACTTTGATAAGAAAGTTTTACATGCTGACTTAGTTATTGTTGGAGAAGGAAGGCTAGATCGTCAAAGTTTAGCAGGTAAAGCGCCTATTGGTGTTGCAAAAAGAACCCCTGTCGGAGTTCCTGTCATTGCTATCTGTGGTAGTCTTGCTGAAGATTTACCTCCCTTACCATTTGAAAATATCCAAGCTGTTTTTTCTATTTTAGAAAAAAGTGAGTCTTTAGAAGATAGTTTAAAAAATGCCAGTCTTTATTTGGAGCACACGGCCTCCAATATTGGACGTTTATTAAATATGCGCAAGTTTTAGCCAAACCATTTCTTCCACAAGGATGTTTTGGCTGGTTCTTCCTTTTTCCCTTCCCAAAGTTTTGCAAAAGCAAGTCGAAGGTCCTTTTCTTCTACTTGTACTGGTGCATTGGTGTGGATAATCAGGCCAAAAGGAGAAGAAGTATGCTCTTCAGATACAATGGTAGCTTGACTATCAGTTTCTTTAGCTTCTTTTAAGTAGAAAACTTGCTTATCGAATTCGATAGTTGGTGAAATCTTTACAAATAGTGGCTCTGTTTTTTCCTGAAGGTTTTCTAAAATAGATAAAAATCCTTTTTCTAGTTGAGGGCTATTTGCTGTGTCGATATCTGCATATCCAAGAACTCTTTCCTCAAAGGTACCAAGATAGCGTCTTTGCTCATCCGGATTTAATTTTGGCCCACCATGAGCTTTTTCAAGTAATTGTTTTGATAAATCTGTCATAAAAACAGTATATCATAAAAGTTAGAATAAAACAGGCAAAAGAAAGCGATTACTTTATAAAGTTAAGGAAAATTTGCACAAAGATAACGTTTTTTCTTGAAAAAGAAGGGTTTTTGATGTATCATAGAGGTGTAAAATAATTTAACTCAAAGGAGAGTAAAAAATGTCAATTATTACTGATGTTTACGCTCGCGAAGTCCTAGACTCACGCGGTAACCCAACACTTGAAGTAGAAGTTTACACTGAATCAGGTGCTTTCGGACGTGGTATGGTTCCATCAGGAGCTTCTACTGGTGAACACGAAGCAGTTGAACTTCGCGACGGTGATAAATCTCGTTACGGTGGTCTTGGTACACAAAAAGCTGTTGACAACGTAAACAACATCATTGCTGAAGCAATCATCGGCTACGATGTACGTGATCAACAAGCTATCGACCGTGCTATGATCGCACTTGACGGTACTCCTAACAAAGGTAAATTGGGTGCGAACGCAATCCTTGGTGTGTCTATCGCTGTAGCTCGTGCTGCTGCTGACTACCTTGAAATCCCACTTTACAGCTACCTTGGTGGATTCAACACTAAAGTTCTTCCAACTCCAATGATGAACATCATCAACGGTGGTTCTCACTCTGACGCTCCAATCGCTTTCCAAGAATTCATGATCGTACCTGCTGGTGCACCAACATTCAAAGAAGCTCTTCGTTGGGGTGCTGAAATCTTCCACGCACTTAAGAAAATCCTTAAAGGCCGTGGTCTTGAAACAGCTGTAGGTGACGAAGGTGGATTTGCTCCTCGTTTCGAAGGAACTGAAGACGGTGTTGAAACTATCCTTGCTGCGATCGAAGCTGCTGGTTACGTTCCAGGTAAAGACGTATTTATCGGATTTGACTGTGCTTCATCAGAATTCTACGATAAAGAACGTAAAGTTTACGACTACACTAAATTTGAAGGTCAAGGCGCTGCTATTCGTACATCTGCAGAACAAATCGACTACCTTGAAGAATTGGTTAACAAATACCCAATCATCACTATTGAAGACGGTATGGACGAAAACGACTGGGATGGATGGAAAGCTCTTACTGAACGTCTTGGTAAGAAAGTACAACTTGTTGGTGATGACTTCTTCGTAACAAACACTGACTACCTTGCACGTGGTATCGAAGAAGGTGCTGCTAACTCAATCCTTATCAAAGTTAACCAAATCGGTACTCTTACTGAAACTTTTGAAGCTATCGAAATGGCTAAAGAAGCTGGTTACACTGCCGTTGTATCACATCGTTCAGGTGAAACTGAAGATTCAACAATCGCTGACATCGCAGTTGCAACTAACGCAGGACAAATCAAGACTGGTTCACTTTCACGTACAGACCGTATCGCTAAATACAACCAATTGCTTCGCATCGAAGACCAACTTGGTGAAGTAGCTGAATACCGTGGATTGAAATCATTCTACAACCTTAAAAAATAAAATAGTTCAGTGAACTATTTTATCCCGAACCTTGAAATTAAAAAGTTCGGCCGTTGATTTAACAACGTTTCTAGCCCCTCGGATTTTCTCCGAAGGGCTATTTTTGTATTTAGGGGGCAAAAAAGGGGCAAAACTTTTTAAAAATATCAGTTAATACAAATACGACTCAGCTAATATAATTGAAAATGATGGAAAGAAAGGTGAATTTATGATATACTTTAATGTAGGACCTTTTTAGAAATTTTGAAAGAGTATTAAAAATTTAAAATGAGAAAAATTGTTATCAATGGTGGCTTGCCTCTGCAAGGTGAGATTACCATTAGTGGCGCAAAAAATAGTGTAGTAGCTTTAATTCCGGCAATTATCTTAGCAGATGATGTTGTAACTTTAGATTGTGTACCAGATATTTCCGATGTTGCTAGTCTTGTCGAAATCATGGAGTTAATGGGGGCTACCGTTAAACGTTATGACGATGTGTTAGAGGTTGATCCAAGAGGTGTTCAAAATATTCCAATGCCTTATGGAAAAATCAACAGTCTTCGTGCATCTTATTATTTTTATGGAAGTCTTTTAGGTCGCTTTGGTGAAGCCACTGTTGGCTTACCTGGAGGATGTGATCTTGGACCTCGTCCGATTGACCTACACCTTAAGGCTTTTGAAGCTATGGGTTCCACTGTTAGCTACGAGGGAGATAACATGAAGTTATCTGCTAAAGATTCAGGACTCCATGGCGCAAGTATTTACATGGACACAGTTAGTGTAGGTGCGACGATTAACACGATGATTGCTGCGGTTAAAGCAGATGGCCGTACTATTATTGAAAATGCAGCTCGTGAGCCTGAGATTATTGATGTTGCAACTCTCTTGAATAATATGGGAGCTCATATCCGTGGTGCAGGAACCAATATCATCATTATTGATGGTGTTGAAAGATTACATGGAACCCGTCATCAGGTGATTCCAGACCGTATTGAAGCGGGAACATATATTTCCTTAGCTGCTGCAGTCGGTAAAGGAATTCGTATCAATAATGTACTATACGAACACTTAGAAGGTTTCATTGCCAAGTTGGAAGAAATGGGAGTTCGAATGACTGTATCTGAAGACAGCATTTTTGTCGAGGAACAGTCTAATTTGAAAGCAATCAATATTAAGACAGCTCCTTATCCTGGTTTTGCTACTGACTTGCAACAACCAATTACTCCTCTCTTGTTAACAGCAGAAGGGCGTGGTACCATTATTGATACCATTTATGAAAAGCGTGTAAATCATGTTTTTGAACTAGCAAAGATGGACGCGGATATTACGACTACAAACGACCATATTTTATATGCCGGTGGACGTAGTTTACGTGGAGCAAATGTAAAAGCTACTGACCTTAGGGCTGGGGCTGCACTTGTCATTGCTGGTTTGATGGCTGAAGGTAAAACTGAAATTACAAATATTGAGTTCATTTTACGTGGTTATTCAGATATTATTGAAAAATTACGTAATCTAGGAGCGGATATTACACTTGTTGAAGAATAAACCGTAGAGGTGTTTATGAATGTTTGGACCAAATTAGCAATGTTTTCTTTTTTTGAAACGGATCGCTTGTATTTGCGTCCTTTCTTTTTTAGTGATAGTCAGGATTTCCATGAGATAGCTTCAAATCCAGAAAATTTGCAATTCATTTTTCCAAGTCAAGCTAGTCCGGAAGAGAGTCAATATGCATTGGCCAATTATTTTATGAAGGCTCCTTTAGGTGTATGGGCTATTTGTGACAAGAAAACTGAAAAAATGATTGGTTCAATTAAATTTGAGAAGCTAGATGAAATTAAAAAAGAGGCAGAACTTGGTTATTTTTTGAGAAAAGATGCTTGGTCACAAGGATTTATGACAGAAGTTGTTAAAAAACTTTGCCAACTTTCTTTTGAGGAATTTGCTTTAAAACAATTATCCATCATTACCCACCTTGAAAATGAAGCTAGCCAAAAAGTTGCTCTTAAGTCTGGCTTTCGTTTGATTCGTCAGTTTAAAGGAAGTGATCGCTATACAAGGAAAATGCGAGATTATCTTGAGTTTCGCTTTGTAAAGGGAGAGATTAATGAGTAAACACCAAGAAATTCTAAGCTATTTGGAAGAATTACCTGTCGGAAAGAGGGTTAGTGTTCGTAGTATTTCGAATCATCTAGGCGTCAGTGATGGAACGGCTTATCGGGCTATTAAAGAAGCTGAAAACCGTGGTATTGTAGAGACTCGCCCAAGAAGTGGTACTATTCGTGTTAAATCTCAGAAAGTTGCTATAGAGAGATTAACTTTTGCTGAAATTGCTGAAGTGACTTCTTCTGAGGTTTTGGCTGGTCAAGAAGGTTTAGAGAGAGAATTTAGTAAGTTCTCAATCGGTGCCATGACTGAGCAAAATATTTTGTCTTACCTTCATGATGGGGGACTTCTGATTGTCGGAGACCGTACCCGTATCCAATTACTAGCGCTTGAAAATGAAAATGCCGTCCTGGTTACAGGTGGATTTCAGGTCCATGATGATGTGATTAAACTGGCCAATCACAAAGGAATTCCAGTTTTAAGAAGCAAACATGACACTTTCACTGTTGCAACCATGATCAATAAAGCCTTGTCAAATGTTCAAATCAAAACAGATATTTTGACAGTTGAGAAGCTTTACCGTCCGAGTCATGAATATGGTTTTCTAAGAGAGACTGACACAGTCAAAGATTATTTGGACTTGGTACGCAAGAATCGTAGTAGCCGTTTCCCTGTTATTAATCAACATCAAGTTGTTGTAGGTGTTGTAACCATGAGAGACGCTGGTGATAAGTCACCAAGCACAACAATTGATAAGGTCATGTCTCGCAGTCTATTTTTAGTTGGATTATCGACAAATATTGCTAATGTGAGTCAACGAATGATTGCTGAAGACTTTGAAATGGTACCGGTTGTTAGAAGTAATCAAACCTTGCTTGGGGTTGTAACCAGACGAGATGTCATGGAGAAAATGAGTCGTTCTCAAGTTTCGGCTCTACCAACTTTTTCTGAGCAGATTGGTCAAAAACTTTCATATCACCATGATGAAGTCGTCATTACAGTGGAACCCTTTATGCTTGAGAAGAACGGTGTTTTGGCTAAATGGTGTATTGGCAGAAATCTTGACCCATATGACTCAAGATTTAGTTCTTAATAGTGGTCGCAATCTCATTATCGAGCAGATGCTAATCTACTTTTTGCAGGCTGTTCAGATTGATGATATATTGCGCATTCAGGCACGTATTATCCACCATACTAGACGATCAGCTATTATTGATTACGATATTTATCATGGTCATCAGATTGTTTCAAAAGCAAATGTGACTGTTAAAATTAATTAGAAATTAGGAGAAAAAATGATAACATTAAAATCAGCTCGTGAAATTGAAGCTATGGATAAGGCAGGTGATTTTCTAGCAAGTATTCATATCGGCTTGCGTGATTTGATTAAGCCTGGCGTAGATATGTGGGAAGTTGAAGAATATGTTCGCCGTCGTTGTAAGGAAGAAAATTTCCTTCCGCTTCAGATTGGAGTTGACGGTGCTATGATGGACTATCCTTATGCTACCTGCTGCTCTCTTAATGATGAAGTGGCTCACGCGTTCCCTCGTCACTATATCTTGAAAGATGGTGATTTACTCAAAGTTGATATGGTTTTGGGAGGTCCTATTGCTAAATCTGACCTGAATGTCTCAAAATTAAACTTCAACAATGTGGAGCAAATGAAAAAATACACTCAGAGCTACTCTGGTGGTCTAGCAGACTCATGTTGGGCTTATGCTGTTGGTACACCGTCTGAAGAAGTGAAAAACTTGATGGATGTCACCAAAGAAGCTATGTACAAGGGAATTGAGCAAGCTGTTGTTGGGAATCGTATCGGTGATATCGGTGCGGCTATTCAAGAATACGCTGAAAGTCGTGGTTACGGTGTAGTTCGTGATTTGGTTGGTCATGGTGTTGGTCCAACTATGCATGAAGAACCAATGGTTCCTAACTATGGTATTGCTGGTCGTGGACTTCGTCTCCGTGAAGGAATGGTCTTGACCATTGAACCAATGATCAACACAGGTGACTGGGAAATCGATACAGACATGAAAACTGGCTGGGCTCATAAGACTATTGACGGTGGCTTATCTTGTCAATATGAACACCAATTCGTGATTACGAAAGAAGGGCCTGTTATTTTGACTAGCCAAGGTGAAGAAGGAACTTATTAATAAAAAGTGAAAAGGCTACTGGAAGTTTATTTTGATAAAAAATTCAGTAGATCTTTTTATAATAAAACGTATTGTATCAAGTATTAGGTAGCTGATATGATGCGTTTTTTTGATTTTAAGATTCTTAATTCAATCTCTTGGTCTTTGTTATGATTTCATACTCAATAAAAATCAATGAGCAAACTAGGAAGCTAGCCGCAGGTTGCTCAAAGCACTGCTTTGAGGTTGTGGATAAGACTGACGAAGTCAGTTACCTATATCTACGGTAAGGCGACGCTGACGTGGTTTGAAGAGATTTTCGAAGAGTATCAAAAATAAAATTCTTCTAAAATGGTACACTTCAGGTTAAAAAAATGGCATTTCAGATTTTCTGGTTCAGAAATAACTATCACTATGATATAATTATTTTATGATTATTACTATTCCTATAAAAAACCATAAAGATATTGGCACACCATCTGATTCAGTCGTTGTTCTTGGCTATTTTGATGGTATACATAAGGGGCATCAAGAATTGTTTCGTGTTGCCAATAAGGCTGCGAGAAAGGATTTATTGCCTATCGTAGTTATGACGTTTAATGAATCTCCAAAAATCGCTTTAGAGCCTTATCATCCGGATTTGTTTCTACATATTTTAAACCCTGCTGAACGTGAAAGAAAATTAAAAAGAGAAGGTGTAGAAGAATTATATCTCCTTGATTTTAGCAGTCGATTCGCTAGTCTCGCTGCAGAAGAATTTTTTGCGACTTATATCAAGGCTATGAATGCTAAAATTATTGTTGCAGGTTTTGATTATACATTTGGTTCTGACAAAAAAACAGCAGAAGATTTAAAGGATTACTTTGATGGAGAAGTCATTATTGTCCCACCTGTAGAAGATGAGAAAGGAAAGATTAGTTCAACACGTATCCGTCAAGCTATTTTAGATGGAAATGTGAAAGAAGCAGGAGAACTTTTGGGGGCTCCTCTTCCATCTAGAGGTATGGTGGTCCATGGCAATGCTCGTGGTCGTACGATTGGTTATCCAACAGCGAATTTAGTGCTTTTAGATCGCACTTACATGCCAGCAGATGGAGTTTATATTGTTGATGTTGAAATTCAAAGACAGAAGTATCGTGCCATGGCTAGTGTTGGAAAAAATGTGACCTTTGATGGAGAAGAAGCACGTTTTGAAGTCAATATTTTTGATTTTAATCAAGATATTTATGGGGAAACCGTCATGGTTTATTGGCTTGATCGTATTCGAGATATGACCAAATTTGACTCAGTCGATCAATTAGTGGATCAGTTAAAGACTGATGAAGAAATAGCTCGGAATTGGTCTTAAGAGCTGCTTGAGTAAACAAAAAAGAGGTTGTCTGTACCCCAAAAGATAGATGATTTATTCTAACTTTTGAGGTCACTACAAGACCTCTTTTTATTCTTTTTCAAAGGTAAATCCTTCTCCAAGGATTTCGTGAGCTTCTGTAATAGTGATAAAGGCTTGAGGATCGATTCGATGAATCATTTCCTTCATTTTCACAATTTCATTTCTTCCGACAATACAGTAAATGATTTTTAAATCTTCTCGACTATAATAACCTTGACCTGAGATGAAAGTAACACCTCTTCCTAGGTCATCATTAATTGCCTTAGCAAGTTGATCAGGACATTTTGTGATAATCATAAAGCCTTTGCCAGCATAGCCTCCTTCACCAATCAGGTCAATAACACGTGAAACGATAAAATCAAACAAGAGTGTGTAGGTAACCAATCTCAGATCCTTGAAGATGAGGAGGATGAGCATGAGAATACAAAAATCTAAGATAAAGAGCAACTTCCCCATGGATATATGAGTGTATTTATTGAGAATACGAGCTAGAATATCAGTACCACCAGTTGTTCCACCAGCATTGAAGATAATTCCGAGCCCAATTCCCAATAGAATCCCAGCTATAAGAGCAGTGATTAGTAAATCACCTTCCAGATTAATATGAAGAGGAATTCGCTCAAAAAAAGCCAACCAGGCGGATAAAGCTAAGGTTCCTAGTAAACTAGAATAGAGGGATTTAGCTCCAAAGATTTTCCAAGCTAGGATGAAAAGGGGAATATTAATCAGTAGGTTCATGAGAGAAACAGGGATTTTAAAAAGATAAAAAGTGATAAGCGTAACACCTGTCGCCCCTCCTTCAAATAGATGATTAGGAACTACAAAATAAGTAAGACCAAAAGCATAAATAGCAGCACCTAGTAAGATGGTTAAAATGGGATAAATTTTTTTTATCATAGGGACCTCTTTTCTTATAAGTAGATTATATCAAATTTTTAAGAAAAATTTGATTGACTCCATTAGGATTTTTAATTTTTTTTTGATATAATTAAAAGTAAGAAATCCAATCTGAATCCTAAAATAGAAAGATTGATACCATGACAAAAATTAAGATTGTAACTGATTCATCTGTTACTATTGAACCAGAACTAGTAAAACAATTAGATATCACTGTTGTTCCATTATCTGTAATGATTGATAACGTTGTATATTCTGATGCGGATTTAAAAGAAGAAGGTAAATTTCTTCAGTTAATGCAAGAAAGTAAGAATCTTCCGAAAACAAGTCAGCCGCCTGTAGGTGTCTTTGCTGAAACTTTTGAAGACCTAAGCAAAGATGGTAGCCAGATTCTTGCTATTCATATGTCCCATGCCCTTTCAGGTACTGTAGAAGCAGCACGTCAAGGTGCTAGTTTATCTACTGCAGATGTGACGGTTCTTGATAGTTCCTTCACTGACCAAGCCCTAAAATTCCAAGTTGTTGAGGCTGCGAAGTTGGCACAAGAAGGCAAAGAGTTGGAGGAAATTTTATCTCATGTAGAAGATGTTAAAAACCACACAGAACTCTATATTGGCGTTTCGACTTTGGAAAATCTTGTTAAAGGTGGACGAATTGGCCGTGTAACTGGATTGTTGAGCTCACTTCTCAATATCCGTGTTGTTATGCAAATGAAAGACCATGAATTGCAGCCAATCGTTAAAGGTCGTGGAGCTAAAACCTTTAAAAAATGGTTAGATGACTTAATAACATCGCTTTCTGAACGTTCTGTAGCAGAGATTGGAATTTCATATTCTGGTAGTGCTGATTGGGCAAAAGAGATGAAAGAGAGCTTACAAGCATATGTTGAAAAGCCAATTTCAGTTTTGGAAACGGGCTCTATTATTCAAACTCATACGGGTGAAAATGCATGGGCTATTTTAGTTCGTTACAACTCTTAAAAAATAAATAAAATGGGAAGAAATAGCGTTTTTAACTTGACCTAAAAGGGATTTTAGGATATGATTATATTTGTTAATTAGAAATTAATTGGAGGAATCATTAACATGGCAAACAAACAAGATTTGATCGCTAAAGTAGCAGAAGCTACAGAATTGACTAAGAAAGACTCAGCGGCAGCAGTTGAAGCTGTATTCGCAGCAGTAACTGAGTACCTTGCAGCTGGTGAAAAAGTTCAATTGATCGGTTTTGGTAACTTTGAAGTTCGTGAGCGTGCTGAACGTAAAGGTCGTAACCCACAAACTGGTAAAGAGATCAAAATTGCAGCTTCTAAAGTTCCAGCATTCAAGGCTGGTAAAGCACTTAAAGACGCTGTTAAATAATTTGAATTTAAAAAGCCTATTGTATCAAGCTTTCTAGCTTGGTCAGTAGGCTTTTGTTTTTGTTTTGGGGCATTTTTGGAGCCAGAACCTGAATGAATTAGCACCGGAAAACCTTTCAAATACAGACTAATTTAAATGGCGTAGCAGAAATCATACAAATGAAATTGATTATAGTAAAATAGGATTAGAATTATTAAGAAAGTTGGTTCTTTATTGGAAACAATAGTATTTTCAATCTCCGTTTTTTTAGCAGGGATCTTGTCCTTCTTTTCGCCTTGTATATTTCCTCTGTTACCTGTTTATACTGGAATTTTATTGGATGATCAGGAAAGTGCAAAATCTTTTTCTTTGTTCGGGAGAAAGGTTCTATGGTCGGGTTTGATTCGAACACTGTGCTTTATTGCAGGTATCTCTCTCATTTTCTTTATCTTAGGATTTGGTGCTGGTTACTTTGGTAATATCCTCTATGCCGATTGGTTTCGCTATACCATGGGAACGATTATCATTATTTTAGGTTTACACCAGATGGAAATTTTTCATTTTAAGAAATTAGAGGTTCAAAAAAGCTTTACTTTTAAGAAATCAGAAGCTAATCGTTATTGGTCAGCATTTTTGCTTGGTATTACCTTTAGCTTTGGTTGGACGCCTTGTATCGGTCCAGTTTTAAGTTCTGTTTTAGCGCTTGCAGCTTCTGGAGGCAATGGCGCTTGGCAGGGAGCTATCTATACCTTGATTTACACTCTAGGGATGGCCATTCCTTTCTTGGTTTTGGCTCTAGCTTCAGGTGTAGTAATGCCTTATTTTGGTAAAATGAAGCGTCATATGATGCTACTAAAGAAAATTGGTGGTTTCCTCATTATTTTAATGGGAATTTTGTTACTATTAGGACAAGTAAATGTTCTGGCAGGAATTTTTGAATAAAGGAGAACAAATGAAAAAAGTAATGTTTGCTGGCTTAAGCCTTTTGTCAGTATTTGTATTGATGGCCTGTGGTGAGGAAGAGACTAAAAAGACTCAAGCACCAGAACAATCCCCAAAACAACAGCAACAAACGACTGTACAACAAATTGCTGTTGGAAAAGAGGCTCCAGACTTTACCTTGCAATCAATGGATGGCAAAGAAGTCAAGTTATCTGATTATAAGGGTAAAAAAGTCTACTTGAAGTTTTGGGCTTCATGGTGTGGTCCATGTAAGAAAAGTATGCCAGAGTTGATGGAATTAGCTGCAAAAGAAGATCGTGACTTCGAAATTCTTAGTGTCATTGCACCAGGAATTCAAGGTGAAAAAACTGTTGAGCAATTCCCACAATGGTTCCAAGATCAAGGTTATAAGGATATCCCAGTTCTTTATGACACAAAAGCAACTACATTCCAAGCTTATCAAATTCGAAGCATTCCTACAGAATACCTGATTGATAGTCAAGGAAAGATTGGAAAGATACAATTTGGTGTTATCAGCAACGCGGATGCAGAAGCAGCCTTTAAAGAAATGAACTAGAATTGACAAAGAAAATCTGATTACAATAAGTAGTCAGTTTTTTTTAAAAAAATATTTTATAAATATTCACAAATATCCTATATTTATGGTAAAATAGAAACATCATTTTATTTTGGAGTCAAAGATGAATATATTTAGAACAAAGAATGTCAGTCTAGATAAAACAGAGATGCATAGGCATTTGAAGTTATGGGATTTGATTTTGCTGGGTATCGGAGCCATGGTAGGGACAGGTGTCTTTACAATAACAGGTACTGCAGCTGCAACTCTAGCGGGTCCAGCCCTAGTGATTTCAATTGTCATTTCTGCCTTGTGTGTGGGATTATCAGCTCTCTTTTTTGCAGAATTTGCTTCACGAGTACCTGCGACAGGTGGTGCCTACAGTTATCTTTATGCTATTTTAGGAGAATTCCCAGCCTGGTTGGCTGGTTGGTTAACCATGATGGAATTCATGACAGCCATATCTGGTGTAGCTTCGGGTTGGGCAGCTTATTTTAAAGGCTTGCTCTCTCAATATGGGATAGCCCTCCCTCAGGCTTTAAATGGTACTTTTAATCCTCAAGCAGGGACATTTGTTGATTTATTGCCTATTCTTGTCTTGGTTCTAGTTACCTCACTTGTTTTACTTAATGCTAAGGCAGCCTTACGCTTTAATTCGATCCTAGTTATTTTGAAATTTTCGGCTTTAGCTCTCTTTGTTTTGGTAGGAATTTGGCATATCAAATTTGATAATTGGAGCAATTTTGCTCCCTACGGTTTTGGACAAATCTATGGCGCTAGTACTGGTATTATGGCTGGTGCGTCCTTGATGTTCTTTGGATTTTTGGGATTTGAATCTATCTCTATGGCTGTAGATGAAGTCAAGACTCCTCAAAAAAATATTCCGAGAGGGATTGTCTTGTCGCTTTCTATCGTAACCATTCTTTATGCGTTGGTGACGCTTGTCTTGACTGGTGTGGTTCACTATAGTCAACTAAATGTCGATGATGCCGTTGCCTTTGCTCTTCGCAGCGTTGGAATCAGTTGGGCAGCTAATTATGTGTCATTAGTGGCTATCTTGACCTTGATTACAGTTTGTATTTCGATGACCTATGCCTTATCGCGTATGATTTACAGTTTAGCACGTGACGGGTTAATGCCGTCCGTCTTTAAAGAGCTAACGAAGACAAGTAAGGTACCCAAAAATGCTACTATTTTGACAGGTCTAGCTTCAGCAGTAGCAGCAGGAATATTCCCTCTTGCTAGTATTGCAGCCTTCTTAAATATTTGTACCTTGGCCTACTTGATTATGCTAGCATATGGCCTGATTCGATTACGAAAAGAAAAAGGGATGCCAAAAGCTGGTGAATTTAAAACACCATTGGTTCCCCTGTTACCCATTTTATCAATCATTATTTGTTTATCCTTTATGTTGCAGTATAATATGGAAACCTGGATTGCTTTCCTTATTACTTTGTTAATAGGAAGTCTTATTTACTTTACTTATGGTTATAAGCATTCTACCATAGAAGAATAATACTCTTCGAAAATCTCTTCAAACCACGTCAGCTTCGCCTTGCCGTATATATGTGACTGACTTCGTCAGTCTTATCTACAACCTCAAAACAGTGTTTTGAGCAACCTACGGCTAGCTTCCTAATTTGCTCTTTGATTTTCATTGAGTATATAAAGTGAAAGTCTGTTGAGTTATTGAAACTCAGCAGACTTTTATATGTGAAAGAAATTTCAATGTTTTTCTAAAAATATCTTGACAGATTAAATTTTTAGGAGTAGAATGTTTACTAGTTAATTAAATGGTTAAGGAGTTGTTTATGAAGAAACAAAATTTATTTTTAGTATTGTTAAGTGTCTTTCTTTTGTGTTTAGGTGCTTGTGGTCAAAAGGAAAGTCATACAGGGAAAGGGATGAAAATTGTGACCAGTTTTTACCCTATTTACGCTATGGTCAAGGAAGTATCTGGTGACTTGAATGATGTTCGGATGATTCAGTCAAGTAGTGGGATTCACTCCTTTGAACCTTCAGCAAATGATATTGCAGCAATATACGATGCAGATGTCTTTGTTTACCATTCTCATACGCTCGAATCTTGGGCAGGAAGTCTGGATCCAAATCTAAAAAAATCTAAAGTTAAGGTTTTAGAGGCTTCTGAAGGAATGACATTGGAACGTGTTCCAGGTCTAGAAGACGTGGAACCAGGTGATGGTGTTGATGAAAAAACGCTCTATGACCCTCACACTTGGCTAGATCCTGAAAAAGCTGGCGAAGAGGCGCAAATTATCGCTGACAAACTTTCAGAGGTGGATAGTGAGCATAAAGAGACTTATCAGAAAAATGCGCAAGCCTTTATCAAAAAAGCTCAAGAATTGACGAATAAATTCCAGCCTAAATTTGAAAAAGCGAGTCAGAAAACTTTTGTAACACAGCATACTGCTTTTTCTTACTTAGCTAAGCGATTTGGCCTAAACCAACTTGGAATTGCAGGTATTTCTCCAGAACAAGAACCAAGTCCAAGACAACTAACAGAAATTCAGGAATTTGTTAAGACCTATAAGGTTAAAACAATTTTTACAGAAAGTAATGCTTCTTCAAAAGTAGCTGAAACTCTTGTCAAATCAACAGGTGTGGGGCTTAAAACTTTGAATCCTTTAGAGGCAGACCCACAAAATGACAAGACTTATTTAGAAAACCTTGAAGAAAATATGAGTGTTCTAGCAGAAGAATTAAAGTGAGGAAAGAATGAAAATCAATAAAAAATATGTAGCGGGTTCCGTGGCAGTTCTTGCCCTAAGCGTTTGTTCCTATGAACTTGGTCGTTACCAAGCTGGTCAAGTTAAGAAAGATTCGAATCGAGTTGCTTATATAGACGGTGATCAGGCTGGTCAAAAGGCAGAGAACTTGACACCAGATGAAGTTAGTAAGAGAGAGGGAATCAACGCCGAACAAATTGTTATCAAGATTACGGATCAAGGTTATGTGACCTCTCATGGAGACCATTATCATTACTATAATGGCAAGGTTCCTTATGATGCTATCATCAGTGAAGAACTGCTGATGAAAGATCCGAATTATCAGTTAAAGGATTCAGACATTGTCAATGAAATCAAGGGTGGCTATGTGATTAAGGTAGACGGGAAATACTATGTTTACCTTAAAGATGCTGCCCACGCGGACAATATTCGGACAAAAGAAGAGATTAAACGTCAGAAGCAGGAACACAGTAGTAATCATGGTGGCGGTTCAAATGACCAGGCAGTAATTGCAGCCAGGGCTCAAGGACGTTATACAACGGATGATGGTTATATCTTCAATGCATCTGATATCATTGAGGACACAGGTGATGCCTATATCGTTCCTCATGGTAATCACTTCCACTATATTCCTAAGAGTGATTTGTCTGCTAGTGAATTAGCTGCAGCTCAAGCTTTCTTATCTGGAAAAGGTGGTCAATTAAGTACAGTTGAATATCGTTCAAGCAGGGGAGAAACAAGATCTAGTGTGAGAACGAGTCAATCTGAAACTCCTTCAAATCCTACAACAGCTCCGGCGAATCAAAACGAGGATTTAGATAGTCTCCTTCAAGAATTGTACGCTTTGCCGCTGAGTCAACGTCATGTGGAGTCTGATGGCTTGGTATTTGACCCAGCACAGATTACAAAACGTACAGCTAATGGTGTGGCAGTTCCTCACGGAGATCATTTCCATTTCATTCCTTATTCGCAAATGTCTGCTTTGGAAGAAAAATTGGCTCGAAATCTGCCAATTGGAGGTCAGCCAGTCCAAAGTCATACTGACAATACGAAAGCAAGCAGTCCTGAGAAACCAAGTTCAACGATTAAACCAAACTTTAATCTCAATACGCCTGCACCGAATAGAGGGAGTGGAGGAGCCTATACAACGGACGATGGGTATGTCTTTAGTCCGACAGATGTGATTGAAGATACAGGTGATGCTTTTGTTGTACCGCACGGCAATCATTTCCACTATATACCTAAGAGTGATTTGTCAGCAGGAGAATTGGCTGCGGCCCAAGCTTATTGGAATAGTAAACAGGGCTCACATTCTGCTCCAAGTTCAAGTAAACCAAATAGCAATAACACAAAACCGTCTCAACCAAGTTTGACAGAAACTCCTAATCTGACTGTCACTCCAAATTATCATCAAGACCAAGGAGAAGATATTCCAACACTTTTACGTGAATTGTATGCCAAACCTTTATCAGAACGCCATGTGGAATCGGATGGTCTAGTCTTTGATCCAGCACAAATCATCAAACGTACTGCAAATGGTGTCGCAGTGCCTCACGGAGACCATTATCACTTTATCCCTTATTCACAGATGTCACCTTTGGAAGAAAAATTGGCGCGTATGATAGCTGTCAAGGGACAAAATGGCAGTGTTTTACCAAACGTCACACCACTAAAGCCAGGCCCTACTACCAAACCTCAAGTACCAGCAGAAAATAAACCGACTGAATTTGATGTCAAGCAGGTTGTTAGAAAAGTTGGCGACGGATATATTATAGAGGATAAGGGCGTTAGTCGTTATGTTCTTGCTAAAGATTTGGCTAAGGATAAGATTGATGCTATTGAAAATCTCTTGTCTAAGAAAATCCAAGAAACACACGATCTAGTTGCGAAGAAAGACAATGTCGCTCCTCGTGATCAAGAATTTTATGATAAAGCATATAATTTATTGGCCGAGGCTCATAAAGCCTTGTCTGAAAATAAGGGGCGTACTTCTGATTTCCAAGCCTTGGACAAATTAGCAGAACGCTTGAATGATGAATCGACTAATAAAGGAAAATTGGTAGATGATTTATTGGCATTCCTAGCACCAATTACCCATCCAGAGCGACTTGGTAAACCAAATTCTCAGATTGAGTATACGGAAGATGAAATTAAATTAGCGAAATTAGCAGGCAAGTACACAACAGAAGATGGCTATATCTTTGACACTCGTGATATTACTAGTGATGAGGGAGATGCTTATGTAACTCCACATATGACCCATAGTCATTGGATTAAGAAAGAGAGCTTGTCTGAAGCTGAAAGAGTGGCAGCCCAGGCTTATGCTAAAGAGAAAGGTTTGACACCTCCTTCAACTGAGAATCAGGGTTCAGAAAATACTGAGGTTAAAGGAGTAGAATCAATCTATAATAAAGTGAAAGCAGCTAAGAAGATCCCACTTGATCATATTCCTTACAATCTACAACATACTGTTGAAGTTAAAAATGGTAGCTTAATTATACCTCATTACGACCATTATCATAACATTAAATTTGGTTGGTTTGACGAAGGACTCTATGAAGCACCTAAGGGTTATAGCCTTGAGGATCTCTTTGCGACTGTAAAATATTATGTTGAACATCCTGAAGAACGTCCTCACTCAGATAATGGTTGGGGAAATGCCAGCGACCATGTTCGTACAAATAAGGCAGACCAAAACAGTAAAGCTGATGAAGATAAGGGAAATCATCATGAATCAGACGAGTCAACCCGTCCTGAATCCAATGAAAAAGAGAATCACGCAGGTTTAAATCCTTCAGCAGATAATCTTTATAAACCAAGCACTGATACGGAAGAGACAGAGGAAGAAGCTGAAGATACTACAGATGAGGCTGAAGTACCTCAAGTAGAGACTGAAAAAGTAGAAGCTAAGATCAAAGAAGCAGAAACTTTACTTGCTAAAGTAGCGGATGCTAGTCTGAAAGCCAATGCGACAGAAACCCTAGCTGGTTTACGAAATAATTTGAGTCTCCAAACCATGGATAATAATGATATCATGGCAGAAGCAGAGAAATTACTTGCTTTGTTAAAAGGTAGTGAGTCAGTTATGACAACACCAGAAGCATAAGTTTATCCTATTAAATCAAAATGATGTAAGAGTCAGTAGCAATACTGGCTTTTATTTTTTAAAATGATATAAAAATCTTGACAGATAAACTTAAAAAAGGTAAACTATTTACTAGTTAATTAATCGGTTAAATAACCAGTTTAGAAAAACTGTTTAACCGAGAAAAAGAAGTTAAGAAAAGCTTCATCATTTATTGAAATGAGGGATTTATGAAATTCAGTAAAAAATATATAGCAGCTGGATCAGCTGTTATCGTGTCTTTGAGTCTATGTGCTTATGCATTAAATCAGCATCGCTCGCAGGAAAATAAGGACAATAATCGTGTCTCTTATGTGGATGGTAGCCAGTCCAGTCAGAAAACTGAAAACCTGACACCAGATCAGGTCAGTCAAAAAGAAGGAATTCAGGCTGAGCAAATTGTTATTAAGATTACAGATCAAGGATATGTAACGTCACACGGTGATCACTATCATTACTATAATGGGAAAGTTCCTTATGACGCCCTCTTTAGTGAAGAACTTTTGATGAAAGATCCAAACTACCAACTTAAAGACGCTGATATTGTCAATGAAGTCAAAGGTGGTTATATCATCAAGGTGGATGGAAAATATTATGTCTACCTGAAAGATGCAGCTCATGCTGATAATGTTCGAACCAAGGATGAAATCAACCGTCAAAAACAAGAACACGTCAAAGATAATGAGAAGGTCAGCTCAGATGTTGCTGTAGCAAGGTCTCAGGGACGCTATACGACAGATGATGGTTATGTCTTTAATCCGGCTGATATTATTGAAGATACTGGTGATGCTTATATCGTTCCTCACGGAGGACACTATCACTACATTCCAAAAAGTGATTTGTCTGCTAGTGAATTAGCAGCCGCTAAAGCTCATCTGGCTGGCAAAAATACGCAACCAAGTCAGCTAAGTTATTCTTCAACAGCTAGTGATCATACTAATCAAGCTATAGAGAAAGAATCAACTAGCAAGCCAGAAAGCAAAGTTGAAAATCTCCAAAGTCTATTGAAAGAACTCTATGATTCACCTAGTGACCAACGTTACAGTGAATCAGATGGTCTAGTCTTTGACCCTGCTAAGATTGTCAGTCGTACACCGAATGGAGTTGCGATTCCGCATGGCGACCATTATCATTTTATTCCTTACAGCAAGCTCTCTGCTTTAGAAGAAAAGATTGCTAGAATGGTGCCAATCGGTGGAACTGCTTCTACAGCTTCTAAAAATGAAAAATCTAATGAAGTAGCGCCTAGTCTTGGAAATCTTTCAAGTAATCCTTCTTCTTCAAAACTACCTTCCACATCTGATGGTTATATCTTTAATCCTAAAGATATTGTCGAAGAAACTGCTACAGCTTATATTGTAAGACATGGTGATCATTTCCATTACATTCCTAAGTCGAATCAAATCGGTCAACCGACTCTTCCAAATAATGGTCTAACAACACCTTCGCCATCTCTTCCAATCAATCCAGGAACTTCACATGAGGAACATGAAGAAGGTGGTCATGGCTTTGATGCCAATCGTATTATTGCTGAAGATGAAGCAGGATTTATCATGAGTCACGGTGACCATAATCATTACTTCTTCAAGAAGGACTTGACAGCAGAGCAAATTAAGGCAGCACAAGACCACTTGAAAGGGGCAAGTTCAGCAACACCAAATCCAACTCATGATGACGATCACGATGAAGATCATCATGGACACCATCATGGTGAAGAACACGATCATGGCTTTGATGCTAATCGTGTCATCAGTGAGGATGAGCAAGGATTTGTCATGAGTCATGGTGACCACAATCATTACTTCTTCAAGAAGGATTTGACAGCAGAGCAAATTAAGGCTGCACAGGATCATCTGAAAACACATCATGATGCAGAGCCTGTAAAACCTCTTGCTAAAACGGTAGAGTCTTTCTCAAGAGATGCTAGTGATGAAGAAAAGATTGCTTATATTTCTAAGACTTACGGTGTTCCACTTGAAGCTATCAGAATTTCAAACGGATTCTTTGTCTTTGGAAATCCAGACCAAGCCTACGATCCAACTCATATCCATCCATATGCTGTTCGTAAAGAACATGTTCGGATTCCTCTTCAAACTGGAAATCCAGAACTTGATTTCTTAAATGAACTCTATACTACTGCCTTACGTGATGGTGTATCTCCATATAGCTTGCAGGTAGAAAATGGTAGTTTTGTGATTCCTCATGGCGACCATAATCACTACATCAAGGTTCAAACGAAGGGCTATGAAGTAGCTTTGAAAAACAAAATTCCAGCTCTCCAATCCAACTATCAACCTGGAGCTTTTGATGAGAAGGCAGTTTTGGCAAAAGTAGATCAACTTCTAGCTGATAGCAGAAGTATTTACAAAGACAAGCCTATCGAACAAAGACAGATTGAGTTAGCCTTAGGTCAGTTTACTGAAAACATGAAGAAACTGGCAACTAACTCAACAGCAGGTTATCTTGCGACACTGGATCTCTTTGATAAGCAATATATCCATATTGATGAAAGTGTCAAACCAGTTGAAACAAGCGCTCTCGATAAGAAATATCAGGCCTTGATTGATAAAATCAACACACTGGATACAGACTCTTATGGACTTCCTAAGAAAGACCTTCTCGTTCGACTACAAGAAGCTAAATTGGCAAAAGATGAAACTGCTTTAGCAGCGGTTGAATCACAACTTCAAGCTCTTCAAGACTTTAATGATCGAACAGGTGTTACAACAGTGGAATACATCAAGTATTTCTACGAACACGTAAATGACGGTCGTTTAAGTGATGAACTCCGAAACAAAGTCGCTCAGTTGACTTGGACCTTGTATCAATCTCAATCCTTCCTTAAGGCAGCAGAATTGAACAAATTATTCCCAAGTATCTATCAGGCAAAACAAGAAGTAGAAGAAGCTTTGAAAGCTCAACCAACTACTGCTAAATCGACTAAGACAGTTCTAGATACTGAAAAAGTTGATAACCAAAGTGCTAAGACAGCTATTTATGGCTTCTTGAAAGAATTATACGGAGACTTTATGCCAGAAGAACATGTTAATCATGTTAGCAAGGAGCAAGTAGAAAGTCTTTTGAGCAAGGCAAATCAACTCTTGGAACAAATCCAAGAAGAAGGAATCAGACAATCCTTGGCAGAAGAAGTAGAAAATCTCAAAGCTGCCACAAACAAGGCTGATGCAAACTTGGACGAAGTAAACAGTCAGGTAAAAGATGTCTTGACTCGTATCGCTAGCGTCCTTCAACAAGAAAAGGAAAATGTTGAGCAAGATCCTCAGACACTTGTACTCTATCAAAAACTCTACGATATCCTCATGTCGCTTCATGCATATTTAGAAAATAATAAGGGTTCTGATGAGGACTTTGATAAGGTGGATGCATTATTAGACCAACTTTCTGCTAAGAGTAAGGATAAAGCTGCTTTACTTGAGTTGACAAAAGCTATTCTAGTCTTGAATCAAGAAATCAAGTCAAAAGCTAGCGCAAGTGAAGGAGCAACTCCAGCAACAAATGCTGAAGCAAATGATGATAAGACCAGTACCGAAACGGAAACATATGTAGCTGCGGAATCAAACAGTGAAACTGCAAGCGATGAAAACAAACCAAGCAACACAACAGATTCTAAACCTGCTGAAGCATCTTCAGAAAAGGAAACAACAGAATCTACAACAAGTACTGGAAATCAAGAAACACCAGTGGTATAAAAAGAAAGGCGAAGTAGCTGAGCTACCTCGTCTTTTTAGTCTTTATAAGCTACGATACCAATGATGGTATCAACTGCATGTTCCATGGTCTGAAGGCTGACGTATTCAAAACGCCCGTGCATATTTTCACCACCCGCAAAGATATTTGGAGTTGGGATTCCCATAAAGGAAATCTTAGAGCCATCTGTCCCACCTCGGATTGGTTCAATAATAGGCTTGATCCCTAAATCTTCCATCACGGCTTTAGCAATGGTAATTGGAGTCATGTCTTTTTCAATGACTTCTTTCATATTGTAGTATTGGTCTGTCAAGTTTAGGCTGACACGGTCGCTACCAAGTTCTTGATTCATCTTATCAGCGATAGACTGCATGGCTGCTTTACGCGCTTCAAAGGCATCTTTTTCAAAATCACGAATGATGTAGCTTGCACGCGCCTCCTCAACGCTCCCAGAAATATCCATAAGATGATAGAAACCTTGGTAGCCATCCGTTAACTCAGGTCGGTCATTCTCTGGAAGTTGATTATGAAAATCAATCGCTAGCTGAAGAGCATTAACCATCTGACCTTTGGCAGTACCAGGGTGGACATTGCGTCCTTGGAAATGGAGTTCAGCAGCAGCTGCTGAGAAGGTCTCGTACTGAAGTTCACCTAGTGGGCCACCATCAACAGTGTAAGCAAAATCAACATCAAAATCTTCTGCATCGAATTGATTAGCACCGACACCGATTTCTTCATCTGGACCAAAACCAACACGAATCTCACAGTGTTTGATTTCAGGATGGGCAGTCAGATATTCAATGGCAGTCATAATCTCAGCAATTCCTGACTTGTCATCAGCACCTAGCAAGGTTGTTCCATCGGTTGTGATGAGCGTTTGCCCTGGATATTTCTCAAGACTCTTAAAGTCAGCTGGATCGAGTTTGAAACCAGAATTTCCAAGATCAATCACACCACCATCGTAGTGTTCAATTACCTGTGGATTGACTCCTTCGGCATTAAAGTCAGCAGTATCCATGTGAGAGATAAAGCCAATCTTACGAGTCAAGCTAGGGTCGTTAGCTGGAAGAGTACCGATAGCAAAACCATTTGGTAGATAATAAACATTTTGTAATCCTACACGTTTCATTTCAGGAATTAGGACATTGGTTGCGAAGTCAACCTGACTCTGCGTACTTGGAGTAGTAGTAGAGTGTTCATCAGAGCGCGTGTTAACCTTAACATAGGTTAAGAAGCGGTCCAAGAGATTGGGGTAAGTCATAAAAAACTCCTTTTGAATTCATTTTTTCCATTGTATCATAGAAAGGAGAGAAAAACAAAAGACAGAAGTTCGAGAAATTCATTATGTTAGCGTTTACTTATCAGTGGATTCATGATAAAACAAACTTGATAAAAACATCACAAGAAAGCAGTTATGAAAAAAGTAATTTTAATAATGACCTTCTGTCCGCCAGAAGAGATTAGCTTTGAGGGTGTGGTTGGTCAGATGGAGGCAGATGGTATTGAGCAGTGTATTTGTTTGATTTTGGATTCCCTTTACTCGTTCTACTCTGTCATGGATACGAGAAATTTTTAGAAAGCAAACAATTTCAATTTTTAGTTGTCAAGAAGAAACTAGACTTGAATCCAGAGCAATATACCAACACTTGGCAAAGTGAAAGTAATATTGGTATTCTTCGGATTAAGCCAGATGTTTTGGAGTATTTTGGAGACCATCCAGACCACTATATTTTTGTACCAATTCGTTTTATCAGTGAACACATTGAAGTCTTGTTTGATAACGATATGAAATGTTATGAGTCTTGTCAAGAATGTGGGGTGAACTACCATCGTCCACCAATGCCAAATATGGATTCTCGTTTGATTGATGCTTTGATTAGTACAGTTAGAGCTAATGAGCATCAAGAATTTAAGAAATTTCTCCCAGACGAAGAGACTTTTGATGAGTTTGTTCCTTCAGATGAAACTAAAAATTTCTTGAACAAATCTCAAGATTTACAAATACCTAGATTTGTAAAAAATTGATTGAGAAAAAGGTCGTGAAAATGTTAAAACTCTTCGAAAATCTCTTCAAAGCACGTTAATGTCGCCTTACCGCAGGTATGGTTACTGACTTCGTCAGTTCTATCCACAACCTCAAAGCAGTGCTTTGAGCAGCCTGCGGCTAGTTTCCTAGTTTGCTCTTTGATTTTCATTGAGTATAAGATGCCTTATCTTATTGAGAGAAGGCTTGAAAAGCAGATAAATTACCAAAAGAGTAAAGAAAAAAGGATTTAGCTTTGTGCTAGATCCTTTTAATTGATTATTTTTTCTCAAGAAGGGTTTTGATTTCTTGAAGTACTTCCAACTCAGTTGGACCAACAGGAGCTTCTTCAGCTTCTTCTTTCTTAGTAAGGCTTTGAGCTTTTTCAATACCTTTGATAACGAAGAAGAGAACAGTACCGATAACTAAGAAGTTGATAACGGCGCTCAAGAAGCTACCATAACCAACACCATTCCATGAAAGTTCAGCGATACGCTCAACTTTAGCAGCCTTCAAAGCTGGGTTCAAAATAAGTGGAGTGATGATATCGTTAACAAGTGATGTAACAATTGCACCAAATGCAGAGGCAATGATCACACCGACAGCAAGGTCAACAACATTACCACGAAGCAAAAAGGCTTTAAGATCTTTTAACATTTTCATAATTTCCTTTCCAAAATTTTTACTCTTTATTATATATTAATTAAGAAATGCTTGCAAGCTATATGATTAATTTTTTCTTATTTTTTAAAAATAAATACCTTACTAAAAATATAATTAAGAATAATTATCAAAAATTGTGCAATGATAGTTTCAATTGCATTTATCTTGTCAATATTATTATTTACAAATTGCCCTATGATATGAGGGAATTGAGTCACAAACAGAAAAGTAAAAAGCAAATCTAACAGAAAAGTAGAAAGACGAGCTAGAGTAAATTTCATTAAACGGATAAGTCGATTCTTACTTGTTTGCTTAAACACGATTGTATCATTTGTGATAAAGGCAAAGAGAATACCGATACTATTTGCTAGGGCAGTAGCAAGGAGTTCCTGATGACTTAGTTGATAAATGACTAGTCTGGATAGAATAGAGACCAGAGTCGTCGCTAGTCCAAAAAAGAGATAAGCCAAAAGTTCGTTCTTAAAGAAGTTTTGAATACATTTTTTCATACTTTCAGTATAGCATAAAACAGGCTATTGTGCTATACTAGTAGGGTTGATTGAATCAACCCTTGGTGCTTAGCTTCTTTCACCAAGCATATTACACGCGGGCAACCGCCAAAGGAGAAAAGATGAAACAATTAACCGTTCGTGATGTAGCAGATATTGCAATTGTTGCTGCTATCTATGTCGTTTTAACTGTCACACCACCCCTAAATGCCATCAGTTACGGTGCTTATCAGTTCCGCATTTCAGAAATGATGAACTTTATGGCCTTTTACAATCCTAAGTACATTATCGGAGTTACTATCGGTTGTATGATTGCTAATTTCTTTAGCTTCGGACAGCTAGATGTCTTTGTTGGTGGTGGATCAACCTTAGTATTTCTCAGTCTAGGTGTTTGGCTTTTTGCAAAATACAGCAAAGACTATCTCTTTAATGGATTGATTCGAAAAGATCATTTCTTCTTTTCAATCCTCTTTTCACTTTCCATGTTTACCATTGCTGCCGAGTTGAATATCGTAGCGCAATTACCATTTTTCCTTACTTGGTTTACAACAGGAATCGGCGAATTTGCCTCATTGATAATTGGTGCAATTATCATTGGTAAAATTGGTCGTCGAATTGATTTAAGCAAATAGAAGAAGATAGGCTAGGTAGCTCTTACCTGGCTTTTTCTTATGGAAAATTTCTAAGGAACCTTGACAAGTTTTTCTAACTATAGTATACTTTTTAAGTAAGCTGATTTAGCTCAGTTGGCAGAGCGCATCCATGGTAAGGATGAGGTCGCCGGTTCAATCCCGGCAATTAGCATTAAATAGACAGAAAAGCCCTTGATTTACAAGGGTTTTTGTTATCTCTGCCCCAAATTTTCAAAGTTATTTTTTATTCATCTGTGTAAATAAAACTAATACTCAATGAAAATCAAAGAACAAACTAGGAAACTAGCTGCAGGCTGCTCAAAGCACTGCTTTGAGGTTGTGGATAGAACTGACGAAGTCAGTCACTATACGTACGGTAAGGCGACGCTGACGAAGTTTGAAGAGATTTTCGGGTAAATTTCCAAACTAAGTTCCACTGCTAATCCAAGTGGAAGTTAGTCTGATAAAAATTGGAAAAACCAGTGAAATGCGTGGGTAAATTCCCAAACTAAGTTCCACTGCTAATCCAAGTGGAAGTTAGTCTGATAAAAATTGTAAAAACCAGTGGAAATCCGTGTCAGGGTAAGTTCCACTGGTTTTTCTAATACTTGATTTCATCGCTTTTGTAGCCGAAAAGAATAGAAAAAAAGAGCGCACAAAATCCCCTCATCTGAAACGTTTAAATGGGATTGAAGATTAGTTTTTAGATTTTATGTTGGAGTAATGTAGACGACTGACAGACGTCTTCTGCAGGTATATTAGAAATGCCTAGAAGCTTAGGAATCTCTTCTCCATAGGTAAATGCAAAGAGCTCATAGGCTGACTTTCCATTCAAAGCAGCACGTTTGACGCTGTTGACATGTGAACAGACGAGATTAATATCCTCTTGAGTTAAGTTGTCAAAGGAAGTTCCTTTAGGTAGAATGTCGCGAATCAGCGTGTGATTTTTCTCAATTCTCCCTTTCTGGTCAGAGCGATTAGGGTCACAAAAGAAAAGCTTACTCTCTCCTCGCACATCCATTTCGATATCATCAACCCTGGCAA
>NZ_QQRU01000005.1 GCF_003428885.1 Streptococcus sp. LQJ-218
ACGCGCTTGTTGATGCAGATTCTGATGCACTTGTGCTTGCTGATTCAGAAGCCGATGTGCTTGTTGACTCTGACGCGCTTGTTGATGCAGACTCAGATGCTGATGTACTTGCTGACTCTGATGCGCTTGTTGACGCTGATTCAGAAGCGGATGTACTTGCTGATTCTGACGCGCTTGTTGATGTAGATTCAGATGCGCTTGTTGACGCAGATTCTGATGCACTTGTGCTTGCTGATTCAGAAGCCGATGTACTTACTGACTCTGATGCACTTGTTGATGCTGACTCAGAAGCTGATGTACTTGTTGATTCTGATGCGCTTGTTGATGTAGATTCAGATGCCGATGTGCTTGCTGATTCAGAAGCCGATGTCGATGCAGATTCAGATGCACTTGTTGACGCAGATTCAGAAGCTGATGTGCTTGCTGATTCTGACGCGCTTGTTGATGTAGATTCAGAAGCACTTGTTGACGCAGATTCTGATGCACTTGTGCTTGCTGATTCAGAAGCCGATGTACTTACTGACTCTGATGCACTTGTTGATGCTGACTCAGAAGCTGATGTACTTGTTGATTCTGATGCGCTTGTTGATGTAGATTCAGAAGCCGATGTACTTGCTGACTCTGATGCTGATGTACTTGCTGATTCTGACGCGCTTGTTGATGTAGATTCAGAAGCTGATGTACTTGCTGACTCTGATGCACTTGTGCTTGCTGATTCAGAGGCTGATGCGCTTGTTGATGTAGATTCAGAAGCACTTGTTGACGCAGATTCTGATGCACTTGTGCTTGCTGATTCAGAAGCCGATGTACTTACTGACTCTGATGCGCTTGTTGATGCAGATTCAGATGCTGATGTACTTGCTGATTCTGACGCGCTTGTTGATGCTGACTCTGATGCACTTGTACTTGCTGATTCAGAAGCCGATGTGCTTGCTGATTCTGATGCGCTTGTTGACGCTGATTCAGAAGCTGATGTACTTGCAGATTCTGACGCGCTTGTTGATGTAGATTCAGAAGCCGATGTACTTGCTGACTCTGATGCTGATGTACTTGCTGATTCTGACGCGCTTGTTGATGCTGATGAGTCTGGCTCCGCTGATCGGTCAGTATTATCTTTCTCTTCCTCAATTACATTGAAGTAATTAGCAAAGTTATGATCATCATCACAAGCCGCAAACGGTCTAAAAGTAAAGGAAGTGTCACTTTCAGAATTTATTGGAACAGTCCAAGTTGACGTTAAACCATAACCTTTTTTTGAATAATAACCAGTCATCTGGGCACCATTCGCCCATGTGTAATTACCAGGTCCATTGGTAGTTATAGCTGATTCAGTATCTTTCAGTCTACCATTTAGGGTGAATTTTTTCCCTGAAGGATCTGTAAGATAATTTGTTACACTTGAAGGAGTACCAAGTCCACTACCCAAGGTAAACATAGTTTGTCTTGAACTACCAGTATTGTAGATGGTATGATTGTTATTTACTGTAGCTGGTGCCTTCTCAAGAGCCTTGGTTTCAGGATTATCATACGTAATTGTATAAACAAAAGTTAGTTTTGAACCATCATTTGTCACGGTTAACTTATAATAAATCGGAATATGATTTGCTAAGTCTGTACCTTTACCCGTGTAAACTTTTGTTTTCCCTGTAGCCACAGCTAAATTAGCACTTATTGCTGTCTCTCCATTGACAACAGTATTTCCATCAAACCCAGCTCTACGCAAAGCTGACATTAATTCATCTACGGAAGAACCTAGCTTCTCACGCTGGCTAACAAATTGTTCTGATGTCGCTTTTGCAGTCAATAAATCACTACTTTTTGATATTTCAAATTGTAATTTAGAAAGCGCTGCATTTAGAGTAGCTTTTTGACCTAAATCTTTTACTTTTGAAGCATAATTATTAGCAATATTCTCTAGAATTTCTGCTTCAGATAAATTCTGATCTAAAAGTAGTTTAGAAGCAGAGGACGGATCTTGTTCCTTTTCTTCTGCATCTTTTAAAATATTGTTAGTATTTGTAGATTCTTCTTCAGAATCAATCTGAGCAACTCTCTCAGCAATAGCATCACGTGCAGAGGTTGCTTTTTGAACCACTGCTGTCAAGTCACTAGTTGGGTCAGCCAAGGCTTTTTCAATCTCAGTTACCGCAGCATTAACCTTAGCGATAGCTGAATCAGCATTTGGTAAGTCAACAGCCTTAGCTAGATACTCACCAATCTCAGCTGAAAGTTTTGTCAACTTCTTACGATTTTCATCATTTTGTTTCGCAGAAACTTCTGCTGTTGCGACAGCACCGGCAGTAACTCCTACGATACTAGTTGTGTCAGAAGTTGACTGAGTAGCGCTCGCACTAACCTTCCCATCAATTTCAGTTGCCTTTAGTAGAGCAGAATCGATTTTAAGGCCAGTTGATTCTGTTGATGCAGAAGAGTCTTGAACAGTTACTGTTGCAGAAGTACTCTGTTCAACTGATAGACTTGACGTTGCAGAAAAGCTCTCCGGCTCACTTGTTGATTGACTAACACTAGTAGAACTGCTGACAGAGGCACTTGTCGAAGTACTATTAGAAGTACTTGCTGAGGCACTGGCAGAAGTACTCATTGAAGCACTGGTTGACGAACTCTTAGACACAGATTCTGACATTGAAGTGCTTTCGCTCATAGAAGCTGACAAGCTAGCAGAATTCTCTGAATTACTTACAGATGTCGTCCCCAAAACTGCTGTATCATTTGTAACCAAAAGATCTGGATTTTCCAGTGTTTTTTCCATTGCTACCGTTTCATTTGCAAACACTTTTGTTTGCGTAGCAACACTACCACCTAAAACTGCCCCTGTGGCGGCAAGTCCCTTGATAATATCCAGACCTGTAATAGAAGGATTCACTTTATCCTCTACTACCTCAGTCATGACTTGAGTAGTATCTACACCACCCCGCAAAACCTTAAATAATCCAAAAAGAGAGGTTGAAGCTCGCAACCAATGTTTACCCGATTTAATTAACTTATACCGCGTCACACGGTCGGTTTCTCTATACTTACCATTCTGGCGTCTAAAAAACATGCTTTACTCCTTATTTTTTTATCAAAAAAGGTACAAAGTACCAATTTTACATTAACTTTTTAATTATAGAATAAATATTAAAAAAAATCAATTGATTTGACTTTGGATTTTAAAATTATTATTACATTTTTTCTTTAGCAAGCCTATTGGAACAAGGTTTATAAAATATATTTAATATATTTATAACACTAATTGTATAACTAAATCATTAAAACTGTGCATTTTTAAAATTATACTATACTAGGGTTTTTTTCATTTAAAATTACTAAAAATTTATATTTTTAGCGACTGTTTTTCTATTTCTCCCAAAAATTTGCCTTGGATTCTAGATTTCAATATGCACAATACAGTGCATTAAAAAACAGTAGGAAATTCAAAAAATCAAAAAAAAACAAAAACATTTGTACCTTGTATCTTATAAGGCTCCCACTAAAGAAACTAAAACGAGAGGCAGCTAATTTTACAGACTCATATTATCAGCCCGAAACCCAATTAAAAACTCTATCTATTGCAACAAAAAAGCCCACAAACTGACTTTATGGACTTTTCCAAGTGAAGCGTTTAAGTGAAGCGTTTTTTTACACTACAACACGTAGTTTGAGAAATCGATTCCATTTGCCAAATATAGTTAGTAAGGCAGTTACCCCTTTTTATCTACGACGAAAAAATTCACGAATCGATAATATTCGTGGATTTTTCCTAGCGAAGCGTTTAGGTAAATCTCCATAGAGATTACCGATTGTTAGATTACGACACTGAGTTTTACAAATCGATTCCATTTGTAAAACTCAGTTAGTGAGGCAGTTAGGCAAGTCCAATAGGACTTGCCGTAGTCTACTTAGATTGCTTTGCAATCAAGTAGACTTACTGAATCACATTTTTTCCTCCAACTCTACATCTGGATACTTATCCGCAAACCAGCGGAGAGCAAAGTCATTTTCAAAGAGGAAGACTGGTTGGTCAAAACGGTCTTTAGCCAAGATATTGCGGCTTGATGACATCCGTTCATCTAGATCCTCAGGCTTGATCCAACGAACAGTCTTTTTACCCATTGGGCTCATGACCACTTCCGCATTGTACTCGCCTTCCATACGGTGCTTAAAGACTTCAAACTGAAGTTGACCAACAGCTCCCAGCATATACTCACCTGTTTGGTAATTCTTGTAAAGCTGAATGGCACCTTCTTGCACCAATTGCTCAATCCCCTTGTGGAAGGATTTTTGCTTCATGACATTCTTAGCTGAGACTTTCATGAAAATCTCAGGTGTAAAGGTTGGCAGGGGTTCAAATTCAAACTTGTTTTTTCCAACTGTTAAGGTATCTCCAACCTGATAGGTACCTGTATCGTAAACCCCGATAATATCACCTGCTACAGCATTGGTCACATTCTCACGACTTTCCGCCATAAACTGGGTAACATTCGACAGCTTGGCACCCTTACCAGTACGAGGTAGATTGACACTCATGCCACGCTCAAATTCACCCGATACGATACGGACAAAGGCGATACGGTCACGGTGACGAGGGTCCATGTTGGCTTGGATTTTAAAGACAAAGCCTGAGAAATCCTTATCGTAAGGATCCACAATTTCTCCGTCTGTTTTCTTGTGTCCGTGTGGTTCTGGAGCAAACTTGAGAAAGGTCTCAAGGAAAGTCTGCACACCAAAGTTAGTCAGGGCTGAACCGAAGAAGACCGGAGTCAAATCACCTGCAAGAATGGCTTCCTCTGAGAATTCATTTCCTGCTTCATTCAAGAGCTCGATATCCTCTTTAACTTGTTCATAGAATGGGTTGCTGGCAAAGAGTTTATCGCCATCTTCTAGACTGGCAAAACGCTCATCCCCTTTATAAAGCTCCAAGCGTTGGTTATAAAGATCATATAAGCCCTCAAATGCTTTCCCCATCCCGATTGGCCAGTTCATCGGATAGCTAGCAATGCCCAAAACTTCTTCCAGTTCTTGCAAGAGGTCCAGTGGCTCACGACCATCACGGTCTAGCTTGTTCATAAAGGTAAAGACGGGAATCCCACGGTGTTTGACAACCTCAAACAATTTTTTGGTTTGGGCCTCGATACCCTTGGCAGAGTCCACAACCATGACCGCAGCATCTACCGCCATCAAGGTACGATAAGTATCTTCTGAGAAGTCCTCGTGCCCTGGTGTGTCTAGGATGTTCACGCGCTTACCATCGTAGTCAAATTGCATAACAGACGAAGTAACCGAAATCCCACGTTGTTTCTCGATATCCATCCAGTCGGACTTGGCAAAAGTTCCTGTTTTCTTCCCTTTTACGGTACCAGCTTCACGAATCTCACCTCCGAAGTAGAGCAACTGCTCAGTAATGGTAGTTTTCCCCGCGTCCGGGTGGGAGATGATGGCAAAGGTACGGCGTTTCTTAATTTCTTCTTGAATATTCATAAGTTCTCTTTCTTTGATTCTCTATTTTTCTTGTTTCAATAGCTAAGAATGATTTTTACATTGGATTTTACCATTCCTTTCAATATTTCATTATATCGGATTTTGGGGAGTTTTTCAATTGCTCATCTGATGAAAAGGCAGCTAGAGTATAGATTTTACCTGATTTCTCTTTTTCCACCGTTTCTTGAACAAGATATCAAAGAGAACAAGAGCCAGTGAAAGGATGACCGACACAAGGAGGTACTTTAGCCACAGAGGAGCATTCGAGATAAACGGTATATCTCTTAAGAGACCATAATTTCCACCCGTCACCTGATTAACCACAACTAGAAAGAGGTTGAGAATAAAGGTATAGGCCACAATCATATATTTCTTGAGCAAGGTCTTGTCATAGTGATTCATCAAGTAAACCAAGGAATTCACCAAAAGGGCATAGTGCCCAATCAAAAATGAAAAACTGGTGATATGGGGGAAATCATAGGGGTCAAAAACCGGGTAAACCAAGGCAAAGACCGCTCCACTTGCTCCTAAGAGGGCAAAATATTGCTTGCTCCGCCATTTATCAGGCAAGAAAACCACCGCAAACATAGCCAAACGGCAATGATAAAAAGGGAGGCTATTAGAAAAGGGAATACCAAAACCAACATACCAACTATATAAGGCTAGTAACTGGAGGATCTGAATCCCCTTAAACAAGTGGACAAATTTTGGATTTTTGTGATAAGCAAGTGCCCCATAAATACAAAGCACTAAGACAAGCATCATAATCCCATACCAAAAAAGCGAAATGGGAGGAGGGACCGTCTGAGTTCTGGTGATAATTTGATGGAACATGTTTCTATCCTAACTCTTATTTTTTCTTTTTTCTAGTTTAACCATTATAGCGAATTAAAAACGATTTTTCAATTTCTATTTCTTTTTAGTTTCCCTCCCTTATTTATAGGAAAATATGGTAAAATAGAACAGACTAAAAATCATCATTTCACGAAAGGATGCAAGATGAAAATTACGCAAGAAGAGGTAACACACGTTGCCAATCTTTCAAAATTAAGATTCTCTGAAGAAGAAACTACTGCCTTTGCGACAACCTTGTCTAAAATTGTTGACATGGTTGAGTTGCTGGGCGAAGTCGACACAACTGGTGTCGCACCTACTACGACCATGGCAGACCGCAAGACCGTACTCCGCCCTGATGTAGCCGAAGAAGGAACAGACCGCGACCGCTTGTTTAAAAATGTACCTGAAAAAGAAAACTACTATATCAAGGTGCCAGCTATCCTAGATGATGGAGGAGATGCCTAATGACTTTCAACAATAAAACCATTGAAGACTTGCATAATCTCCTTGTTTCTAAGGAAATTTCAGCAACTGAATTAACACAAGCAACGCTGGAAGATATTAAGGCTCGCGAAGAGGCTATTAATGCCTTTGTAACTATCGCTGAAGATCAAGCTCTTGCTCAAGCTAAAGCTATTGACGAAGCTGGAATTGACGCTGACAATGTCCTTTCAGGAATTCCGCTTGCTGTTAAGGATAATATCTCTACAGACGGTATTCTCACAACTGCTGCCTCAAAAATGCTCTACAACTACGAGCCAATTTTTGATGCGACAGCCGTCTCCAATGCAAAAGCGAGAGGCATGATTGTCGTAGGGAAAACTAACATGGACGAATTTGCCATGGGTGGATCAGGTGAGACTTCTTACTACGGTGCAACCAAAAATGCTTGGGACCACAGCAAGGTTCCTGGTGGCTCATCAAGCGGTTCTGCCGCAGCTTTAGCCTCAGGCCAAATCCGCTTGTCACTTGGTTCTGATACTGGTGGTTCTATCCGCCAACCAGCCGCCTTCAACGGGATCGTTGGTCTCAAACCAACCTACGGAACGGTTTCACGTTTCGGTCTCATTGCCTTTGGTAGCTCATTAGACCAGATTGGACCTTTTGCTCCTACTGTTAAGGAAAATGCTCTCTTGCTCAACGCTATTGCCAGCGAAGACGCTAAAGACTCTACTTCTGCTCCTGTCCGCATCGCCGACTTTACTTCAAAAATCGGTCAAGACATCAAGGGTATGAAAATCGCTTTGCCTAAGGAATACCTTGGTGAAGGGATTGACCCAGAGGTTAAAGAAACCATTCTTAACGCAGCCAAACACTTTGAAAAACTTGGTGCTACTGTCGAAGAAGTCAGCCTTCCTCACTCTAAATACGGTGTGGCAGTCTACTACATCATCGCTTCATCAGAAGCATCCTCAAACCTACAACGTTTTGACGGCATCCGTTACGGCTACCGCGCAGAGGATGCGACTAATCTTGATGAAATCTATGTAAACAGCCGTAGCCAAGGTTTCGGTGATGAGGTCAAACGTCGTATCATGCTGGGTACTTTCAGCCTTTCATCTGGTTACTACGATGCCTACTACAAAAAGGCTGGTCAGGTCCGTACACTCATTATCCAAGATTTTGAAAAAGTCTTCGCGGATTACGACTTGATTTTGGGTCCAACTGCACCAAGTGTTGCTTATGATTTGGACTCACTCAACCACGATCCAGTTGCCATGTACTTGGCTGACCTCTTGACCATCCCAGTCAATCTGGCTGGACTTCCAGGAATTTCGATTCCTGCAGGATTTGCCCAAGGTCTACCTGTCGGTCTCCAATTGATTGGTCCTAAGTACTCTGAGGAAACCATTTACCAAGCTGCTGCTGCTTTTGAAGCGACAACAGACTACCACAAACAACAACCCGTGATTTTTGGAGGTGATAATTAATGAACTTTGAAACAGTCATTGGACTTGAAGTCCACGTAGAGCTCAACACCAATTCAAAAATCTTCTCACCTACTTCTGCCCACTTTGGAAATGACCAAAATGCCAATACCAACGTGATTGACTGGTCCTTCCCAGGAGTTCTGCCAGTTCTCAATAAAGGTGTTGTCGATGCTGGGATCAAGGCTGCTCTTGCCCTCAATATGGATATCCATAAAAAGATGCACTTCGACCGCAAAAACTACTTCTATCCTGATAATCCCAAAGCCTACCAAATCTCTCAGTTTGATGAACCAATCGGCTACAATGGCTGGATTGAGGTTGAGCTAGAAGACGGTACGACCAAGAAAATCGGTATCGAACGTGCTCACCTAGAAGAAGACGCTGGTAAAAATACACACGGAACTGATGGCTACTCTTATGTTGACCTCAACCGCCAAGGTGTGCCATTGATTGAGATTGTATCTGAAGCAGACATGCGTTCCCCAGAGGAAGCCTACGCTTACCTAACTGCTCTCAAGGAAGTTATCCAGTACGCTGGTATTTCTGACGTTAAAATGGAAGAAGGTTCTATGCGTGTGGATGCCAACATCTCTCTTCGTCCTTATGGTCAAGAGAAATTCGGTACCAAGACTGAGTTGAAGAACTTGAATTCCTTCTCAAATGTTCGCAAGGGTCTTGAATACGAAGTCCAACGTCAAGCTGAAATCCTTCGCTCAGGTGGTCAAATCCGCCAGGAAACACGCCGTTACGATGAAGCCAACAAGGCAACCATCCTCATGCGTGTCAAGGAAGGTGCTGCAGACTATCGCTACTTCCCAGAACCAGACCTACCCCTCTTTGAAATCTCAGACGAGTGGATTGAGGAAATGCGTACGGAGCTACCAGAGTTTCCAAAAGAACGCCGTGCTCGCTATGTCTCTCAACTCGGTCTATCAGACTATGATGCTAGTCAGTTGACAGCAAACAAAGCCACTTCTGACTTCTTTGAGAAAGCTGTTGCCCTTGGTGGCGATGCCAAACAAGTCTCAAACTGGCTCCAAGGTGAAGTCGCTCAGTTCTTGAACGCTGAAGGCAAGACACTGGAACAAATCGAATTAACACCAGAAAACTTGGTAGAAATGATTGCTATCATCGAAGATGGTACGATTTCATCTAAGATTGCCAAGAAAGTCTTTGTTCACCTAGCTAAAAATGGTGGCGGAGCGCGTGAATACGTGGAAAAAGCTGGTTTAGTTCAAATCTCAGATCCAGCTGTTTTGATTCCAATCATCCACCAAGTCTTTGCGGATAACGAAGCCGCAGTTACCGACTTCAAGTCAGGCAAACGTAACGCTGACAAGGCCTTCACAGGATTCCTCATGAAAGCGACCAAAGGCCAAGCCAACCCACAAGTCGCCCTTAAACTCCTTGCCCAAGAATTGGCCAAGTTGAAAGAAGATTAATATGTAAAAGAAACCAGCCCTGAGGTTGGTTTTTTCTTGACAAACACAAGGAAAGCGTTTACAATATTACATGTAAAGTTTCCTAAACGGAAAACTAAAAATCGCAACAATAAGGAGTTATTCATATGACTACAATGAAAGCAGCTCGCTGGCATGCAGCAAAAGATGTTCGTATTCAAGAAGTAGAAATCCCTGAGGTACTTCCGCACCAAGTAAAAGTTGCTGTTAAATTCACAGGAATTTGTGGTACTGACCTCCACGAATTTTTAGATGGCCCTATCTTCATCCCAACAGAAGAACATGTCTATTCTGGCCAAAAAGCACCAGTAACACTGGGACATGAATTTTCTGGTGAAATTGTAGAAGTCGGAAGCGATGTTACTCGTGTTAAAGTTGGTGATCGTGTTGCTGTAGAACCAATTCTAGCTAAGAATAACTTAGTTGGTAATTATAATTTGGATCCAAACCTTAATTTTGTCGGTTTGGCTGCAGACGGTGGATTTGCCAAATATTGTGTTTTAGACGGTGACTTAGTACATGTCATTCCAAATAGCTTAAGCTATGAGCAAGCTGCTCTCACTGAGCCAGCTGCTGTTGCAGTTTATGCAGTTCGTCAATCAACACTAAAAGCTGGTGATACTGCTGCTGTATTTGGCTTAGGTCCGATTGGTCTCTTGATTTTAGAAGCCCTTCGTGCAGCGGGTGCTTCTAAGATTTATGCTGTTGAACTATCACCTGAACGTCAAGCAAAAGCTGAAGAGTTAGGAGCTATCGTTATCCGTCCGGAAGAAGGTGAAACAGCTGTTGAAGCTATTCATCGTTTAACAAACGGTGGTGTAGATGTTTCTTATGAAGTAACGGGTGTGCCAGTAGTTTTAGGACAAGCCTTAGCTGCCGTACATAAAGCAGGTGAGTGCATGGTGGTCTCTATCTGGGAACGAGAAGCAAATATTAATCCGAATGAATTTGCAATCCAAGAAAAGACACTAAAAGGAATCATTGCTTATCGTCATATCTTCCCTAAAGTATTAGAATTGATGGAACAAGGCTACTTCTCTGCTGAAAAATTAGTTACTAAGAAAATTAAATTGGAAAATATCGTCGAAAAAGGCTTTATCGAATTAACTCAAGATAAGTCACAAATTAAAATTTTGGTGGAACCAGAATAAAAATCAATCTTTTTAAGACAATACTAACAGGTCGGAGTAAGCTTACTTCGGCCTTTTGAAATATAATACTCTTCGAAAATCTCTTCAAACCACGTCTGCGTCACATTACCGTATATATGGTTACTGACTTCGTCAGTTCTATCCACAACCTCAAAACAGTGTTTTGAGCAGCTTGCGGCTTGCTTCCTAGTTTGCTCTTTGATTTCCATTGAGTATGAGAAGAAATATAGTGGATACTCTTTAACATTAACCACTCACCCTGACTAGGCAATATTCTTTTTCTCCCCTACCATCTCCCAATAACTATTTAGGCTTTATTTCCAGAAGATTTTATGGTAAAATGAAGAGTAATAATATTTATTAAAGAGGTAAAAACATGATTGAAGCAAGCAAATTGAAAGCTGGTATGACATTTGAAACTACAGACGGAAAATTGATCCGCGTTTTGGAAGCTAGCCACCACAAACCAGGTAAAGGAAACACAATCATGCGTATGAAATTACGTGATGTCCGTACTGGCTCTACATTTGATACAAGCTACCGCCCAGAAGAAAAATTCGAACAAGCCATTATCGAAACTGTTCCTGCTCAATACTTATATAAAATGGATGAGACTGCCTACTTCATGAACACTGAAACTTACGACCAATACGAAATTCCAGTCGTAAACGTTGAAAATGAATTGCTTTACATCCTTGAAAACTCTGATGTGAAAATCCAATTCTACGGAACTGAAGTAATCGGTGTAACTGTACCTACTACTGTAGAATTGACAGTGGCTGAAACACAACCATCTATCAAAGGTGCTACTGTTACAGGTTCTGGTAAACCAGCAACTATGGAAACTGGACTGGTTGTCAACGTTCCAGACTTCATCGAAGCTGGACAAAAATTGATCATCAACACTGCAGAAGGAACTTACGTTTCTCGTGCCTAATCTCTAGAAAGAGGTCATTCTATGGGAATTGAAGAACAATTTGGCGAAATCGTTATCGCTCCACGTGTACTTGAAAAAATCATTGCCATCGCAACTGCTAAAGTTGAAGGTATCCACTCATTTTCAAATAAATCCGTATCTGATACCCTATCAAAACTCTCTCTTGGTCGTGGCGTCTACTTAAAAGAAAGCAACGAAGAGCTAACTGCTGACATCTATCTCTATCTTGAGTACGGTGTGAAAGTACCAAAAGTGGCTCTGGCTATTCAAAAAGCAGTCAAAGATGCTGTCCGTGATATGGCTGATGTAGAACTTGCTGCTGTTAACATCCATGTTACCGGAATCGTTCCAGATAAAACTCCAAAACCTGAGTTGAAGGATCTATTTGACGAGGACTTTCTCAATGACTAGTCCACTATTAGAATCTAGACGCGAACTTCGAAAATGTGCTTTTCAAGCTCTTATGAGTCTTGAATTCGGCACAGATATGGAAACGGCTTGTCGCTTTGCCTACACACACGACCGTGAAGATGCAGATGTGCAAATCCCTGCCTTTCTTATGAACTTGGTTTCTGGCGTTCAAGCTCAAAAAGACGAGTTGGATAAACAAATCAACCAGCACCTAAAGTCAGGATGGACAGTTGAACGCTTGACTTTAGTCGAAAAAAACTTACTACGCTTGGGGATCTTTGAAATTACATCATTTGATACACCTCAGTTGGTAGCAGTCAATGAAGCTATTGAACTTGCTAAGAATTTTTCAGATCAAAAATCAGCCCGCTTTATCAACGGACTGCTTAGTCAATTTGTAACTGAAGAAAATGAATAATCGAAAAGGTGTTTGATCTTCCAACACCTTTTGAACTTCAGCTCTGCGCAGAGTAAGAACCACACAAAAACTAGAACTGATACTCAGTTCTAGTTTTTGTGTATTCTGAAGAATGATACTCAATGAAAATCAAAGTACAAACTAGAAATCGTACCGTAGGCTGCTCAAAACACGATTTTGAGGTTGTGAATAGAACTGACTTAGTTTGAAGAGATTTTCGAAAGTATTAGTATTTTCTAAATCGTTGATAGCGTTCTTCAAGCAACTCTTCTAGCGGTTTTTGTGAAAGTAGAGCTAGCTCAGTTTGGAGTTCTTTTTTGACACTCTTAATCAGTTCTTTACTAGAAAGTCCTGCTTCAGAAATCACCTTATCTACCACGTACATTTCTAACAGTTCATGAGAAGTGATTTTCATCAACTCAGCTGCTTCCATGGCACGCGTGCCATCTTTCCACAAGATAGAAGCAAAGCCTTCAGGGCTGAGAATGGCATAGATAGAATTTTCTAGCATCCAAACACGGTCAGCCACTGCTAGAGCCAGAGCCCCACCTGAACCACCTTCACCGATAATAATGGCGATAATGGGCACTTTGAGGTCGCTCATCTCCATGAGGTTACGAGCAATGGCCTCACCTTGACCACGTTCTTCTGCGCCTACACCAGGATAGGCACCCGCAGTATTGATAAAGGTTACAACTGGACGACCAAATTTTTCTGCTTGCTTCATCAAACGAAGGGCTTTTCGGTAACCTTCAGGATGAGGTTGACCAAAGTTACGGTTAAGATTATCTTGTAAACTTTTACCTTTTTGGACTCCAACAACAGTCACTGCTTGGTCTCCCAACCAACCGATACCAGCAATAATAGCACCATCATCACGGAAGGAACGGTCCCCATGCAGCTCAATAAAATCATCAAAAATTCCTGTTGCAAAGTCCAAGGCTGTTAGGCGAGTTTGTTCACGAGCTTCTCTAACGATTTTCGCAATATTCATCAACTCTCCCTCCTGTGTAGTCTTACTAATCGAGCAATCGTATCTGGCAATTCTCGCCGTTTAATAATTGCATCTACAAAACCATGTTCCAGTAAAAACTCTGCTTTCTGGAAGTCTTCTGGTAGGTCTTCTCTTACTGTATTTTCAATCACACGGCGTCCAGCAAAACCTACCAAGCTTTGGGGTTCTGCCAAGATGATATCCCCTTCCATAGCGAAGGAAGCTGTTACTCCTCCAGTCGTCGGGTCTGTAAGGATTGTCAGATAAAAGAGACCTGCATTGGAATGACGTTTGACTGCTGCAGAGATTTTGGCCATCTGCATCAAGCTCATGATTCCTTCCTGCATGCGTGCTCCACCAGAAGCTGTAAACAATACGACAGGCAATTTTTCAGCGGTCGCATATTCGAACAAGCGAGTGATTTTTTCACCAACTACTGTCCCCATTGACGCCATAATAAAATTAGAATCCATGATGCCAAGGGCAACCTTCTCTCCCTTAATCAAAGCTGTTCCTGTTACAACAGCCTCATCAAGACCTGTCTTTTCACGCATCAAAGTCAATTTTTTACGATAGCCAGGAAAATTCAAAGGATCCTGAGTCTCAATTCCTTTAAACATTTCCAAAAACGTACCCATATCAATGGTTAAAGCTAAACGCTCTTGAGCTGAAATACGGAAGGTATAACCACAGTGAGGGCATATACGCTCACTCCCCAAGTCCTTTTGGTAAATCGTATATTTGCAACCTGGACACTGGGAGAATAATTCATCCGGAACCTCTGGCTTGTTCTGAGGTTGATTTACAGTCGAACGATTGGGATTGATTCGAATATATTTATCTTTTTTACTAAATAGAGCCATACATCCCCCTTTTCAGTCTTATACTATTTTTATACTCAATGAAAATCAAAGTGCAAACTAGGAAGCTAGCCGCAGGTTGCTCAAAGCACTGCTTTGAGGTTGTAGATAGGACTAATGTAGTCAGTCTCATATATAATCCAAGCCGAAGCTGACACGGTTTGAAGAGATTTTCGAAGAGTATTACATTATTCTTTTTCTTGATATTTAGGTAAGAAGGTTTCCATCAAGAAGGAAGTATCGTAATCTCCAGCAATGACATTACGATCTGAAATGAGGTCAAGCTGGAAATCTGCATTGGTCTGCACTCCTTCAATCTCTAATTCATAGAGCGCACGTTGCATTTTCATGAGAGCATCAAAACGATTTTCGCCATGAACGATGATTTTAGCAATCATACTATCATAGTATGGCGGAATGGTATAACCTGGATAAACTGCAGAGTCAACACGCAAGCCGACACCACCACTTGGCAGATGGAGATTAGTAATCTTACCTGGACTTGGAGCAAAATTAAAGGCTGGATTTTCTGCATTGATACGACACTCGATGGCATGACCGCGTAAGACAATATCTTCTTGCTTAACAGACAGGGGCTGACCTGCCGCAATACGAATCTGTTCCTTTACAATGTCCACACCCGAAACAAATTCAGTTACTGGGTGTTCCACTTGGACACGTGTATTCATCTCCATAAAGTAGAATTTACCACTTGCTTCATCTAGTAGAAACTCAATGGTCCCTGCATTCTCATAACCAACAGACTCTGCAGCACGAACTGCCGCAGCACCAATTTCATTACGAAGTGTTTTCCCAATAGCAATGGAAGGACTTTCTTCTAAAACTTTTTGGTTATTTCGCTGAAGCGAACAATCCCGTTCACCAAGGTGAATAACATGTCCATGCTCATCTCCTAGGATTTGAACCTCAATGTGACGAGCTGGATAGATGACCCGTTCTATGTACATGGCACCATTGCCATAATTGGCCTTGGCTTCACTAGAGGCAGTATCAAAGGCGGAAACGAGGTCTTCTGGTTTTTCAACCTTACGAATTCCTTTACCACCTCCACCTGCTGAAGCCTTAAGCATAACAGGATAGCCAATTTTTTCAGCGACAATCAAGGCTTCCTCAGAGTTATGCACTTCTCCATCTGAACCTGGAATGACAGGTACGCCTGCTTTAATCATCTGAGTACGCGCATTGATCTTATCTCCCATCATATCCATGACATGACCAGATGGGCCGATAAACTTGATTCCCACCTCTTCACACATGGTAGCAAATTTTGAATTTTCACTGAGAAATCCAAAACCAGGGTGAATGGCTTCTGCCTCAGTCAAGACTGCAGCTGATAGAACCGCATTGATATTGAGATAAGACTCTGTTGCCTTGCCAGGTCCGATACAAACTGCCTCATCTGCCAAAAGCGTATGAAGGGCTTCCTTATCAGCAGTTGAATAAACCGCCACCGTCGCAATCCCCAGTTCACGCGCCGCACGGATAATACGAACCGCAATTTCACCACGATTGGCAATTAAAATTTTTCGAAACATGGAGAACCTCCTTAGTTTCCTATGGCAAAGGTAAGAGTACCACTAGCTGCAAGCTTGCCATCCACTTCAGCCTTTGCTTCAACCACAGCAATCGTGCCACGACGTTTGACAAAGGTTGCCGTCATTACTAATTGGTCGCCTGGTACAACTTGCTTCTTAAATTTAACCTTATCCATACCAGCGTAAAAGACCAATTTTCCCTTATTTTCAGGTTTTGACAACTCCAAGACACCAGCAGTTTGCGCCAAGGCTTCCATGATCAGAACACCTGGCATAACTGGATACTGAGGAAAATGGCCGGTAAAGAAGGGCTCATTGATGGTCACATTTTTGATAGCAACAATAGTGTCCTCGCTCACTTCCAAGACACGATCTACTAGGAGCATAGGATAACGGTGGGGAAGAGCTTCTTTGATTCCTTGAATATCGATCATTTGATACGTACCAATCCTTTACCAAACTCAACCATTTCTTCGTTAGAAACAAGAATTTCCGTTACCACACCATCCTTAGGAGCTGGGATTTCATTCATGACTTTCATAGCTTCGATGATCACCAATGTCTGACCTTTTTTGACACTATCACCAACTGTAACAAAGGCAGGTTTATCAGGACCAGCAGCCAAGTAAGCCACCCCAACAAGTGGACTCTCTACAACATCTCCCTCAGCAACAACACTTGTTTCTGCTGAAGCTGGAACCTCTTCCACTACAGTTTCTGCTGGAGCAGATGTAGGAGCTACTGGACTTGGTGTTGCTAGAACGGGCGCTGGAGCGACTTGAGCTGCAGCTTCAGACACCAGTCTCGCTTCATTCTTGCTAAACTGCAACTCATCCGTCCCATTTTTATAAGAAAATTCTCTCAAACTTGACTGGTCAAATTGGGCCATCAAGTCTTTAATATCGTTTAAATTCATACTTATTTATTCTCCCAACGTTTGAAAGCAAGAACTGCATTGTGGCCACCAAAACCAAAGGTATTTGAAATAGCGTATGGAATTTCTTGCTCCAAGCCTTGTCCATAAACGACATTGGCTTCGATATAGTCTGATACTTCGCTTGTCCCAGCTGTCATTGGTACAAAGTTATGACGCATAGCTTCAATTGTGACAATAGCTTCTACTGCACCTGCAGCACCAAGTAAGTGACCTGTAAATGACTTGGTTGACGATACAGGTACTTCCTTACCAAGAATAGCTACGATTGCTCCACTTTCTCCTTTTTCATTAGCAGGAGTTGAAGTACCGTGAGCATTGACATAGGCTACTTGGTCTGGTGTAATCTCAGCTTCCTCCAAGGCTAGTTTGATAGCTTTAATAGCCCCTTGACCTTCTGGATGAGGAGAAGTCATGTGGTAGGCATCACAGGTGTGTCCATAACCAACCACTTCAGCAAGGATAGTTGCCCCACGTTTTTCAGCGTGTTCAAGGCTTTCAAGAACCAACATCCCTGAACCTTCTCCCATGACAAATCCATTACGATCCTTATCAAATGGAATAGAAGCACTAGTTGGGTCTTCTGTTGTTGAAAGAGCTGTTAAGGCTTGGAAACCAGCAATGGCAAATGGAGTAATAGAAGATTCTGAACCACCAACTAGCATGATGTCTTGGAAACCAAATTTGATAGAACGGAAGGCATCCCCGATAGCATCATTTGATGAAGCACAAGCTGTATTGATAGATTTACAAATCCCATTTGCCCCAAAGCGCATAGCAACATTTCCTGAAGCCATATTTGGCAAGGCTTTTGGAAGGGTCAATGGTTTCACACGTTTTGGCCCTTTATCATTTAGGCGAAGCACTTGGTCTTCAATTTCTTTGATTCCACCAATCCCAGATGCCACAATAACACCAAAACGATCCCTGTCAAGAGCTTCTACATCAAGACCTGCATGATTGACAGCTTCTTGAGCTGCATACAAGGCATATAAAGAATAGTTATCGAAACGATTGGTATCTTTCTTAACAAAGTATTTATCAAAAGGAAAATCTTGAATTTCTGCCGCATTATGCACATCAAAGTCACTATGATCAAACTTAGTAATTTCACCAATTCCAATCTTACCAGTTTTTAAACTATTCCAAAATTCTTCTGGTGTATTTCCGATTGGAGATGTTACTCCATAACCTGTTACTACTACGCGATTTAGTTTCATCTTTTTTACCTCTAGCTTCTGCTACATACTGAGGCCACCATCAATGGCAACCACTTGACCAGTTAGATAATCTTGGCCTGCTAAAAATACTGTCAAATCTGCAACCTGCTCTGCCTGCCCAAATTCTTTCATGGGAATTTGCGCCAGCATGGCATCTTTTACCTTGTCTGATAGAACAGCTGTCATATCGGACTCAATCATTCCAGGAGCAATAGCATTAACCCTGATATTGCGATTGGCTACTTCACGCGCTACAGACTTGGTAAAACCAATCAAACCAGCCTTAGAAGCTGCATAGTTAGCTTGACCGATATTCCCCATCAAACCAACAACACTAGACATATTAATGATAGCACCTTCTCTGACTTTTATCATCGGTTTCAAGACTGATTGTGTCATATTAAAGGCACCAGTCAGGTTAACCTTAAGCACTTTTTCAAAATCTGCTTCTGTCATCTTGAGCATCAGGGTATCTTGGGTAATCCCTGCATTGTTGACCAAAACATCTACTGAACCCAGCTCTGCAATAGCTTGCTCAACCATACGCTTAGCGTCTGCAAAATCTGATACATCTCCTGAAATAGGAACTATCTTGACACCATAGTCTGCAAACTCAGCGATCAATTCTTCTGAGATTGCCCCGCGACTGTTTAAAACAATATTGGCTCCTGCTTGTGCAAACTTGTGGGCAATGGCAAGACCAATTCCACGACTCGAACCTGTAATAAAGATATTTTTATTTTCTAGTTGCATTCTTTTCTCCTGTTTCCTCTTGTATGTATGGGAGAAGGGATTACTTGTTTTCTAGCAAGGCTTCCAAGCTAGCCTGATCTTCAACATTGGCTAGTTTAGCGGTCTTATCAATTTTTTTGACAAAGCCTGACAAGACTTTCCCCGGACCAATCTCGATAAAGTTGGTTATACCTGCTTCTTGCATGACCCCAATACTTTCATAGAAACGAACTGGTTCTTTGACCTGACGCGTCAAAAGTTGAGCAATGTCTTCTTTTTTCATAACTGCAGCTTCTGTATTACCAACTAGGGGACAAGTAAAATCTGAAAAATTTACCTGAGCTAGAGTTTCAGCTAGTTTATGGCTAGCAGGCTCAAGGAGAGTGGTATGAAAGGGCCCTGACACCTTGAGAGGAATCAAGCGTTTGGCACCTGCTTCTTGCAAGAGTTCTACAGCTCGATCAACTGCAACCCCTTCTCCACCAATCACGATTTGTGTAGGTGTATTATAGTTGGCTGGGGTAACCACTCCAAGTTCAGAAGCCTTTTGACAGGCTTCTTCAATAACCTCTACTGGTGTATTGAGAACTGCCACCATCTTGCCAGAACCAGCAGGGGCAGCTTCTTCCATATAGGATCCACGCTTAGCAACCAAGGCTACCGCTTCTTCAAAATCCAAGGCACCGCTGGCTACCAAGGCAGAGTACTCTCCAAGTGACAAACCAGCAACCATATCAGGCTGATAGCCCTTTTCTTGTAATAAACGGTAAATAGCAACAGAAGTTGCTAAAATGGCTGGTTGCGTATAGCGAGTCTGATTGAGTTTTTCTGCTTCCGTATCAATGAGATAACGCAAATCATAACCGAGTACCTGACTCGCTTGATCAATCGTTTCTTTGACAATAGGGTAGTGATCATAGAGATCACGGCCCATACCTAGATACTGGGCACCTTGGCCAGCAAATAAAAAGGCTGTTTTAGTCATTTCTTACAACTCCTGCCCAACGAGAGGCTTCTTCTTGAATTTTCTTAGCTGCTCCGTAATACAAATCTTTTAGGATTTCTTCAACGGTTTCTTCTTTGGAAACAAGCCCTGCAATCTGACCTGCCATGACAGATCCGCCATCCACATCACCGTGAACAACTGCTTTGGCTAGTGCACCTGCTCCCATTTGTTCAAAAATTTCCAAATCAGGATTTTCTTGTTTAAAGGCATCTTTCTCAGCTTGTTCAAAATCACGAGTCAACTGATTTTTAATAGCGCGAACAGCATGTCCAAAGTGTTGAGCTGAAATCGTAGTATCAATATCTCTAGCTTTTAGAATTTTTGCCTTATAATTTGGATGGGCATTAGATTCTTTAGCAACTACAAAGCGAGTTCCAACCTGAACAGCCTCTGCCCCTAGCATAAAGCCAGCCGCAGCACCTTCACCATCCGCAATCCCTCCTGCAGCAATAACAGGAATCGATACAGCAGCAGCAACCTGGCGCACCAAGGTCATGGTTGTTAGTTTACCAATATGTCCCCCAGCTTCCATTCCTTCAGCAATGACAGCGTCCGCACCGATTTTTTCCATGCGTTTAGCTAGGGCAACACTTGGTACAACAGGAATAACCGTAATACCAGCTTCATGGAAGCGTTCCATGTATTTACTTGGATTTCCTGCACCTGTTGTCACTACCTTACCCCCTTCTTCAATGACGAGGTCAACAATATCATCAACAAATGGAGACAAGAGCATGATGTTGACACCAAAGGGTTTATCAGTCAATGATTTGATTTTATCAATATTTGCCTTGACAACTTCTTTCGGGGCATTTCCCCCACCGATAATCCCTAGTCCTCCAGCCTTGGAAACAGCCCCTGCCAAATCACCATCAGCAACCCAGGCCATACCACCCTGAAAGATAGGATATTTAATATTCAATAATTCAGTAATACGTGTTTTCATAGTGCCTCCATCGTTTCTTGCTTACGTAATAGTTCGATACCGTCATAATTTGACAATTAAACTATTGCCTAAACAAGAGGGAGCGGGTTTCCCTACTCCTTCTATTTATATTCTGCTTATTTTGTTTGCTCTTCAACGTAGGCGACCAAGTCACCAACTGTTTTCAAGTCATCTTCTGCTTCGATTTGGATATCAAAAGCATCTTCGATTTCTGAGATTACTTGGAACAAGTCCAATGAATCTGCGTCCAAATCATCAAAAGTTGATTCAAGTGTTACTTCTGATGCGTCTTTTCCAAGTTCTTCAACGATAATTTCTTGTACTTTTTCAAATACTGCCATGATAGGACTCCTTTAAAATAAATAGTTTTTTTATAACAATGTGTTCACCACATGATTACCTAAATTGTAAGAATGAGCGTGCCCCATGTCAAGCCTCCACCGAAGCCTGATAGAAGAACCGTCTGGCTACCATCTAAACGGATGAGACCTTGTTCTACACACTCTGAAAGTAAAATCGGGATACTGGCTGCACTGGTATTGCCATATTCCATCATATTGGCTGGAAGTTTGACTCGGTCGACACCGATTTTTCTAGCCATCTTATCCAAAATACGGTCATTTGCCTGATGAAGTAGCAGGTAATCCAAGTCTGTCGCCTCTACTGGAGATTCTTCAATGGTCTGCTTGATAGACTTGGCTACATCTCGAATGGCAAAATCAAAGACTGCACGTCCATCCATCTTCAAAAATGAATCTGCATTGTCTTGATCTGAAAATGGAGAATGCAAGCCTGAATATCCATAAGTTAGACAGTCGCTGCGACTTCCATCGCTATTGAGATTCTCCGCTAGGAAATGTGGCTGTTCACTTGCTTCTAGTAAGACGCCACCAGCTCCATCTCCAAATAGGACAGCTGTTGAACGATCTGTCCAGTCCAAGGTTTTGGACATGGTTTCACCACCGATGACCAAGCCTTTTTGAAAGCGACCAGAAGCGATAAACTTTTCAGCAGTTGAAAGCGCAAATACAAATCCACTGCAAGCCGCTGTCAGGTCAAAAGCAAAAGCTTTTTTTGCACCAATATTAGCTTGGACACGAGCAGCTGTAGAGGGCATCATCGAATCTGGAGTAATGGTAGCTAGGATGATAAAATCCAACTCATCCCCTGTGATTCCAGCTTGTTCCATCAGTTTCTTAGCAACCTCTGTAGCCAAATCACTGGTAGATTCTGTTCTTGAAATATGCCTTTGTCGTATTCCCGTCCGACTTGAAATCCACTCATCACTGGTATCCATAATCTGAGCCAAATCATGATTTGTAACCACTTGCTCTGGCACATAATGAGCAACCTGGCTTATTTTTGCAAAAGCCATTATTTCAAATCCTCCAAAAATTGATAAAGATTGGTCAAACCTTTGCTCATAACCTCCATTTCTTGCTTACTCATACCATCAATGATTTTTTCAACCATGGCCTTGTGAAAGCGTTTATGTAGCCTATGAACCAAGCGACCCTTCTTTGTCAAATGCAGATGCACCACACGACGATCCTGATCTGAGCGAATGCGTTCAATGTAACCTTTGCGTTCGAGATTATTCAAACTAGTCGTAACTGTCCCAAGAGTCACCATCAACTCTTTTGACACGTGACTTGGTGTCACATCTGGAACTTTCCCAATCACATCAATCGTATGCATTTCTTTGATGGAGATATCCTTGAAACGACTACCTCTCAAGCTAACTTCCTCGATAACGAGGACATTGTTAAATATAGACGTTAAATATTCATTAATTCGTTGGTAGTCCAATCTTTCCTTCCCTCCTTTTCAAAAAAACTTTTAGAATCAAAACATTTGACAAAAGAATTATATCAAAGTTCAAAGAATGGCGCAAGTATTTTTTTTATTTTCCTGTAAATTTAGGTCTTCTTCTCTCCGAATGAGCTCGAACTCCCTCTTTGAAATCTTCTGTTTGAGCTAAGGATTCCTGGAGGTTCAGTTCTAAAGTAGCATAATCTTGCCAATCTTTAAATTGGCTCTCCCATACCAACTTCTTAATGGCAGCATAGGAATTGCTTGACCCACGTCTCAATTTTTTAAGAAGCTGTTCTCTGGTTTTTTCTGACTTATCAGCTTCAGAGATACGGTAAACCAGGCCCCACTCTAGGGCTTTTTCTGCCGTCAAAGCCTCACCTGTCATAGCTAATTGAGCAGCACGCGTCACACCGATGCTTCGACTCAAGAGATGAATTCCTCCTGCATCTGGAGCCAAGCCAACTCCAACAAAGGCTTGGATAAACTTAGCCTTATCCGTTGCAAGACAGAAATCTGCCGCAACAGCTATATTTGCTGCAGCACCTGCAACAGCCCCGTCTACTTCCATTAAAACAGGTTTTGCTATTTGCTTGATTTTATAAGAAATTGTATTGACCAATTCTGCGATTTTCGTCAATGATGGAATATCATCCTCATCCACTGCACGCTTCATTTCTACTAAATCTCCCCCAACTGAAAAGACTTTACCGTTCGCATTGATTAGGATAAACTGAACAGCTGGATTCTCTTCTGCCAAGGTTAAGGCTTCTAAAATCTCCTCACACATAGGAATATGAAAACCATTTGCAACATCAGGACGGTTTAAGGTAAGGATTGCCAAGTCCTCTTCAAGCTGATAAATAATGTGTTCCATCAGGACTCCTTTTTTATTTTTATATGCAGTTTAAATTATTTTATTGTCAAAGTATATCTTTTTTAAAATCAGAAAGCAAGGAAAAATCGACTGAAAGTGTCTCAGCCGATTAGAAAGGCTCGCTTTATCCTAGAAAGCATCTTGTTTTCTTCATTGAAAAAAGGCTTTCTTTCTGCTATAATCGTATAAAACACTTACTTTAGGAGTTCTTATGAAGGTTGTTAAATTTGGAGGTAGCTCTCTTGCCTCTGCTAGTCAATTAGAAAAAGTTTTAAACATCGTAAAAAGCGATTCAGAGCGTCGTTTTGTAGTTGTTTCTGCGCCTGGTAAACGTAATGCTGAAGACACTAAGGTTACAGATGCCTTGATTAAATACTACCGCGATTATGTTGCTGGTAACGATATTAGCAAGAGCCAAAATTGGATTATCGACCGCTATGCCGGTATGGTTAGTGAATTAGAACTGAAACCAGCTGTTCTTGAGAAAATTTCAAAAAGCATTCGTGCTTTGGCCACTCTTCCTATCGAAGAAAATGAATTTCTCTACGATACTTTCCTAGCTGCCGGTGAAAACAACAATGCTAAATTGATTGCTGCCTACTTTAATCAAAATGGTATCGATGCACGCTATGTGCACCCTAGAGAAGCTGGTATTGTGGTCACAAGTGAACCTGGTAACGCTCGCATCATTCCATCAAGTTATGACAAAATTGAAGAATTGACAAATGCAAATGAAGTTCTGGTCATTCCTGGTTTCTTTGGGGTTACCAAGGAAAATCAAATCTGTACCTTCTCGCGCGGAGGCTCTGACATTACAGGTTCGATTATTGCTGCAGGTGTTAAAGCTGACCTCTATGAAAACTTTACGGATGTTGATGGTATCTTTGCAGCCCACCCTGGTATTATCAACCAACCACACTCAATCCCTGAGTTGACCTACCGTGAAATGCGCGAGTTGGCCTATGCAGGCTTCTCAGTTCTTCATGACGAGGCTCTTCTACCTGCTTACCGTGGAAAAATTCCTCTAGTTATCAAGAATACCAACAACCCTGACCATCCAGGTACACGTATTGTTCTAAAACATAGTAGTGACGAGTTCCCTGTTGTGGGAATTGCTGGTGACTCAGGCTTTGTCAGCATCAACATGTCGAAATACCTCATGAACCGTGAGGTTGGCTTTGGACGCAAGGTTCTGCAAATCCTTGAGGATCTTAACATCGGTTGGGAACATATGCCAACAGGTATCGACGATCTTTCAATCATCCTCCGTTCTCGCGAACTAACTCCTATCAAGGAAGAAGAAATCCTACGTCAATTGGTTCAAAAAGCTGAAGTAGACCATGCAGAAATCGAACACGACCTTTCTATCATTATGATTGTTGGAGAAAAGATGAAGAGTCATATCGGTGTAACAGCTACTGCAACACGTGCTCTGTCTGAAAACAAGATCAATATCCAGATGATGTCTCAAGGCTCTAGTGAAGTATCTATCATGTTCGTTGTCGATAAAGACCAAGAAAAAGCAGCAATCAAAGCCCTCTACAATGCATTTTTCGGCGAAAGTAAGGAAGACTAATCATGGCTCAATCACTTAACAAAACAGTGCTCCTCAATACGACAGGAACTTCCTATCTCTCTATAGCTGGTAAAGTTGGAAAATTCCTTGTCGGAGATCAGGCTCTGGAATTTTACCCAGATGTCAATGTCGAACAATTTATCCAGATTCCTTGGAGTCATATCAACCAAATTGGCGCCAATGTCACTGGTCGCAAAATCAGTCGCCACTTCGAAGTCTTTACAGACAGAGGTAAATTCCTCTTTGCTTCAAAAGACTCAGGTGCCATTCTCAAAATTGCTCGTGAAAAACTGGGAAATGACAAGGTTGTGAAACTTCCTACCCTACTCCAGACCATTGGTCAAAAATTTAAAAATCTATTTGCAAAAAAGTAAAAACTTTAGTATAATCATAGCAACGGATAAGTAGGTTATCTTCTTCTTTCAGAAAGTCTGCGGGTGCTGCGAGCAGATAGGAGGGATAGGTGAAATTCTACCGTTAGTAACAATTATATACACAATCAAGTGCACACCTGTGAAGTTGGATGGAACCGTGGCCCTGCCACTCCAACGCTTTGTCAGGTGTGCTTTTTTCATAAAGGAGTTCTTATGTTAGATATCAAACGTATTCGTACAGACTTTGATGCTGTCGCAGAAAAATTGGCTACACGTGGTGTAGATGCTGCTGTCTTGAATGAAATGAAAGAAATCGATGCTAAACGTCGTGACATCTTGGTCAAGGTTGAGACTTTAAAAGCAGAACGCAACACAGTTTCTGCTGAAATTGCCCAAGCTAAGCGTAACAAGGAAAATGCAGATGACAAGATTGCTGCCATGCAAAGTCTATCTGCTGAGGTCAAAGCCTTGGATGCGGAATTGGCAGACATCGATGCTAAATTGACAGAATTTACCACTACTCTTCCAAATATCCCAGCTGACAGCGTTCCTATTGGGGCTGACGAGGATGACAATGTAGAAGTTCGCCGTTGGGGTAGTCCGCGCGAGTTTGACTTTGAACCAAAAGCTCACTGGGATCTTGGTGAAGACTTGGATATCCTTGACTGGGAACGCGGTGGTAAGGTAACAGGCGCTCGCTTCCTCTTCTATAAAGGTCTCGGTGCTCGTTTGGAACGTGCTCTCTACAACTTTATGTTGGATGAACATGGTAAAGAAGACTATACTGAAGTCATCACGCCTTACATGGTTAACCATGATTCTATGTTTGGGACTGGTCAATATCCAAAATTCAAGGAAGATACTTTTGAATTGAGCGACAGTAATTACGTCCTTATTCCTACTGCTGAAGTTCCTCTGACAAACTACTACCGTGATGAAATCCTTGACGGTAAAGACCTGCCAATCTACTTCACTGCTATGAGTCCATCATTCCGTTCTGAGGCTGGTTCAGCTGGTCGTGATACTCGTGGCTTGATTCGTTTGCACCAATTCCACAAGGTTGAAATGGTCAAATTTGCCAAACCAGAAGAATCTTACGAAGAATTGGAAAAAATGACAGCCAACGCTGAAAACATTCTCCAAAGACTAAACTTGCCATACCGTGTCGTTGCTCTCTCTACTGGAGATATGGGCTTCTCTGCTGCCAAGACTTACGACTTGGAAGTTTGGATTCCAGCGCAAAACAATTACCGTGAAATCTCAAGCTGTTCAAACACAGAAGATTTCCAAGCCCGTCGTGCCCAAATCCGTTACCGTGATGAAGCAGACGGCAAGGTTAAATTGCTCCACACCTTAAACGGTTCTGGACTAGCAGTTGGACGTACAGTGGCTGCTATTCTTGAAAACTACCAAAATGAAGATGGATCTGTGACCATCCCAGAAGTTCTTCGTCCATATATGGGTGGATCCGAAGTCATTAAACCATAAAAAATAAGGTTTAGCTATTTCTAGCTAGACCTTTTTTCGTAACCAAATCAGATAAGCACCTAACACAAAGAATAAAATAGTTAGACATATAATGGTTTCAACTAATACCAGGTAATCAAGAAATGGAAGTTTCAAGATTCCCTGAGCCATCTTGAGCGAAGTAGCTGTGATAATGGTTGGGAAGGTGAGGGCTGAGAAGGCTGGTTGAAAACCTTGTTTTAAAATATTGGGTAGGCGAGTCAAAACAAAGAAAAAGAAAGATTGGGAAGACAGAATCATGACGATTAAGACCCAAGTCGGTAAGCTAGCTTCTCCAACTCGAACTAGGGAAGCCAAGAGTAGAGAGAAAGGAGCACAGTAGATTCCTTCTTGTCCAAGCATGGCTACGGGGAGTGGTTGTTTCTTTAAATCGCTATAAATAAGGGGATAGAGATAGAAGGTAAGAAGAAATCCAAAACTCAAGGTTGCATAGGCAATTTCGATGATGCCTACCAGAGGATAGGTCAAGGCAGCGACTGCTACCCCTACATAAAGCACAGTCCAGCTTGGAGTCGCATGAACCCTCCGACCCGGACAAACAAATTTGATGGTGAAACCAGCAATCAAGGCCACATCCAAGAGAAATGAAAACCACCAAAGTCCTTGCGCAACCAAAGGAAGATGAGGGAATACGCGAAAGACATAAGTTGATAAAATCATCCCAGCCATAGGAAAGGTCGCCATTCCTGACAAAAGAGGAGGCTTGGTCAACTCTTCTTTGATTTCTTTCCAATTAAAGAGATGCAGAAGTAGAAAGTAAATCCACAAAATCAAACCAGTAAAACTCAATAGATGGGACAGGATCGGCAACGTATCTAAAACGAGATTTCCAGCTCCTGCCAAACCTAACAAACAACCAGAAAATACTAAGGGGAGTTTTTTCATCCTAACCTCCAATAATCATGTTAGTTTCAGTATAGCATAAAAGCGCTTAAATGAGAGAATAAAAACGAAGTTAAAAATTCAAACTTCGTTTTTATTTTACTATGTTTTAACTCGTCGCTAAAATATGGCGCAATTGAACAGCGCTTGGAGAAACAATTGGAAGAAAGGCTCCTTCATTCCAACGACGAATAAATCCAGATGTTGATTTACTAAAGTAGCCTCTACCTCCACCTGCTTGTAACTCTAATAGAAGACTTTGAGCAACAACATCTACAATGTCTATCCTTAACTGAAAGAGTTCACGCGGATTGGTAACAAAATAAGACCTATCAGACAAACCTTGATAAAGCTCTCGGCGAATAGCATCTAACTGTTCTACCTGATGTTTCCATTCATCTGTTAACACACTGCGTTGCCCCAATTCTTTCTCTACTTCTGATAGAGAACGTTCAGCTAAACCAAAAGCTAGACCAAATTGGTAACCTAAGAAAGCGGGACGATTTTGTGCCAAAAATTGATGAGCATCTTTTGATAGAATCCATTCCTCTTTTAAAAGGACCTTATTAAAAGTCAGAGCAGCTGTGTTTCCTCCTTGAAGAGAAACAAATTCTAAGTCTTCAGAACGACTAAAATTCTCTGCGTCTGATGGTACAGCAACCACATAACTTGTACTTGAATCATCTGTAAAACCTGCCACAAAAATAGTTAAAAATCGATTTCTTCGAGCATTCGTTACCCATGGCAGTCTTCCTTTTAGATACAATTGTCCATTTTCTTCAAGAATGCGAACATTCAGTTCCTCTAGGTCAGATAGATATTTGACAGCATTGGACAAGGCAGTCGCACCTGCATATTCTCCAGACAAGAGTTTTTCCAGATAGATTTCCTTAAAATAGGAGTTATCCGTATGAAGGATATTGTCAATTAGAGTGCGTTGCCCCCATGAAATAAAAGAGGCTGTTAAAGAATGTTGTGCGAGCTCTGCCAGGATATTAATAACATCCTGGTCACTTCCTCCTGAACCCCCAAGAGATGCAGGAACCCCCACACGAAAAGCTCCCTCTGCTGCAATTTTCTCAATCAACTGCTCTCCAGCTTGACAAGACTGCTTGTCGATTTCATCAGCATGCTGGTCTAACCAGCTCAAAAATTCTTCTGAAAAAAATCCCATACTCTTTCCTCCTTCTAGGCATAAGGTTGCAATTCTGGATTAATTGGGGTATTAGCTAGATTATTCGCATAGTTACAGAGGCTTGCTAGGCTGACACCAAGAACCACATCCAAGGCATTTTGTTGAGTATAGCCAGCTTCTAAAAACTCAGCCAAGGCTTCATCTCCTACACGACCCTTGGTATTGATAACGGCCAAAGTAAACTTAGCTAGGGTGTCCAATTTAGGATCTGTTTCAATTGGAGTACGATTGCGAAGGGCTTGAAGAAGGTCATCGTTCATCTGGATTTGCTTGATCGAAAAAGCTGTGTGACCTGCGACGCAAAAGGCACAACCATTGGTTACAGCTGCCGTGATTTGCACCACTTCGCGCTCAACGGGTGTCAGGCTGTTGCGACGGTTGATAGCTCCGACAGTTCTGTAGGCTTCTAAGGCAGTCGGTGCATTAGCTAAGAGACCGATTAGGTTGGGAATATAGCCATTATTATCTTTTTCTACTGTTTCAAGAACTTCTTTCACTTCTGCTGGTGCTGATTCGACTGTATGGATAGTAAATGTTGTCATCATAAGACCTCTTTTCATTTTATTGAAACCTAGTCTATCACAGATTCTATACCGTGTATAATATATATTTTAAATTGCATCGATAGAAATTTTTTATGAAAGCAAAAAATCACACGCGATGTGTGATTCCATTATTTATTAAAATACTTTTTAGTCTCAGCAATAACGACTGGCGATAAAACTAAGAGGGCAATCAAGTTTGGTAGAGCCATCAAGGCATTGACAATATCTGCGATCATCCAAACCATATCCAACTCGATAAATCCTCCCAACAAGACCATGAGCACAAAGACCACACGGTAAAGCCAGATAAAACGAACCCCAAAGAGGAACTCGAAACAGCGTTCTCCATAATAGTTCCAACCTAGAATTGTCGTGAAGGCAAAAAGCACAAGGAAGATGGTTAAGAGGGCAGATCCAAAGTGTGAAAAGACTGTTGAGAAAGCAGACTGAGTCAAGGCAACCCCATTTAGGTCGCCACTCCAAACGCCAGTCACCAAGATAGTCAAACCAGTCAAAGTACAGATAATGAGGGTGTCAATAAAGGTTCCTGTCATAGAAATCAAGCCTTGCTCTACTGGTTCATTTGTCTTAGCTGCAGCCGCTGCAATGGGAGCAGAACCCAGACCAGATTCGTTTGAGAAGACACCACGCGCCACACCATTTTGGATAGCCATCCGAATGCTAGCACCAGCAAATCCACCTACTGCAGCAACCGGACTAAAAGCTGATGTCAAGATTAAAGCGATTGTGGCAGGAATTTTCCCGATATTAAGGAAAATAACTGTAAGAGTCCCTAAAATATAAATGATAGCCATAAAAGGAACAACAGTAGTTGAAATCTTTGAAATGGACTTGAGGCCACCAAAGACTGCAATCGCTACAAACACAGACAAGACGAGAGTGGTGATAGCTGGCGAAATAGCGGTTGTATTTTGGATAGATTCTGTAATCGAGTTGACTTGGGTAAAGGTCCCAATTCCCAGCAAAGCTACTAATACACCTGCCAGGGCAAAAAAGATAGCAAGTGGTCGCCACTTTTCTCCCATCCCCAGAAGGATATAATGCATGGGACCTCCCGCTACTGCACCATGGTCGTCCTTTGTGCGGTATTTAATCGCCAAGAGGCCTTCCGCATACTTGGTAGCCATTCCAAAGAAAGCGGCCATCCACATCCAAAAGAGAGCTCCTGGACCACCGACCTTGATAGCTGTCGCCACCCCGATAATATTTCCCGTACCAACTGTTGCTGCGAGGGCTGTACACAAGGCAGCAAAACTGGATACATCGCCATGCCCCGTGTCCTTAGTAAAAATAAGCTGGAAGGCCTTGGGCAGACGCAAAACCTGCAAGAGTTCTAGACGGGTAGTTAGGTAAATCCCTGTCCCGACCAATAAAATCAAAAGAGGTGGGCCCCAAGCCAAAGCATCGATTGATTTAAGCAATTCTAACATTTCATTCTCCTATCTTTTCAACCCCAAAAGAAAGAGCACATGCAAGATACATGTACTCTGGAATGCTTAGATAAATGCTAAAAAAGCGGTCTATCCTAGCTCTGTCCTTTTACCTGAGAGTTTGAGCAGTTACCTGCCTTGCCCCTTCGGTGCCTTTACGGTCTCTCCAGAGTTCCGTCCATTTACAGTCATGGAAAATCAAACGATTCCCCACTTCTATTAAACTTCATTCGGTGTTGGTATTTAATTGATTCTTATTTTACAAAAAATGTTGGCTTTTGTCAATGTGTTTATTCGTAAAAATTAGTTCAACAATTTTTACTCTGTAAAGTCCAGAATACTGCTATCCTTTAAAGGTCACAATAGTCGCGCCACTGCCTCCAGCATTTTGTGGGGCATAGCCGAAACTCTTGACATGCTTGTTTCTTTGTAGATATTTGGTGACACCTTCACGGATGACACCTGTTCCGATACCATGGATGATATCAACTTGAGCCATATTATTAAGCAAGGCTTGGTCGATAAAGGCATCTAGCTCATTCATAGCCTCTTCATAACGCTTGCCTCGAAGGTCCAGTCTGGCTTGTGGGCCACGACCAGAAGTTCGTTTCACGACATTGACCTGTTTCTTCTTAACTTGCTTTTCTTGCTGGGCTTGAACGAGGTCAAACTCTTTCTCTTCTAAGTTCATCTTAATCAAGCCGACCTGGGCTTCCCAGCGGCCGTCCTTGAGTTGACTGGTCAAGGTACCACGCTGGCCATAACTGAGAACCACGATATCATCTCCCACCTTTGGAGCTCGTTTTTTCTTGGCTTTTTGGAGGACCTTATTTTTAGAAAGGTCTACTTTTTCAGGGGCTAATTTTTTGAGTTTAGCCTTGGCTTCGATAATCTCGTGCGGTTTCAGTTGAGATTTACTGTGAAGATTTTTTAAAATATCGTCACTTTCAGTCAGAGCCAAGTCAACAATCTCAGCAGCTTGCTCACGCGCTTTATTGAGCTCCGTTTCCTTTTCACGATTAAGCTCATTATAAAGCTTTTTGAGAGCACGGTTCATCTTGAGATTTTCTTGCTCCACCTCACGGATATTGTCCAAACGTTTGCGACTTTCCAGCATCTGCTCTTCCAATTGTTGAATAATTCGGTTGACATCATTGTCCTGATCGACCTGCTGGCTGGCATCCCCTACGATGACTTCAGATAGGCCTAGACGTTTAGCGATTTCAAAGGCATTGCTTCGACCAGGCACGCCCTGCATAAAGCGATAGGTCGGGCGTAGAGTTGCAGTATCAAACTCCATGCTGGCATTCTGCACAAAGGCTGTCTCGATACCATAGGCCTTGAGCTCTGGATAGTGGGTCGTCGCCATGGTCTTGACTTGACGCAGGCGAAGGTCTTCCAGAATAGCCATGGCAAGAGCGGCTCCTTCTTGAGGGTCTGTACCAGCTCCCAACTCATCCAAGAGTAAGAGCGAATGTTGGTTGACCTTGCTAAGAATATCCACGATATTGGTCATGTGGCTAGAAAAGGTAGACAAGCTCTGCTCAATAGATTGCTCATCGCCAATATCAGCAAAGATTTCTTCAAAAATACCAACACGACTTCCCTTATCTGCTAAAATCGGCAAACCAGACTGAGCCATAACCTGCGTCAAACCCAGAGTTTTGAGCATGATAGTTTTCCCACCTGTATTGGGACCTGTAATGACAATGGCTGTTAAATCTTGGCCAAAATGGACATCATTTGCGACGGCATTTTTGACCAAAGGATGGTAGACATGAAGCAATTGAATCTCTTGATTTTCAGATAGCTGAGGTACGACTGCTTGCCTTTCTTGAATAAAGCGGACCTTGGCACGAATCAAGTCCAGATGACCGATAATCCAAGCGTCATTGGCAATCTCAGCCGCATGAGGGCGAACACGCTCAGAAATTTCTTGGAGAATGCGAAGCATTTCATAACGCTCGTCTACTCGCAAACTGGCAATTTCTTCGCTCAGTTTAACCACCTCACGGGGTTCGATATAGACGGTATTTCCACTAGCAGAAATATCATGAACGACACCAGCAATCTTATTGCGGTAGGTGTTTTTGACAGGTAAAACCTGACGGCCATTTCTGCTAGCAATGATTCCTTCTGTCAACATCTGCGTTTTTTGCTTAAGTAGGTCCTGTAAAACATCGCGTACCTGACGCTCGCTATCTTGAATTTTCCTGCGAATGCGCGCTAATTCTTCACTGGCAAAATTTTCAATGAAACCTGCATCATTAAAGGCTTGGAGATTTCCTTGTAATTGCGGAAAATCATGTAATTTCTCAAACCAAAGGGCTAATTCTTCCAAACTGACATTTTCCAGATTGGCATAAAAACTTTGCAGTTCTCTGCTAGAAAGAAGCACGCGCTTCAAGAGCAGGAACTCCTCGATATTGAGGTCCGCCCCCATCTCCAATCGTTTGCAAACTCCTGCAATTTCCTTGGTTGAGAGAATAGTGAAATGCGGTTGCTCAACAAAAAGAGCCTGCATTTCCTTCATCTCAGCAAAGGCCTGTTTGATTTTATCTGCTTTGGCAGTCGGAACTAGCTGTCTCAGTTGCTCCAAGCCCTGCTCGGTCAACAAATGAGGTTCAAACAAGGCCTTGACCTTATTGAACTCTAATGTTTCTAGTATTTTCTTGTTCATCTTTATTTCCTTGTCTTTGAATGTCTAGGTCTGGTATACTCAATGAAAATCAAAGAGCAAACTAGGGAGCTAGCCACAGGTTGCTCAAAACAGTGTTTTGAGGTTGCAGATGGAAGCTGACGTGGTTTGAAGAGATTTTCGAAGAATAGTAGCTTTTTACATTCTGATAGATTCGAGTCAAATCTGTAAACAAAGGGCTAGGAAAACTCCTGCCCTTTTTATCCGATTAAATTTGTCACCCAGATTTGTTTGAGCCAACTGGTTGTTACTGGTATGCTCTGGATGATATGTTTTGCGACGATACTCTTTTCAAGAGGATTTTGTATAGCTGCCATGGGGATGGTCGCTAAGATTGTCAAGGCCATCTGCAAGACAAATAAGGTCACCAACATGGACAAAATCCCTGCTGAAACTTGGAACAACTTGCCACCTAGTTTTTTACTAGGAAGTAAGTGTAAGAGGAGACCAAGCAAACGACCGATGCTATAGACAATCCCAAATACAAGTAAGTAGCCAATTCCTGCGTAAAAGACCTTATCCAACTGAAAGAGTTTATCCGATGGGAAAAAGAAAGTCCCCTGACCTTCCTGCGGATTTGCATAAGGGACCAGCAAATGGAATTGCTCTCCAAGTCCCTTGTAAAACTGGCCAGCCACAAAAGCAGATGCCATGGCTGAAATCAAGTAATAAACCTGTAAGAGCAGGCCTCTCCGATAGCCGATATAAAATCCCCAAGCCAAGACCAATAGAAGAAGGATTGAAATCATAAGGAATCCTCAACTTTACTCTGTTCTTGCTTGCAAGTCACAAGCTTGTGACGGAGTTCTTCTAATTCTTGCTCCTTATCATCAAATTCAATCTCACGGCTGAGTTGAGTTGACAAACAGTTGACTGCCAACAAAAGAGCGATGGTTTCATCGTCTGCACTTGGCATTTGTTCTTTAATTGCTTGGTATTTTTCTGTCGCAACCTTGGCGATTTCCTCCATAAAGAGATTATCATGCTCGGTTGTCAAGGTTAATGATTTTTTCCCGAATGTAAATTTGAATCTATTTAGATTTGCCATAAAATTCACCTCACTGTATTATACCAAAATTCGCGAACTTTGTCAGTTTTTACAAATTTGCCTGCTTTTATGGTACAATAGAAACTATGGCAAGTATAACACTCACACCAAGCGAAAAGGAGATCCAGGCTTTTCTTGAACACTATCAAACCAGTCTGGCTCCCAGCAAGAATCCCTATATTCGCTACTTTTTACGATTACCTCAAGCTACAGTTTCTATCTATACTTCTGGAAAGGTCTTGCTTCAGGGGGAGGGAGCTGAGAAATACGCCAGTTTCTTTGGCTATCAAGTTGTAGAGGAAAACAGGGGACAAAATTTCCCTTTAATTGGGACAGATGAAGTGGGGAATGGTTCCTACTTTGGTGGGCTTGCAGTAGTGGCTTCCTTTGTCACACCTGACCAGCATGACTTCTTGCGAAAACTCGATGTGGGAGATTCTAAAACTCTGACCGACCAAAAGATTCGTCAGATTGCCCCTATCCTCAAGGAAAAAATCCAGCATCAGGCACTCCTTCTCTCACCCAGCAAGTACAACGAGGTCATCGGAGACCGCTACAATGCTGTTTCGGTTAAGGTAGCCCTCCATAATCAGGCTATCTATCTCCTCCTTCAAAAAGGCATTCAGCCTGAGAAAATTGTGATTGATGCCTTTACCAGTGCTAAAAATTATGACAAGTATTTGGCACAAGAGGCCAATCGCTTCAGCAATCCGATCAGCCTAGAAGAAAAGGCTGAGGGCAAATACTTGGCTGTAGCTGTTTCTTCCATCATTGCGCGTGATCTCTTTCTGGAAAATCTTGAAAATCTGGGACGAGAGCTGGGCTATCAACTTCCAAGTGGAGCTGGAACGGCTTCTGATAAGGTGGCTAGCCAGATTTTGCAGGCCTATGGAATGCAGGGACTCAATTTCTGCGCCAAACTGCACTTTAAAAATACTGAAAAAGCGAAAAAACGCTTAGAAAGGTAAGTTATGAATTCATTTAAAAATTTCTTAAAAGAGTGGGGATTGTTCCTCCTAATTCTGTCATTACTAGCTTTAAGTCGTATCTTTTTTTGGAGCAATGTTCGCGTAGAAGGACATTCCATGGATCCTACCCTAGCGGATGGCGAAATCCTCTTTGTGGTCAAACACCTCCCTATTGACCGATTTGATATCGTGGTGGCCCATGAGGAAGACGGCAATAAGGACATTGTCAAACGTGTAATCGGTATGCCAGGAGATACTATCCGTTACGAAAATGATAAACTTTACATCAATGACAAAGAGACAGATGAACCTTACCTAGCTGACTATATCAAACGCTTCAAGGATGACAAACTCCAAAGCACCTACTCAGGCAAGGGATTTGAAGGAAATAAAGGCACTTTCTTTAGAAGTATTGCTGAAAAAGCCCAAGCCTTCACCGTTGATGTCAACTACAATACCAACTTTAGCTTTACTGTCCCAGAAGGAGAATACCTTCTCCTTGGAGACGACCGCTTGGTTTCGAGCGACAGCCGCCACGTAGGTACCTTCAAAGCAAAAGATATCACAGGAGAAGCTAAATTCCGCTTCTGGCCAATCACCCGTATCGGAACATTTTAAGAAATCGAAGAGGCCGAGAATCACCAATCTCAGCCTCTTCTTCTATCGTGAGAAGTGATTATTCACTATCCAGTTTGATTAAGATAGAAACAAAGTTATACTCAATGAAAATCAAAGAGCAAACTAGAAAGCTAGCCGTAGGTTGCTCAAAGCACTGCTTTGAGGTTGTAGATAGAACTGACGAAGTCAGTAACATATATACGGTAAGGCGAAGCTGACGTGGTTTGAAGAGATTTTCGAAGAGTATTAACTCTCACCTATTTATGCAAAGGAATCTTATGGAAGTTTATTTTTCAGGAACCATTGAACGGATTATTTTTGAAAATCCCAGCAATTTTTATCGCATCCTCCTCCTAGAAATCGAAGATACGGACGCAGAAGATTTTGATGATTTTGAAATTATTGTCACCGGTACTATGGCCGACGTGATTGAGGGAGAAGACTATACTTTTTGGGGACAAATTGTCCAGCACACCAAGTATGGGGAACAACTACAAATCAGCCGGTATGAACGCGCAAAACCAACTAGCAAGGGCTTGGTTAAGTACTTTTCAAGTAGCCATTTCAAGGGAATTGGTCTCAAGACAGCACAGAAAATCGTGGACATCTATGGTGACAATACCATTGACGAAATTCTGCAACACCCAGAAAAGCTAGAAGGCATCGCAGGACTATCTGCCAAAAATCGCGAGGCTTTCGTCTCCACTCTTCGTCTCAACTACGGAACGGAGATGATCTTGGCCAAACTAGCCAACTACGGCATCCCCAATAAACTAGCCTTTCAGATTCAAGACGTTTACAAGGAAGAAACCCTTGATGTGGTTGAAAATTATCCCTACCAACTGGTTGAGGATATCAAGGGATTGGGATTTACCATTGCTGACCAATTAGCGGAAGAACTAGGTATCGAAAGTCAAGCTCCTGAACGCTTCCGTGCGGGTCTTGTCCATAGTCTCTTTCAAGGTTGCATGGAGACAGGAGATACCTATATGGAAGCTAGAGACTTGTTAGAACAAACCCTCAACCTTCTTGAATCATCCCGTCCCGTGGAATTGGACCCCAGCCAAGTAGCCCAAGAACTCTCCTACCTAATCGAAGAAGACAAGGTTCAGCAGATTGATACCAAGATTTTTGACAACAGCCTCTTTTTCGCTGAGGAAGGTATCCGCAGTCACTTGGTTCGTATCCTTGAAAAAGGAAAACAGAAGAGTCATGATTTAGAAATCATTCAAAAACATATCGCTACTGTCGAAGAAGATCTGGAGATTGAGTATGATAGCATTCAAAAACAGGCTATCTGCGACGCTATCCAAAATAAGGTCTTTATCCTGACAGGTGGGCCTGGTACTGGTAAAACAACTGTTATCAATGGGATCATCGCTGTTTATGCTCTTTTAGAAGGACTTGATCTCAGGAAAAAAAGCAACTTGCCGATTCTTCTTGCTGCTCCAACTGGACGAGCTGCTCGGCGCATGAATGAATTGACAGGCTTGCCTAGCGCGACCATACACCGTCATTTAGGAATGACAGGGGACGATGATACCAGTCATCTGGAAGATTATCTGGATGCTGACTTTATCATCGTGGATGAATTTTCCATGGTGGATACTTGGCTGGCTAATCAACTCTTCTCCAACATCTCTTCTAACAGTAAGATCCTCATCGTAGGTGATAGCGATCAGTTGCCTTCTGTCAGCCCTGGACAGGTTCTAGCGGATCTGCTTCATATTCCTTTGATTCCTCAGACTCGTTTGGAAAAAATTTACCGGCAAAGCGAAGAATCAACCATCGTCACCCTAGCTAGCCAGATTCGACAGGGCATCTTGCCAGCCGATTTCACCCAGAAAAAAGCAGATCGTTCCTACTTTGAAATTGCTAGTGGCCATATTCCTGCTACTATTGAAAAGATTTTAGGCGCAGCCCTCAGAAGTGGCATCCCTGCTCGTGATATTCAGGTTCTGGCTCCCATGTACCGAGGGACAGCAGGGATTGATGCTATCAATCAGCTCATGCAAAACCTTCTCAATCCACCACAAAAAGATCAACTCAGTTTTGAAGCTCCCCAGTGTCACTATCGTAAGGGAGACAAGGTCATTCATTTGGTCAACGATGCTGAAATCAATGTCTTTAATGGAGATTTGGGAGCTATCACAGACCTGATTCCTGGTAAATACACGGAGTCGAAACAAGACGAGATTGTCATTGATTTTGATGGCAATGAGGTCTATTACCCACGTAACGAATGGTACAAGATTCGCTTGGCCTATGCCATGAGTATCCATAAGTCCCAAGGAAGTGAGTTCCCTGTTGTTATCCTACCTATCACCAGTGCTAGCAGGCGTATGCTGGAGCGCAATCTTATCTATACAGCTATTACACGCGCCAAAAGCAAGCTTATCTTACTAGGCGAATTACAGGCTTTCGACTATGCTACCCAACACATCGGAACAGCCCGAAAAACCTATCTGATTGAACGCTTCGCTGACCTAATGGAGAATGCCGAGGAAACAAACCAACTTGCTACCGATATTACAACTTCAACAGATTCTGAACAATCCTACATTCTAACCGAAGACAACTGGTCTAATATTCCAGCCATGATTGGGATTACAGACGCAGACCTCAAAGAGATTTTTGAAAAATAGTGCACAAGAAAACCCACCTAATCAGGTGGGATTTTTGTCTATTAAGATTATTTAACTGTTGCTGTGCTTGTAATCAATTCAACAGCTTTTTTGATTGTGATGTCGTGTTTCAACATATCAGCTGAAAGTAAGTTTTGAACTTGAGCCACTTCCATGTTGTAATCTGCAGCCAATTGCTCGATTTCTTTTTGGATTTCTTCTTCTGAAGCATCAAATCCTTCAGCTTTGGCAACTGCTTCGATAACAAGGTTAGTCTTCGTACGTGACTCAGCTTCTGCCTCGTATTGTTTGTGAAGGTCTTCTTGAGTAGTTCCAGTGATTTGGAAGTACATGTCAGGATTGATACCTTGACGTTGCAAGTTTCCAAGGAATTCGTTTACTGAGCGGTGAACTTCTTCGTGTATCATTTCTTCTGGAAGTTCTACGATTTCAGCGTTTTCTACAGCTTTATCAATTGCTGCACCTTCAACGGCATCTTTGTAAGCTTCTTCTTTAGCTTCAGCTAACTCTTTGCGGTATTTTTCTTTCAATTCAGCAAGTGTTTCCACTTCTTCGTCGATGTCTTTTGCAAGTTCATCATCAAGAGCTGGAACTTCTTTAGCTTTTACTTCGTGGATAGTTGTTACGAATTTAGCTTCTTTACCTGCAAGGTCTTCTGCTTGATAGTCTTCTGGGAATGTTACGATAACATCAACAGTTTCACCAGCTGAATGTCCAACTAATTGGTCTTCGAAACCAGGAATGAATTGACCTGAACCAAGTCCTAGTGAGAAGTTTTCACCTTTTCCGCCGTCAAATTCAACACCGTCGATAGAACCAACGAAGTCGATAACAACAGTATCGCCGTTTTCAGCAGCAGCTTCTTTGATCACCAATTCAGCCAAGTTGTTGCGTTCACGTTCGATACGCTCTTCAACGTCAGCGTCAGTTACTTCTTTTTCTACATCAACTGATACTTCAAGGTTTTTGTAGTCACCCAATTTAACTTCAGGTTTTGTAACAACTTCTGCAGTGATAACCCAATCTTGACCTTTTTCCATTGATGTTACGTCAATTTTTGGTTGTGCAACGACTTCAAGACCAGCTTCTTTAACAGCTGCTTCATAAGCGTTTGGCAAAAGAGCATTCATAACATCTTGGTAAAGTGACTCTTCACCAAATTTCTTGTCAAAGATAGGACGTGGAAGATGACCTTTACGGAAACCTGGAACATTAAGAGATTTCTTTACTGAGTTGAAGACACGGTCCAATTCTGGTTTGATTTGGTCTTGAGAGATAGTGAAAGTCAAGACACCACGGTTTGTTTCTTTGTTTTCAAATGATACAGACATTCTGTCATTTCTCCTTAAAATTTTTTAAATACAGTCTATTATAACATAAATGAGCGAATTTTTTCAAGTAATGACTGCGCTTTTCAATGATGGGGGAGCTAGTTGCTTGCTTCTTTGATACTAAATTCAGTCACTTCTCCAATATTGTTTTTACATAACTATTAAAAGTCCTCATGCCCGACCAAGTGATGTTGAAAAGCATAAACTGCTGCCTGGGTGCGATCACTGACCTCCAGCTTGGCTAGGATATTAGACACATGGGTCTTGACCGTCTTGAGAGAGATAAAAAGTTCATCTGCGATACGCTGATTTTCGTAGCCCTTGGCGATGAGTTGAAGAACATCTCGTTCACGCGCAGTCAAGTCCTCATGTAGTTCTATGTGATTGCGCTGGTATTCGACCTTCTTGCTGACTTCTTGCTCAATAGCCAACTCACCAGCAGCAACCTTACGGACTGCATGGAGTAGTTCGTCTGCACTAGAAGTCTTGAGCATATATCCCCTAGCACCTGCATTTAAGACCGGCATGATTTTTTCATTGTCCAAATAAGAAGTCACAATCAAAATCTTAGCTTCAGGCCATTCTTCGAGGATGGCCAAGGTCGCATCAATCCCATTCATCTCCGGCATGACAATATCCATGACAATAACATCTGGACGCAATTCCAAGGCTAACTCAATGCCTTGAGCCCCATTGGCTGCCTCACCCACAACTTCTACATCGTCTTGGAGGTCAAAATAGCTTTTCAAGCCCAATCGGACCATTTCATGGTCATCTACTAGTAAAATTTTCATCTTTACTCCTTTATCATTCCTTATCAAGCAGGGGAATGCGGATGTCAACTGCCAGCCCTTGCTTAGGAGCTGTCAAAAGCTGAACCGTCCCTGCCATATCTTCGACTCGCTCCTTGATATTACGGAGTCCATAACTCAGGTCATCTAAACTATCTAACTGGAAACCAATCCCATTATCCACCACTTTCAGTTGCAATTCAAAATCTAACTGATAGAGATAGACATCCAGACAAGATGCCTGGGCATGGCGGAGGGTATTGCTGATTAACTCTTGCAGGATACGGAAGATATGCTCCTCGATTTTCTTAGGCAATTTCGTGATATTTTCCTTGAAACCAACCTTGAGATCACTCTTGTCCTCAAGCTCTTTTAAGAGAATTTGAATTCCCTCTACCAAACTCTTCTGCTCCAGTTCAACAGGCCGCAAATGCAAGACTAAAACCCGCAAATCCTTCTGGGCAGTTTCTAAAATAGCTGTGACGCTCTGCAACTGGATCTGCATCTTTTCTCTATCCAATTTCAAAGCCTGCTGACTGACACCTGACAAAATCATGTGAGCTGCAAATAACTCCTGACTGACTGTATCGTGCAAATCCCGAGCAAGCCGCTTTCGTTCCTTCTCGACGATTTCCTCTTCCTGAGCAATGCTGTGATTTTCAGCCTTTTGAAGAGCTTCTGTCAAGAGGTTAAGTTTACCTGACAAGGACTTGAAACTGGCATCCAAATCTGGATCTGCAACCTGAACCACTTCTTGACCTGCCAATAAACGCTTAAGATTAGCCTGCGTTTTTCTTAGAGATAGCTCTTCGATACCTCGCCAAAACAAGGCTAAGAGAAAGGTCATGGACATGCTGAATACCAACAACAAAAAGACAAATTTTTCTGTTTTTTCGACATCGTGCAAGAAAATAGACCAGTCCAAGTCAAGGATGTCCAGCAAGCTGTGGGAGAGAAATAAGACAAACAAGATGGAGGTGAGAGCAATCATTACATAAGCTTGTTTTTTCATCCTCTGACCACCTCCACATCCCCGATCATAGTGGTCAAGAAAATCTTGACACTCTTGTTACTCTTGAGATAGTCTCTTGTTTCTTGATGATAGTGTTCATTTCGAAGGGCTCGCTTGGGCTGGTTGAAAAAAGTCAAATCTCCATAGAGACAGTTAACGCTAAGACTGACTTCCACATCTACAGGTACAATGACTTTAGTCGTTCCTACCATCTTTCTAAGGATAATGACATTATCGTGATTGGTTAAGATGACCCTCTCCAGATGAATGGTATCCTTGCCCATGAGACGAAAGAGATTGATATCATCAAACTGGCAAGTCTGGTAGCTTGAAAAATGATGGAGATTTCCAAACCAACGATTTTTCTCCTTCTTAACCGTTACCACCTCTTCAAAAACCAAATTGGTCTGCTCTTTTTCCTGGTTCATCATCGGATAAAGAAGAAAGAGACTATAGATAACCGCAACAAAAATAGCTAGAATCACAAAAGGATTGAGCATGACGATGAAAAAGAAGAGAATGCTTGCCACTACTAAAAGAAGATTATTGCCCTCTTTACCAGTGTAATAGCGAATCAAAAGCAAAAAGAGGAATAGAATCAGCAGAACACGCGAAAAATGCTCTGATACCATCAAAATCAGAGCTCCTGTCAAAAGACAGGCTTCGATAAATAAAAAGATTTTAAATTTTCTCATAGGTTCATCCTCTCCCTTCTATTTTATCACAATTCAAAAAAGTCACCTCGGTCTGAAGATGGAAAAAAGGCGCTGGTTACGCCTTTTTCATCTGATCATTTGCTTCTTTTAATTTTCCATAAAGAAGATAGTCTACTTTTTGCAAATCTGCTATACTTGCACAATTAAGAGCACACATAATCAAGCGTAAATCCTCTTTCCAGCCTTGGACAATGCCGATCACTTCTTCAGCTGTGTAGGTTTCAATCAATTCCAGAACGGTACGTGACAGTCCTACAGCCTTGGCACCAAAGACCAAGCACTTAATCATATCCAGCGGATTCCGAACCCCTCCACTGACCAAGAGTTGGACCTTGTCTTTCCAGTCTTGGGCATTGAGAAGGGCTTGCATGGTAGACTGGCCCCATTGATTGAGGTAATCACGTTGACCACTGCGACGGTTTTCGATATAAGCAAAGCTGGTGCCACCACGACCCGATAGATCCACTGTACGAACACCCAGTTCATAGGCTCTTTCGATGGTCTTCACATCCATTCCAAAGCCCACTTCTTTTAGGACAATCGGAACGGGGATTTGCTTGCCGTAGTCTGCTAGATGCGATTGCCAACTTCTGAACCTTCTTTCTCCCTCGGGCATGAGCAATTCCTGCATGACATTGACATGCACCTGCAGGAGAAGAGGGGTCATCTCATCTACAGTCTGAAGGCCTAAATCAACAGGCTTGTCCAATCCAATATTGGTTCCAAGAAGGAGATTTGGATGACTAGTCTTGACAGAAAAAGAGGCATCTGATGGATCTTTGAGAGCCGCACTATAAGAACCCGTTACAAACAAAATACCACAGGCTTCCGCCACCTGAGCCAGCTTTTGATTGATTTCTCTTCCCTTATCGCTTCCACCTGTCATAGCATTGATATAAAAAGGAAAGTCCCACTTTCGACCAGCAAACTCTGTTGACAGATCGATTTCATCCAGGTCGTAAAGAGGCAAGGAAGAATGAATCAACTCGACCTCATCAAAGCTATTATAAGAACTTTTCTGCTCAAGGGCATAGCGGATATGCTCGTCCTTACGATTTGTCGTCATGTCCTATCCTTTCTTGGTATAAGAGCTCAATCCCCAGATCGGCCCAACGGTTTTTTAGGGTTTCAGTTGATTGCTCATCAAAACTCAAGGCAATACCACAATCACCACCACCAGCACCGCTACTCTTGGCAACGGCCTGCAAATCTTGACTGGCTTCTTTCAGTTGTCTAAGCGAAGGTGTGTAAATATCTGTGCTCAAGCCTTCTAAGAGCTTGCTGGCTGTTTCCACCTGCTCGATGATTTTTTCTACTTTCCCCTGCTCCAAGGCTTCTACTAAAGCAGCTATCGTTTCATTTGAGGAAGTTAAGAAATCCTGATTGATATTTTGCTTGATTTGCTGGACCATGTGACTCGATACAGCCACTTCCTTGGTCCATCCCACTAGGAAATCACACTCTAGAGCTGGTTTTACTTGTGAAATAGAAAAGCCCCAATCACGCTCTAAAATAGTCGCCAAGTTTTCTTCTTCCAACCACGCAGCCACCTTCTGGCGATCAAAAGACTGGTAGAGAACTAAATCCTCTGCCACAATACAGGCAAGGTCCCCCATAGAACCATTGTCACCGCACTTGAGTAGGACGGCACTAGCCAGCTTGAACAAGAGCTCCGTATCAACCGTAATATCATATAGAGCTAGTAAAGCCTTGACAACCAAGACAACGACGCTGCCACTAGAACCTAAACCAAACTTTTTCCCTTCTCGTTCCATTTTTCCTCGGATTTCTAGAGAAAATGGTCGTAAGGTCTGCCCACGATGAACGAGGAAATCTTGCACTAAAGCAACCGTTTCTTGAATCAAGCTATAGTCAGGATTTGGCGTCAAATCCACTGCGAAATCAAACATATCTGAGTAGATACGGTAACTATCAGAAAAAGCAATCTCGCCCTTCATATAGATGGGGATGGCTTTTATCAAGGCCAACTGCCCTGGCTCTAAAATAGCATATTCACCTGCCCAATAGAGTTTTCCGCAAGTTTTAACAGCAATCATCTTGGCTCAAATCCTTTGTTTTTGACACAATTAAGCGGTAATGTTGACCGAAGATTTCAGATAAATGCTCCAAGTCTTCCTCTTGACAGAGGACCTTGACATTGGGACCAGCATCCATGGTAAAGTAACAGGCTTCTCCTTGTTCACGAAGCTGACGAACAAAGTCCATGGCTTCATAAGTCGCATCAGTCAGATAAGAAAAAGCTGGTGATGCTGTTTCGGTCGTAGCGTGCATAGCCAGGGCATTTTTCTCCGTTAATTCCCCAACCTTGGCAAAATCATTTTCCTTGAGATAAACCAGCATATCCTGATAGTCTTTCTCAGACTGACGCACCCAGTCGTCAAAAGTCGTCGAAGTTTCCACACAAAGTTTCATCCCATCACGGCTAGAGATTTGTTTTTTCTTGTCCTCTAGCACCAACATCATCATAGCTAGTTTCAGGTCTGTCTCTACCGGGTAAATCTCTCCGCTATCCTTGTCCCAGGCACCTAATGGTCCATAAAAACTCCGAGAAGAAGAGCCTGAGGCAAACTTAGCCTCCTGCGCCAACTGGCTCCGATTCAAACCAAGCTTGAAATAAGCATTACAAGCCTTGACCAAGGCAGACAAACCACTAGAACTTGAGGACAGACCTGCTGCGGTTGGCATATTGTTTTGAGTATCGATACGGACAAAGCCCTCACCAGCTGGACGATAGCGATCAATAATCTTACTCATCTTGGCATGCTCTGCCTCATTTTGTAGCTGACCATTGATAAAAAAGGCATCAGCAGTCGCAGTCGTCGGTAGAGGCGACAAGGTCGTCTCCGTGTACATATTTTCCAAAGTCAGAGAGATGCTGCTAGTAGCAGGTATCATCTCTTTTTCTTTTTTCTTTCCCCAATATTTGATAATGGCAATATTCGCGTAAGAACGTACTGTTACAGGCTCTCGATCCATGTCTGTACAGCTCCTTTCTCTTCTAATCTTTCTGCTAGTTCTTGAGCTTGAGTCAAATTGACTGCCAAGGCGATAATACAGCCTCCTAGCCCACCACCACTCATCTTAGCACCCAGAGCACCATGGTTAAGAGCCGTTTCAACCAAAGAATCTGACTCAGGACTACTGACACCAATTTCTTTTAAATGTAAATGCGCTTGACTGAGGATTTGCCCCAGCCCCTCAGCATCTTTTTGTAAAATCGCATTTTCTGCTTGCTGGGTCAATTCTCCTAGGGCATGCAAAAACGGTAGGGCATCCTTCCCCTTACTTTGAACTACTTGGATGGCTTCACGAGTGTGACCATACACGCCCGTGTCAGCAATCACCAAATAGGCGGATAGGTCCATCTTAAGCTCTGTAAATCCAACGTTCTTGATAAAGCGAATAGGCTGGTCACTGAGACAGGTCTTAGCATCCAAACCACTTGGATTCATATGAGCAATCATCTCCGCCCGATTGACCAAGATTTCTAGTACATCATGAGGTAGATTTGCTTGATAGTAGTCAAATACAGCACGTATAGCCGCTATGCTGATAGCAGCTGACGAACCCATTCCTCGCTTCTCAGGGATAGCCGAGTCAATCTCACAGCGAATGCAGGCCTCCGTGATCTCCAAATACTCCAGTGAAGCATAGACCGCCATGGACAAGGTATCCTCCTCATAGAGACGCCAAGGACTTTCAGCAGGGACCACCTTACAAGTCACTTCCACCTCCAAAAGTGGCAAGGAAATAGCAGGATAACCGTAAACGACCGCATGCTCTCCTATTAAAATAATCTTACTATGTGCCTGACCAACACCAACTTTTTTTATCATATTTACCTTTTACTAGACGAAAAAGCCGTCTCATACTCAATGAAAATCAAAAAGCAAACTAGGAAGCTAGCCGCAGGTTGCTCAAAACACTGTTTTGAGGTTGTGGATAGAACTGACGAAGTCAGTAACCATAGCTACGGTAAGGCGACGCTGACGTGGTTTGAAGAGATTTTCGAAGAGTATTATTTTTTCCTACAAGTATTTATTCTCTCCTATCTATTTTATTATATTTTCACAAAAAAAGCGATTGTTTCCTTCACAATCGCCTCTTTCATTATTGAACCCATTCGCCATTATAATTGACAGAATAGCCATCTACGGTCGTATTCACTGCTAAGGCACCTGAGCTATAGGCATAGTACCATTTACCATTAACTTGGAACCAACCAGTGACCATAGCTCCTGATGAACGGAGATAGTACCACTTGTTACCAAGGTATTGCCAGCCAGTTTTCATATCACCATTTTGAACATCTAAATAATACCAAGTGGAGCCTTCCTGATACCAACCGGTTGCCATAGCTCCTGATGAACGGAGGTAGTACCACTTATTGCCAAGTTGTTTCCAACCAGTTTGCATTGTAGCAGTTGTTGGATCGAGATAGTACCAAGTTGGGTTATCATTGCTCCAGCCACGCACTGGCTCCCCAACCGTTAAACTGTCGATACGAGTATCAAAGCCACCACTCTTTTGTAAATAATACCAATGCCCCTCATCATAAATCCAACCAGTTTTTAAAGTGTGATAACTACGTTGATCTTCAAAATAATAGACTCGTTTCTCTGCTGGACTATTATATTGTTCACCATGGTGTTTGTTGGTATTGGTAGCAGTTTTTGCTTCTAAAACTTGCTTGCCAACAAATTCTTGAAGAATCCCATCTTGGTTAAAGTAGTACCATCTTGGCATTGGCATCAATTCCAACCTCATACCATTAGGGTAAGGACCAATGGTACTCCCTTTAGATGGAAACGGGATGTATTGCCAGCCGACAACCATCTCTCCTGATACATGATCAAAATAATAGGTCTTCCCATCAATCACTCGCCAGGCCGTTTCTTTGAGATCCCCCTTCTTGTAGTAGGTTCTACCATTTTCTTGGACAAATTGCCAGCCTTCTGAATCAGTATCATCCGCCAATACTGCACTTGTCGCTCGCAAACCAAAGAAAAAGACTGCTAATGCAATTTGCATCAATTTTTTTATTTTTTTCATTAGACCTATCCTCCATAACTGATTGTAGCAAATACAAAATCGCATGTCAACATATAAAGAACTCATGTAAAAAAGCAGTTACATAACTGCAACTGCTTGCTATTCTTGCATGGTGTAACCAACACCACGCACGGTTTTAATGTAGCTTTTTTGACCTTTTACATCAAGTTTGCTACGTAGATAACGGATATAGACATCCACGATATTGGTTTCGATCGCACTTTCATACTTCCATACGCTTTCCAACAACTGCTCACGAGTCAGGACTTTCTTGCTTCCCATAAGAGTAGCCAAAAGGTCATACTCACGACGGGTCAGAGCAATCATCTCCTCGCCACGATAAACGGTATGATGTTCTACATCCATACGCAGATTGCGGTAAGACGTTGGAACCTTCATCTGACTACAGTGTTGGTCAATGAAATCCCGACCTCGGAAAATCGCTGAAATACGAGCTACCAAATTCTCAATAATAACTGGCTTATAGATGTAAGAAACGGCAAAGCGTTGGATTGTCTCAATCTGCCCTTGCAATTCTTCACGATGGTCCAATACCATGATCACTGAGGCTGATTTTGTTCGACTCAGTTTGTCTGCAAAATCCTGGGCCGTCATACCCCCCAGATGAGCATTCAGTAAAATTAAGTCATAGTTTGTCTGGAGAGCCATGGAGAGGGCTTTTTGCCCCTCTTCTACCTGATCAACACGGTATTGCTCTTTTTGGAGTTCCAAACTTAAAAAATGAGCTAAATTTCGTTCTTTCTCAAGTAATAAAATCCGTTTCCCCATAACAAACCTACTTATTTTTCGTCATACCAAGAGTAATGGAAGGTTCCTGCTTTGTCTTTACGTTGGTAAGTGTGGGCACCAAAGTAGTCACGTTGCGCTTGGATCAAGTTAGCTGGAAGGTCAGCTGAACGGTAGCTATCAAAGTAAGTGATAGCTGCTGAGAAAGTTGGCACTGGCACACCAGCTTGAACCGCAAGAGCTACGATATCACGCACTGCTTGTTGGTATTTAGCAGTAACATCCAAGAAGTACTCATCCAAAAGAAGGTTAGCAAGATCTGCATTACGGTTGTAGGCATCTGTAATCTTTTGCAAGAAACGAGAACGGATGATACAGCCAGCACGCCAGATAGATGCGATCTCTGCAAATGGCAAGTTCCAGTTGTTTTCTTTAGAAGCTACACGCAGTTGAGCAAAACCTTGTGCGTATGAGATGATTTTTGAGAAGTAAAGAGCTTGACGGATTTTTTCAATCAACTCAGCCTTGTCTCCTTCAAATTTGAAGTCAGCTGGTTTTGGAAGAACCTTGCTAGCATGTACACGTTCTTCTTTGTAAGTTGAAATGTAACGCGCAAATACTGATTCAGTGATGAGTGACAATGGCACACCAAGGTCAAGAGCTGATTGGCTAGTCCATTTACCAGTTCCCTTGTTACCTGCAGCATCAAGAATGTAGTCTACGATTGGTCCATCTTGACCTTCATCGTCTTTACGGCTCAAGATATCCGCTGTGATTTCAATCAAGTAGCTGTCCAATTCACCCTTGTTCCACTCAGTAAAGATTTCAGCCATATCTTGAGCTGAAAGCCCAAGCAAGTGTTGCATAAGATCGTAGCTTTCTGCAATCAATTGCATATCACCATACTCGATACCATTGTGGACCATTTTCACATAGTGACCAGCTCCATCAGGACCGATGTAAGTCACACATGGTTTTCCATCTTCTGGTGCTTTAGCTGAGATTTCTTCAAGAACATCAGCCACCAATTCGTAGGCCTCTTTTTGTCCACCAGGCATGATAGAAGGACCTTCAAGAGCACCTTTTTCACCACCAGAAACCCCAGTACCGATAAAATTGATCCCTGAGTTTGCCAATTCTTCGCTACGACGGATTGTATCTTTGTAGAAAGTGTTTCCACCGTCAATCAGGATATCACCTTTGTCAAGGTGTGGAAGAAGAGCTTGGATAGTAGCATCTGTACCAGGTCCAGCTTGAACCATAAGCATGATACGACGAGGCTTTTCAATTGAGTTTACAAAACTTTCAACGTCATAGCTTGGTACAAAGTTCTTTTCAGGATGGCAAGCAATCACATCTTCCGTTTTTTCTTTACTACGGTTGTAGATAGCAACTGTATAGCCACGAGATTCAATATTAAGGGCAAGGTTACGACCCATTACGGCCATACCAACAACACCAAAGTTAGCTTTTGTCATTTGACACTCCTCTTGTTTGATTTGTTTTATTTTATCATTTTTACTTTTGAAAAGAAAGAATTTTGTAACGGCTACTTAGTAGTCCAAGTCATCCGCATGACCAGCGCCATTTCCAACAAAGTATCCTGTCTTACAGTTAAGGGTAAAGAGATAGGTTCCATCTGGCTTGTAGAGGTTGTAATAGCCATTGCCATTAATAATATTAACACGTTCAAGGATGTATTGATTTCCAGTGATATAACCACGTGAGCGTGAAGTCGCTAGAATTTGTTCCAAGACACCATCTGCAAAATCCCAGGCAGAGTTATCGCTATCATCAATAGCAGACTGATTGTAGGCAACACGACTGGCACTTCTTTGAACAGCGACTCCTGCACTTGATACACCCATATTGACTTCACTACGAGAACTTCTAGTCTCATTTGAGGTAGCATTTGAACTACTTGGGCTTGTATCACTAGTCGTATTTGAGCTTGTTTGACTTGAACTTGAGCTACTAGTTTCACTTGAACTTGAGCTAGAAGTACTTGTTTGCTGGCTCTTACCAAGGCTGATAGCCTTATCTAGCACTTTATCAAGTTCCGTATTTCCAGTTTTAATATCTGTAAATTTAGCATCTGATTTAGCTTTAGCGTTAGTGTCCAAAACACCATCCACAATAGCTGGCTTCTCAAATTGAGCATTGACATCTTGAATGGCCTTGATTTGAGTTGCTAGGCTATCATACTTAGATTTTGCAAGCGTATATTCACGACTACCTTCTAGCTTATCAAGTAAGGTTTTTAGTTGACTTAGTTTATCAAACTGGCTATTTTTCAAAGCCGTTTTGTTGCTATCTGTATAGAAGGCATCATATAAATTATTGAATTCTTCCACATCTGACTGCGTATTTGTAGTTGATTGAGAAGTTTGGATTTCCTTGGTCGAACGAGCCACTTGACGATAAACATAATAAGCAGTCCCAGGGATAAGAACCACTAAAGCTGCTAGAATACCGTAAAGCATCCATTTCTTCTTACTGTTTCCATCTTCACTATCTGTCACTCGAGAACGTATCGGAACCTCTTCCGCTCCGACCAATGGTACCTCTTCCGTCTCAAGTTCTTCGACAAGAGGAGCTTCTGAAACTCGTGTTAATTCTAAATCATCAAACTGACTTAATTCATCTTCTGGATCAGGAGGAGTTACTTCTGTATCCTCACGAAGCTCTTGAAGCAAATTATCCAGAGTCTGAGTCTCCTCTACCTCTTCTTTTTCAACTAAATCATCCTTGCTAAACTGACGTGTTTCAAACTTATCTGCATCAATTGCATCTTTATGTTTTTTCACATACTTGTCCAAGATAGAATCTCCAGGCAATACACCTGCTTCCACCTCTTCATTTTTTCGCATGGCTTCTCCAACTGTTAGCTCTTTAGCATCATCAAAATCAAATTGAGCTTCTTGATGTTCTGCATTATGATGATTACGTCCTTTCTCACTCATGAGTTTTCCTTCCTACTTTACTTCCTGACGTTTAACACGCTGACCAAAATATTGATATAAATCAACTTTTAAGGTCCCATTGTACAACTTACGTTTCTTATCCGCCTGACTACCATACTTGGTCTCAAAGGCTTCATCACTAGTTAGGATAAATTTGCTCCACGTTTTCAGCGGTGCAAATACTTGCCCCATCTCAGCATAAAGCTTGGTAACTCCTGCATCGTCTGACAAGCGTTCACCATAAGGTGGGTTAGAGATAATCACTCCATTGATTTTGTCAGAACGCAAATCCTGCACGCGCATCTGCTTAAAGGTAATATCTCTTGCAACCCCTGCTGCCTGAGCATTGGCCTTAGCAATCTCCACCATACGTGCATCGATATCACAGCCCATGATATCAAGCTCAAGTTCACGATCCACTTTCTTAGCTGCCTCTGTGCGCACTTCTTGGATCAAGCGATCGCTAATCCAGTTCCATTCCTCAAAAGCAAAAGAGCGACGAAGACCAGGAGCCATCTTTCTAGCAATCATAGCTGCTTCGATACAAAAAGTTCCTGAACCACAGGTTGGATCAATCAAGGGCTTGTCTGGATACCAGTTAGAAAGTTGCAAAATGGCTGCCGCCATATTTTCCTTGATAGGAGCACCACCTTTTTCCGTACGATAGCCACGTTTAAAGAGGCTGGATCCGGTCGTATCAATCATGACAGTTGCAATGTCTTTCAGAATAGAGACCTCAATCTTAAACTCAGGACCATTCTCCATCAGAGGAACACCTTCTGGACGGGCATAGTATTTTTGCAACTTCTTAACAACAGCCTTCTTTGAAATTGCCTGAACACTGGGTTCATTGTGTAGTTTAGACTTAACACATTTGGCTCTCGAAATCGGAAAACGAGCCCCAAGTGGTAAATAATGTTCCCAATCTAGAGCGAAAACTCCCTGAAAGAGCTCCTCAAAAGTCTTAGCTGGGAAACTTCCTACAATGATTTTGATACGATCTGCTGCCCGAAGCCAGAGGTTGGTTTCAATAATAGCTCTTGCGTCTCCTTGAAAACGAACACGCCCATTTTCAACCTGACAATCGTAGCCCAACTCTCGCACTTCACGTCCCACAACAGCCTCAAGGCCCGCTGCAGCAGTAGCGATTAAATTAAATTCTTTTTTCATTTTCAGTCTTATAAGACCTTTCTATATGTCCACTTTAAAAAATGAGGTTGAGAAAGTTTTCTCAGCCCCAACCTATATGCAATTTTCTATAAGCCATGTTTTGTTCCAGAAGTGACTAGGACCACTCCCTTCGATAATCATCTGTCTACCACTAACAGCCTATAGCTGCTAGCAGTCAGAGTACTACGTTCGTTTCCGTGTACTCCATGCCCCGACCGAAATTTGGGTTGCTAGCTTGAGGGGTTTACCGCGTTCCACTCTCTCTGTTTCCAGAAAGACTCCGTCACTGTGGCACTTTCAAGTCTACTCTGGCCTATCCAAGGACTTAGCCATTTCAACTGCCGTAACGATTTCTCGTCCCTAGGCTTATGGTTTCGCCTAGCACAATCACTACAGGCATCACAGCCTGTGCTAGCATGGACTTTCCTCATGAAAAGAAATTCTCCTCACGCGATTATCCAAAAATTGCACTTTTCAAATAAGCTCTTATAAATCAGAGTTATCCAAAATTTGTTTACCAAACACTTCTTTTTCAAGACGATTTAGTCGTTTCAAAATATCAAAATTCGTCATAGAAGTGGTAGATGTCATTTCAAGAGGTTCTGCTTGAACCGGTGCAGATTCAGGTTTGCGAGACAATTCTTCCTTCAACTCTACAATTTCTTGACGGAGAGACTTGACTAAGGCAGCATAAGTTTCATAGTCCTTGATGACATCGTCCAAAAATTCATCAACTTCAACCTTACTATATCCACGGACTTCACGTCCAAACTCTTGCTCAAAAATATCTTTTGCTGAAAAAATAATACTTGCCATCACTCTCTCCATTCTCGGTTTCTAATAGTATTATTATATAAAAAAAGACAAACAAAAATCAAGGTCAAAGGCTTACTTTTCAGAAAAATTTTCTGCTAACTCATTTAAGTCTTCAAAGGTTAGCCTTTTGATACGATAACCTTCCTGATTTTTCATCAAATTGTCTATAAATTTTAATTTGGTCTCATTTTCAGGGTCATAGAAAAAATAAGCTAAATCAGTATTTTCCAGCAAAAATCGTTGGTAGTCTCGTAGTTGCCCCATATGTTCATATTTCGGATAGGCATATTTGACAAAATCTACCTGCTTAAATTGGCTCAGTTTAAGCTGATTCGCTTCATTCCAATTTTCCCCGTGTGTTTCAAAATCAAAAATGGTCGCTAGGTTAAAATCATACTCATATTTCATTTCATTTGCGACATCAAGAACCCAGGATTCAAATCCCAAATTCCCTGTAAAGACCAGCCATTTAATTCCTTCTTCTGCTAAACTTTCTAAATCACGGCGAATGGCTTTTTTTATAATTTTTAACCTGAAATCTTTTTCATTAAACAAACCCAAGTCAAAATTAGAATATCCCATAATTAAAGCTGTAGTCATTTTTACACCTTTCTTTCTATTTTTATGGTATAATAGAGTGATGTTATTGTACCAATAAGGAGAAATATGGTCAACTATCCTCATAAAATTTCATCAAAAAAAAGCCAAACATCCATTTCTCAACCAAAAAATTTCGCAAATCGAGGAATGACTTTTGAAAAGATGATCAACGCTACAAACGATTACTATCTGACGCATGGCATGGCGGTTATCCATAAAAAACCAACGCCTGTTCAGATCGTTCGAGTAGACTATCCTCAACGTAGTCGAGCCAAAATTGTAGAAGCCTACTTTAGACAAGCTTCCACAACAGATTACTCTGGCGTGTATAAAGGATATTACATTGACTTTGAAGCCAAGGAAACGCGACAAAAGAATGCTATTCCACTAAAGAACTTCCATCTTCACCAGATTCAACATATGGAACAAGTTCTAGAACAGCAGGGCATTTGCTTCGTACTGCTTCATTTTTCTTCTCAACAAGAAACTTATTTGTTGCCGGCACTTGATTTGATTCGCTTTTATCATCAAGATAAGGGTCAAAAATCAATGCCACTTGGATATATTCAAGAATACGGATATTTAGTAAAGCAAGGAGCTTTCCCTCAAATTCCCTATCTCGACATTATCAAAGAACACTTACTAGGTGGTAAAACAAGATGAACAAACAAACTATTCTGCGATTCTTAAAGTATATTGGAATTACATTTCTTACCTTATTTATCGCGTTATTTCTATTAGGTGGAGGGGTCTTCCTCTACTTTGTTAGCAAGGCCCCAGCCTTATCTGAAAGTAAATTAGTTGCGACGACCTCTAGCAAGATTTACGACAATAAGAACGAACTAATTGCTGACCTTGGTTCTGAACGTCGCGTAAATGCTCAAGCAAATGAAATCCCTACTGATTTGGTAAAGGCCATCGTGTCTATCGAAGATCATCGTTTCTTTGACCATAGAGGTGTTGATACCATTCGTATCATGGGTGCGGCATTGAGAAACCTCCAAGGGAAAGGAGGGCTCCAAGGAGCTTCAACTTTGACTCAGCAATTGATCAAATTGACCTATTTCTCTACCTCAACTGCCGATCAAACCCTGTCACGTAAAGCTCAGGAAGCTTGGCTAGCTGTTCAACTAGAGCAAAAAGCAACCAAGCAAGAAATCTTGACCTACTACATAAACAAAGTCTACATGTCTAACGGTAACTATGGAATGCAAACCGCAGCTCAAAATTACTATGGAAAAGACTTGAAGGATTTAAGCTTGCCACAGTTAGCACTTCTAGCTGGAATGCCTCAAGCACCAAACCAATATGATCCTTATTCCCATCCAGAAGCTGCTCTCGAACGTCGGAACTTGGTACTTTCAGAAATGAAGGGGCAAAATTACATCAGTGCAGAAGATTACGAAAAAGCTATTAATACTCCTATCACTGATGGTCTCCAAAGCTTGAAGTCAGCCAATAGTTATCCTGCTTATATGGACAATTACCTCAAAGAAGTAATTGATCAAGTTGAACAAGAAACAGGTTACAACCTTCTTACTACAGGTATGGATGTCTACACAAATGTGGACAAAGATGTTCAACAGCGACTTTGGGATGTTTACAATACAGATGAATATGTTGCCTACCCAGATGATGAACTCCAAGTAGCTTCAACCATCGTGGATGTAACAAATGGTAAAGTCATTGCTCAGTTAGGGGCACGTCACCAATCAAGTAATGTATCTTTCGGTGTTAACCAAGCCGTTGAAACCAACCGTGACTGGGGTTCTACGATGAAACCAATCACTGACTATGCTCCCGCTTTAGAATATGGAGTCTATGACTCTACTGCTTCTATTGTACATGATGTTCCTTATAACTATCCTGGCACTGATACCCCAGTCTACAACTGGGATCATGGCTACTTTGGAAACATTACAGTCCAGTATGCTCTTCAACAATCACGAAATGTCACAGCCGTTGAGACTTTGAATAAGGTCGGTCTAGATAGAGCTAAAACCTTCCTCAATGGGCTTGGTATCGATTATCCAAGCATGCTTTATGCAAACGCCATTTCAAGTAACACAACTGAATCCAACAAAAAGTACGGAGCAAGTAGTGAAAAAATGGCCGCTGCCTACGCAGCTTTTGCTAATGGTGGTACTTACCACAAACCAATGTATATCAATAAAATCGTCTTTAGTGATGGTAGTGAAAAAGAATTTTCTGATGCCGGTACTCGGGCTATGAAAGAAACTACTGCCTATATGATGACCGAAATGATGAAAACTGTCTTATTATACGGAACCGGACGTGGAGCCTACCTACCTTGGCTTCCACAAGCAGGTAAGACAGGTACTTCTAACTATACTGACGAAGAAATTGAAAAGTATATCAAAAACGGTGGTTACGTAGCTCCAGATGAAATGTTTGTTGGTTATACCCGCAAATATGCAATGGCCGTTTGGACAGGATACTCAAATCGTCTAACTCCAATCATCGGAGATGGTTTCCTTGTTGCTGGTAAGGTTTATCGCTCAATGATAACTTACCTTTCTGAAGATGACAATCCTGGAGACTGGACAATGCCAGATGGCTTGTATAGAAATGGAGAATTCATCTTCCAGAATAACGCAAAGAATACAGGGAATAATTCAGTAACACAACAAACACAAACAGTAGAAACTCCAAGCACAACAGCTGAAAGTTCAACTACACAGGCAAGTACGACGGTTGGTCAACAATCCAATAATGCTCCAGCAACCGATCCTAATCAAGGACAAGCTGGTCAGGCTAGTCAGGCTGGTCAACCGACACAACCAGTACAACCAACGCCACAAAATCCACAAGTTCAACAGCAACCACAACAGTAAAAAGAAAATCCTGAGAAGCAAAACTCAGGATTTTTTCTACAAAAACTTAACGTCATAATCTTTGAAAGAGAGGATAGGTTTCAATTCACTTTCGATAAACTAAAAGAAGTTAGCGAACAGCTAACTTCTTTTTATTTTATTTCACATGATTTGCGAGTTCTTCTTGCGCTTTTTTATTGGATTCTTCTTTTTCTTTCACCCATTTATCTTGAGCTTTTTGATATTCATCTGCTGTGACTGCCTTGTCTTGAAGTTCAAGATATTTGTATCGGAGCGGATCGCTTGTTCCCTTGTTACCTGCGAAAGAGAAAGGTAAAGTAAATGGTACCATCTTAGACAAGATTGGACGCCCTGTACGAGATGTCGTTGGAATGACTAGGGCACTATCTGTCAACCATGCTTGAGCTTCAGCATACTTGTTATACCGTTTTGTAACGTCTGTAGTTTCTTCTCCTGCTTCATTGACCATTTTATCATAATCATTGAGACCAACCTTCTTAGCCGCCTCATTGTCTTTTCCTGAATCAAATCCTAGGTAAGTTCTCGTATTTTCCCCTACAGAAGGCTTGATGATATCAAGATAAGTTGATGGATCTGAGAAGTCTGGTCCCCATCCAACGTTATCAGAAATATCCCAATCCTCACCAGCAGCAGTTTGTGCAAATAAAGTAACATTAAGCACTTCATCTTTTTGCAATTGTTGAATATCAATAATGACATTATCAGTTCCTAAAGTCGCTTCCAAAGATTGTTTCATAGATTGGACACGTTGAACTTTTGTAGTTGCTGTTTGGTCAACAGGCATATCTAGGTGAATTGGGAACTGTACTCCTTCTGCTTGAAGAGCAGCCTTAGCCTTAGCAAATTCTGCCTTGGCTTTCTCTGGATTATAGAGACCATCTTGGGCATCAGCAAGATTGACATCCTTCCATTCATCACCATAAGTCACCAATTTTTCTTTGACCATGTCACCAAAGTTTTTTCCATCTGCTTGGACAAATGTTGGTGGAACAAAGATATTACGTAAAATTTTGCTTGCTCCAGTTTGTCCATTTAGCTGAGAAGCATAGGCTGTACGGTCAAATCCAAAGGCAATAGCCTGGCGGAAATCCTTGTTTAAGAGAGCCTTTTTAGTTGAAGTCTTTTGTTCTTCGCTAGTCTTAGAAGTATATTTATAGGACTGACGGTCAATATTTGTTCCTACTACATAAGTCGTAGAGTCCTGTTGCGTATAGACAATGTTGTCCTTCATCTCTTTCTCAAGCTCTGCGAAACTTGCACTTGTTGGATAGAGACGAGCTGCTGAAAGGCTACCATCTTTAAAGTTTTCTGCAGGTTTACTAGTATCTTGACCATCCCAGAATGACAATTTGACTTTGTCAATATGGACATTGTCTTTATCCCAGTAATTAGGATTCTTCGCAAATTCAAGAGTAGATTTGGTCACAATCGATTTCAACAAATAAGGACCATTATACAAGATACTGCTTGGATCCGTAGCTTTGGCAAAATCATCCCCTTTTGAGTTCAAAAACTCTTCATTGACTGGTGCTAAGACACCCATTGTTGTTTTAGAATTCCAAAAACTTTCAGGTTTGTTCAAAGTGTATTGGACTGTTTGATCATCAAGTGCTTTAATCCCAACTTGAGAGAAATCTTTATTTTCCCCTTTAGCGTAGGCATCCAGTCCTTTGATTGAGTCCTGTACCAAGTATAGGGCTTCTGATTTCTTATCTGTCGCATATTTAAGACCTGTCACAAAGTCCTGAGCCTTAACAGGAGCATACTCTTCTCCTTCAGATGTGTACCACTTGGCATCCTGACGAATCTTATAAGTGTAAGTCAAACCATCTTTAGAAACTGACCAGTCCTCTGCCATTGATGGCACCAAATTTCCATAGCGGTCACTCTCCAACAGACCATCAATCACATTACTAGTAATGTCAGCAGTCGCTGCCTTACCAGTTGTTAAATAATTGAGGTTATCTGGGTCTGTCTCGTAGGTAAATGCAAAAGTCTGCTCACCTTTAGCAGCAGAACCACCAGAACAAGCCGCTAAGACACCAGCTGCTAATAAAGTGACCCCCGCAAGAGCCAATACTTTCCTTGTTTTCATCGTATTCTCCTTTGTTTTTCTATCCATTATAGCCCCTTTTTCAAACCTTGTCAACAGAATTTTCAGAATTTTCATTTTTAGTTGTTATTTTCTGATAAGCATTGAATGTTATTTCATTTTTTAATCTCTTTTTAACTATAAAAAAGAGGGGGGATTCAGTAACTCCCTCATCCATCTATTTAAGTCATTTTTAAATTTATTAATTTAAAGCTTGCAATGCGGAAAGAAGATAAGAACCCTCACGAATTTTTTGACCTACGGCCTTAGCATTTTTGACCAAAACCTGATACTCGTCTTGAGACAAATTGTCCAATACTTCTTCCAAGTCAAGTAAATTCTCAACACTAATTCCACACTCTTTTTCTAAGACGAAATTAGCCAAAGCAGATTGCTTCCAAACAATAATAGGAAAACCAGAGGCCAAATAAAGGGAGGCCTTGTGGGAATTATTGTATCTCAAATACTCACCAAACACTCCGCTACAAGTTTTAGAACTATCACCATCCCAAACTAAACCAAAGCTTCCTTCTAACGCTGACGGTAATTCATCTGGAAGAAATGAACCAAAATAGGTTTCATTTGATAGCTTTCTAGACTCATCAAAACCAACACCATAGAGGTTATATGCCGGTCTTGCAGACAACTCATATAAGTAACCTGCTTTTTCTTGGGCTAAATTTCCAGCTACAATAATAGCCCCTTCCTTCGATAAATCTTCTTTGTCCTGATAATTTGGGATAAGATAGTCAAAAATGCCTAAACTAACTATTTTCTTCTCAGAAATCCCCTTATCAACAAGCACTGATTTCATAACTGGATTATGAGCAATAAGACCATCAGCTTGTTTCAAAAGACTAGACTCTTGAAGGTGAACACGAATCTTATGCTTCAGGGTACTGTATCCAAATTAGCATAGCGCAAAACTTCTAAATCATGGATAATAAAGTGAACCCTCACTCCTTTACATTGTATTCTTTTAACTAAATGAGTCGTAAAGAAACGATGATGAAGCATAGGAAATCGAATAAGTAGCCGATCCCCTTCCTTCAACTTAGAGATAGCTTTGGATAGGGCTTTAGCCTTGTGGCGTTGGGCTCTAATAGTCCCCATTTGATACCAATCATCTACCATGAATAACAAAGGAGTATAGCCCTCACGAACCACTATTTCTTCGACATCATTTCAAGCCTTATTCCCCGTATTTCGTGCACCAGAATACTTCAGAAATTCTTCTTTTAGATAATATTTCATCGATCAATTTTATCCTTCATTATCTCATTTAAACTCATCCGTTACTACACTAAGAGCACGCTCAATAACCACATGCATGTCGTAGTATTTATAATCGGCCAAACGTCCGCAGAAAATGACCTTATCATTCTGTACTGCTTCTTCTTGATATTTAGCAAACATAGCATTGTTTCTTTCATCATTGATTGGATAATAAGGTTCATCACCACGTTTCCAATCAGCTGGGTATTCACGAGTAATGACCGTTTTATTTTGCGTACCATACTCAAAATGTTTATGCTCAATAATGCGAGTATAAGGAATTTCTCGTTCTGTATAGTTTATAACTGCGTTTCCTTGATAGTTTTCTTCATCTAGAACTTCATGCTCAAAACGAAGGCTACGGTATTCTAATTCACCATGTTTGTAATCGAAATATTGGTCAATCATTCCTGTAAAGACAACTTTTTCAGCTGAAGCTTCGAGCTCTTCCCGATTGGCAAAAAAGTCAACTCTAAGTTCTACTTCTACGTCGCCTAGCATGTTTTCAATGATGACGTTGTAACCACCGATTGGAATTCCTTGATAACGGTCATTAAAGTAGTTATTATCAAAAGTCAATCGAACTGGAAGGCGCTTGATGATAAAGGGTGGAAGATCAGTCGCAGAACGTCCCCATTGCTTTTCAGTGTATCCCTTGATCAACTTTTCATAAATATCTGGACCAATCAACTTAATTGCTTGCTCTTCCAGGTTTTTAGGTTCAACATCCTTCATATCAGCTGTTTGCTCAGCAATCTTATCTTTGACCTCTTGCGGAGTTTTTGCCCCCCACATAGCATAGAAAGTATTCATATTGAAAGGTAGATTATAAAGGTTACCCTTGTAGTTAGCCACAGGCGAGTTGATGTAGTTGTTAAATTCAGCAAATTGATTAACATAATCCCAAACTTTCTTGTTAGAAGTATGGAAGATGTGGGCACCATATTTATGAACATTAACACCTTCTACATTCTCACAATAGATATTTCCACCGATGTGATCACGTTTGTCAATCACTTTCACTTTTTTACCACGTTTTGTTGCTTCGTGTGCAAAGATTGCGCCAGACAAACCTGCACCAACAATAAGATAATCGTACATAGTCGCTTCCTTATCATTTATCTTTACATCTCCTTAACTACAGTAAAAGAGAGAATCTTATACTCTTCGAAAATCTCTTCAAACCACATCAGCGTCCATCTGCAACCTCAAAACAGTATTTTGAGCTGACTTCGTCAGTTCTATCTACCACCTCAAAGCTGTACTTTGAGCTAACTTCTCAGTTACTCTTTGATTTTTATTGAGTATTAGTTTCAATCTATTTTAGCACAAAACAAATCATTTCTCAGTTTTCAATAGCCGAGTGATTTAAAAAGACAAGCACCAAAATTGATGTTTGTCTTTATGATTCTTCTTAAAAAGCTATTTCTCATTATTTAACATGCTTTTCTGCTTCTTTTTGAGCTTTTTCGATTGCTTTTTTGCTTTCTTGCTCCCATTTGGTCTTCGCTTCTTCAAACTGTTTTGTTGTTACAGTATCTTTTTGCAGTTTCATGTACTTGTAGTTATTTCCATCTCCCTTGATACCAACCAATGAATATCCTCTTGTAAATGGTGTCACTTTAGTTACAGATGCTGTTCCACCATTTGACATAACTGACATAATAAGAGAATTATCAATCATCCAAGCCTGTGCTTCAGCGTATTTTTCATAACGCTTCGCTACATCTTTGTTTTCACCATCCGCTTCCTTAAGCATTTTAGTGTAGGTATCCAGCCCTAGACTAGCAATTTTTGCCTTATCTTCCTTGGCATCTAAACCAAAGATTTTGAGGTAGAATCCATCCTCTGCATTGAAAGGATTGAGATAAGTTGATGGATCTTGGTAGTCACCCACCCAACCATCAAAGTTTAAATCGTAGTCTCGATCAGCTGGTGTCGGCGCCAAAAAGCCTACATTATTAAAATCATCTGTTGACAATTGCTGAACATCAATGACAATATTATCATCACCTAAAACTGACTCGATGGTCTGTTTAACTGAGTTCATACCTGCCACAGCATTTTTATTCGTCTGATCAACTGCCACATCCAAGTGAATTGGGAAAGTCACACCTTGACTTGCCAATTCTTTTTTAGCTTCCGCAAATTTTGCTTGGGCTTTTTCTTGATTGAAATAGGCATCCTGTGCATCAGCTAGGTTTATTTCTGACCATTCTGTGCCATAGTTGACCAATTTAGAAGCGACTACTTCTCCGAAGGTCTTGTCTCCAACTTGGACAAATGTAGGAGGCACTAGGGTATTGCGAAGGGTCTTGCTAGCTGCTTCTTCTCCATTTGACTGAGCAGAATAGGCTGTGCGATCCAAGGCAAAGTTCACTGCTTGACGGAAATTTTTGTTCAAGACAGCTTCCTCAGTTGACTTCTTCTGCTCATCTGTCGTTTTAGATGTATAGTTGTAGGCCTTACGATTGACATTGAAATTGAAGTACCAAGATGTCTTATCCTGCAAACTATAGACGATATTATCCTTGTATTTCTCCTTGGTCTTGGCGAAGTTTGAACTATTTGGATAAACCCCCGCAATAGAATAAGCTCCATTTTCAAAGTTACGGATAGTCAATTCTTGGTCTAAGCCATCAAAATAAGCCAATTTCACGTGTTCAATCGATACTTTGCCATGATCATAGTAATGTGGATTCTTCACATACTCGATAGATGATTTTGATGTGAAATCTTTTAACAAATAAGGTCCGCTATAGAGAATGCTATCTGGAGATAAGGTACCGAAATCTTTCCCTTTTGAATTTAAAAACTCCTCGTTTACTGGGAAAAGAATACTATTTGTTGTTTTTGAGTTCCAGTAAGGTTCCGGACGTGCCAAAGTATATTCCACAGTCTGGTCATCAATCGCCTTCACCCCAACCTTAGAAAAGTCAGAATTTACTCCTGTAATATAATCATTCAAGCCCTTGATAGAGTTTTGAATCAGGTCAATGGCCTGTGATTTATTATCCACTGCGTACTTGATACCTGTCACAAAATCCTGTGCCTTGACTGGAGCATACTCTTCACCATCAGCTGTGAACCATTTGGCATCTTTTCTCAATTTGTAGGTATAGGTCAGACCGTCTCTTGAAACAGACCAATCTTCTGCCAGAGACGGAACTAGATTTCCATGATTGTCATTTTCAAGCAGACCGTCAACTAGGTTAGTAATGATGGCTGTATTGTCAGCGTAGTAGTCCAATAAATAGTTAAATGTAGTTGGATTTCCACTAAAGGTTGATGAGTAAGTTTTTGTATCTGGAGCTGATTGTCCACAAGCAGCTAATAGCAATGCAGCCGCAAAAGTCAAACCTGCACTAAGGACACGCTTTTTTGTATTCATCTTCTTTCTCCTTTATGTTAGTTTTTATAACATACATTTATTTTACCAAAATAACTAGGATTTGTAAAGTTAATTTAATTTTGAGAATCAAAGCTTCTAAATGTAGGTCATAAAAAATAAAGGATTTCTGTCTTTCATACAGTCCTCCCTTATTTTTATACGATATCATTTTTAAATTTTTCCGTAAAAAATGCTTATAGTAATTCCACACTAAAAGCATCCCACGGAGCCAAGGTCTGTGTAGCTAAAGCTGCTTCTACTGAGGTATTTTCAATCAAGACAGATGTGGTTGGTTCTTCAACCGCAAACTCTTGCTTTTGGTTGGACAAGTTAGCCACAACTAGGAATCGACGATCGCCATCTTTACGGATGTAAGCAAAGACTTTTTCAGCCGTTTCAAGGAGTTCAAAATCAGCTCTCACCAACCAGCTATTTTCCTTACGAATGTTTACCAATTTTTGATAAGTATAGAAAATAGAATCTGGGTTTGCCAGTGCTTTCTGAACGTTGATTGCTTGATAGTTTGGATTAACAGCCAACCAAGGTTGACCTGTTGAGAAACCAGCGTTTTTGCTCTCATCCCATTGCATTGGAGTACGCGCATTGTCGCGTCCAATAACACGGATACTGTCCATGATTTCTTCCATCGGAACGCCTTTTTCAAGAGCCTCACGCGCATAGTTGAGGGATTCAATATCTTCTACTTGGTCCAGTGTTTCAAACGGATAGTTGGTCATCCCAATCTCCTCACCTTGGTAGATATAAGGAGTTCCTCTCATGAGATGAAGTAAGATCGCAAAGGCTTTGGCAGATTTTTCGCGGTATTCTTGGTCATTTCCCCAGATTGAGACGATACGAGGGAGGTCATGATTATTCCAGAAGAGCGAATTCCAGCCATCTTCAACTCCTAACTCTGTCTGCCATTTATTGAAGATTTCTTTTAACTTCCCTACATTTAAATCTTTTTGATAGTGCCACTTAGGCTGACCTTCCTGATACTGAAGACCGATATGTTCAAACTGGAAGACCATAGACAATTCTTGCCCCTTTGGATCCGAGTAGAGCTTAGCAATCTCGGGCGTTGCTCCCCATGTCTCCCCTACTGTCAAGAGCTCTTTATTTCCAAAAGTTGCCTGATTCATTTCCTTGAGATAGGGATGAAGCATGGGCCCATTGTTGACAATCTTCTGATCAGGAATTTTCCCAATCATGTCAATAACGTCCATACGAAATCCACCGATCCCTTTATCAATCCAGAAATTCATCATTTCATAGATTTTTTGTCGTAGTTCTTCATTTTCCCAGTTAAGGTCTGGTTGTTTCTTACTGAAAAAGTGCAGGTAATATTGACCAGCCTTTTCGTCATATTGCCAGGCAGAACCACTGAAAATTGATTCCAATTCGTTAGGCTCATCCCGCCAGATATAGTAGTCACGCTCAGGGCTATCAGGATTTTCACAAGCCTCGACAAACCAAGCATGTTCATCCGATGTATGATTGACCACCAAGTCCATGATGATACGAATATCACGCTTCTTAGCTTCTGCGATCAGTTGGTCCATATCCTCCATGGTCCCAAAAATAGCTGCAATCGCTTGATAATCAGCAATATCATAGCCATTATCATCCATCGGACTGTCATAAACGGGAGAAAGCCAAATCGCTGTAATCCCTAACTTGGCTAGATAGTCTAACTTACTGGTAATTCCTGGTAAATCACCAATTCCATCTCCGTTACTATCCATAAAACTCTTGGGATAGACTTGATAGACTACGGCATTGTGCCACCATTTTTCTTGCATTTTCTTACCTCATTATTTTAATAATCTATAGTCTATGATAGCGCTTTTCAGAACTTTGTGCAAGCGTTTGCCTAATCTTTTTGATTTCTTTTTTAACTCCATAGTTTCCTAACTTCCAATTTTTTATTATAATAGAGGTCAGAGGTAAAAAAATGAAAAAACAAGCTTTTAGTTCTGAACAATATTTGAATCTACAACGCGACCATATTTTGGAGCGCATTAACCAATTTGACGGCAAGCTCTACTTGGAGTTTGGTGGCAAAATGTTAGAAGATTTCCACGCTGCTCGTGTCCTCCCTGGTTATGAGCCTGACAACAAAATCAAACTCTTGCAAGAATTGAAAGAGCAAGTTGAGGTCGTGATTGCCATTAATGCGAGCAACATCGAGCATTCTAAAGCACGTGGTGACTTGGGCATTTCCTACGACCAAGAGGTCCTTCGTTTGATTGATAAATTCAACGAACTTGGGATTTTTGTTGGTTCCGTTGTCATCACACAGTATGCTGGCCAACCAGCTGCAGATGCCTTCCGCAACCAACTCGAAAAAAACGAGATTGATTCTTATCTTCATTATCCAATCAAAGGATATCCGACGGATATGGATCACATCATTTCTCCTGATGGTATGGGGAAAAATGATTACATCAAAACCAGTCGTAACTTGATTGTCGTGACTGCTCCTGGGCCTGGTTCAGGTAAGTTGGCAACCTGTATGTCTAACATGTACCACGACCAAATCAATGGCATCAAATCTGGTTACGCTAAATTTGAAACCTTCCCAGTTTGGAATCTCCCACTTCATCATCCAGTCAACTTAGCCTACGAGGCTGCCACAGCAGACCTAGATGATGTCAACATGATTGACCCATTCCATCTCCAAACTTATGGAGAAACCACTGTCAACTACAACCGTGATATTGAAATTTTCCCAGTTCTCAAACGCATGTTAGAACGTATCCTTGGAGAATCTCCATACGCTTCTCCAACAGATATGGGAGTCAACATGGTTGGCTTTGCAATCACTGATAACGACGCTGCCATTGAAGCATCCAAGCAAGAAATCATCCGTCGTTACTATCAAACCGTTCTTGATTTCAAAGCCGAAAAAGTAGGCGAATCTGCTGTTAAGAAGATTGAACTTCTCATGAACGACCTCGGTATCACACCTGCAGACCGTAAGGTTGCTGTCGTTGCACGTCAAAAAGCTGAAGAAACTGGTGGACCAGCCCTAGCCCTTGAATTGCCAACTGGTGAAGTCGTCACAGGTAAGAACTCAGAACTCTTTGGCCCTACAGCAGCTGCTCTGATCAATGCCATCAAGAAATCAGCTGACATTGCTAAAGAAGTAAAACTAATCGAACCTGAAGTTGTTAAGCCAATCCAAGGTCTTAAAATCGATCATCTCGGTAGTCGGAATCCACGCCTGCATTCAAATGAAATCCTGATTGCACTTGCTATCACAGCTATGGAAAATCCTGACGCTGCCCGCGCTATGGAAGAACTTGGCAACCTCAAAGGAAGCGAAGCCCACTCAACTATCATCTTGACAGATGAAGACAAGAATGTCCTTCGTAAATTGGGTATCAATGTAACCTTTGACCCTTACTACCAATATGACCGCTTGTATCGTAAATAACGATTCGAACCTCTCCACCCTCGGAGGGGTTTTCTCTCTGTCTCAAGAGCCAGCTTTATGTTATAATAAAAAAAGAAAACTGAAAGGATCTACCATGTCAAAAGAAGTTATTGTTGAAAGTTTTGAACTTGACCACACCATTGTTAAAGCACCCTATGTTCGATTGATTGGGGAAGAAACAGGACCAAAAGGTGATATCATCTCCAATTATGACATTCGCTTGGTGCAACCAAATGAAGACTCTATCCCTACCGCTGGTCTTCACACAATTGAGCACCTCCTGGCAAAACTCATCCGTACCCGCATCGACGGTATGATTGACTGTTCACCATTTGGTTGCCGTACAGGCTTCCATATGATTATGTGGGGACGTCATTCTAGCGCTGAAATCGCAGCAGTTATCAAGGATTCATTAAAAGAAATCGCTGAGACAACAACTTGGGAAGATGTCCCAGGAACAACTATTGAATCTTGCGGAAACTACAAGGATCACAGCCTCTTTTCTGCTAAAGAATGGGCGAAACTCATCCTAGAACGAGGTATTTCAGATGATGCCTTTGAACGTCATGTCATCTAATAATAAAAAAGAAACCAGCTTTTGAACTGGTTCCTTTTTTTATTTTCAAGATCTTGATTTAGGCTTTTTCACGAATGACCAAAACGCCATCTTCCATATCAGCTTCTAGGTGTTTAGCATCAAGATTATCCAAATGGAAGTCTGTGACTTTGTCACGAATTTGTTGTTCAACTACACGACGGAGTGGACGAACACCCATGACTTCATCGTAACCTTCTTCGGTCATATATTCTTTGGCTGCATCACTCACTGCTAGGTCGATTTCTTTCTTAGAAAGGGTCTTATTGACATCAATTAACATCAAATTAACAATCTTAGAAAGAGCTTCCTTGCTCAAGTGTGAGAATTCGATCACAGCATTGAAACGGTTCAAGAATTCTGGACGGAAGAATGGTTTCAAACGGTCCATGAGTTCTGGTTTGTCTGCATCTTCTGTCAAGTTGGCTTCATAACCAAACCCAGCATTTGAAGTTGCGATAATGATAGTATTCTTGAAGTTTACTGTATTTCCTTGACCATCTGTCAAACGACCATCATCCAAGACTTGGAGGAGAAGGGTAATGACTTGTGGATCCGCCTTTTCAATTTCGTCAAGAAGGATGATTGAGTAAGGATTGCGACGTACACGTTCTGTCAAGGTATTGCTGTTGTCATCGTAACCAACGTAGCCGGCAGTGGTACCAATCAATTTAGATACAGCTGTTCGGTCACTGTATTCCGACATATCCAAACGAATGATCGCATCTTTAGTACCGAACATATCAAGGGCCAATTGTTTAGCCAACTCAGTCTTACCAACTCCAGTTGGACCTACAAAGAGGAAGCTACCGATTGGGCGACTACCTTCATCAAAACCAGCACGGTTACGACGGATAGCTTTTGCTACTGCTTCAACGGCCTTATCTTGACCGATTACCTTATCTTGCAAGCGATGAGCCATATCTTTCAAACGTTCGATGTCTGATGCTCCCATTTGTGACACAGGAATACCGGTCATTCGTTCTACAGATTCAGCCACATCGTTGACACTTGCAGTCACTTTCATATCTTCTGTATGGTTTTTGATTTTCTTTTCCAATTCTGCAATGCGTGCTTTATAGTTTAGAGCTGCTTCAAAATCTTCTGCCTCAACTGCTTTTTCTTGCTTGTCTTTTTCTGCTTCAATTTCACGTTCAACAGCATGTACATCTGTCACTGGGTGTTGAGCCGCCAAGTGAGCAGCTGTCACATCGACCAAGTCGATAGCCTTATCTGGCAAACTACGTTGAGGAATATATTGAACAGAGTAATCCACTGCTGCCTTCAAGACTTCATCTGGCAAGACAACATTGTGGTGTTGTTGATAGAGGTCACGAATTCCTTGGAGGATCTTGAAGGTATCCTCTGCTGAAGGAGCATTGACCTTGACTTCATTGAAACGACGAGCAAGGGCAGCATTTTTCAAAATAGTGTTACGGTATTCATCCTGAGTAGTTGCACCAATCACTGTCAATTCACCACGAGAAAGGGCTGGTTTCAAGATGTCCGCAAGACCTTTAGAACCTTGACCATCACCTGTGCTACCTGCACCTAGGATTTGGTGGATTTCATCGAAGAAGAGGATAATATTTCCTGCTTCTTTAACTTCATTTACCAAGTTTTGAATATTTTCTTCAAAGCTACCACGATATTGAGTACCAGCTTCAAGACCTGAAATATCAATAGAGATAATTTCTTTATTCTTAATTGCTGCTGGAACATCACCATTCACAATGGCTTGCGCTAGACCTTCGACAACGGCTGTCTTACCAACACCTGCATCTCCGACTAGAACAGGATTGTTCTTGGTACGGCGTGAAAGAATTTCAGATGTTTCTTGAATTTCCTTGTTTCGTCCGATAACAGGATCCAACTTGCCCTCACGAGCTTCCGCTGTCAAGTTTCGACCCAGTTTAGCAAGGACACCATCTTGTTTGATACCTGAAGTCTGTTGTGGCATTTGTCCATCAGTTTCTGCATTTCCTGGCAATTGACCAGTTGCACGATAGTGAGCAAATTCCTCAGGTGTTACTTCACGTCCATTAATCAAGTAACGGCGATTTTCAGAACTGTATCCTCGCATACCGCCCATCAATTGGTTAAATAAATCATCCATGTTGTTAAAATTATTAAAGTTGTTGTTCATATTTGTTACCTCATTTTGTTGTTCTTCGTTATGATTACTGATATTGACTATCTTTGACCTTTGTTTTAAAAAATTTAGACTAGCTAACTCGCTACTCTACGTACTATTTCTGGTTTTTCTTTTTCAAGCAGGAGTAGACTATCTTTACTTCTGAAAACTTCTAGATTAAACATAGACCCACCTCTTTCAATTTTACTTTAAATAAGCGTTCTAGTAAGGCTTTCATTTACCCTACGTTTATAATATACTACATTAGTCAGAAAAGGTCAAGAAATTTGACTTTAATTGACCAATAATTTTTATACTCTTCGAAACTATCTTCAAAATACGTCAAATTCGGCTGAACCTAAGTATTATAGGTATATGTGACTGACTTTCACCAGTTTTATCTACGACCTCTCAGTTATGTTTTGAGTAGCCTGCGACTAGCTTCCTAGTTCGATCTTTGATTTTCCTTGATTATAAGTATTCTAGTAAGGCTTTCATTTACCTTACGTTTATAATATACTACATTGGTCAGAAAAGGTCAAGGTATTTGACTTTAATTGACCAATATTTTTTATACTCTTCGAAAATCTCTTCAAATCATGTCAGATTTACTTTATATACAACCTCAAAACAGTGTTTTGAGCTGACTTCGTCAACTTTCCTAGTTTACCTTCTGATTTTCATTGACTATTTAAACGCAAAAACACCCTGAAACATCAGGGTGCCATTCTTACATCAAATATAAAATTGCGAGGGTCAAGAGACTTGCTAGAAGCCCCACTCCCCAAAAGAAGAAGTCAACCTTCCACTCGCTCCAAGGATTTCCTTTACCAGACAATCCTCCAAGCTCAAAATGGTGATGCACAGGCGTCATACGGAAAATACGTTTGCCACCTGTCAGTTTGAAATAACCGACCTGCATCATAACCGAAGTTGTTTCGAAAACATAAACAATTCCGATAATCAAGAGAGTCCATTCTTGGTGGAGAGCCATCGAGATAGCTGCCAACATTCCACCTAGGGCCAAACTTCCAACATCTCCCATAAAGACCTTAGCTGGCTTATGGTTAAAGACGAAGAAACCAAGCAAACCACCAATCATGGCAAGAATCACTAGAAGAATATCCATCTGACCTTGCACATAGGCAATAACTCCATAAGCAGATAGACTAATCACAACGGAAATACTAGCTAGACCATCAATTCCGTCTGTCAGGTTGACTGCGTTTGAAAAACCGACTAGCCAGAAAAGAGCGAAGACAATATAGAAAATCCCTAAATGCACTTGGTAGCCAAAGACAGAAAGCATATCACCACCGCGTTCATAGAAAAGGTAGAAAATAACACCACCTAGAAGCTGAAGAGCAAATTTCTGCTTAGGATTAAGCCCCTCATTGATTTTGCGGAAGACCTTGAGGAAGTCATCTAAAAATCCGATTAAACCATAAAGAACTAAGATAAATAAAATCATACCGACATTATTACTGAGTTGGTTACTAAATAGGGCGAAAAAGAAAGCGACTAAGACAGAAGCAATTAAGAAAACCAAACCTCCCATTGTAGGAGTCCCAGCTTTTGCCTGGTGCTGTTTGACATCCTCATGCATCTGCTGGCCTGTAATTTGCGCCTTTCTATAAAATTGGATAAAGGCCGGAATTCCTACTAAAGTTAGTAAAAATGTCACAATTCCAGCACTGATGGAAATAAACATATTAGTCTCCTAAAGTTAATTTAATTTTTTTAATGTTTTTGATAGCTGTATTGGTCCGAACGTCTTGCTTCTGAACAACAGAACCTGAACCTTCAAATTCTAGCTCAATATCCAACCATTTAGCAAAGGTCTCTGCAGTCTCTTTTTTCCAACCATACATGTCTGGAATTTCTTCTACCTTATCTGATAAAAGGAGAACTTGTTGGTTTGACGCAAGATTGGTCCCTTCTTCTACAGAAGTCTCCTTAATCTTTGTTCCAGTACCAACAACGATTGGTTGCACAATATTTCGGCGTAAGGCTTCCGCCAACTCACCAGGTGAAATGTCCTTGATACTAGGCATTGCATAAGAAGATTCTGTCATCACTTGATCTAAATTCTTAGCAGGAGATTGAAGATTGAGAGATTCTTTCATAGCTGAAGCCCGCTCCAAGATTGGGTTGGCAAATTCTCCCAACTGGATACCTGAATAATGTTCAGGCTGTTGAACCGTTACATACAAGATAAAATCCGGATTTTCAGCAGGGTTCATAGCCACAACAGAGAAAATGTTGTTGGTAGAACCAACCAAGTAGCCTCCATTTTTCTCATCAGCAATTTCGGCCGTACCAGACTTGAGGGCTACATTTTGCCCAGGAACATTGACAGTTGCCTTGCCTGTACTGTGGTTATACATGGTTCCATATGTAGGGTCTGTTCCAACCATAACCATGTAGTCACGCGTGACTGATGCCGCTTCTTTCGATACAGGATTCCCGACTATTTCCTTTTGAGACTTACGGACAGACTGGTCATTTGGATCATAAAGGGCACTGATAAATTTTGGCTCCAACATAACCCCATCGTTGGCAATGGCTGTAAAAGCACGTAGCATCTGGGTCTGCGTTACAGAAATCCCCTGACCAAATGCACTCATGGCAATATTAACAATATTATCTGCAGGCAATTGACCTGAATACTCATCAGTCAGACCAAAACGCGTCGGCACCCCAAACTTAAAGCGATTGAGATAATCGAGCCAAGTCGCATCTCCCATCTTTTGCTCAAGAAGCGTCATCCCAACGTTACTTGAGTGAGCGAACCCTTGAGAGAAAGTCATCATTCTGCCACCGGTCAATCCTTCATTGACGTCCCAATCTCGGATAGTAGCATCTGCTACTTTTAACTCACTACTATTGAAAACTTCTCCTCCTGGGAAAGTGTTATTATCAATAGCAGCAGCGAGCGTCATGACCTTCATGGTTGACCCTGGCTCATAGTTACTTTGATAGAGGATATCACGCCAGACAAAATCCTTAGTCAGCCCTTCCTTAGTATCTGCATCAAAGGTCGGCCGTTGCGTTGTTGCAAGAATTTCCCCTGTTTTAGCACTAACCAAGGTTGCTGTCATATACTTGCCTTTTACTTTTTCTTGAAAGGCATTCATCTGGGTCTCCATGAAGGACTGAAGGGTGCTGGAAATAGTCGTATAAACATCCTTGCCATCTACCGTTTGTTGGGAAACCTGCTCTGTACCTGGGACGATATTTCCTACACGGTCTTTTTCATAGGTGATAATACCGTCTGTCCCAGCTAGAATGGTATGTAACGAACTCTCCAGACCAGAAGTTCCTAATAAACTCTTACTGCCGTCCTCGTTTTCATGGAGTTGGGCTAAGCCAATAAAACTAGAAGCGAATTGGCCATTTGGATAGCTTCTGTTAGGGCTAGTTGTAAAGTCTATCCCTTCCACACTAGCATCTTTTAACTCTTTTTTAATAGCCATCATATTGGCATAGGTAATCCCATTTCCTTTTGCACCAAAGGAAACCTGGGTCAGATTTGGTTGAGCCAGTTGTTCTTTTACATAAGCTTCTTCCATATCCAAATACTTATGAAAAACTTCAGCTACCTTATTAAATTGCGAATCCTCTACATAAAGAATTTTTCCAGTTGCTGACTTGTATTTTTTATCAATAACAGCATAGACGTTATAAGAAGTCGCATCCTCAGCAATCGGTACTCCGTTTCGGTCATAGATAGTCCCGCGTTTGGCAGGAACCATTCGAGTTGTTTGGTGAACCTTTTTAGCCTCTTTTACCAAGTCAGTACCAAATATATTACCTTTTGCGATAATATAAGCAAAATTGGCTAAAAAGAGGGCAAAAAGGGCAACAGCTACAAAGCTGAGGTACTTGCCAACTATCCTACGGTTTTTTGCCGGAGATTTACGATTTTTTATCGCAAATCGGGTTATTTTTTCTGTCCATTTCATATCTTACTCCGCTGTTCGGATATTTTCATTATTCAATTTCAAATCTTTTTTATCCGCAATCTCTTTCAAGCGCTCTGAACGAATCAATTCATTCACTTCCTGCTTAGCATCATCGAGCTCTGTCTTCTTTTCCTCTATCTGCGCATTGATTTTTGTCAAATCACTTTGCACTTGCAAGAGCCGTGTCTGCATAAAGATAATGCTCACTGCTAAAACGAGAGCCGTAAAAGCGATGGAAAGATAAAAAGCCTTCTCCACACGTGAGAATTTTTTTATACGATTCTGCAAGAATTGACTGGTTGTTTCTTTCTTATCTACCATTTTTTCCTCTTACTTGTGAATTTTTCTGGCCACGCGCAACTTAGCTGAGTGCGAGCGGTTATTGGCTTCTAATTCTTCTGCACTTGGCAAGATTGGCTTACGGGACACCAATTCCATCTTGGGCTTGAGATCATCTGGGATGAAAGGCAAACCTTTGGGAACTTCCACTGTTGAAGCTTCCTTGAACAATTGCTTAGTCAAGCGGTCTTCTAATGAATGAAAGGTAATGACTGAAATTCTACCATCCAAAGCCAACATATCCATAGCCTGCTGGATAGACTCATCTGCCGCTCCCAGTTCATCATTGACTTCAATTCGAATAGCCTGGAAAATCTGCTTGGCAGGATGGCCCTTTTTCTTGAGCTCCTTGGCAGGCTTAGCCGACTTGATAATCTCTGCCAACTCAGTCGTCGTCTCGATTGGCTTGACTTCACGCGCTTGTTCAATCTTACGGGCAATCTGTTTAGAAAATTTATCCTCGCCATACTTGAAGAAAATACGAACCAAGTCATGATAGTCATAGTCGTTCACCACTTCATAGGCTGTCAGACTAGCTTCCTGATTCATCCGCATGTCCAGGGGCGCATCCTTTTTATAAGAAAAACCGCGCTCACGCTGGTCCAATTGAGGACTAGACACTCCCAAGTCATAACAAATTCCATCAATTTCCTGAACACCAGCTTCGCGCAAACGTGCTTGTAAATGACGGAAATTATCCTTGATAAAAGTCACCATTCCCTTTTCAATGTAAGGAGCCAAGCGTTTTTGCGCGTTGTCAATGGCATTCTGGTCCTGGTCAAAGGCATAGAGATGGCCTTTTTCACTTAATTTGCTTAATAAATATTCGCTATGGCCCGCTCCACCCAAAGTCGCATCAACGTAGACACCGTCAGGCTTTACGTCGAGCATATCAATCGTTTCGTGGAGTAAGACCGTTACATGATGAAATTCTTTTGTCATATCCTATCTATTTTACCACAAATCCAACCAGCTTGCACTTGTCAGACAAATAGGTCAAAAAAAGTAAGATTTCTTTAAGAAATATGTCAAATATGCTTGACATTTACTCCATAGAAGAATATAATATAGTCAAATATATACGACACACATCAGAAAGGAGAACAGATGAATCGTGTGAAAGAATTTCGCAAGGAACTGGGCATTTCCCAGCTCGAACTCGCCAAGGATATCGGTGTCTCGAGACAAACCATCAATATGATTGAAAACGACAAGTACAATCCAACTCTGGAACTCTGCCTCAATCTCGCCCGCAGTCTCCAAACTGACCTCAACAGTCTCTTTTGGGAAGACGATTTTTAAAAAAGGAGCAAACATATGAAAAAAGAAACTCTCACTGAAAAACTGATCAAACGCACATACGGTATTTCTGGTCCCCTTGACGAATACAAACGGCGTGAGGCCGATCGTATTGGGAACCAAGTCTTTATCGTCCTCTTTTATCTGATGATTTTCGGAAATCTTATTCCACTCCTTCTGGCCTATAAATACCCTCAAGAAGTGGCGCTGGTCTATCCTCCTCTGATTTTAGTGATTGCCCTCATCGCTGCTGGCTATGTCACCTACCAAATGAAAAAAACAGGGATTACAACTATTGAACCAGATATGCTGAATGAGAAAGAAAGTAAGCAACTACACTACCCTGGTCTGAAAGCCGGTTTGTTCTTTGGCCTATGGATATTTTTTATAACTCCTCTTCTCGATATATTCATAGGTGACAGTCAGGACTATTTTCATTCTCTTCTCACTATAAGAAATGGTGTATCAAGCATTCTTGGTTCTATCTTCTTCGGAGCAAGCATACAGTTCCTCATCTCCCGTCGCATTGCAAAAACTAAAAAAGAGCAAGATGAGGATTAGGAGGTGCCCTATGAAATCACTAGTAACTTTACTTACCTATCATCTTTTGTTTGCTTCACTGCTCATCTTCATCATCGTTTCAGGGAACTTGCCAATCGACGAGACATTCCTCGTGCTAGTCTTTATTCTAGCACTTAACAAAGTACTGACTTATCTAAAGATTGACTCCCCAAAAACGCGCACACTTAACTTAGCACTATACTTTATGATTCTATCTTTTCCACAACTGATGCTCATATCAAGCGGTTGGAAATATTATTTACTGTTAACTATCGCTATCCTTTCTTCTATCACTTATCTTTATTATCTCTATCAATTCGTAAAAGAAAGTCAGTAAAACTGCTGATTTAGGAGGTTACTAGCATGAAAAAAGAAGACTTAACCACTCGCCTACTTCGAAATCTCTTTCACATCCAAGGCCCTTTTGATGAATGCCGACAAGAGATTATCTACAAGGCTTGTGCCCGTTCTATGGTTCAAATCGTTTATTCTTCCTTCTTCCTCTTCTTGTTTTATCTGTTATTTGGACGCTTCATAGAGGCCGTTCGCTATGCCATGCCCTACATCTATTTTGGACTCATTTTGTTCATGAGTATAAAAGCTCAAAAAGCCGTCCAAGAACTCCATCTGGAAAAAGACGACAAATCAGAAATCATCCTCAAGACCTACAGCAAAGTCCAAATCAAATTTCGAAGTTGGATTGTGTTTATCGGTATTCAGATTGGTCTCTTTACCTTACTCATCTTTCACAAAGTCTTCGTTCAGCAGATGTCCCTTTCAGATTTTGGGAAGTTACTCTTGCAATTCGATAAAAGTGGTCCTTTCCTGATGTATGGGTTGATTATCGGTAGTATCTTCGGAATCCTGACCTACGGATTTCTATCACTACAAGAGGAGAAAACTCCTAAAAATACCAAACAGAAGGAGAAAAGCAATCAATGACTTCACTTTACGATTTTTCCGTTTTGAACCAAGACAATCAAGAAACCTCACTAGATGCCTATCGTGGTAAGGTTCTCTTGGTTGTCAATACTGCTACTGGATGCGGTTTAACGCCCCAGTACCAAGGTCTCCAAGAACTCTATGATCGTTATCAAGACCAAGGTTTTGAGATTTTAGACTTCCCTTGCAATCAGTTTATGGGACAAGCACCAGGCAGCGCAGAGGAAATCAACAGTTTCTGTAGCCTACACTATCAAACCACTTTCCCACGTTTTGCAAAAATCAAGGTCAACGGCAAGGAGGCAGACCCTCTCTATGTTTGGTTAAAAGACCAAAAATCTGGCCCACTAGGAAAACGAATCGAATGGAATTTCGCTAAGTTTCTCATCGGTCGAGATGGGCAAGTCTTTGAACGCTTCTCTTCAAAAACAGACCCAAAACAAATTGAAGAGGCCATACAAAATCTACTATAATTTTTTTGAATACATTCTTTCATTTAGTTTAATTCTTGAAAGGATGTATTTTTTCTTTAAAAAGTGAAAGAATTTCTTTAAATTAGGTCTACTTTCTCTATTGCATTTTTCCTGATAATCTAGTATATTTACCATGTGTTTATAATATAGAATTATTTATGTTGTATTCGGAACAGAAGAATTAAATTTTTTCTTCAAAAATATAAGCGTTTTATATTTAAGAGATGAGGTGAAAAGAAACCAGAAACTAGAAGTTTTTTGTTGAATAAGATCGATACCAAGTAAGGCTTGGGCTCAAACAGTAGCTGACTGTCTTTTATAAAAACTAGGAGTACATTATGAATCGATACCTTTTTGAAAAAGGACAAACTTTTAGCATTAGAAAATTAACCGTTGGAGTTGCTTCAATCATGGTTGGTCTTGCTTTCTTTGCTTCTGGAACCGCACTCGCTGACGAAACAAAAATTGAAACTCCAACTTCTCAACCAAACGTGGAAAAACTCGCAGAGGTTGAGACTCCAAAACCTGAAATCAAGAATGAAAGCCCTCTAATCTCTACACCTCAAGAATTGGACGAGAAAAAGGAAGAAAATACGGCGAAATCAGTAGAAGAAACATCTGTACCAAATACTTCCACTTCCGACTTACTTCCTGAGGAAATCAATGATCAGGCTTATCCCGATACACCTGTAAAACAATTAAATACATCCGCAATTGTTGAAACGAAAGACAGTCCTCAAGTTGCAACTAAGAGCATTTTGAAAAAAAAGGAAGAAACTAAAAAAGAAGTTAGAAATGAAAATCGTGCCATCATTAATGGCGGTGAAGATCTTAAACACATCAACTATGATGGTCAACCCGCTACTGCTGCTAGTATGATTTACACTACATATAATGGAGACTCTCAACGCTATATCGTTTCAGGCTCTGGTATTTTTGTTGCACCTAATTTAATTCTTACAGTTGCTCATAATTTCTTAGAAGAAAACAAGGAAACTAGAGAAGGACAGATTCGCGGTGGAAATTCCGCACAATTCTACTATAATGTTGGATCAAATAGCGAAAAGAAAAACTCTCTCCCATCTTCTGGAACAACTGTTTTATTCGAAGAAAAAGATATCCATTTCTGGAATAAAAAAGACTTCGGACAAGGATACAAGAATGATCTTGCTTTAGTAACAACTCCTGTCCCTCTTCCAATTGCCAGTCCAAATAAATCTGCAACCTTTGCACCTTTAGCTAATCATAAAACCTATCAGCCCGGAGAAGCTATTAGTACGATTGGGTATCCGACAGATTCTAGCTCAAAAGAACTCAAACAACCAATAGTAGCTGGTCAACTTTATAAAGCGGATGGTACTATTCGCTCTGTTGAATCCTATAATGAGCAAGGAGCTACTGGAATCACCTACCAAACTACTTCTGTATCTGGTTTATCTGGAGGCGGTATTTTGGATAGCCAAGGAAAAGTTATCGGTATTCACCAACACGGAACAGTTGACAATGGAGTCCCTGAAAAAGACCGATTTGGTGGTGGACTCGTTCTTTCACCTGAGCAACTTAAATGGGTTAAAGATATGATTGCCCAATATGGGATCAAGGGCTGGTACCAAGGAGATAATGGAAATCGTTATTATTTCACTAATGAAGGTCATATGCTTCGTAATGAAAAAGCTGTAATTGGTAACAATGAATATTCTTTCAATGAAGATGGAGTTGCTACTTTAACTAAAGGGGTAGAGTACGGTAGCGTTCTTGTCCAACACAAAGATGAGGAAGGTAATCTTGTCAAAGAAAACGACAAATTTATTGAATCAACAACGATTGACTCCCCATTTACTTACAATTTCAAAAAAGAAATTGAAAAAACTGATTTCTATGAGAAAAATAAAGAAAAATACGAAATCGTATCAATTGATGGTGTCAAAGTCAACAAACAACTAAAAGATACCTGGACTGAAGACCACAGTGTTGTAAGCAAAGTTCCTGCTGGTACACGTGTCATCAAGGTGGTTTATAAAGTGAATAAAGGTTCTTTCGAAATCCACTATCGCTTGAAAGGATCCGAAAAAGATCTAACAGAAGTAACTGCGGACAACAATAATGGAATGGAATACGATGTTTCTTTTGTCAACACTTTCCATGCAAAAGAAATCGCTGGCTACCGTCCAGTTAAGACAACATTGGAATCAAGCATTCAGCACAAAGGAGTAAATTCGGTCGTATTTGAATATGAATCAATCTCTGATAACTCCAATCCAACTACAAATGATTCGCCCGTCACCCATCCAGAAGATAAAGAAACCGAAATCGGTAACTACGGCCCTCTCCCAAGCAAAGCACAATTAGACTATCATAAAGAAGAATTAGCTGCTTTCATCCACTACGGAATGAATACCTACACTGACTCTGAGTGGGGACACGGGAATGAAGATCCAGGATACTTTGATCCAACGAACTTAGACACCGATCAATGGATTCGTACTCTTAAAGAAACTGGCTTCAAACGCACCATTATGGTAGCGAAACACCACGACGGTTTCGTTATTTACCCATCTAAATATACAAATCATACCGTAGCTGCTAGCCCTTGGAAAGATGGTAAGGGAGACCTTTTAGAAGAAGTTTCAAAATCAGCCACTAAATACGATATGAATATGGGGGTTTATCTATCTCCATGGGATGTTAATAGTCCTAAATACAAGGTTGATACAGAAAAAGAATACAACGAATATTATCTCAACCAACTAAAAGAAATTCTTGGAAATCCAAAATACGGAAACAAAGGTAAATTCATTGAAGTTTGGATGGATGGTGCGCGTGGTAGCGGTGCCCAGAAAGTAACCTACACCTTTGACGAATGGTTCAAATACATTAAGGAAGCTGAAGGAGATATCGCTATCTTCTCTTCACAACCAACAAGTATTCGTTGGATCGGAAATGAACGTGGTATCGCAGGTGACCCTGTATGGCACAAAGTTAAAAAAGCAAACATCACAGAAGATGTAAAAAATGAATACCTCAACCATGGAGACCCTGATGGCGATATGTACTCTGTAGGTGAAGCTGATGTTTCGATCCGTTCTGGTTGGTTCTATCATGATAACCAACAACCAAAGTCACTCAAAGACTTGATGGATATCTACTTCAAATCTGTAGGTCGTGGAACCCCGCTTCTACTCAATATTCCACCAAATAGAGAGGGTAAATTTGCAGATGCCGACGTAGCTCGCTTGAAAGAATTCAAGGCGACCCTAGACCAAATGTATGCAACTGATTTCGCCAAAGGAGCGACTGTCACAGCAAGTTCTACTCGTCAAAACCACTTATATAAAGCAAGTAACCTTACAGACGGCAAAGACGATACCAGCTGGGCTCTCTCAAACGATGCTACAACTGGTAGCTTCACAGTAGATTTAGGTCAAAAGAGACGCTTTGATGTCGTTGAATTTAAAGAGGATATCGCTAAGGGACAACGTATTTCTGGATTTAAGATTGAAGTTGAAATCAACGGTCGCTGGGTCACTTATGGAGAAGGTGCAACAGTTGGCTACCGGCGCTTAGTCCAAGGAAAACCTATCGAAGCACAAAAAATCCGTGTTACTATCACAGGAGCACAGGCTACCCCTATCTTAAATAACTTCTCAGTCTATAAGACACCAAGTAATATCGAAAAGACTGACGGTTATCCTCTTGGACTAGAATACCACTCAAACACAACAGCAAATACAGCTGAAACAACTTGGAATAATGAATCTGAGGGTATTCGTGGCACTTCTATGTGGACGAATCAGAAAGATGCTAAAGCAACCTATCATTTCACAGGAACTAAAGCATATGTAGTCTCGACAGTGGACCCAGGACACGGAGAAATGTCCGTGTATGTTGACGGACAAAAGGTTGCTGATGTACAGACTAAAAACAGTACTCGCAAACGTAGCCAAAAAGTCTTTGAAACAGGTGATTTGGAACCAGGAGAACATACTATTACTCTCGTTAATAAAACAGGTGAACCAATAGCTACAGAAGGAATCTATTCCTTAAATAATGATAGTAGAGGTATGTTTGAACTAGAGTCTGCTAGCTACGACATCGAAAAAGGAAAACCAGTCACTGTTAAGATTAAACGTGTAGGTGGAAGCAAAGGGTTAGCCACTGTTCGCTTTATCACTGAACCTGGAACAGGGGTTCACGGGAAAGTCTACCAAGACACTACAAAGGATGTCACATTTAATGATGGGGAAACAGAAAAAATAGTTACTGTCCCAACTATCGACTTCAAAGAACAAGAAGATGCAATCTTCGATTTCAAAGCTAAACTCACTTCTGTATCTGATGGAGCCTTACTCGGCTTCACTACTGACTCTACTATTCAAGTAATGAATGCTGAGTTACTCAAGAAAGACCAGACTAGTTATGATGACCAAGTTAGCCAATTGGATTATAGCCCTGGATGGAAGCATGAAACAAATTCCCCAGATAAGTACAAACAAACTGAGTCTTGGGCTTCATTTAATCATTTAACAGATGATCAAAAGACTACGACAGCTGTAACAGCTTACTTTTACGGTACAGGACTAGAAATCAAAGGTTTTGTCGATCCAGGTCATGGTATCTATAAAGTATTGCTTGATGGTAAGGAAGTCCAATACCAAGATGGAATGGGTAATTCGTCAATTGTGAATGGTAAAAAATACTTTAGTGGACATGCTGTTGAACGCCAAGGCGATCAAACTTTGGTCAGCTTAAAAGGACTTGATGAAAATTTACATGCAGTAACCTTACAACTTGATTCTAACCATAACGATACAACACAAAATATTGGTATCCAAGTTGACCGATTCATCACTTTTGGAGACGGTAGAGAACTATATAGCAAAGAAGATATTATTCGCTCTCTCTCTAAATGGAAAGACGACTTATCTAACTTTGATCCAAGTGGTTTGAAAAATACAGCAACTGCACGCCAAGCATTTAAGTCTAACCTTAATAGACTTACTAGACAGCTAAATTCTGATGTTGTAAATGTACAAGATGTGATGTTAACAGTCACTACCTTACAAGATATTCTTAGCAAGGATGAAAATTACCAAAAACCTGGTGATGATCCAACTTCAGATCAACCTGATCAACCTGAACAACCTGATCAACCTGTAGAACCTAAACAACCTGAAAAACCAATTTCTACCTCAACTCCTGAAGAAGGAGTCAAGGATCTTGTCTTCCAACTCCCAAGTTTAGAAATTGTTAAAAAGGTAGTACCATTCAAGACTATTCATCGTGAAAATCCACAATTAGAGAAAGGGAAAGAACAAGTTCTAGCAGAAGGGAAAGAGGGAGCTATAATCGAGTATATCGAAGTTGATGATAGCAAACGTAAGGTAGTTCAAACTGAATCAACTCCAGCTCTAGACCGAGTGATTGAAGTTGGAACTAAACAAAGCTCTGTAGGAACAGATACTCCACCAGTTGTGACTCTCCCTGAGTACCTTCTACCAAAAGAGCCTGAAAAACCAATTACTTCTTCAAGTCCTGAAGAAGGAGTCAAGGACCTTATCTTCCAACTTCCAAGTTTAGAAATTGTTAAAAGAACAATTCCATTTAATACTATCCGTCGTGAAAATCCAAACTTAGATAAAGGTAAAGAGAAAGTTCTAGCAGAAGGGAAAGACGGCCTGCTAATTGAGTATGTCGAAGTAGATGGCGGCAATCGTAAGGTAGTTCAAACTGAATCAACTCCAGCTCTAGACCGAGTGATTGAAGTTGGAACTAAACAAAGCTCTGTAGGAACAGATACTCCACCAGTTGTGACTCTTCCTGAGACTGAGCTACCAAGAAAAGCAGAAAAACCTTCTCCTGCTGTTGTGACAGAAGATTCAGCAACAAAAACTGAAAAAGTAGCTCCTATCGTTATAACAGAGGATTCACCAGCAAAAGGTGAAAAAGCCCCTGTTACCACTACTGTTAAACAAGACAAGGAAAAGCAACTCCCAGAAACTGGAGAGCAAGAAGCAAATGCCTTCTTATTCTTGGCTACTATTACTTCAGTATTGTCTCTACTCATCTTCCAAAAGAATTTCAAAGACTAATTAAAATCTTTACTTCATTCTTTTCAATGATTCTAGTTCTCCCAAAGAGAAGACCAGCCGGTCTTCTCTTTTTCTATATATAAATCAAAAAACATCCATAAATTTCTATGGATGTCTTAGTATATATAAAACAGAATGATTCTGGCCGCCGCGTTACTAGTTTATTATTTATTTAGAATAACTCTGCTGGATAATAAACTTTAATCCGCTTTAAAAATTCTTGCGCCACAAGAGAAAGATAGCGACTTTCCTTCCAGACCAATATCGTCTCAGAGTAGAGAGAAGGCTCCATAGGTACAAAAGTTACCTCAGCATCGATTCTGTTTTTGACAGCCCCCTCAATACAGACTAGAGCCCCAAGTTCCTGCTCCAAATCCTATAACTGACGACTGAGTGTCGGCTGAGTAATCATCAGCTTCTCAGCTGCCTTGGAGATACTCCCCTCCTCAGCAATAGTAATAAAATAACGAAGCATTCTCAACTCTATGCCATCCTCTTAATTTTCCTCATAAGATTTAAACGGTTGATTCTTCTCAGGATATCGATCTGGTGTAATGGCGAGTCCCATTTGCTCTTTTTCGTGATATAACTCTTTCATAAGCGACCACATCATCAACACTAGTACTATGGAAAATGGCAAAGCGACAATAATGAGCGTGTTTTGTAAAGCTGTCAATCCACCAGAAAACATGAGTGCAATAGCAATCAAGGCCAGCATGACACCCCAAATCACCTTTTTACGATTACTTGGTTTTAGATTGCCATCTTCAGACAACATGGCCAAAACATAGGTGGCAGAATCCGCCGAGGTCACAAAGAAGGTTAAAACTAAAATAATTGCCAAGAGTGAAAGGACACTTCCCAGAGGATATTCATTAAAAGAGGCAAAAAGAATTTCTTCTGTGGTAAAACGTATCAAATCAACCCCCGAATCTTGTAGTGAAGTAGATAAGGTACCAAAAGCAGAAAACCAGATAAAACTAAGGACTGTTGGTGTCAAAAGCACTACTGTCAAAAATTCGCGAATAGTCCGACCTTTTGAGATACGGGCAATAAAGACGCCCACAAAAGGTGACCAGGAAATCCACCATGCCCAGTAAAAAATGGTCCATTGGTTAATCCAATCCCGCTTGGTCTCATCAAAAGCCGCCGCCCGAAAACTCATACGGAAGAAGTTTTGAAAATAAAGGCCGATAGAGTCTGTCATGGTGTCAAATATCTTAACCGTTGGCCCCAAAACTATAACTCCAGCAAGCAAGACAACAGCTAAAATCAAGTTTGTATTAGATAGGATTTTAACACCCTTTCCTAAACCTGATAAGGCAGAAATAAGAAAAAGAATTGTCGCAATGATGATAATGATGACTTGCACAAGACTATTATTAGGAATACCAAAGACATAGGAGAGACCACCATTGATTTGTGAGGCACCAAAGCCGAGCGTTGTCGCTACTCCGATCACTGTCGCAATAATGGTGATGGTATCGATAATGGTTGCTATTGGTCCGTCCGCATATTTTCCAAAAAGAGGCTTAAAGACGACTGAGAGCTGATATTTCTCCCGTTTACGAAAGCCAAAATAAGCCAAAGACAATCCCACCAGGGCATAGACCGCCCAAGCATGAAATCCCCAGTGAAAAAAAGTAAAACGAAAAGCATCTGCGAGAGCATCCGCACTGCCTATTTCTGCATTGGGCGTCGAGATAGCAAAGTGACTCAAAGGCTCTGCTGCCCCATAGAAGACCAGACCAATCCCCATTCCAGCAGAAAACATCATGGCAATCCATGACGTCGTCGAATGCTCTGGTCGACTCGTGGGATTACCCAAACGAATCTGCCCTATCGGACTTACAATTAAAAAGACACAAAAAATTAAAATCCCCGTAACCAATAACAAGTAAAACCAGCCAACACCAGTTGTTAAGAGATTTTTTAAGTAAGAACTAATATTTTGAAATTGCTGGGGAACAAAGAGCCCTAACAAGACTAAAATAAATATGATGACGAGTGAAAGCTGAAAAACTTTTGTTATTTTAGAACGCTTCACCATTTTACCTCCTTATGTGTTCTTAGTTATAGAAAGTTTTTGAGAAAACTTAAAATTCTATATAATTTTATTATAACACAAAACCTTTTAGATATAGTTTGTATAAGCGGATGACAATTTCTTTTTTGTTCTCTCGGTACAAATAGCAATAATTTTGTAATATCAAAGCTCATCTAGTATTTTTTGTTTTACTCAAGTACCTTTTATTTAATATCTTCACTAATTCCTCCAACTCCCTCACCGCATTTTCGTATTCTTCGATTTTATTGTCTAGCTGATTCTGTAACCATTTAATCTCAGATTCAATCTGTCCAATCGTTATGTCCTGCGATAAATTCATTTTAGAACATTCATACTTAGCTAGTCTCTTGATATCTTGATTCTCACTTTGTAAGTTTACAACGACCTCTGCCATCTTGTTTAAAGTGGCAGTATTTTCTTGCAGATTTGTCAAATTGCCAGCTGGCCAAAACTTTCCAGTTTTGACAGCTAACGTTAAGATAACTTGGTGGCTTCGTCCCCAAACCCTCAATATAAATCTAAATTACAAAAAGTATAACAAATATTTTTTGATAAAATTATCACAGAAAAAAGAGCCCTATTGGACTCTTACAAACTAAAACAATGTCTCTGATATTCATACTGTCTAATGCCACTACTGTCTTTGTTCATCTTGATAGAAAAAACAAAATAATGGTCACGACCGTCTAAAGATTTGTTTTTGTTCAGTTTAAAATAATGTTTTTGAGACATAGCCATTGTGCGTAAAATATCATCAGTGATAAATGTTAATGGTATATCTAGAGCGGAATACTTGTAAAAATCTGATTCAAACCGTAAATAAGAATCAGAAAAATAATCTAGCTGCAATTTATCATCATATAATTCTTTACGATTCATGTAATTCCTCACCTTCTATCTGGATATCGAGTATATCTTCCCTTCTTAAACGAAGAAAACTAGTTTCTGACTTAATAGATATAAACTCTTTCCCAATCTCTTTAATAGTACCTGAGACTACTTTTCTTTGATTAGAAAACTTAAAAACAAACGTTGCAGGAAATGCATTCGTATAAAGCTGCCGAACAAGTAAAACTTTCTCTTCCATTGAGAGAGAAATGGACATATCTTCTCTATTTTTTTCTTCACTAAGCGAACTGCTGTGTTCTGAAAGGTAAAATCCCATCCATTTCTGCATCCCTGGATCTTGATAATCTCGCGCAGATTGAAAGGGTAAATAAGAACGATCAATCATTGTAATCCATCTAATCCCCCAGCAGAATGTCCCCCAATCAGCTTGCTTCTGGCAAGGCTCCTAGAGGCTTCTTCCAGTGCATTGGCCTTTAGGAGAGAAGTGAAACCAAATTGTTCCCGAATGGAGTCGATAGCCGTCTGGAGCCTTTCTTCTTTTTCTAACTTGTCAACATCATCAAAGAGGGAGATCAAACCAAAGGACTCGTCCACAAATCCTGAATAGTTGACTCCGACCCTTCTGACCGCCCCAGAGGTGTATTTATTATGAAATAGCTTCAAAACATAATTCGTTAAGACTGCAGTATTATTGGTCGGCTCGACCTTCATTTGTGTGTGAATAGACGGTCTGACCTCCTGTTTAGAGAAACCGACATAGATAGAGACAAGGCTTGTTTTCTTACCCGCCCTTCTCAGTCTAATAGCCACCTGCTCCGCCATTTCTCGGAGAATAATTTCAATATCCCGTAGCTTCACGTAGTCTCTCGGCAAGATTTGAGAATTCCCCAAGCCCTTGGATTTGGCTTTATAGGGCTTATGAACATTGCTCTCATCAATCCCGTTAGCATGAAACCACAAACGCAGACCAGCCTGACCCAGAGCTTTCTTTAGCTGGTCGGGATTGCTGGTTGCCAACTCCTTGATAGAATAAATCCTCAAAGCATGCAAGCGTTTCTCCATTTGCCTGCCAATTCCCCAAAAATCCGTCATCTTAGCGATGGCCCAGACCTTCTCTTCCACATCCTGGTAAGACCAGTTGGCCCTCATGCTCGGAGTGTGCTTGGCTTCATTATCCAGAGCCAACTTGGCCAGTAAGGGATTGGCATTGGACATACCTACTGTTGAGTAAATTCCTGTCTGCCTCCAAATATCCCTCTGAATACGAGCAGATAGCAAATCCAGCTTGTCTTTGCGAGAAATCTGTCTGTCTGGGACGAAATAATTGAGCGAACTAGTCAGGTCAATAAAGCCCTCATCAATCGAGTAAGGATAAATATCATCTGGACTGCCATAATTCTGAAAGATTCGCTGAATTTCCATATTGACTGCGATGTACTCGCCCATCCGAGGTGGCACAATTAAAGTGACTTGAGCCCATTCTTCGATGTAGCGAACATAGTCCGAGTCGGTAGGTAACCCTTGCTTTCTGGCATTATAGTAGGAAAATTTTCGTGTTTTGATATCAAAAGGCAGATCATAGGCCCGACCAACATTTGACTTGCCAAAAATCTTCTTAAACAGCGGAGAAGAGGCTAGGATAAGACCAGTTGAATTATCCGCGCGACTCATGACACAAAGCGAGGTTTTCAGCGGATGCAAGCCCCTTTTCACGCACTCAACACTGGCATAAAAGGATTTCATATCGACAAAGGCAATGTCACTTTTAGGCTCTCTGGAATAATCAAAGTAGCCCATTGGCTAGCCCTCCATCGGCACAAAGTTCCCAACGATAATCCCCACAATCCGAGGATCTTCCTCATAGGAGATGAAAATATCCTTGTATTTAGGATTGATAGAGACCAGACGCAAGCCATCTTCCTCCCTATAGACCCGCTTGATATAGGTCTGGTTGTTACAAACCACTGCATAAACCGCCCCGTCATAGTCAAATCCTGTCTCTCGAATCAGAGCTACTGAACCATTTTGGTATTTAGGTTCCATGGAGTCTCCAGATACCCATGATGCAAAATCATGAGCCAACTCCTCATTAAAGTAAACCGTATCAAAATTCCGATCATCGTAGACTGAAGCTCCAATCCCTGCTGACATGCGTTCGTAGACACGGTACTCGTAGAGACGCTCTGGCATAGCTGTCGCTTTCTGAGCTTGTTCCTCTTTAGCCAGGTTGCGAGCATAGAGAACAACCTTCTCCTTCCCTTGTTTGGAGAGGCTATGGTAGAGACGGACAATCTCAATCTGAGTGAAATAGCCTTTTGCGACTTTTAAAATGTTTTCTAGCTGGGCTACCTTCTCCTTGGATGGTTCCTTGATTCCACGTTCCCAAGCTGAGTAAGCTTGGAAGCTAATCCCAAGTTGCTCTGCAATTTCCTTCTGTGTTAATTTTAACTCTTTCCTACGAGCCTTGAGTTTTTCTGGCTGATACATACTTCACCTCCTATTGTAATGCTTTAATGGAGAATATCTCACTTAGAAAGACTAATCTTTAGTTGCGTCACTTTATAAAACTCAACCAATTTGGTTTAATTTTATTATATAAAAAATGTAGACAAATGTCTACTAGGAAAATCAAAAACATCGTGAGTTTTATACTCAATGAAAATCAAAGAGCAAACTAGGAAACTAGGCGCAGGTTGCTCAAAACGCTGTTTTGAGGTTGTAGATAAGACTGACGAAGTTAGCTCAAAATACCGTTTTGAGGTTGCAAATAGAACTGACGAAGTCAGCTCAAAGCACTGCTTTGAGGTTGTAGATAAGACTGACAAAGTCAGTCACATATATACGGCAAGGCGACGTTGACGCGGTGTGAAGAGATTTTCGAAGAGTATTAATCAAACTAAAAGGACCTAGCCCTGTACCATACAGAACTAAATCCTTTGAATAAATAATTGATCTAACTTTTAGAATCCCTACAGAAATTCCAGTTTTTCTCTATTTGATACCAGACATTAGTTTTTCAATACGTGGAACGTAGAAGAGTAAGATAATACCGAATACAATTGTAATCCCTCCAACAATTCCATAGTAAGCAACTTCAGTTTCGCTTGTATAAAATTTTACAATTTGAGCATTGATGGCTTGGGCAGCAGCATTACTCAAGAACCAGATAGACATCATTTGTGCTTGGAAGGATTTTGGTGCTAGCTTATTAGTGACTGATAGACCAATCGGCGAAATCAACATTTCCCCCACAATCACAATAGCCCAACTCATAATCAACCAGAAAGGACTGACCTTAACATCTGTCCCAAAGAGCATCCCTGGTAACATCATCCACAAGAAGGATAAACCTGCCACAAATAAACCGTAAGCAAATTTCTTAGCAGAGGATGGTTGCTTTTTATCCATTTTCCCCCATAACCATGCAAAAATCGGTACATAAATCATAATGAAAAGTGGATTGATACTTTGGAAAAAGCTAGATGGGAAATGAATCTGATTCCCAAATACATCAAAGTAAAGTCGAGTTTGATCATCCGCAAATAGAGCGAGAACAACAGACCCCTGCTCCTCAATAGACCAGAAGAGTACTCCAGCGATAAATAAAGGAATGTAGGCAAATACTCGGGATCTCTCAGTGGCAGTTATTTTCTGACTAGATAAAATCTTGAAGAAATAGTAGATTGGAATGATTACCGCAATCACTGTAAAGATATTAACAATCATATCCACGTTAAACTGGTGAGTAAAGACTAAACCTATAACCACAAGAATAACCATAACAAGTGTAAGCAGCAAGCGTTTAACCAAGGTCTGCTGCTCCTTCTGTGAAAGGGGATCAGTGGGGTAAAGACTTGATTCAGGCAGATATTTCTTCCCATCTAAAACATACTTCACCAGACCAAAGAACATCCCAATGGCAGCTAGTGAGAAACCTAGGTGGAAATTGACTTCCTGACCTAGATAACCCACTAGATAAGGGGCAACGAAGGCACCTAAGTTAATCCCAAAGACAAAGATACTAAAACCTGCATCCCGTCTATCATCCTCTTTCTCATAAATTCCCCCAACCATATCTGAGATATTGGGTTTTAAAAATCCAGTTCCAAAGATAATCAAGGCAATAGAGAAATAGAGAGCCGCTTGTCCAAAAGGTGTTGCCAAAGCAATATGCCCTAGCATAATCAGAATCCCACCGTAAAAGACAGTCTTACGGCTTCCTAAAATACGGTCGCTGACAAATCCACCGACAACCGAGGACAAAAATACCAGCGAACCATAAATCGCCATAACCGATGCAGCTGTGGTCTTCTCCATCCCCAATCCACCATCTTGCACACTATAGTACATATAGTAAAGTAGGATAGCTCGCATCCCATAGTAAGAAAAGCGTTCCCACATTTCTGTAAAGAAGAGGGTGGACAAGCCCATAGGATGTCCAAAAAATGTTTTCTGTTTCTCCATATATATTCTCCTTTAACGATATAACAATTCATTTTACAGGATTTTCAAATAAATGTCAAACAAATCCTATTTGTTTTAGAAAATTTTCTGACAAAACCACGCGTCTCATACTTAATTCCATCATAAAATCCATTTCAGACTAACTTCCACTTCGGTCAGGCAAGCGAAAGTTGCTTTGAGCAATCACCTTTAAAAATTTGCTTTTGTTTAGTTTAAAATAGTTTTTCAAACTTTAAAACATACTTATCTTCTTCAGTAAACAAAAACACCCCTATACCAAGCTTGTAGCTAGTGCAATACAAGCCAATAAGCATAGAGATGTAAAACTATTACGCATTAAAACATGATTAGTTATTAAAGAATAACAATTGTGTACGAAATGTCTTAATTAGTTTTCGCTAGTAAATATCATTTCCAACAAACGCCCTCTCAATTCCTTATCCTGATGATGCAAGATATTCATTAACTCATGAGAATTTTTCGCATTGATGAATTGATTTAACAATCTATCTTTTAATTCATATGGAAGAGAAGCCGTCTTTAGTAGTCTAAAAACTTCGTCATTTAGAGATGGCATTTTATTATCTTTGCATTCAAATCTAGCTGTATCACTCTTATTTGCCAATTCAATTATAGACACATTCGTTCCTTTAAAATGAATTCTATGCCTTCTATTACTTGGAACGATACTAGAATCTCCTTGTAATGCTAACTCCACCATTCCCATTTCCCAATCAATCGATAATCTTGTTTTATATCTTTGACCATTTTGATCTTCAATCATTTCAAAAGAATGTTGTTTGCCTGGGAATACATACCAATCTATAACCTCAGGTAAGTCAACACCCATATCTATCTCAGAACCAATCAAGGGAATGATTGCACCACTTTTTGCAAACACAGGTATAGTCGAAATATCCCTATAAACACTTAACTTCACACCACCTGTATATTTTTTCTCTGAAAAGAAGTCATACCATTCACCTTCAGGGAACCATACATCCACTTTTGCAGATTGGAATGTCAAATCCATCTTTTCTACAATGGGAGCCACCATCAGTTCTGTTCCAAAAAAGTATTGATTTGGAATATTATAGCTCTCATCATTCTCTGGGTAGAAATAATACATTGGACTAATTAATGGGGCACCTTCTTCATGTGTCTTTACATTCATGGTATATAGATATGGAATCATCTGATGTCTCAAACGAAGGTATTTCTTCATAATCTTAGATGTTGTTTCTGAAAAAAACCAAGGTTCTTTGCTATTAAAGGGACTTCTAGAACTATGTAATCGAGTTATCGGACTAAAAACACCAAACTGTAGCCATCTAGTTTGTAACTCTTCGTCATAATCCCCCAGCATGTGTCCACCGATATCATGACTCCACCAACTATAACCGATATTAGATGCTGTCGCTGTAAAATAAGGTTGAAATCTTAAGGAATCCCAACTAATAATGGTATCTCCTGAAAAACCAACAGGGTAGCGGTGACTACCAGGTCCTGCATATCTTGATAAAATCAAACCACCTTCTGAATGTTTACAGCTATCCTGATAGTGATAATGGTTTAAAAGCCATAGTGGATCCAACATACCTTGTGTCCCTTGTTGCCAGTCAATCCACCAAAAATCTACTCCCTGCTTTTCTAGCTCATAATGAACATCTTTAAAGTAAGCTTCCCTAAAAGAGGGATTAAAAAAATCAAAAATAGCAGGTTCTTCTAGTTCTACATTTAACCCTAATCGTTTGGCGACTCGAGGATAAGCTTCTTCATAAGCCCGTATACCATCAGCAGGATGGACATTTAAAGAGAGTTTTAACTTCCTATCATGAAGTTCTTGCAATAACTGTTCTGGATTAGGTATTAAGTTTTTATTCCAACTATATCCTGTCCAGCCACTTCCAAAACGAGATGGAATGTCAGCTATATGCCAATCCATATCTAAAACACCGATAGATAATGGAATTTTCTCTGTTTTAAATCTGTCTATTAAATTCAAGTATTCATCCGACGTATAAGGCCAATACCTACTCCACCAATTACCTAAAGCATATCTTGGTAACAAAGGTGTTGAGCCAGTCAAATGGTAAAAGTCTCTGATTGCTCCTCTATAATCATGCCCATAAGCAAAGAAATACAGGTCAATTTGATTTTCTCTCTCAATATAACCAGACTGTTCATCCCAAATAAATCCTTGAGAATCCTCCAATAAGGCAATACCACTTCGACTAATAATTCCATCTTCTAATGGGATTGCTCCATCTGCCTCATCCAGAGTTCGAGCTGTTCCTTTTAACGTTTCAATAGATTCACCAAAATACCAGCGACTACCATATACAGCAAAATTTCCTTTTAATTCTATAAATAAATTTTCGGCGTTAAATTCTCCTTTATTAAAATGTAAATGAAAATAGTCCGTCATAATATCTAGTACGTTTGATGTCTCGATATAATCTAACGAAACTTGGCCAAAATCTCTATTATAGATAAGTTGTGTCGTTCTATCCTCAAAATTTCCAGTTTGAGAGTATTCTAACCTTACTAACTTATCTGTTAATACAGAGATTCGATAAAACTCTCCCTTAAAAATTTTCAATTTATTTTCCTCCTTTTAGTAAATTTCTTTACCTTATCAAACATTTTATTTGTTATCGTTACATTCATCAATCCGTAAAAAGCAAAGCCCCCAAATGTAAATACATAAATAGCTGTTAAAACTCGTTCTGGACTACTAAAACTCATATACAGTACAGAAATATTAAATAAAACCAACATGATAGCTTGTATTGGATTTAAAATACAAATTAATACGCTATTTACAATACTATTTTTTAGATTATCTTTAAATAGACCAATATAGGGAAAAACAACACTCATAAAAAGTATTATAACAAATAAAAAGGGCAACACTAACAATAAACTATACTCTGAAAGTAAACTTGAATAGCCCCAAAGACAATAGTTCACATATAAAAGTAATTCTATTAGGAGGATAAACAACCAAATAAAAGTTGATTGTTTAAAATTTTGTCTAAAGATCCGAAAATAATGATAAGCAATATCGGTATCTTTACCTTTTAAAATACGATACCACATTGTCGTAAGAGAAGTTAGTGATGCCCCAATTGTAACTATTGGAATACAACTAACAATAAATAGAGTATTTAAAATAATTAAATCTGTCAAAAAAGTTAAAATTCTAACCATTTTTCCATCTAATGAAAATAATTTTTGCATAATAGATATCTCCATAAAATCGATTGCCTTAACTCTATATTTTATAATGTCAGTTGTACAAAAATATTACCTAAATTATTTAAAAAACATTTCCAAATTTCTTTAAAAATTAGAATAAAGGAAGCGAGATAATCTGCTGTCATCAGTCTCGCTTCCTGTAATTAGCTAGTCTCTTGTTCATACAACCAAGAGTTCATATAAAATATTACTCTTTTATTTCTTTTTGGTAACGATTATATGCTTCCTGTTGAATCTTCATAAACTCGTCCAATCCCATATTCTTAAGAGTTTCTTTGTATGAGTCCCATTCTTTTTCTATGCCACCTTCAACTACCCATTTAGATGCTTGTTGTTTGACATAGGATTCAATACTAACATAGATTGATGATAATTTGTTAAGTTCTTCTTGTGAATAAATCACATTAGGGTAAGCTGGCAACGCAAATTGTTTCAAATCTTGATCCATCTTCAATTTCAATCCATCACCTTGTGTTTGATCGATTTCTACGCGACTATTGATATCATCGCTTACGTATTTAGGACCAAAATCTCGAAGTGAATTAATCCATGCCCATTCATCGGCTGATTTACCATCTTTAGGAGGTAACACTTTAAACTTATCACCATTCTTTTCAGTAGCTATTCCAAATGATCCATAGAAATTCTGAATACTTGCTTCATCTGTATATAATTTATCCAACCATTTCAATAATTTAGCAGGGTTTTTACTCTTATTTGTAATCAAAATTTCATTGCGACCGTAGTTGTAATGATCTGGATCAGAAAAGACATATTGTTTTCCATCCATACCTTTTAAAGCAGGTAGAGCAATATACTCACTTGAATGTAATCCAAACGTTGCATCTGATGTCCAACCACTAGAAACACCTACTCTAGATACTCCCTTATCCATACGTTTCGCAACACTCATAGAGGTATCTTCTGTAAAGATTTCCGGATCAATCAAACCTTTTTTATAAGATTCGTGCATTGCTGCAATCCCTTGCTTATAACTTTCCTCTGTACGAAGGTAGACTGGTTTTCCATCTTTTACAGACATTTCATATGTATTATCTGCACCTAAACGATTATTGAACGGAAGAATATATGAGAATGTTGGATCAAAGTTTCCTGCTCCGAATGGAATTTCATCAGAAGCGTCTCCATTTCCGTTCGCATCTTTATCCTTAAATTCTTGTAGTACTTTTACTAAATCATCATAAGTTTCTGGAACTTTTAATCCTAGATTATCTAGCCACTTTTTATTAATAAATAGCTGATTAGCTACAGTAGGACGCATCGGTAATTTTTTAGGCAGACTATAGATATGACCATCTGGTGAAGTAATCATAGCTTTAATCTTAGGCTCTTTTTCCATAGCCTTAGTTAAATTGGGCATATTTTCTTTGATTAAATCTTCCAACGGGATAAATAGAGATTGGTTCTGAGCAATTTCTGAATCTGTAAATGCATTTGAACCCAAAAATGCATCTGGTAAATCTCCGCTAGCAACCAACACAGATTTCTTATCTGCCCAATCTGCAGCTACAAGTGTGTCCCATTTAACATCGATACCTGATTCTTTGGCAGAATCAGTTAGAAAACCTTTATGATAGTCTTCCCCCCAGTCAGACCAACGAACAGTTGTGATTTTATAAGAATCTTCTCCAGACTTATCGTCCTTATTCGCATTATTAGAATTTGCACAAGCTGTTAAGCCAGCAAGTGTAACTGTTCCTAAGAACAAATATGTAAATGATTTATTTTTCATGCTTTTCTCCTATTCTTTCAAGGCGCCAATCATTACACCTTGATTAAAATATTTTTGAACAAAGGGATATAGCAACATAATCGGAGCGGTTGAAATAACAATTGCTGCATATTTCATCATATCAGCTTTGATACGAAGATCTGATGCCACTTCTCCTGTTGCTTGCGATTGTAACATTTGATTACTAATTAGTAAACGTCGTAAAATTAATTGCAATGGCTGTAAATTTTCATTCGTTAAATAAATTAAAGCATTAAACCACGAATTCCAAATACCAACTGCAGTCCAAAGTCCAATAACTGCAATAATAGCTTTTGATAAAGGAACGACTATCTTAATAAAATAACGAATTGTACCACATCCATCAATTTGCGCAGCCTCCCACATCCCGTCTGGAATGCTATTGTTAAAGAAAGTTCTAGCAACAATAATATTGTATGATGAAACTGCAAAAGGTATTACCATTACCCAAAATGTATCAATCAAGCCTACATTCTTTACTGTTAAGTAGGTAGGAATCAAACCACCCGATACGAACATAGGAATAATGTATAGAATACTCATCCACTTTCTACCAACTAATTCTTTTCTAGATAAAGCATAACCAGCTGGAATATTGACTACTAAAGCAACTAAGGTACCAACAACAGTATATAAAATGGTATTTAGATAGCTACGCAAAAATAAAGGTTGTTGAATAAGACGTAAATATCCATCTAATTTCCATTCTCTAGGAATAAACCATACCTTCCCATTTGCAACATCTGAAGGATTGCTAAAAGATGCAATCACTACAAACCATAACGGATAAACAATTAACAAGATAAGGAACAAGATAAGGAAAATTGCTAAACCATAGGTAACTATATCAAATAATAATTCAGAGTTTGTTTTTCTTGATTTATGAAACCATCTCACTTTAAGCACTCCTTCCTTTAAAAAAGACCCGTTCTAGTATATCTTTTTGAGAACCAGTTAACAGATAACAAAATTATTAGATTGACTACGGTGTTAAATAACCCTATAGCTGTCGAATAACTATACTGAAAGTTCACCATACCAACTTTATAAACATAGGTCGAAATTATCTCACTTCCTGCTAAATTAAGAGGATTCTGTAATAGTAACACTTTCTCAAACCCTACACTTAATAAACTACCTGCTCTTAATATTAGTAAAATCATAGCAGTCGGCAAAAGTAATGGTAATTCTATATGCCGAATTTTTTGTAATCTAGAGGCACCATCCATAGTTGCAGCCTCATAATATGTAGGATCAATTGCAGAAAGGGCTGCTAGATAAATAATACTATCCCAACCTATATGTTGCCATACATCACTCCAAACATAAACACCTGCAAAATTAGTAGGTTTTGATAAAAAATCTGGAATAGTAATTCCAACAGACTTAAATACATTCGCTAACAAACCACTAGTAGGAGATAAAAATAAGATAATCATTCCACACATAACCATTGTAGAGATAAAATGGGGTAAGTAAGTTGTCACTTGAAATATTTTTCTAAATTTCCCAACTCTTAACTGATTACTAATGATAGCTAGTATAATAGGCAAGGGGAATCCTACTACAATACTATAAAGTGAAATTTTTAATGTATTGAACATAGTTGTCCCGAATTGGAATGATGAGAAAAATTGAGTAAAGTACTTAAATCCTACCCACTGACTAGCAAAGATACCATTGGCTGGTGAATAGTCTTTAAATGCAATAATTAATCCCAACATGGGAATATAGGAAAATAAAATTAATAGCAATATTGAAGGAAAAAGTAATATATATAACGGAATACTATGCTTTAATTTTATTTTATGAAGTTGAGATGCTACTTTCATTTTTTTCCTCCTATTTGATTTTCTACGATTATTTTACACCATATAGAATTCCCTTAATATAACTTTTTGGACTAGGTTTATCAATTTTTCAGTTTTTTAATTTTAAAAACTATTACTTTTCCGACATCTTGATAAAACATATCTGTTTTGTTACATGATATCGTATTTTCAAAGTGCTATAATTTTAAGAGGAGAATAGTATATGAAATTAAATCACGACTTATCAAAAAAACATTCCATTCATTTTTTCTTTAAACTCCTACTTGTACTACTATTGATAAATATTTTAATCAATATTGCTATGAGTAACATAACCAGAAATTTTATTAAAAACCAAAATATAGTACACCTACGTAGTTCAATTGAAATTTATGCTGATTCTGTTAATGAGAAATTGCATTCTGTAGAACGCTTTATGTACTCAACAATAACGCATAATGAATCTTTAGAGAACTTAAATCATGTACAAACGTTTCTTGAGTATCAAGAAAATCTTAAAAAAGTTCAAACTAGCTTTACAGAGTTTGAATATCAAAATGAAACTCATATGACATTCTTATTAGAAACCGATAGTACTGATCATTTTATAAATGTCTCCAATCTTTATATTCCATATGAAGATTATCTACTGTTAAAATCAAATTTAAAATCATTGCGTAGTGATATAAGTGACCGTAAATGGAAAAATGTAACTACTAAAAACAGTGAATACTTAGTTAAATCTGTTCATTACGAAGGAAAAATCATTTATGCCGTCATATCTTCAGAAGATATCCTAAAACCTCTCAAAAAACTCAATATTGGAAATAATGGTAAACTTTCCCTAAAAGAGCCTAACAATATACCCTCCGAAAACTACCTAATTCATGCTCAAAATGAAAAAACGCATTTACCTTTCGATATTTATGTTTTAGTCGATTATGCCGAAGTCTTTAGAAATATCACACTCTTAGAAGTGTTTTTATCAGCTGTTCCTATCATTATCACCATTTTATCAATCATCATTATCCTGTATATTCGTCAGTGGATGATTAAACCTATAACAAGACTCACTGAACGACTCTCTCAACTTGGGGATTCCATTCCCCCTTCTGAATTTTTTATATCTGAAGGTATACTAGAGATTGATAAGGCAAATGATAAACTTAATAAAGTAATATTTGACATGCAAGAATTAAAAATACGAGAATACCATTCACAACTAGAACTTAAGAAGATTGAACTTAATTATCTTAAAAATCAAATCCGACCGCATTTCTACTTAAATATGTTATCAATGATTCATAGTATGCTTCAAACAAAAAACTATAAGGAAATTGAAGAATTAACTATTCTAACTTCAAATTATCTCCGTCATTTATTTATGGCTAATCAAGATTTTTCAGAACTTAAAGATGAGGTTCAGCATATTAAAGATTATTTAGAAATACAACGAATTCGATATGGAAATAGTATCTACTTTTCACTAGACTACAATTCTGATTTACAAAATACTCTTGTTCCATCATTACTATTACAAACGTTTATTGAAAATACAATAAAACACGGTTTTTCATTTCAGGATTTATTTACAATTTTACTATCAATAAAAAAAGTAAAAACTGAAGACTCAGATTATATTCAGATTTGTATCGAAGATAATGGTCCAGGTTTCTCTGAAGAAATTTTATCAAAACTAAATCAGAAACAGCCTCTAATAACAGAAGATGGACATCATATCGGGATAACAAACACCATCGAACGTTTAAATCTTCTCTATCCCAACGACTATACTATTACATTTGAAAATAATGAAGAAGGTGGAGCTAAAATTCTTTTACTTATTCCATACAAGATTATAGACGGAGGTTATAATGAACATTTTATTAGTTGATGACGATCGTTTTATCATTGAAGCTTTACGAGAGAAAATAAATTGGGATAAACTACACATTGACATTGTTTATGTTGCCTATAGCCTCACTCAAGCTCAAAATATTATTAGAGAGCATCCTATTGATCTCATGATAAGTGATATAGAAATGCCTCAAGGTAGCGGTCTTGAACTCTTATCATGGATTAGAAATGAAAAATATGATATAAAAACAATTTTTTTAACTAATTACGCCGACTTCAACTATGCTCAAAAAGCAATTGAATTGCAAAGCTTCGAATACTATCTAAAACCCATTAACTTTGAAAAATTAGAATTTATTATTCAAAAAGCAATCGGTAAAATCGAGAATCATAACTTAACCGGCAAAAATGATGCACTTTTACAAATAGAAGATAACTTCTGGTATGATTACCTTAGAAAACCTCAAATTTCTCGCATTGATGAGCTAGAAAATATAGCAAGCAAACAGGATTTTATTCTTCAAAAACACCAGTATTTTTTTCTTGCAGTTTTAACTATCAATCTTAACGAAGAAGATTATTCTGCAGAAACTCCATCATGGACTTCTCAACTAAAAAGAGAACTTCAAAGAATTTCACAATCTTCTTATAAGCTGATAAGTCTATTCAAAATGGAAAGCCAAGTTGATCAATATGTTTGTCTATTTAGAGTAGACTCATCCAAACGTAGTGACAAATTGGCATATGAGATTCATTCTCAAATTTCTAATAATTTTAGCAAATACTCAAATATTATATATAAGAGTTGCCATAAAATATCCGATATTTTATTTCATACGAAAGAACTCTACACTTATAATGAACAATATGTTTCTTATTGGAATACTATTATATGTGTTCCACATAGTTTTCCAACTTCTTTTAAAACAGAAACTCTTTCAATTACTTTTTTAGATACCTTAAGTGAATACGAATTAAGAGAAAAAATTAATTCACTTGCTTATAATTCTCAAATTCCTACTTTCACACTACAACAAATTTTACTAGATTGGACTCAACAAATAGGAATATATCTAGATCAAAAAGGAATTTCGGCACATAAATTGTTCCAAAACAGCACTCATGATTTCTTATTCCAACGACGCTTTCATTCAATTGAATCTTTTCAGGATTACTTTGATTATTACTGGTCACATGCTAAGAAATTTGCAACAAACATTGAAAATCAGAAAAATAGTATTCAACGCATTGTCGAATACATAGATCATCACTACCATGAGGATATAAATCGTTCTATATTAGCAGATATGGTTTATCTCAGTGCAGATCATTTAGCTAGAATTTTTAAAAAAGAAACTGGAGAAACTCTTGTTAAATATATAACGGATAAGCGCATGAATGCTGCTAAATCTCTCCTATCTCAAACAAATATCTCGATATCACAAGTATCTTGTCAAGTAGGGTATGATAATTATTCATACTTTACTAAAATTTTTAAACAAAGAACTGGGCTTTCTCCTGGAGATTACCGTAAAACTTATCAAAATAAAATGTAAGCAATTTAAATCATTGAAATGATAAGTAAAATTCAAGGTCTGTAGTAATTTTTGAAATTCTACAGTTTTTCTAAAGATAGCTTCAAAAATTTCTTTAAAATTGTTGATAAGGCAACTTCTTAAAAAGTCAGTTTGAAAAGAAAACCCAGTAAATATTTCTAGGATAATAGGGTAAAACCTATGCTATCAAGCTTTTACACGCCCGATAGTATGCGCTTTTTATTTGCATACTTGCTATAACACCTTATAAGATTTACTATTATGCCATACCAAAATGGACTATTTTTTGATTGCATAAAAATATTATTTTCAAATACTTAGAAATAATAAAATAAATTCTATTTTAGTTCTAAATGTTTGAAAATAATTTCTATTTGTATTATACTATCTTTGAGGTAACTATTATGAACTATATTAAAAGACCACATTATTTAGACTTTTTAAGAAGACATCGTGACCGCCAAATCATTAAGGTTGTGAGTGGAGTTAGACGAGCTGGTAAATCTGTGCTTTTTCAACTCTATAAAGAGGAGTTACTAGCAACTGGGGTAGACGAGGATCAGATTATATCCATCAATTTTGAAGATCTGAGTTATTATGAACTGCGAAATTTTCAAACATTATTCGCTTATATAAAAGAGCGGTTAGTTGAGGAAAAAACATACTATATCTTTTTAGATGAAATTCAACATGTTGAAAAATTTGAACTGGTAGCAGATAGTCTATTCATCTTACCAAATGTTGACCTCTATTTGACCGGATCAAACGCCTACTTTATGAGTAGCCAATTAGCTACAAATTTGACTGGGCGTTATGTTGAGATAGAGGTTCTTCCTTTGTCATTTGAAGAATACCTATCAGGTCAATCTCTCTCAGAGAATCTGAATACAATAGAAATTTTTAACAATTATCTCTTTAGTGCTTTCCCTTACTTATTGCAAACATCATCTTACGCTGAAAAAATTGACTATCTCAGAGGAATATATAACTCCATACTGTTAAATGATATTGTCACTAGATTGGGAAATCCAAATCCTACTATTATTGAGCGCATTGTCCGAACCCTTCTCAGTAGTACAGGTAGCTTAATATCAACAAATAAGATTCGCAATACCCTAGTCAGCCAAAATGTTTCAATATCCCATAATACTTTGGAAAATTATTTGACAACTTTGACAGATAGTTTACTTTTTTATTCCGTTCCACGTTTTGATGTAAAAGGTAGAGCATTATTGCAACGCTTAGAAAAATATTATCCCGTTGATTTAGGTTTACGACATCTCTTATTACCAGACCACAAAGAAGACATTGGGCATATCTTGGAAAATATGGTATATTTGGAATTGAGACGTAGATATTCACAAGTATATGTTGGTAATTTAGATAAATATGAAGTTGATTTTGTTGTTGTAACTGATCTTGGCCACTACGCTTATTATCAAGTCAGTGAAACAACACTTGCTCCAGAAACACTAGAAAGAGAACTTAGACCACTAGAAGCCATTAAAGATCAATTCCCAAAATATCTATTAACAATGGATACGATTCAGCCAACAGCCAATTACAATGGTATTGAGAAGAAAAATATCATAGATTGGTTACTAGAAAAGTAGATAAGTACTGAACCCATAAATTGATGCACAAGAATAACACTCCTGTCAAAATCTAGTGAAACTATGAACAGGAGTGTTTTGTTATGGCCGACAAAGCTTATTCAGTAGAAACTAATACTAGACTAAAAATCAATGATAGAAACTCTTGATTTCGATACAAAAAAGATATCCAAGAGAAAATTCTTGAATGTCTGTAAACGTTAATATACTCATATTGATTAACGTTTTGAGACAACTGACCTTGTCAGGTTGCAGCCACATTTATAAGAGACTAAAGTCTCAACAACTGTGTCAATTGTTCCAATTTCCATGAAAACATCCTAAATCATTGAGCTAATGGCTTAAGGTTAGAATTTTTTATATTTATATTTCATATCCAATTCTTGATAAATATAATATCTCAGCACTTCTTGAAGAAGTAATTTTGTTTCATACATCTCCCTGATATCTGTTATCATTTCTGGATAGTTATTTTTCGAATCACCATGAGTATAATAATTTCGTGTTTGAATTAATTTTATTATTAGTAATTCTCTCTCACTATTCGAAAAAATTTTAGACAGATTAAGCTCATCAATTGAATCGAATAAATTTTTTAAACGTTCGGCAAGGTTAGGCTCTTTTTGATTAAATTTCAATTTATTTCTAAATTTTCTTCTTACCTCTTCTAAAAGATGTGTGTTTATAAAGTCAAACAAAGATTGTCTAGCTTTTTCTTCAACATCAGATAAACATTTCGGATTTTTAAAATTCTTAAAATTTCTAGAGTAAACTTCCAAATTCCTAATAGCATCAACCAACTGATCTTCCAAATATAAATCACCATGAAGATTTTTTGAAAATTGTCTCACTATAAATTCAAGTTCCTCAGATTTATCAAACCAATGATTTAAAATATGTTCAAAATTATCTTCTAATGTCCTCAAAGAAATATCTTGCTGAGAATACGATTTCCATTTTTGGGATTTTCTAGAATGCTGAACAAAGAATTTGCCTTTTATAAGTGGCATACGCTTACCATCTATCATTTTATAAAGAACAAGAAATTCAATATTAGTAAAAGACAATGGTATATTTGATAAAATCTCAATAAATTCCTTAAACTTATGTGAAGCTTGATAAAATTCATCAAAAGATCTTATATTTAAATCAGCTGAAATAAGTTTAATAAAATAATCACTGGTAAATGACGTAGTTGTATATGAAGAATGGAGTATTGCCACATCTTCAAAGTTCATTCCTAGTGATCTTATTAACACTTTTGTTGGTTGATATTCACTTGCTGCACTTTCAAAAATAGTTTGATTGTCTCTATATTTAACAGTTACCAATGATTTTTCAATCCATTCCTCAATATGTTCAAAGCTAAATTTATATTCCTTGATTTTTTCAGAATCTAATTCATTAATTAAATCTTTAAAGGCCTCAGAACTATAATCAAAATTTCCAAGCTCATTATAAAATACACTGTAAATTTTAAAATTTTTTACTCTATATCTAGTTATCGGAAATCCAGGAGATGAGGAATGTACCATTGGTTCACCATAAGTATTTAAAATTAAAATATTACCATTACTGGAGAAACCATATATCTTTTCCAAACACTTACCAAAACCGAATGAAATGCCTGATTCCTCTTCAAATCCACCAAATAATTCTAATACAATTTCACTAGGAGAATAATGTAAAATACCGCTCAAGTTATCCTTACTAACTATATCGTCGGAACGTTCTGAAAAATACCCTTTTATTTCAAACTCTTTATCCCAAGTGTAATCTTTAAATTTCATATTATCCTTTCTGATTACTTTTCAAAAATCTTCACAACTTTCTAAACTATGATTTTTATGTCGGTACTACCTTTTAATTGTATTAGACCAGCTTCCAATTCTCATCATTCGAGTTATCAATCAGAATATTTCTTTTATTACTCAGTAATTCATCACTCACAAAATATTGCCCTAGTCTCTCTACAAAACCACAATTCTGACAAGTATATAGATAATCTTCTTTTATTTCCCTCACTAAATTGATATTGAACTTATATATCCTCCCGCATTCTTCACATGTCATGCTAAGATTATTACCATTAAATATGAAATCAAAAATACTTTCTAATTCTTTATTTTCTTCTCCAGATAAAGCTAAAATTATCTTTAAATTTCTAATATACCGGTTAAGGGTAACTATTTCTAAATCAATATCAAAATATTTCTCAAATATAGCAATAGCTACTTCTACTAAATAAATTAGAATGTAGGGTGTTTTCTCATAGAACAAATGCCAAAAATCATCCCAAATCTTATCATCAGAAAATATAAAATTAAGATTTCGCTTTTCCGTAGGATAATTTTTATTCTTTGTCACCAAATGAATAGATTGATCAAATACACTTGTTAAACTATTTTCTGCCTTTCGATTATATATAATGTCATATAGTAATTCAGGATCAAGTAATTCTCTACTAAAATCCAAAAAACCATTTTCATACTGAATCGATTCTTTTGCTTTTAAAAGTAGGTCAATAACAAATTCTTTTTTACCCTTCAAATCACTTACGTCATATTCCCTAAGCTCTCCATATTGTATTTTTTCTAAGAAATCATGTGGTTGAACCAATATCCAACTTAAATAAAATAAATTATCTTGAAAAGGTTTCCTAGCAAGAGAAAATGCAACAGTAACTTTTCCCCTCTCTATACAACTCAGAGATTCAAATAGATAGTAATTTAAATCACGTAAAATTGAAAAAAAGATGTGAGGTATATATACATATTCAGAAATATCTAAATCTTTTTGTCTATCTAGTTCATCAAACAAGTCAATTTCATCATTTATCTCATTAGTAAATCTAAAAGATAGACTGGATAATTGATATTTATCAGCTTTAACCAAAATATCAACTAGTATATCATACAAATATAGCATTAATTGATGACGTTTTCTATACTTAGTTGGTAATAATTCTGATATGTGAGATTTAGCCAATATTACTTTCCTCAATTCTTTTTAACTCTACATAACTATATTATACTCTAAAAGTACTCAGTCTTTATCTAGAAGGTTCCTATATAACTTAACAATTATTTTAAGTGTAAACCTAGAAAAGCACTTTGCAAATAGCTTTGAAATATTGATATAATCGTATCAATTAACGTTTTAAAGCAACTGACTTCGTCATGTTGCAGCCACATTTGTAAGCGACTAAAGTCGCAACAACTGTGTCAATTGCACCAATTTAGTAAGAAAGTACAAAAAGAACACCCCGAAAGGTGCTCTTTGTAAGTATAGTAATTCTTTCGAATTAACGTTTACTAAATTGTGATGCTTTACGAGCTTTCTTAAGACCTGGTTTCTTACGTTCAACTTTACGTGAGTCACGTGTAAGAAGTCCTGCACGTTTCAATGAATCGCGGAAGTCTGGGTCTACTTGAAGAAGGGCACGAGCGATACCGTGACGGATAGCTCCTGATTGACCAGCGTATCCACCACCTACAACGTTAACGAAAACGTCGTATGAACCTACAGTTGAAGTAACTGCGAATGGCTGGTTGATGACAAGACGAAGGTCAGCGTGTGGGATGTACTCTTCAACATCTTTTTTGTTAACAGTGATTTTACCAGTTCCTGGAACAAGGCGAACGCGTGCAACAGCGTTTTTACGACGTCCAGTACCTGCATATTGTGCTTGTGACATACTTTATTGTTCCTTTCCTTAGATAAGTCCTGAAATATCAAGAACTTCTGGTTGTTGTGCAGCGTGAGTGTGCTCAGCTCCAACAAATACTTTCAACTTCATACCTTGAGCGCGTCCAAGAGTATTGTGTGGAAGCATACCTTTAACTGATTTCTCGATCAAACGTACTGCATTTTTAGAACGAAGTTCACCTGCAGAGATTTGTTTCAATCCACCTGGGTGGTTTGAGTGAGTGTAATAGATTTTATCAGTTGCTTTTTTACCAGTCAATTTAACCTTTTCAGCATTGATAACAATCACAAAGTCACCTGTATCAGTGTGTGGTGTAAATGTTGGTTTGTTTTTTCCGCGAAGTACGCTAGCAACTACTGCAGAAAGACGCCCAAGTGGTACATCAGTTGCGTCAACTACGTACCATTTACGTTCAACTTGGCCTGGTTTAGCCATAAATGTTGTTTTGTTCATGATTTCTCCTATATATAGTTCGATTTTTGTTTACGGTGATGGGTGTTCCTTCCCATCGAAAAGTATTTGGAAGGTTCCGGGGCCTTTCAAATGGGGTAAACAATACCGCCTACTATCATACCAAATTTTACCCCGAAAAGTCAATAGATATGAAAAATATTTTTCTAAATTTCACTCTTTTTGTCTCTATAAAACCTCGCTTTCGCGAGGTTCTTCTATTTATAAGATAAGGCACGTTTAAAGGTTTTCCAAGGACCTAAATCATCTGTCTGCAGAACAAGACTAGCATACATACGCCCGATAAAGATTGTTGCTACCACTGCAAAAATCACTGTAATCGCAAGCGAAATCCATGCTTCTAACCCATTTGCATAGCCATTAATGGCTCTAAATGGCATAAAGAAGGTCGAAATGAAAGGAATGTAGGAACCAATTTTCAGAACTAGATTGTCACCAGCAGCACCTAAAGAAGTCACACCGACAAACCCTGCTATAATCAAGATCATCAATGGCGACAAGGCCTTTCCTGCATCCTCAGGACGAGAAACCATGGAACCTAGGAAGGCAGCTAAGACGACGTACATAAAGAGACTGACCAAAATAAAGAGTAAGGTATTCAGTGAGAAGGCATCTCCCAAGTGATCTAAAACACCAGACTGAGCCAAGAATGGCAAATCTTTAAAGAGCAGAATGGCAGCAAGTCCACCCACGACGTAAATGCCAATATGGGTCAAAATCACAAGAAGCAGAGCCAGCATGCGAGCGTAGAAATAATGACTAGCTCGGATACTAGAGAAGACGACTTCCATAATTTTGGTGCCTTTCTCGCTAGCCACTTCCTGAGCAGTGACACTAGCATAGGTAATCAAAATCATATAAAGAAAGAATCCTAAGGCTCCTGCTGCCATGGTTTGAATAAACTTTTTATTTTCCTTAGCTTCATCAATCTTCTCAGTAAAGTCAACGGTTTGGCTCAAGCGTTTTTCCTGTTCTTGAGACAAATTGGCTGCCGAACGATTGAGTTGGTATTGCAGTTCATTTAGCTTATTGGTTACTGCTAGTTTGATACCACTTTCAAGAGAGGTTTCACCATGATAGACGGCTTTGATGACGCTGTCCTCTTGGTCGACGGTTAGGTAACCCTTGATTTTCTCATCCTTGATAGCAGTTTGGGCACTGGCTTCATCCTTATAATCAAAGTTGATACCATTAGTACCTTTGAGCTCTTCTTCCACAGATGGCACTGTTGTTACTACTGCTATCTTGCTATTCTTGGCCATAGAAGACCCTTGGAGGTAGCCAATTCCTACAGATAAGGCTAAAAAGAGGAAAGGCGAAATCACCATAAAGAAGAAACTCCACGATTTGACATGTCGAAGATAGGTTTCCTTCATTACAACCCACATATTTCTCATACTTCCACCCCTGATTCTAGTTTAAAGATTTCATCGATTGTTGGCGCTTGCTGGTCAAAGGTTGCGATATATTGCCCCTGAGTCAAGATTGGGAAGAGTTCCCTTCCAGCACTCTCATCCTCCAAGATCAATTTCCAACTGCCTTGCTTAGTCAAGCTCACCTGTTTGACGTGAGGAAGGTTTTCCAATTCTTCCTTGCTGCGTTCACTTGAAACAAAGAGACGTGTTTTGCCGTATTGATTGCGGACATCCTGGACCGGCCCATGCAGTACCACACGACCATCTCGAATCATCAGAATATCATCACAAAGTTCCTCAACATTGGTCATGACATGGTCAGAAAAGATAATGGTTGCTCCGCGCTCTTTTTCCTGAAAAATGACTTGCTTGAGTAATTCAGTATTGACTGGGTCCAAGCCACTGAAAGGCTCATCCAAGATAATCAAGTCTGGCTCATGAATCAGAGTAATGATGAGCTGAATCTTCTGCTGATTTCCTTTTGACAGACTCTTGATTTTATCTGTCAGCTTCCCTTTCACTTCCAACCTCTTCATCCATTGAGGGAGTTTTTCCTTGATTTCCTTGGCATCCATGCCTTTTAGCGTCGCCAAATAGCGAACTTGTTCAAGGACTGTCAATTTAGGCATGAGACTGCGTTCTTCAGGCAGATATCCAATCCGAGCGTAGGTCTCTTGACGAATCTCCTGACCATCTAGACTGATTTCTCCTTGGTATTCTAAAAACTTCAAAATACTGTGGAAAATCGTTGTCTTCCCAGCACCGTTTTTCCCGACTAATCCCAAAATACGACCTGATCGCGCTTGAAAGTCAATGCCAAACAAAACTTGCTTGGGTCCAAAACTTTTCTCTAGACTTCTTACTTCTAGCATCTTTCACCTCCGAAATTTCTTTCACTTATTATACTCCTTTTTGATAGCCTTTACAATATTTTCTGTCCATTTTTATAAAACTATTGCTGTGTAAAATATGGCCTAGAGAACTTTTATACTCAATGAAAATCAAAGAGCAAACTAGGAAGCTAGCCGCAGGTTGCTCAAAACACCGTTTTGAGGTTGTGGATAGAACTGACGAAGTCAGTAACACATATACAGCAAGGCTAAGCTGACGTGGTTTGAAGAGATTTTCGAAGAGTATTAGTGATAAATCCATTATACAGTAGTAAACTCCAATTTATCACCTCCGCTCCTCAACTGTCGATTTTTGATCCTGAATTGTTACTAATAATCTTCATCATCCTGCCTAGCTTATCATGCTATTTTATGGTATAGTTTTGATAGACTATAGATTAGCATCGGCAAGGAATCTGATATGAAAAAAAGACTTAAACTCGAACCGAACAACAATAACTTAATCATTTGGGAAGCTGAACAGCCAAAAGCCATTCTTCAGCTTGTACATGGAATGGTAGAGTACGTGGAACGATATGAAGAATTTGCTCTAGCCATGAATAAAGAAGGCTTTACGGTTATCGGCCATGATCATCTTGGCCATGGCTATACTGCTCAAAATTCAAGTCAACTCGGAGTCTTTCCTGAATCTTCCGAGAAACTCATCGATGATATTGAAAGAGTGACCTCTTTTATTCAAGAAAGTTATCCAGAATGTCCAATCGTCCTTCTAGGACATTCTATGGGTTCTCTTATGTGTCGCTATTATGTAGCTAAGCGAAAACCACCTATCAATGCCTTGATTATCATGGCGACTGGTCAACAACCTCAGTTTCTAACTCGATTTGCTCTCATCCTAACAGAATGCATCCGACTTATAAAAGGGAATAAACACCGTAGTAAACTTCTAACCTACCTGTCCACTGACAGTTTTAACCGTAGTATTAAAAATCCTAAAACATCCGTAGATTGGCTCTCAAAAAATGAAGAATCTAACCAAGCTTATCTGAAGGATCCATTTTGTCAATTCATCCCTACGATTCCTATGTACAGATCCATTTTTTACTTCTCTAATCAAGTAGCTAGTAAGCAAGTAATCGATGAGATTCCAGCTCAACTCCCCATTCTCGTTATTTCAGGACAAGAAGACCCTCTGGGAGAAAATGGTAAAGGTATAGAAAGATTTGTAAAACTCCTAAAGACTTCACATTCGAAAGTAAACCTTCGATTAGTTGAAGATGCTCGTCACGAAATTCTGAACGAAATCAATCGACAAGATACTTACCACTTCTTAGCTGATTGGATGACAAAAAATATCGGTGTCTGATTTTCTTGCTACAGTATTAAAAAGGAGTATTTCCCCGTCAATTTGATTCAATCATCAGGCTAAAGCTTGATGATTTTTTCTACTAAAAAATCCATCCCGAAGGATGGATTGATGATTTAACGCACTTCTGCATTGACTTTTTCTTCAAGCGATGCTTGGATTTTTTCCATATAGCGTGCGACTTCTTCATCAGTTAAGCTATCTTCTGGGTTTTGGAAGGTCAAGCTATAAGCCATTGACTTCATACCTAGTCCCAATTTTTCACCTGAGAAGACATCAAAGAGTTTGATAGCTGTCAAACGTTTCACACCGGCAGCTTGGATAGCATCAACTACATCTTGGTGAGTCACTTCTGCTTTGAGGAGAAGAGCAATATCACGGCTGACTGCTGGGAATTTCGTGATTTCCACAAATGGAGCAGCAGGTTGAAGCGCTGCTTCGATGGCTGAAAGGTTGAGCTCTGCTACATACGTTTCTGGAATATCGTAAGCCTTAGCAGTGACTGGATGTACTTGGCCAAGAAAACCAAGAACTTGGTCACCGAGTGAAATCAAGGCTGTACGTCCTGGGTGAAGGCTAGCGATTTCAGAGGTTGCTGTATAGGTCACTTCTAGTCCCAAGCGAGCAAAGAGAGCTTCAAGGATTCCCTTGGCATAAAAGAAATCAACCGGAACGGCTGCTGTTTGGAAATCTTTTTCAGCAACCAAGCCTGTCAAGGCAAAGGCAAAGCTGTTGATTTCATTTGGCAATTCTTCTTTTGGATTGCCTGTTTGTTCAAAGACTTTTCCAATCTCGTAAAGGGCCAAGTTTTTGTTCTTACGAGCCACATTGTAGGCAACAGTATCAAGGATACCAGAAATCATATTTTGACGGAGGACAGATCGATCCACTGTCATTGGCCACATGAGTTCCGTTAGGTTGCTTGGTGCAGTCGTAAACTCAACTGCTTTTTCAGGAGTTGTCAGAGCGTAGGTGATGATTTCTGTCAAACCTGCTCCTTCAGCAATGGTACGAACTTGACGGCGGAGTTTTTGTGTCGCAGTCAATTCACCAGCTGTTCCATCATCTTTTGGAAGACTAGTTGGCAAGCGGTCATAGCCATAGATACGAGCGATTTCTTCAAAGAGGTCAGCCTCGATAGTAATATCCCAACGACGACGTGGAACGCTGACGGTAAATGCTTCTGCATTTCCAGAAAGGCCAAATCCTAGGCGACGGAAGACATCCTCTACATCTGCGTAGGAAAGCTCTGTACCAAGGACACGGTTGACGTCAGCAAGGGTTGAAGAAACTTCTACATCTGAGGTATTCAACTGGCCTGCTGAAACGATGCCCTTCCGCACTGTAGCACCTGCAAGCTCTGCAATCATACTTGCTGCTGCATCAAGGGCTTCGTTAACAGTTGCCACGTTGATGCCTTTTTCAAAGCGAGAAGATGACTCAGAACGAAGATTGAGGCGACCGCTAGTCTTACGGATTGATTTTCCGTTGAAGACTGCAGCTTCAAGGACGACACGACTAGATTTTTCAGAGATTTCTGTTGCTTGACCACCCATGACACCTGCAAGAGCTACTGGCTTGTCTGCGACAGCAATGACTAAGTCATTCACGTCCAAGTCACGTTCTTCACCATCTAAAGTCACTAATTTTTCACCAGCACGCGCTTCACGCACACGGATGTCAGTCCCTTCAAAGGTATCCAAGTCAAAGGCATGCATGGGTTGACCAAAGTAGAGCAGGATGTAGTTGGTTACGTCTACGACATTGTTAATCGGACGAATCCCTTCGTTCATGAGGAGGTTTTGCAACCATTGTGGACTTGGTGCGATGGTCACATTGTCCAAGATACGGACTGCATAGTAAGGCGCCTTGTCTGTCTCAATGCCTACAGAAAGGGCATCTGCTGCAGCTTCATTTGTTTCTGTTAAACTGAATTCTTTAAAGCTAACTGCCTTGTCATAGATGGCTGCCACTTCGTGCGCTACTCCACGCATAGATAGAGCGTCTGCACGGTTTGGCGTGATAGAAAGTTCGATGATTTCGTCATCCAAGTCTAGGTAAGAGAAAACTTCATCCCCAGGAACAGCATCTTCTGGCAAGATTTGGATACCATCTGCGAATTCCTTAGGCACAACTGAGTCAGAAATCCCTAATTCACCAAGGGAACAGATCATTCCAAGTGACTCCAAACCACGGATTTTTCCTTTTTTGATTTTGTAGTTGTCAGCGATGCGAGCTCCTGGAAGAGCCACCATAACCTTGATACCAGCACGCACATTCGATGCACCACAGACGATTTGACGGGCTTCTTCTTCGCCAACGTTAACCTGACAAACATGGAGGTGAGTTTCTGGCACATCTTCGCAAGACAAGACCTCACCGACGACAATTTTTGAGAGACCAGCAGCTGGTGATTCGACACCTTCTACCTCGATCCCTGTAGTTGACATTTTTTCAGCCAATTCCTGTGATGGCACATCAATGTCCACCAATTCTTTTAACCATTTATAAGATACAAGCATAATTTAGTTCTCCAGAATGACAGTTGTCACTCTAGTTCTTTTCCTTTCCTATCATTTCAATAGAAGAATCCTCTTCTTACCTTAATTTCTTTTTCAGTAACCAATCCGTATCTACTTTTTGACCAACCATAAAATGATGTTGGCTAAATTTTTCAAAACCATATCGATTATAAAATGCTTGAGCTTTTGTATTATGCTCCCAAACACCTAGCCACACCCATGAAAAACCAGTTTTTTCAGCCAGTTCAAGAGCGAATTCAAAAAGCTGCTTACCAAGTCCAAATCCTTGGAATTTTTGTAGCACATAGAGGCGTTGAATTTCAAAAGCATTCTCTAATTCTCTCTCAGTTTGAGCACTTCCCCAGTTGACTTTGAGAAAACCAGCTATCTCCTCTTCATGCATAATGAAATAGGTTTCAGATTCTGGATTTTCCAACTCAGTTGACAAAACTCTCAGACTATAAGCCTCTTCAAAGTATTCCTGTAACTGCTCTTCTGTATTATCATGAGCAAATGTTTCACGAAAGGTTTGTTTGGCTATTTTAGCCAACACCTCAACATCGGCCATTCCTACTTTTCTAATCATTATTTAAACTGTTCTGAAAAACGGACATCCCCTTGGTAGAATCCACGGATATCGTTGATTCCGTAACGGAGCATAGCTACACGCTCTTGTCCAAGACCAAAGGCAAATCCAGAGTAAACAGTCGCATCGATACCACTCATTTCAAGGACACGTGGGTGAACCATACCAGCCCCCATAATTTCGATCCAACCTGTTTTCTTACATACGTTACAGCCTTCTCCGCCACACTTAAAGCAGGAAACATCCACCTCAACAGATGGCTCTGTGAATGGGAAGTAAGATGGACGCAGACGAATCTGACGCTCTTCACCGAACATTTTTTGCACAATCAACTGAAGCGTTCCTTGAAGGTCAGCCATAGAGATGTTTTTCCCAACAACCAAGCCTTCAATTTGGTGGAACTGGTGACTGTGGGTCGCATCGTCCGTATCACGACGGAAGACACGCCCTGGTGAGATCATCTTCAAAGGACCTTTTGAAAAATCATGGGCATCCATAGCACGCGCCTGCACAGGAGATGTATGAGTACGAAGCAAGATTTCTTCAGTGATATAGAATGTGTCCTGCATATCACGGGCTGGGTGGTCTTTTGGAAGGTTCATACGTTCAAAGTTATAGTAGTCTTGCTCTACTTCAAAACCATCCACGACTTGATAACCCATCCCAATGAAGATATCTTCGATTTCTTCACTTGTTTGTGTCAAAACGTGACGGTGACCAGTCGCAACTGGACGACCTGGAAGTGTCACATCGATGCTCTCGCTAGCTAGTTGAGCTTCTACTTTCTTTTCTTCCAAGAGTTTAGCTGTTTCTTCAAAGGCTGTTGTCAAGACGTCACGAGCTTCATTGACGTGTTTCCCAATGATTGGACGCATCTCAGCAGAGACATCTTTCATTCCTTTAAGAATCTCCGTAAGCGAACCTTTTTTTCCAAGGACAGAGACACGCAAATCTTGCAGCTCTTTTTCTTTTTCAGCAGAAATCTGCTTCAAGCTAGCCAGCGTTTCTTCACGAAGCGCTTTTAATTGTTCTTCAATAGTTGACATAATTCCTCCATCAGTCGCTCGTAGATAAAAAGAAAACCACATGCCAAAAACTCCACTCGGAGCGTTGACACGCGGTACCATCCGTTTTTATCTGACAAGTCAGACCTTTATTTCTGAATCCATAGGCAAGTGAATTCACCCAGCTTTCATATAGAGAGCTTGCAGTCACGGCTCTCCTCCCTGATATACTTCCCTTGGGCTACTAGTCTTGCAGATTCCTATTCAATTACTACTTAGTTTATCAGATTTTTACTATTCTTGCAAGACCTATCTCACTTCTGCTTGCCTTTAAATCGCCATTGGAAGCGAAGCTTGTCATAGAAGGGGAATTCGATAAACAAGACTCCCAAGCCCACACAGAGACTAGCAAGGACATCTGATGGGTAATGAACCCCCAGATAGACCCTTGATACCAGCACACTGACTAGGTAGAGACCAAGGACGATTTGCACGATTTTTCTCCAGACCGGATCTTTCATCCTCTGACTAAGAATAACAATCAGAGAACCGACCATCAAGGTTACAGCCAGAGAATGGCCACTTGGAAAAGAAAATCCCTTCTCCTCAACCAAGTGTAAAATAGCTGGTCGTGGGCGCTGGTAGATATTTTTAAAGGTCACAATTAAAAGACCTGCCAAAGCCAGATTCCCAAGCATGAAGAAACTTTCTATCTTCCAGCGCTTACGATAAAAGATAAAAGCTGTAATGACAACCCAAGTGATAATCACTGGGATATCAATCAAGCGTGTAATAGCTCGGAAAAGAATAGTCAAGTAATCTGGCAAGTCTCCTCGCACAGCCGTCTGAATCGGTTGGTCAAAACCGACCAGCGTTTCAGGGTAAAATTTGACCATGTAGCCAAGAATAACGAAAAGTAAAAGGGCAAAAGAGCCCTTCATTAAAAATGTTTGTTTATCTTTCATAGTGTTTTAAGGTTGGTTTCAAAAGGACGTACAACAACCAGAATGAAACGGAAAAGATTACACCCTCAATCAAGTTAAAAGGTAATACCATGGTCATTAGGTAGTTAGAAAGTCCCAAAATTTTTCCAATATCAAAGTTAGCAAACTTAGCGTACAAAGGAACAGCGTAAACATAGTTGAGAACCAACATAGCTACGGTTAAACCAATAGTCCCAGCTAGAGAGCCTAGTAGGAAGCGAAGGGTTGTGCGTTCCTTTTTCCAAATCAAAGCAAAGACGATGACAAAAACTCCCAAAGCTACGATATTCATTGGCAAACCAATGTAAGTATTCACTCCCTGGCTGTTAAGAAGCAATTTCAAGAGTGAGCGAAGCAAGAGAACTCCTAGAGCAGCAGGCAAATCCATGACCACCAGACCCACAAGGACTGGCAAGATACTAAATTCGATCTTGAGGAAGGACGCCGCTGGTAAAAGCGGAAAGTCAAAGTACATCAGCACAAATGAGATGGCTGATAGAATCGCAATGGTCGAAAGTCGACGTGTGTTTGTCATAACAGGTTCCTCCAATTTTCTATAAAATCAGAAGAAGTTAGAAAGGATTCCTCTATCTATTCTCAGTTTTTATATCCCAAAAGTTCCCTCTTACCCTGTTAAGCAAGCGGTTACAGTTTAGCTATAAATCTATCAGAACAGACAAAGCTATTCTCTCGTCTTCTCCCATCCAGACTATACTGTCGGTTGTGGAATCTCACCACATCAGCTTGCGCTCGCGGACTTATTTGGCTAAGATATTTTAGATTTATCTAGGCGTCGCAGTCGAAGATAATACTTAAAGTATATCTAAACAAGACAACGACGAGAAAGCTAAAATAGCTAGTCAAATTTACCGCCGGTCGGGAATTTCACCCTGCCCTGAAGACTCTTTTATCATAACAAAAAACGCTTGCAAGCGCAAGCATTTTGTTCATTTTCATTTTCATTTTTTATTTCAATTTATCCACTTCATAGGTATGAACGAGCTCAAGACCCGCAAAGTTCTGCTGGCGAAGGGCTTCGTAGACAATCATGCAGACAGTATTAGACACATTGAGACTGCGGACATGCTCATCGTTCATGGGAATACGGAGAGCCTTCTCAGGATGTTCGCGCATAAAGTCCTCCGGCAAACCCTTGTCTTCACGTCCAAAGAGAAAATAGTGGTCCTCGTCAGTCGATAAATCCACCTCAGAATAGACCTTTTCCGCAAATTTTGAAATCAGATAGAGTTTGCCCTTCATCTGAGACATGAAATCTTCTAAACTGTCGTAAAAATAAATCTCTAGCTTATCCCAATAATCCAACCCAGCCCGCTTCATCTTGCGGTCATCAATAGGAAAGCCCATGGGCTTGATGATGTGGAGGGGAGAATTGGTCGCAGCGCACGTACGCGCAATATTGCCTGTATTTTGTGGAATTTGAGGTTCAAATAATACAATGTGATTTGTCATGACTTGCTTCCTTTCACCATTGCAAAAAAATAGCCACACTGCCCGGAGTCAAGCTCAGCAAACAGCGTGGTTAAGGCATCGTTAACTTACCTCACAACAGGTCTGAAGTAAATCAGCGAAACTACTTTCTTAGTATAACACTTTCAGAATCATTGTCAATAGAAACGACTTGATTTTTTCAATTTTTTTAAGCTATTTCCAAGGGTTGTAAAATCGTCCCTGATTCTGCAAGATAAGTAGTAAACTAGCTACTAAAAACAAGGCTGCCAAGAGCAAGGTAAGATAGTCTCCTTTTTTCAAGGCCTGATAACTATACCAAGTGCGTTTTTTCTCTTTCCCAAAGCGTCGAAGCTCCATAGCGGTCGCGATGGTATCAATGCGTTCTAGCGAACTAAAAATCAAGGGAGTGATAATGAGCAGATTGCCTTTGATTCGTTGCATAAGAGAAGCTTTCTTGGATAATTCCATCCCACGCGCTTCCTGAGACATCTTGATGGTAAAGAATTCTTCCTGCAAATCTGGAATATAGCGCAAGGTCAGGCTGACTGAATAGGCAATTTTGTAAGGCACACCGATTTGATTTAAACTGGAAGCAAACTGACTAGGATGAGTTGTCATCAAAAAGATAATAGCCAGAGGAATGGTGCAAAGGTACTTAATAGCCAGATTTAGCAGATAAAAGAGCTCTTGACTGGTTAGAGTGTAGGCACCGATTCCCTGCCAAATCACACTTCTCTCTCCGTAAAGTCCAACCCCATATTCGGGAGAAAAGAGATAGACCATCAAGACGTTTAAAATGGCAAATACCGTCGCAAAAACGGCCACAAAGGATACATCTTTAAAACGGATTTCTGACAAATAGAGGAGAAAGACCGAAAAGATGGCAATCAGAACAAGCAGTCTGGTATCATAGCTAATCATGGCCGCCAATGACACGAGGATGAAAAAGAGAAGTTTACCAGCTCCTGACAAGCGGTGAATCACAGTATCTCTATGCTGGTAACCGATTAATTTAGCTTGCATCCTTCTCTCCTTTCTTTGTAAAATGCCGTTAAAGCAAGTGGATCCACGTCTAGTTTCTTGGCCAAGTTGAAGATTGAAGTTTCTTTTAGATTGGCTTTTACTAACAGCTCAGGATTGCTCAACAGACTAGCTGGATCAGTATCGGCAATCAATTCCCCATCCACCATGACAAGGGCTCGGTCTGAATAATCCAGCATCAATTGCATATCATGGGTAATCATGACAATGGTATGACCTTTTTGATGCAGTTCTTCAAGAAATTCCATAATCTCAGTATAGTTTTTCTGGTCTTGGCCTGCAGTCGGTTCATCTAAGAGGATAATTTCAGCTCCTAAGACCAAAATAGATGCAATGGTGACACGTTTTTTCTGACCAAATGACAGGGCAGAAATAGGCCAATTACGGAATTCATAGAGACCACAGATTTTCAAAACTTCATAGACTCTCGTTTCAATTTCCTTTTCGTCCACACCTCGCAAACGAAGTCCCAGAGCCACCTCATCAAAAATCATATTGGTTGAAATCATTTGGTTAGGATTTTGCAGCACATAGCCTACTCGTTCCGCCCGCTCTGCAACAGAATCTCCTTTTATATCCTGTCCTTCCCAAAGATAGCGACCTTCCGTCTGGATAAAGCAACTTATAGCCTTGGCTAGGGTTGACTTCCCAGCTCCATTTTTTCCGACAATGGCAATCTTTTCGCCCTTTTTAATATCCAGATAAATGGATTTCAAAATCGGTCTATCATCATAAGAAAACGACACATCCTCTAGTCTAAAGAGTGACTGCAATTCTGGGGTTTCTTTTACCAGTTCCGTCCGCAACTGAATCTGGCCTTTTGAGATAGACAAGTTGTCCAAATTTACTAATTGTTCTTCCTTAGCTAAATCCACACCCAATTGACGGAGAGTAGTGAGATAAAGGGGTTCTCGAATTCCATTTTGTGTCAATAAATCAGTCGCCAGTAACTGGTCAGGGCTCCCGTTAAAGAGGATACGACAATCGTTTATCAAGACAATCCGATCGACAGGACGATGCAGAACGTCCTCCAAACGGTGCTCGATAATAAGGGTCGTCGTCCCCTCCTCCTTATGAATCTGATCAATCAATTCGATAATATCCTGACCTGACTTGGGATCCAGATTGGCGAGTGGCTCATCAAACAGGAGAATCGGACTCTCATCAATCAAGACACCAGCTAGACTGACCCGCTGCTTTTGTCCACCTGATAAATCCTGGGGACGCTGAGCTAGTAAAGGGAGAAGGTCCAGCTTTTCAGACCATTTATGAACACGATTTTTCATCTCTTCTAGAGCTGTTACATCATTTTCCAGAGCAAAAGCCAAATCTTCTGCCACGGACAGACCGATAAACTGCCCGTCTGTATCCTGCAAAACTGTGCTGACCAGATGAGATTTATCGTAGATGCTCATATCAAAAGCGGCTTGCCCCTTGATCAAAAATTCTCCAGACATCTGACCCTTATAAATAGTTGGAATAATCCCATTCAAACACTGACCCAAGGTAGACTTACCTGACCCAGAGGGGCCAACAATTAAGACTTTTTCTCCCTTATAAATGGTCAAGTCTACCCCTTGTAAGGTCGGTTCTTGTTGTGTTTCATACCGGAAAGAGAAATCCTTCCACTCAATTATAGCTTCTTTCATCTTACTCTCTTTATTCGCTTCTTAGACTTCTATTTTATCATAAATCTACCCCTTCTTGCAGACTCTTCTCGTAAAATCTTAGCGTCAAAAAGAGTCCTATCCTAGCTTACTTGCCTAACTAGTCTATAAACATCGAAAAAGACTGGTTGTCCAGCCTTTTCCTTTATGTTAATCCTTTTTCAAACTTCCTGAACGAGTCTGCGTACGTGAATAAGCTAGCAAGAGAAGAGTACCTGCGATAGCTACAGTTACAGCGTTAGCAATACCTGCAACAATCCCTTGGGCAAATACTTTTTCTGCCGCTTCTTGATAAATCACAACATCTCCAAGTGGTGCCAAGACACCCCAAACAAGAGCATTTGCGATAATCTGAATGAGGTTAAAGAGGACAATATCCTTCAACTCAAAAACACCCTGTGTTACTCGAATGTATTTTCTAAAGAGACCTACAGCTAGACCAAAGAGACCACTAGCAATAATCCAAGTCCACCAAAGACCGTAGCCAGCAAGAGAGTCCTTCACTGCATGACCAATTAAACCAACAAGTAATCCCACTAGAGGGCCAAAAATGATAGACAAGAGGCTCTGTACCGCATACTGAAGCTGGATGCTTGTATTTGGAACGGGTGTCGGAATGCTGATCATCCCGATGACAACAAAGAGTGCAGCTCCAACACCGATAGCAACAACTTGTTTAATTGATTGATTTTTCATTTATATTCTCCTATTTTATGATTCTATTTTCTTTATTTCAATGGTCCAAGATGAACCGACTCCCACATTATAGGCCTTAGCAAAGGAACCTTGGTTGATAGCCAGACCTAAACGATAGAGTGAGTTGATGTAAAGGATTGGTTGCCCAATTCTCACATCTGCAAATGATTTACCATAGACAACCTGATTTTGATAGACCAGCATATCTGCATGATAGATGGTCACTTCAAAACGATCACCAAATGCTGGTTCCAGTTTGTAAAATTCTTCTCGCGTGATAGAGGTCCAAAGCGAGCCAAAACGCACATCCAGAATATCAATAGCTCCCTTCACCAGATGATCTTCTATGATAGTCTCTACGACTGGAAGCTCCACAATCTGATCCACACTAAGCTCTGGTCCCACTTCCTCAAAAGTAATGTGACCACTGGCTAGTTTAGCACCAGTATAGGCATAAACATCACGACCGTGGAAGGTATAAGAATGCTCTGTATTTTGCCGTCTATTGGCCACTTCAGAAATCTCACGAATAGCTACAATGCCAACGTGTTTCTTGATAAAAGAAAGAGTCCCATTGTCTGGTGTGACAATGTATTGATTTTTTGCAGTTTTGGCAACCACACTCTTACGTTTCGAGCCGACACCTGGATCGACAACCGATACAAAGGTCGTTCCCTCAGGCCAGTAATCCACCGTCTGAAAGAGACGGTAGCTCCCCTCAAAAATATTATAAGGCGTGATATCATGCGTCAAATGATGAATTTTTAAGGTTGGAGATTCTTCTAAAGCCACTCCAATCATAGCCGATATCGCACCATCAACCAGACCAAAGTCTGATTGTAATACCAGTAAATTATTATTCATTTTGTCTCCCCGTATGTCCTTTATCATACCATATTTTCTAAAAAGTAGCTAATAGCTATTTCAACTGGTTAGGGTATAGCTTTACCTTATAGCAAATTTCCTACTAAAAACTCTAGTTATTAGCTGGTAGGTGCATTTTTTCTTGAAAAAAGGTATGATAGTTACATCATGAAAAAGTAGGTTTTATTATGAAAATTATCCTTGTCGGAGGGGGAAAAGTTGGTTCTGCCCTCTGTCGCTCCTTGGTTGCAGAAAAGCACGATGTTTTGCTGATTGAGCAAGACGAAGCCGTCCTCAATCATATTGTCAGTCGCTTTGATATCATGGGTATCCTTGGTAACGGAGCTGATTTTGCCATTCTTGAGCAAGCCAGCGTCCAAGAATGTGATATCTTTATCGCCCTGACTGAGTACGATGAAGTAAACATGATTTCAGCCGTTCTAGCCAAGAAAATGGGAGCTAAAGAGACCATCGTTCGGGTGCGTAATCCTGAATATTCTAATTCTTATTTCAAAGAAAAGAATATCCTTGGTTTTTCTCTTATCGTTAACCCTGAGCTCTTGGCTGCCCGCGCTATCGCGAATATCATTGACTTTCCCAACGCTCTGTCTGTCGAACGCTTTGCTGATGGACGTGTTAGCCTCATGGAATTTGTCGTCAAATCTACCAGCTGTCTTTGCCAAATGCCCATTTCTGATTTTCGGAAAAAATTTGGCAATATTATTGTCTGTGCGATAGAGAGAGATCATCAAATTATCATTCCAAGCGGTGACATGACTGTACAAGATAAAGATAGAATCTTTGTCACTGGTAACCGTGTTGATATGATGCTCTTCCATAATTATTTCAAGTCTCGTGCCGTGAAAAGCCTTCTTATTGTTGGAGCTGGTAGAATTGCCTATTATCTACTAGGTATTCTCAAAGATAGTCGGATCGATACCAAAGTCATTGAAATCAATCCTGAAATCGCCAGCTTCTTTAGCGAGAAATTCCCAAATCTTTACATCGTTCAAGGAGATGGGACCGCAAAAGATATCCTGCTGGAAGAAAGTGCTCAAAACTATGATGCCGTTGCGACTCTAACAGGAGTCGATGAGGAAAATCTGATTACTTCTATGTTCCTTGACAGCGTAGGTGTACAGAAAAACATCACCAAGGTCAATCGTACCAGTCTCCTCGAGATTATCAATGCACCTGATTTTTCAAGTATCATCACACCTAAAAGCATTGCTGTAGATACGATTATGCACTTTATTCGTGGTCGTGTTAATGCCCAGTATTCAGACCTTCAAGCCATGCACCATCTAGCTAATGGCCAAATCGAAATCCTGCAATTCCATATCAAGGAAGCCAATAAAATGACTGCCAAACCACTTTCTCAACTGAAATTGAAAAAAGGGGTTCTTATTGCAGCCATCATTCGAAAGGGAAAGACTATTTTCCCTACAGGGGAGGATATGCTTGAAGTCGGAGACAAGCTCCTAGTAACAACCTTGTTGCCAAACATCACCAAGATTTATGACTTGATCGCGAGGTAAGAGATGAATAAAAGTATGATTCGTTACCTCCTTTCAAAGTTACTTCTGATTGAAGCTGTTCTCCTCTTGGTTCCTGTTGCGATTGCCGTCTATTACCGTGAATCGAGCCAAGTCTTTACAGCCCTCTTTACAACGATTGGGATTCTCGTATTACTAGGCGGTTCAGGAATTTTACAAAAGCCAAAAAATCAACGGATTTATGCCAAGGAGGGAATCTTGATTGTTGCCCTCTGTTGGATCCTTTGGTCTTTCTTTGGTGGTCTCCCCTTTGTTTTTGCTGGGCAAATTCCCAGCGTTATCGATGCCTTTTTTGAGATTAGTTCTGGCTTTACAACTACTGGGGCAACTATTTTGAACGATGTTTCGGTTCTCAGTCGTTCTCTCCTCTTCTGGCGAAGCTTTACCCACTTGATTGGAGGGATGGGAGTGCTTGTTTTTGCACTTGCTATTATGGATAATGCCAAAAATAGCCACCTAGAGGTGATGAAGGCTGAGGTTCCTGGCCCTGTTTTTGGCAAGGTTGTATCCAAACTAAAAAACACTGCCCAGATTCTCTATCTCCTTTATCTAGCTCTCTTCTCCCTCTTTGTCATCATCTATTACCTAGCCGGTATGCCCCTATTTGACAGTTTTGTGATCGCTATGGGGACAGCAGGTACAGGAGGTTTTACAGTCTATAACGATGGAATTGCCCACTATGGTAGCTCACTAATTACCTATCTGGTTAGTATCGGAGTTCTGGTTTTTGGGATCAATTTCAACCTCTACTACTACCTTATGCTCCGTCGCATCAAGGCCTTCTTTGGGGACGAAGAACTTCGAGCTTACTTGCTCATCGTGCTGGTTTCTACAGGCTTGATTAGCCTTAATACCCTCTATCTCTACCCAGGATTTTCCAAGAGCTTTGAAATGGCCTTCTTCCAGGTTTCCAATATCATTACAACGACTGGTTTTGGTTACGGAGATATTACCAACTGGCCCCTTTTCTCCCAGTTTATCCTTCTCTTCCTCATGGTAATCGGTGGTTCTGCTGGTTCAACCGCAGGTGGACTCAAGGTTATTCGAGGTCTTATCCTTTCAAAAATTGCCAAAAACCAAATTTTGTCAATCCTATCACCCCACCGTGTTTTGACCCTCCATGTTAATAAAACGGTAATTGACAAAGATACCCAGCATAAAATTCTCAAGTACTTTGTCATCTATTCTATGATTTTACTAGCACTTATCTTTATTGTCAGCCTAGATAGCAATGATTTCCTGGTTGTGACCAGTGCTGTCTTTAGCTGTTTCAATAATATCGGACCTATTCTAGGAACTACTTCTAGCTTCTCAATCTTTAGTCCTATCTCAAAAATTCTCCTCTCCTTTGCAATGATTGCAGGGCGCTTAGAGATTTACCCAATCCTACTTCTCTTTATGAAGAGAACCTGGTCTAAGAGATAAAATACAACCACACCTTGTTCCATACAAAGTGTGGTGTTTTTATTTTCATACTCTTCGAAAATCTCTTCAAACCACGTCAGCTCTATCTACAACCTCAAAACAGTGTTTTGAGCAACCTGCGGCCAATTTCCTAGTTTGCTCTTTGATTTTCATTGAGTATCAAATACCTCCCGCAACTCAACAAGTATCTTTGAATCCTGACCAGACATTTCAGTGCCTGACTTAAGGAATTGAAGAGCCTCAAAAAACAACCCTCAGTCGACTGACCGAGGGTTATTTATTTCATTATTCAAGAACTTGATTAGCTCAATGCATCATCCATTGAAAGAACTTCGTGGAAGACACGTTGTGTTAATTCAGTTTTTTGTTCTGGAGTGAGGTATTTAGTGTTTACACAGTATCCAGAGATACGTACGATAACGTCTTCACCTGACATGATCTTTTCGTAAACATCGTTCAAGTCCATAACGTTCAAGTTAACGTGTTGTCCACCGTTTTCGAAGTAACCATCAAGGATTGTGACTAAGTTATCAACTTGTTCGTCACGAGTTTTACCAAGAGCACGTGGTGATACTTGAGTTGTCAATGAGATACCATCAGCTGCGTAACCAAAGTCAAGGCTAGCAAGTGAGTTCAAGTTTTGCAACCATCCACCTTTAGCTTTGTTAGATGGGTTAGCACCTGGTGAGAAGAATTCAAGTTTAGACAAGTTCACAGAACCATCTTCGTTGAGGTATACACCTTTGTGGACTGGTGAGTTACCCGTTTGTTTAGAGTAAGCAACGTTAGATGTGATTGTCAAAAGTGATACTGTAGCTTCAGCGTCTTTGTAAAGTTTGTGGCTACGTAGACGAGTTGTGTAAGCTTCGATCAACCATTCTGCCAATTCGTTTGAACGTGGGTCATCTTCACCCCAACGTGGGTATTCACCGATTGTTTCGTAATCGTAGATATAGCCATTTTCGTCACGGATTGGTTTAACTGTAGCGTATTTGATAGCTGCCAGTGTATCAACAGTGTTAGCAAATCCACAGATACCGAATCCCATGTTGGCACGTTGTTTAGTTGGTAAGAAAGCCATTTGAACAGCTTCGTAGTTGTACTTATCAGTCATGTAGTGGATGATGTTCAAAGCATCTACGTAAGTGTCAGTCAACCAGTCAAGAGATTTTTCAAAGTTAGCTTTAACTGATTCAAATTCAAGAACTTCGTCACGGATTGGTTCAATGTCAAATACTTTGTAGTCTTTGTGAACATCGTCGTAACCACCGTTCAAACCAGTAAGAAGAGCTTTAAGAACGTTTACACGCGCACCGAAGTATTGGATGTTGTGGCGTTGATCTTCATTTTCTGGGTCAAGTGGTGACACACAGCATGAGATACAGCTCATTTCACCATATCCGTCTTTAGCCATTGTTGTTACACCTTCGTATTGGATAGAAGAGTGTTTATGGCTCATATGCATACAGTAGCGACGGAAGTTGTATGGCAATTTGTCAGTCCAAAGAACTGTCAAGTTTGGTTCTGGAGAGTTACCGATATTGTCAAGAGTGTTCAAGAAACGGTAGTCCATCTTAGTAACACGGTGGCGACCGTCGTTACCCATACCAGCCATAGAAGTTGTGATGAAGGTTGGGTCACCTGAGTACAATTGGTCATAAGCTTTTGTACGAGCAAATTTAACTGTACGAAGTTTCATAACGAAATCATCAACAAATTCTTGGATTTCTGATTCAGTAAATGTACCACGAGCAAGGTCACGTTCTGCAAAGATATCAAGTACGATTGGCACACGACCTAGAGATGTAGCAGCACCATTGATAACACGGCAGACAGCCATGAAGGCGATGTTAACCCATTGGATAGCTTCTTTGACGTTCATCGCTGGTTTGCGAACGTCAACTCCGTAAAGGTCACCCAAGCGAACAACTTGTTGCAATGCTTGGTATTGAAGGTTTACTTCTTCACAAAGACGGATTGTTTCTTCATCAATTTCTTTAATTGCATTCCAGTCATTTACTTTTTCTTGCATCAAGTAGTCTGCACCGTAAAGAGCAAGACGTGCGTAAACACCGATGATACGTCCACGTGAGTAGGCATCTGGAAGACCAGTTACAGTGTGTGCGTGACGTGCGCGACGAATGTTTGAAGTGTAGGCACGGAAAATACCATCGTTAACTGTTGTTACGTATTTAGTAAAGATTTCGTGAACAGCTGGATCTGGTTCGTATCCATTTTCTTTCAAAGTAGTTTCAGCCATACGGATACCACCTTTTGGCATGAAGTTCAATTTGAAGAGTTCATCATTTTGGATACCGAAGATCACTTCGTTTTCTTTGTCGATAAATCCAGCAGGAATATCAGCAATAGATGTTGGACGAGTGTCCATTGGGAAACGAGTTTCTTCGTAGTGAGCCTTCGTTTCTTCTACAATTTTTTTGATGTGAAGTGAACGTTCTGTTGGTCCTGCAAGGAAGCTTTCGTCTCCATCGTAAGGTGTGTAGTTAGCTTGTACAAAGCGTGATACACTTGCTTTTTCTTTCCAATCTACGCCTTTGAAGCCTTCCCAAGCTTTGTCAAAAATATCTTGTGCTTCAACAACTGTCTTAACAACCATGTTAATTCCTCTTTTTTCTTTCTAGTAACAACCATCTGTTACATTCATGTATTCAGTATAACACACAGTAACCGATTTCAACAAGCAAAATCCAGCTTTTTTGTTACTTTCTTTTCTAATACAGTCTGTTTTTTAATACAATCTGTATTATATATTTGAAAGTAGAATTACTCTTTTCCATTTTTTCAGAAAAAAAGGTATAATGAATAAAAAATGATAGTAGAAAGGAAGCAAAATGCTCATATTTCCATTGATTAATGATTTGTCCAGAAAAATCATCCATATCGATATGGATGCCTTTTTTGCTGCCGTGGAAATCAGGGATAATCCTAAACTCAGAGGAAAACCTGTCATTATCGGAAGCGACCCTCGGCAGACAGGTGGGCGGGGAGTTGTGTCTACTTGTAGCTACGAGGCGCGAGCCTTTGGCATTCACTCTGCCATGAGTTCTAAAGAAGCTTATGAGCGCTGTCCCCAAGCTATCTTTATCTCAGGGAATTATGAGAAATACAAATCTGTGGGCCTCCAGATTCGAGCTATTTTTAAGCGCTATACAGATTTGATTGAACCTATGAGTATTGACGAGGCTTACTTGGATGTAACAGAAAATAAACTCGGTATCAAGTCGGCAGTCAAAATCGCTCGCCTCATTCAAGAGGATATTTGGCAAGAACTCCATTTAACTGCTTCTGCCGGTGTTTCCTACAACAAGTTCTTAGCAAAGATGGCTAGTGATTATCAAAAACCACATGGTCTGACAGTGATTCTACCTGACCAAGCTGAAGATTTTCTCAAACAAATGGATGTTTCCAAGTTTCATGGAGTAGGAAAAAAGACGGTTGAACGCCTTCACCAATTGGGCGTTTTTACTGGCGCAGATCTACTTGAAGTTCCTGAAGTGACCCTAATAGACCGTTTTGGCAGACTGGGCTATGACCTTTATCGAAAGGCTCGTGGTATCCACAATTCCCCAGTCAAATCAAATCGTATCCGTAAATCAATCGGGAAGGAGAAAACCTATGGAAAGATTCTCCGTGCCGAGGAAGACATCAAAAAAGAGCTGACTCTCCTATCAGAAAGAGTCGCTCTCAATCTCGCTCAGCAAGAAAAAGCTGGAAAAATTGTCATTTTGAAAATCCGCTACGAGGACTTTTCAACTCTTACGAAACGAAAAAGTCTTGCTCAAAAAACACAGGATGCTAGTCAGATAAGCCAAATAGCCCTGCAACTCTATGAAGAATTAAGCGAGAAAGAAAGAGGTGTCCGACTGCTAGGGATTACCGTGACTGGATTTTAAAACCTTGAAGAGCTGCCCCTTCAAGGTTTTTCTTATACAAATAAACGGACAAAGCTATAAAATAGCAAGACGCTACCAAGCACGATACGGTATTTACCAAAAAGGGTAAAGTCGTGTTTTTTCACATAGCTGGTCAAGAAACGAATAGCGACCATACTGACTGCAAAAGCGACGCCCATGGCAACCAAGAGCAAGAATAATTGTCCAAAGCTCAAGAGCTGTCCTGCTTTTACAAATTTGAAAATCTTTAAGGCACTAGCTCCAAACATAACTGGAATTCCAAGATAGAAGGTAAATTCTGTCACAACAGAACGACTGGTTCCATTTAACAAACCACCGACAATCGTTGCCCCAGAACGACTGGTTCCTGGTAACAGGGCAAGAACTTGGAAGAGGCCGATATAGAAGGCTGTCGTATAAGGAAGCTTATCCAACTCTGTCACACTTGGCTCGATAGCACGCGCTTTATTACGCTTTTCCAAATAGATAAAGGCAATCCCATAGATAATCAACATGAGAGCAACAGAAACCATATTATGAAAATGGGTATCAAACCAATCATCAAACTTAAATACAGCAAGCAAAGGTAAAGTAGCTACAAGAACTTTAGACCACAATTGCCAAGTTTGACGAACTTCCTGTTTGTCCTTACTTGGTTTGAAAGGATTGAGCTTGTTAAAGTAAATCACCATAACCGCTAAAATAGCACCAAGCTGAATCACGACATTAAACATGGACATAAAGGCTTCATTCTGATTTTGGTATTGGATAAATTCCTCTGCTAGAATCAAGTGACCTGTACTAGAAATCGGCAGCCATTCCGTAATTCCTTCAACAATCCCGAAGAAGATAGATTTTAAAATTTCAATAAGATACATAGATTACTCCTTTTTTCTATCTTCCATTATAGCATACTTTTCAGTCTATGGCAGTTCTCTTTAAAAGGCGCCGATACTACCGCCTCCTCCGCCTCCAGAGAAGCCACCGCCAGAACTTCCACTTCCAGAAGATACGGAGTAGGTACTTGCTGTATTTGCGACACTAGCATAATGGCTCATTTGCGCTGTTGAATGATAAAACATACTATGCCAGCCATAAGCTACATAGAGATTGATATCTGGATTTTCTACTTGAATCTGATGCACCTTCATCAAACGGCTGACCTTGTCCGCATAGCCAAATAAGGTCGCATAGACCAAAAGGCGATTCCAAAGTACAATACTTTCCAGTTCAGCCTGATCCAATCGTGCAATCTCCCGCAACATATTTTCAAAACTGGTCCAGAGATAGTAGACTTCTGCCCCTGCTTCATTTAGGACACCATCACGGTTATCTAATCGAAGCTTCCAATAATAGAAAACAGCCAAAACTAAACCTAGAAAACCAAGTATTGCCAAGGGGATGTGAAGATAGCCATGAACGTCTAAACTGTACAAGAACAAACCAAATCCAATAAAAAGAGGTAAAACCGTAGAGAGTCCCATACCCATTTGCAAGGCCTTTTCCCCACCAGTTAAAGGACGATAATAATCTGGGAGACCCCAGAAAGAAACTCGCTTTCGCACTCCTTCTTGCATTTCTTTCAATGCTTCTTCGAAAGAGGATTTGAGCTGAATCCCTCTTGCTTGAATCCGTTTTTCATCAGAGACTTTTGCCCCACGATAAAGAGTTTCAGATACCTTGTAATCCGCAAACAAATTTGAAAGAGCTACTTCTTTTTTGCCTGAAAAAGCCAGATTAAGGCAGTCTTTCTCAAAATTTGATAAGCCCTCTTCTTTTACCAAACTCAAACCAACTGCATCTCCATCTGCAACAATAGAAACATTCCCACGGTCAATCACATCTAACAAGGTAGCTTGAACAAGTTGGTCAAAGGTAAATTTACCAGCTCCCTTGGTTAGAGGACTCACTTCATCCAAAGAGGTCGAGTAGACAGCCTCCGATAAAACCATAGGCTCTAATTCCATTGGTGGTTCATAGAGACGATGATTTTTTGCATATTTGACTGAAGGGGTGGTCTTTTTTCTATAGATAAGATAGAAACAGGCACTCAATAACAAGGAGATGGAAAGTATAGCAGGGAAGACCCAAGTAACAAGTTCTTTACTTTGCTCCTTTTCTTTAACAATCGAGTCTTCTATCTTATTAAACTCTTCTAAACGATTCCCTTTCAAACCCTGATCTCCAGCGCTAGCAAAATCGGTCCGAGGCCAGTATGCATGCAATTCAACTCCACGCTTAGCTGGAAGATTGTCCAAACGAATAGTATAATCAAGATTACTCTTTTCAATCGTTCCCTCTCTAAAAAGTTTGCCTGTATGGAAAAAGAGTTTTTCAGCCCCCTTGTCTCCCCTCACATGAAATTCAAACTTTCCAATAGTTCCTGAACTATCTGTTAAAGGTTGCCAATTTAATTCAGCGATGTCATCATATAGGAAAAGCAAATTTTTTAAATTCCATGTGAGGACAACTTCAACTGTATCGCCTTCCTGACCGGGGTTATAGACTTTCACAGTATAACCATTCGCTTCTTCTGCCACTTCGCTAGTAACATCTGTCAGTTCTGCACCGTTTTTCGCAGCCTGAACCTTTGGATGAGAATCTATCTCAAACCCACTAGGCATCTTGCCAGCACGTCCAAGCCCCACGATTTGGCCCTTAAAGTCCTCCTCMAACTGGTAAACTATCTTCTGTCTAAATTCTGCTGTATTGTCTGCATGAATATACAAATCCCCTTGATAAGAGTTTATCTTGAAATCAATAGCAAAAACAGAGAATGGCAGAAGGCAAAACAAGCCTAACACTAGTAAGAAAAAAGTTTTTTTCATCAACTAAGCCCCCTTTTTATCTTTGCTATCATTATATCATTTTTTCATAAGTAAAGGCTTACCTATATTGAAAAATAGAGTTTTTTTCGATAAAATAGGAGACAGTTATTTTTTAATAGATTAGAAATAGGAGAAATCATGAGAAAAATATACTTATCTATTTTCACAAGTCTCTTGCTGATGCTGGGACTTGTCAATGTTGCTCATGCTGATGAATATTTACGCATCGGGATGGAAGCAGCATATGCTCCCTTTAACTGGACTCAAGACGATGATAGCAATGGAGCTGTCAAAATCGATGGAACTAACCAGTATGCCAACGGATACGATGTTCAAATCGCTAAGAAAATCGCTAAGGACTTAGGTAAAGAACCTTTGGTTGTTAAAACCAAGTGGGAAGGCCTAGTCCCTGCCCTTACTTCTGGTAAGATTGACATGATTATCACAGGTATGAGTCCAACTGCCGAGCGTAAACAAGAAATTGCCTTTTCAAGCAGTTACTACACTAGCGAACCAGTTCTACTAGTCAAAAAAGATTCTGCCTACGCAAATGCCAAATCTTTGGATGACTTTAACGGTGCGAAAATTACTTCTCAACAAGGGGTCTACCTTTACGATTTGATTGCACAAATCCCAGGAGCTAAAAAAGAAACAGCCATGGGGGATTTCGCTCAAATGCGCCAAGCTCTTGAGGCTGGGGTCATCGATGCCTATGTTTCTGAACGCCCAGAAGCCCTGACTGCTGAAACTGCTAACTCTAAGTTTAAAATGGTTCAAGTGGAACCAGGTTTTAAAACTGGAGAAGAAGATACAGCTATCGCCATCGGGCTTCGTAAGGATGATAATCGCATTAGCCAAATCAATGCTAGCATTGAAACTATTTCAAAAGACGACCAAGTTGCCTTGATGGATCGTATGATCAAAGAGCAACCTRCCGAAGCTACAACAACTGAAGAGGCTAGCAGTAGTTTCTTTAGCCAAGTCGCTAAAATTCTTTCTGAAAACTGGCAACAACTCTTGCGTGGTGCTGGTGTAACTCTTTTAATCTCTATCGTCGGAACCATCACAGGTCTCATTATTGGACTTGCCATTGGTGTCTTCCGTACTGCTCCACTATCTGAAAACAAAGCCATTTACGGCCTACAAAAACTAGTCGGCTGGATCCTCAATGTCTACATTGAAATTTTCCGTGGTACACCTATGATTGTTCAATCGATGGTTATCTACTATGGAACTGCCCAAGCTTTCGGTATCAACCTTGACCGCACACTGGCTGCTATCTTCATCGTTTCGATCAACACTGGTGCCTACATGACCGAAATCGTCCGCGGTGGTATCCTAGCAGTTGACAAGGGACAGTTTGAAGCTGCGACTGCTCTTGGTATGACTCATAACCAAACCATGCGTAAGATTGTCCTACCTCAGGTCGTCCGCAACATCCTACCAGCAACTGGTAATGAATTTGTCATCAATATCAAAGATACATCTGTATTGAACGTTATCTCTGTTGTCGAACTTTATTTCTCAGGAAATACCGTGGCAACACAAACCTATCAATACTTCCAGACATTTACAATCATCGCCGTGATTTACTTTGTCCTCACCTTCACCGTAACACGTATCCTACGCTTCATCGAACGCCGCATGGACATGGATACCTATACTACAGATGCTAACCAAATGCAAACGGAGGATTTGAAATAATGACACAAGCAATCCTTGAAATTAAACATCTCAAAAAATCCTATGGACAAAACGAAGTGCTAAAAGACATTTCACTCACTGTCCACAAGGGCGAGGTCATCTCTATCATCGGAAGCTCTGGAAGCGGAAAATCAACTTTCCTACGCTCCATTAACCTTCTTGAAACACCAACTGATGGACAAATCCTTTATCATGGACAAAACGTCCTTGAAAAAGGCTATGACCTCACGCAATACCGTGAAAAATTGGGGATGGTGTTCCAATCCTTTAACCTCTTTGAAAATCTCAACGTGCTTGAAAACACAATTGTCGCTCAGACAACTGTCCTTAAACGCGAACGTACAGAAGCTGAAAAGATGGCTAAAGAAAACCTAGAAAAGGTCGGTATGGGAGAACGCTACTGGCAAGCCAAACCAAAACAACTCTCAGGTGGCCAAAAACAACGTGTAGCCATCGCTCGTGCCCTTTCCATGAATCCGGACGCTATTCTCTTTGATGAACCAACATCAGCTCTCGATCCAGAAATGGTTGGAGAAGTCCTTAAAATCATGCAGGAACTTGCCAAAGAAGGCTTGACTATAATTGTAGTGACTCACGAGATGGAATTTGCTCGTGATGTCTCTCACCGTGTTATCTTTATGGATAAAGGTGTGATTGCTGAAGAAGGCAAACCAGAAGACCTCTTCACCAATCCTAAAGAAGAGCGAACAAAAGAATTTCTTCAACGCTATCTCAAATAAAAAGAAAAGGCTGCATCAACCGTGCAGTCTTTTTGCTGTCCTCAAAATAAAAAGGCAGATCCATTTCAAGAATCCGCCATTATCCAAAGATTAATCTTCAAATTTTTCATGATTTTTATCATAGAAATCAATTAAACCTAGAGCCGTTTCAAACGAAATATTTTTTACTTTTGCACGCCCCTGCGCTAGAGCAATGATAGACATTTCACGTGCATTCGTTTCTTTAGAGATACGGTAGCCTGTGATTTTCTTATCACGAACCCAGCCAACAACTGATTCTACTTTTTCAAAGTTTGACTTAGTCATGTCCTTCTCCTATTTTCTTCTTTATGGTATTTAATTGTATACGTTTTTATGACTTTTGTCAATAAAAAAACATATATTCAATAAAATTAATGATTTATTTTTCTGTTACTATCTTATTAAAGCCGATAATATATAGGTTTTAACTTACTATAAACCATTAGTAAATACTTTTAAAACAATTGTATTATTAACTCTTTTGTTTGTAAAAATATTCATAATTTACAAATACCAGTTCGGGATAGGTTAGACAGGTTTTATCTTCAACTTTATTCTATTTATCTAACTTTTAAACGATATTTCTAATAGCGGAAGACTTTCTCTCCACACTATTACTAACTATTATTTCTCTCCTCCTTCTTTAATTTTCTTCCTGCCTTTATAAATGCTTTTCACTTTCTCAACTGGTACTATTTATTTCCTTTATCAAGATTCCTTTTTGTTTCTTTAAACCCAAAAAGATTAGTAGTTAAGAAACAATAGTATCCTATCTTTCAACATTTTCTACTGTTTTTACCTTCTTAGTATCTCATCACTCTTTTCAATTACCTCATTATAAGGTTTTCTATTCGTGTTGATTATTTTTCTAATTCCTATTAGATTTAGACAAGTCTCAGACCTGCCATATATAAAATATTGAATTTCAAAAAAACCTTATATATAACAAGTAATTTTACTACCTTACTATAAATTGAATCAAAAAACATAGGTACTATAATGAATTATGATAGAAATAGCGTAATCGATTTCCTAAGTCCATAGGAACCGCCCCCTTTCTTCATCTTCATTATAGCACCTATACATCAATTGTGCAAATAATATGATATTTTTATTAGTGCTCAGACAAGCATATTATAGAGTGTTTCATTACCATTTAAGTTAATATAGGCTGGGTCAAAACCTTCCATTCGACGGATCATTTCTGCATAATCATGCTTATCTGCCAAAGCAATCCCAATCAACACTGGGCCTGTCCCCTTGCTAGCTCGTTTGATATACTCAAAACGAGTGATATCATCATTTGGTCCCAAGATATCATTTACAAACTCACGCAGAGCACCTGGACGCTGTGGAAAATTGACCACAAAATAATGCTTGATCCCACCATAAATCAAGGCACGCTCTTCCATTTCAGGCATACGGTTGATATCATTATTTCCTCCAGAAATGATACAACAAATAGTTTTCCCCTTGATATATTCAGCTAAAACCTCTAAAGAGGCGATACTAGCCGCTCCAGCAGGTTCTGCGACAATCCCTTGCTTAGAGTAGAGATCAATCAAGGTTTCAGAAATCAATCCCTCATCTACACCTACTAAATTTTGAACATGTTGACGAGTTGCTTCATAGGTCAACTGACCTACCTTTTGTACAGCAATCCCATCCGCAAATTTGTCAATTTCTTTGAGTTTGACAGGACCACCAGCTTCAAAAGCAGCCTTCATGGAACGCGCTCCATTAGCCTCTACCCCAATGACTTCAATTTCTGGACTTGTTTCCTTGATATAGGTGGAAACCCCAGCAATAAGACCGCCACCTCCAACAGGGACCAAGACAGCATCAAAATCAATTGATTCTTTTCGAGCTTCTTCTAAAATCTCATAAGCAACTGTCCCTTGACCTGCTTGAACATGGGCATCATCAAAGGGATCAATAAAGGTACGATTTTCAGAGACTGTAAATTCTTGAGCTGCTTTTGCTGAGGCATCAAAGGTATCTCCAACTAATTTAATGGTCACGAAGTCCCCTCCAAAAAAGCGAACCTGACCAATCTTTTGTTGTGGCGTAGTAATGGGCATAAAGATAGTAGCAGAAATTTTCATTTCTTTACAAGTATAAGCAACTCCCTGCGCATGATTTCCTGCAGAAGCGCAGACTACTCCACGTTCACGTTCTTCCTTGCTAAGCTGAGAAATGGCATAATAGGCACCACGAATTTTAAAAGAGCGAACACGTTGAGCATTTTCCTTTTTCAAATAAATCTTAGCACCATACTTCTCCGATAAATAATGATCGTAATCCAGTGGAGTATTCACAACCACACCGTTCAAGACCTTATGAGCCTTGATGATATCTTTTGAACTTAACATCTTTTTCTCCTAGACTATTTCAAACTGATCGTAGTCCATCCTCTTAAAAAGGATGAATTGATTATAAAAGCGAGTTAGTCCCCCAACTCGCCTTCACCTTAATTTCTATCAATTAGTTATAGATTTTAAATGCATCATCGTCGTTTTTACCAACGAATGGCATTGCTTTACGCAATTCTGCACCAACTTTTTCAATTTCAAGGCTAGCTGCCTGTTCACGGTAGGCAGTCAATTTTGGACGTCCAGCTTTATAGTCATTTACAAAGTCGTTTGCAAATTTACCATTTTGGATATCCGCAAGAACTGCTTTCATGTTTTCTTTGACTTGTTCAGTGATTACACGTGGACCTGATACATAGTCGCCATACTCAGCAGTATTTGAAATAGATTGACGCATTTTCTTAAATCCACCTTCATAGATCAAGTCAACGATCAATTTCATTTCGTGAAGAACTTCAAAGTAAGCCAATTCGGGAGCGTAGCCTGCTTCTGTCAATACTTCAAAACCAGCTTCGATAAGGGCAGTCAAACCACCGCAAAGTACAGCTTGTTCACCAAACAAATCTTCTTCAGTTTCTTCTTTATAAGTTGTTTCAAGAAGACCTACACGCGCTGCTCCAACACCTTTACACCAGTCCATAGCGATGTTTTTAGCATTTCCTGTAGCATCTTGGTAAACTGCATAAAGAGCCGGAACACCAAATCCTTCTTCGTAAGTACGGCGTACCAAATGTCCTGGTCCTTTAGGAGCACACATGAAGACATCTACATCCGCAGGAACTTTGATAAATTCAAAGTGGATGTTGAAACCGTGAGCAAATCCAACTGCATTTCCAGCTTCCAAGTTTGGAGCAATTTCTGCTTCGTACAATTCTTGTTGGATTTCGTCTGGTGCCAAAATCATGATAACATCAGCTAATTTAGTAGCTTCTGCTACTGTGTAAGTGTCAAATCCATCTTCTTTTGCTTTGTCAAAAGATTTACCTGGACGTACACCGATGATGACATCGCGACCTGAATCACGCAAGTTTTGAGCATGCGCATGTCCTTGTGAACCATAACCGATAACGGCGATTTTTTTACCGTCAAGTGCTGCTACTTTAACATCTTTTTCATATTCCATTTGAACTGCCATAATTTTTCTCTCTTTTCTATTATTTATTGCCTTTTAGGCTGGATTAACAAATTTAAGTTGAATTTTAATCGCGGGTAAATCCAGTTGCACCCGTACGAGCAATATTTCGAATACCGTATGGTCGAATGACTCGCAACAGGGCTTCGCTCTTTTCTGCATTTCCTGTCATCTGAATGGTAATCGAGCTTGGTGCTACGTCTACCACCGTTGCACGGAAAGGTTGAATAATGGCTAGAATCTCAGCTCGCTTCTCAGCTGGCGCCGACATCTTAACCAAAATCACCTCGCGCTCCAAATGAGGCTTGTCTGTAATATCACGAATGCGAATCACATCAATCTGACGATTGAGCTGTTTGATAATTTGCTCCACTTCATCATGTGAAGCTACATCAATAATAATGGTAATACGCGATACATTCGGATCTTCTGTTGCTCCAACAGAGATACTTTCAATATTAACCTGACGACGAGATAGGACACCTGTAAAGCGATTGAGGACTCCTGAACGATTTTGTAGTTTTGCTGTTAACATTCTACGCATGGAACTTCACCCCCAACATCTCATGATTACTCTTACCAGCTGGTACCATTGGTAATACCTGCTCCTTACGAGAAATATCTACCTCGATTAGCATAGGAACATCCTCAGTGATGACTTCAAGGTCTTGAGCCAAGGTCTCAGGATTGTCAAACTTATAGTTTTTAATCCCATAAGCTTGTGCCATCAATTGGAAATCAGGAAGGGTGTCAAAGACTGACTCTGATGTTCTACCTTCATAGAAGGATTCCTGCCACTGGCGAACCATTCCAAGTGAGTGATTGTTCAGCATAACCACCTTGATTGGCACCTTGTAAATATTCAAAATAGCCAATTCTTGGTTGGTCATTTGGAAACCACCATCCCCAACAAACAAGACTACTTCCTTATCCGGGTTAGCAATTTTAGCACCGATTGCTGCTGGAATTCCAAATCCCATCGTTCCCAAACCACCTGAAGTCACTAACTGACGTTCATTTTGATAGGGATAATACTGAGCTGTCCACATTTGATGTTGTCCTACATCAGTGACAACAATAGCATCCCCATTCGTCAACTCACCGATACGTTCAATAACAGCTTGCGGTTGAACCACACGTTCTTTCTTATCATAAGAACGAACGCGGTTCTTGTCTTTAGTGACTTTTTCAATCCATTTCTCAGTATTGTTATGAATTGTCGACTCAGCCAGCAACATTTGCAAGGCTTTTTTCGCATCTCCAACTACAGGAATATCTGCACTGATAATCTTGCCAATCTCAGCTGGATCAATATCAATGTGGGCAACCTTGGCATTTTTAGCAAAGGTCTTAGGATTTCCCGTCAAGCGGTCGTCGAACCGGCAACCAATACTAATCATAAAGTCCGCCTCGGTCATTGCAATGTTGGCTGCAAATGACCCGTGCATTCCTCCCATTCCTAGGAAGAGCGGATGACTCGTTGCAATCGTTCCTTGCCCCAAAAGGCTGGTTACCACTGGAATTTGATAACGCTCTGCAAATTCATTTAATTCTACAGCTGCTTCAGCATAACTAACCCCACCACCAACAAGCAAGACTGGCTTTTTGGCCTTGGATAATTGCTTCAAGATTTTCTTGATTTGCATTTCATTTGGCTCAAGAGTCGGCTGATAGCTTGGTAAGTTCACTTCTGGAGAATAAATGAAGTCTGTTTCCAAAGCAGATACGTCTTTAGGTAGGTCAATGACAACTGGGCCTGGACGGCCTGTAGTTGCGATATGGACAGCTTCCGTAATGATACGCGGAATATCAGCCGTCTCACGAACTTGGTAATTGTACTTAGTGATTGGCATGGTAATTCCCACGATGTCTGCCTCCTGAAAGGCATCCTTCCCAATCCCTGCTCGCGCCACTTGACCTGTAAAGACCAAAAGGGGAACGCTGTCGCTCATGGCATCCGCAATCCCTGTAATGGCATTTGTTGCTCCCGGTCCGCTAGTGACGACGGCAACACCCAACTTTCCAGTTGATTTTGCATAACCTTCAGCTTCATGCAGACAGCCTTGCTCATGGCGTCCTAGAATGTGACGAATGCCTTTAAAATTATATATCGCATCATACAAAGGCAAGACAGCACCACCAGGATAACCAAAAATGGTATCAATTCCTAAATCATGAAGTGTTTCCAAAACTAGGTCCGACCCCGTCTTAGGAGATTCTAAACTGATTTTCTCCATTGTTCCCCTTTCTCTTCTCTTAAAAATAACTTGTTACTATCATACCATTTTTTCAAAATTTTTCAAGAGAAAAGAAGAAATTTTCTGAATTTTCTATTTTAACATTTATTTATGAATGTTATTTTTGTTTTTATAAGTTTTAAAAGATAATTCACATTTTTTAGCAACTAATTGCATTTATATTATAAATTTCTTTCGCAAATCACTTTAGCTCCCTTTTGTATGATTTTTTTGTGTGTCCTGCACGTTTGCAGAGTTTATGAAATTTATCGTCACTATACAAAAAAGGAAGCCACTAAGTGACTTCCTTCTAGAGCGAGGACTGATTAGTCTTCACCTTTGTTTTTCTTAATGATTTCTTCTTGTACTGACTTAGGTACATCTTCGTAGTGGTCAAATACCATCATGAATGTACCGCGTCCTTGAGATGCAGAACGAAGAACTGTTGCGTAACCGAACATTTCAGCAAGTGGAACGTAAGCACGAACGATTTGGCTGTTACCATGTGCTTCCATACCATCTACACGTCCACGACGAGCAGTTACGTGACCCATAACATCACCAAGGTTTTCTTCTGGAACAGTGATTGTTACAAGCATCATTGGTTCAAGGATAGCTGGTTGTGCTGATTTAGCAGCTTCTTTAAGGGCAAGTGAAGCCGCGATCTTGAAGGCAGTTTCAGATGAGTCGACATCGTGGTATGAACCATCGTAAAGTTTAGCTTTAACGTCAACCATTGGGTAACCTGCAAGAACACCGTTAGCCATAGATTCTACCAAACCTTTTTCAACCGCTGGGATAAATTCACGAGGAACCACACCACCGACGATTGCGTTTTCGAATTCGAATCCTTTACCTTCTTCGTTTGGAGTAAATTCAATCCATACATCACCGAATTGACCTTTACCACCAGACTGACGTTTGAAGAATCCACGTGCTTGAGTAGAAGCGCGGAATGTTTCACGATAAGATACTTGAGGTGCACCTACGTTCGCTTCAACTTTGAACTCACGGCGCATACGGTCAACAAGGACGTCAAGGTGAAGTTCACCCATACCAGAGATAACTGTTTCACCAGTTTCAACGTTAGTTTCAACGCGGAATGTTGGATCTTCTTCAGCCAATTTTTGAAGGGCGATACCCATCTTGTCTTGGTCAGCTTTAGATTTTGGCTCAACCATCAATTGGATAACTGGTTCTGGAACGTTGATTGACTCAAGGATGATTTTAGCTTTTTCATCTGTCAATGAGTCACCAGTTGTAGTATCTTTCAAACCAACGGCAGCAGCGATATCACCTGAGTAAACAGTATCGATTTCTTGACGGCTGTTAGCGTGCATTTGAAGGATACGCCCGATACGTTCACGTTTACCTTTAGAAGTGTTCAATACGTAAGAACCTGATTGAAGAACACCTGAGTAAACACGGAAGAATGTCAAACGACCTACGAATGGGTCAGTCATAATCTTGAAGGCAAGAGCTGCAAATGGCTCTTCATCAGATGCTGGACGAGTTTCTTCTTCTTCAGTATCTGGGTTGATACCTTTGATCGCTGGGATATCAAGTGGGCTTGGAAGGTAGTCGATAACCGCATCAAGCATCAATTGAACACCTTTATTCTTGAAGGCAGAACCACACAATACTGGGTAGAATTCAACGTTGATAGTCGCTTTACGGATACCAGCTTTCAATTCTTCGTTAGTGATTTCTTCACCTTCGAGGTATTTCATCATCAATTCTTCGTCAGTTTCAGCAACTGCTTCGATCAATTTTTCACGGTATTCTTGTGCTTGGTCAAGGTAGTCAGCTGGAATGTCTTCTTCAAGGATATCTGTACCAAGGTCGTTAGTATAGATTTCAGCTTTCATCTTGATCAAGTCGATGATTCCACGGAAGTCATCTTCAGCACCGATTGGCAATTGAATTGGATGTGCATTTGCTTGAAGACGATCATGAAGTGTGCTTACAGAGTAAAGGAAGTCAGCACCGATTTTATCCATTTTGTTGGCAAATACGATACGTGGAACTCCATACTCAGTTGCTTGACGCCAAACTGTTTCAGTTTGAGGCTCAACACCTGATTGTGAGTCAAGAACGGTAACCGCACCGTCCAATACACGAAGAGAACGTTGTACTTCAATTGTGAAGTCCACGTGTCCTGGTGTGTCGATGATGTTTACGCGGTGGTTGTTCCATTGAGCTGTTGTCGCAGCAGATGTGATAGTGATACCACGCTCTTGCTCTTGCTCCATCCAGTCCATTTGTGACGCACCTTCGTGAGTTTCACCGATTTTGTGGATTTTACCAGTGTAGTAAAGAATACGCTCAGTAGTTGTTGTCTTACCAGCATCGACGTGAGCCATGATACCGATATTACGAGTTTTTTCAAGTGAAAATTCGCGTGCCATGAGGTTTGTTTCTCCTATATTTTTTATTTCTATTCTATTATAACACGATTTTAATAAAAACGGATAGGCAGGACCTACCCGTTCTCAATATTTTCATGCTATTGTTGGTCTCAACTTGAAGATTTACAAATTGAATCGAACTCGGGCTAAAAGCTCAAGTTAATTGATTTGAACCCGAGCGAGGCCCGGTGCAAAAAAGATAAACTGCTTTGTGTTCACGGAACGCTGCATCAGTTTCCTATTTTTGCCTTGGGCCTTTACCGCTCTTGGTATCATTTTATTACCAACGGAAGTGTGCGAAGGCACGGTTAGCTTCAGCCATACGGTGAGTGTCTTCACGTTTCTTAACTGCTGCACCAGTGTTGTTAGCAGCATCCAAGATTTCTTTTGCAAGACGGTCTTGCATTGTGTGTTCACCACGAAGGCGAGCGATTGTTACCAACCAACGAAGTCCAAGAGTTGTACGACGTTCTGGACGAACTTCAACTGGGACTTGGTAGTTAGAACCACCAACACGACGTGCACGTACTTCAAGTACAGGCATGATGTTTTCCATAGCTGTTTCAAATACTTCAAGTGCATCGTTACCAGTAGCTTCTTTGATTTGTTCAAAAGCACCGTAAACGATTGAAGCAGCTGTACCACGTTTACCGTCAAGCATAACGCGGTTGATAAGACGAGTAACTAATTGTGAATTGTAAAGCGGATCTGGCAATACTTCACGTTTTGGAGCTCTATTTTTACGACTCATTTCTCTTTATCCCCTTTCCTTATGCTTTTTTCGGACGTTTAGTACCGTATTTAGAACGGCCTTGTTTACGATCGTTAACACCTGCAGTATCAAGTGCACCACGGACGATATGGTAACGTACCCCTGGAAGGTCTTTTACACGTCCACCGCGAAGAAGCACCACGCTGTGCTCTTGCAAGTTGTGTCCGATACCTGGGATGTAGGCAGTAACTTCGATAAGGTTGCTCAAACGTACACGAGCAAATTTACGAAGGGCAGAGTTAGGTTTTTTAGGTGTCATAGTTCCAACACGAGTTGCAACACCACGTTTTTGTGGTGAAGAAACGTTTGTTTGAACTTTTTTATGACTGTTGTAACCAACGTTCAAAGCTGGTGATTTAGATTTTTCTACTTTTGATTTACGCGGTTTGCGAACCAATTGGTTAATTGTAGGCATCTACATTCTCCTGTGTTTTTTATTTTTGGTGATGATACACTTGGTGACAGCTATCATCTGTGTGTACTTTTGCAACATTTGTCAGCACGTCCCTGTACACTCTTGAGAGACCAAAAGTAAAAAGTACCGTCTATTATTGTAACAAAATTTTCCCTTTCTTGTCAAGATATTTTTCTTTTTTATTCTTAATTTTAGCTCTTTGCTACCATCTTATACTCAATGAAAATCAAAGACCAAAATAGTAAGCTAGCTGCAGGCTACTCAAAGCACTGCTTTGAGGTTGTATATTAGGCTGACAAAGTCAGTCACATATATTATCCAAGGGGAAACTGACATGGTTTGAAGAGATTTTCAAAGAGTATTAGACGAAACAAAAAGGAGGAAACTAAGCCCCCTCAAATTACAACATTTTTTGATTGAATAATTTCAATTTTAGCACATAATGTTCAAAAAAATATTATATCATCACAACCAACCAGATTCTTTCGCGATATTAGCTGCCTCTGTTCGATTACCTGCATCTAGTTTCGAAAGAATATTGGTGACATAGTTTCGGACGGTGCCGTTTGAGAGGTAGAGCTTGTCCGCAATTTCTTGGTTAGACAGGCCTTGGGCAACTCCTTGTAGAACAGTGACTTCTTGGTCAGTCAAGGGATTGGGATGGGTCATCATGACTTCCATCAGCTCTGGAGAATACTCCTTGCGTCCCTCTAGCACTGTATGCAGGGTTTACATGAGCTCAGATATGCTCCGCTCCTTCAAAACATAAGCATCGACTCCTGCTTTAACCTCTCCTTCAAAATAGCCTTACCCTTGATGTTTTTATTTAGGCTTTCTACCTTAATCATGTTCATGATATTCTCCTTTCAGCCATTCCATCCCCATCGGAAAGGCGATAAAAATCATAAATCCTAGACCTCAGGCACCGCGAATGACTTGGTGAAGGAAGGCTTGATCAAACCAACCTGTAAACATTTCTACCAACCATACCACTAGTGACAGTCCAATAAACAGAAAGAGAATCGCTTTTTTCATTTTTCAAACTCCTTTTTCACATCTGAGACCAATTTCAAACCTTCTCGGATCAGCCAAGACATGATTCCAAAACTTGCAAATAGCTCCCAAGGAAAATGATAGAAATCTTCATCCAATCCTGAGAACATGAGATAAGTCATGACTCCTGCTGCTACTAAACTCATTGCGACAATTACTTTATGTTTCATTTTTTCTTCCTCCACTTGATACATCTAGTATAATTCTTTGAAGGTAGAATCACTAGAAGCTTCTGTCATGAGGAGATATGACAAATGTCATAAAAAGTTCAGTCAGCTAACAGCTCAAAAACTCATTGCATACTAAAAGGTCGGGAATCTTTTCCCGACCTCTTTCGTTTTCTATTTAATCTTTATTCCACACTGAAAAGGTATGGATATACTGGTTGTTGACCTTGGTGGATTTCTACTTCAACATCTTCGAATTCTTCTGCGATTTCTTGGGCAATTTGGTTAGCCAATTCTTCACTTCCATCCTCACCAATATAGAAGGTTACGATTTCACTATCTTCGTCCAACATATGTTTCAAGGTTTCAGTCAGAGTTTGGTGCATATCAGGGTTTGATACGAGGATCTTCCCATCTACCATACCCAGATTGTCATTTTCATGGATTTCTAAACCATCAATAGTCGTGTCACGCACAGCTGTTGTGACGCTTCCGCTAACAACATCGCCAAGGGCTGCAGTCATGCGTTCTTGGTTTTCTTCGATAGACTTGCTTGGGTCAAATGCTAGAAGGCTAGTCAATCCTTGAGGAATTGTACGAGCTTCTACTACAACAGCTGGTTGCTCCAAAACTTCTGCTGCAGATTGAGCTGCCATGAAGATGTTTTTGTTGTTTGGCAAGAAGATGATGTTACGAGCATTCACTTTCTCAACAGCTTTGACAAAGTCTTCTGTCGAAGGATTCATGGTTTGTCCACCTTCGATAACATAATCCACGCCTTGAGAACGGAAGATATCTGCTAGACCTTTACCAGCAACGACAGCAATCAAAGCATACTCTTTTTCTTCAGCTGGCTCGCTAACTTGAGCGGCTTCTTTTTCAACCTGTGCTTCGTGTTGGTTACGCATATTGTCAACTTTTACCTTGACCAAGCTACCATATTTGAGACCTTCTTGCATAACAAGTCCTGGATCTTCTGTATGGACGTGGACTTTGACGATTTCATCATCATTGACAACAAGGAGAGAGTCCCCGAGTTCATTCAAATAGTTACGGAATTCATCGTAGTCAAAATCTTTGGCATAGGTTGGGCCTTGTTTAAGAGCAACCATGATCTCCGTACAGTAACCAAAGGTGATGTCTTCTGTTGCCACATGTCCTGCTACAGACTTATGATGTTCTGCATTGATCATTTCACTCATATTGGCTGGAGTCGCTACAAAGTCCTCAGATGCAATATATTCGCCAGTAAGGGCTGAAAGGAAACCTTCGTAAATGAAGACCAGTCCTTGACCACCTGAATCCACAACACCAACTTCTTTCAACACTGGAAGCATGTCTGGCGTTTTAGCTAGAGCTGTTTTAGCACCTTCTAAAGCTGCGCGCATGACTTCAACAGCGTCATCTGTTTGCTCAGCTTTTTTCTTAGCGCCGATAGCAGCTCCACGAGAAACTGTCAAAATCGTTCCTTCAACAGGTTTCATTACAGCCTTATAGGCAACTTCCACACCTGATTGGAAGGCAAGAGCCAAGTCTTGACCTGTTAACTCGTCTTTATCCTTGATAGCCTGTGAAAATCCACGGAAAAGCTGAGACGTAATAACTCCTGAGTTCCCGCGCGCACCCATCAAAAGACCTTTGGCAAGAATGCTCGCTACCTCTCCAACTGTAGAAGCTGGCTTGTCTGCAACTTCTTTAGCTCCATTTTCAATCGTCATTCCCATATTTGTCCCAGTATCTCCATCTGGAACCGGAAAGACGTTTAATGAATTGACATATTCAGCTTGCTTATTCAAGCGAGTTGATGCAGCCTGCACCATTTCTTGAAATAAGCTAGTAGTAATTTTTGACACGGTTATTCTCCTACAACTTTGATATTTTGAATGTAGACATTTACAGTCTGAGCAGTAATTCCAAGCTGGTTTTCCAAGCTAAAACGAACACGCTCTTGAATGTTTTTTGACACTTCGCTAATCTTTGTTCCGTAGCTCAACACGGTATATACATCAACTGCAATGTTGCCATCTTCGGCCGCTTTTACGACGACACCTTTAGAATAATTTTCTTTACCTAGAAGAGCTTGGAAATTATCTTTGAGGGCATTTTTACTAGCCATACCGACTACTCCAAAAATCTCAGTTGCTGCTCCACCTACGACGGTTGCAATCACTTCATCTGTTAGTTCGATTTGACCATCTTTTGTATTAATTTTTACAGTCATCCTTTTTACCTCAACTAGTTGATACTCTATTTTATCATATTTCAGGCCAAGTGTAAAAGCAGAATACTGTATCAGCGGATATTTACTCTATTTTTCAAATGATTTTATATCTACAGTAAAAGAAAAAAGACCCTAAGGTCTCCTTACTTTTATTATTAAACGCGTTCAACTTTACCTGATTTCAAAGCACGAGCTGAAGCCCAAACTTTTTTAGGTTTACCATCGATAAGAACAGTAACTTTTTGAAGGTTTGGTTTTACGGCACGTTTTGTTTGGTTCATCGCGTGTGAACGGTTGTTTCCTGATACAGTCTTACGACCTGTAAAGTAACATACTTTAGCCATTTGTGTTTTCCTCCTATTAGATCTAATATAGCGGATGTGCTAGCACCACATACTGTACTATGTTATCACACTTTCTCTGTTTTGGCAAGGGGATTGGAAGATTTTTTTATTTAACGTAAACAACTCCTAGTTTCCCAAAAGCTACATCTCCACGGATAATCAAAGTTTTGCTGGTTGGAGCTAGAGGAGTATCTGCCTTGGCTGCTCCACAAAAAGTTTCTACCTTTAGATCTACTCTCCAGTGTTGAGGCACGTAGATAACTGCATTCCCAAAACCGACTTCGATATTCAGAGTAGCAAAATCACCTAACATCTCTGCATTGTCATAATAAATCTTGGCATTCCCAAAACCGACCTCAAACTCATCTTCTACCAATTCTTGGTCTTGCTTGTAAAATGTACCCGCCCCAAAAGCAACTTCCTTGTCTGTCAGAATGGTCTTTTCACTGTCATACCACCATTTTTTCCCATTCCAGGTTCTGTTAGAGTGAGTCAGCATATTTACTCCGAGAACGATTAGAACTCCAGCCCAGAACAATGACTGATTAGGAATCGGTAAAATGTCATAAAAATGATTAGCAATCATTAGCGCCACTAGGGCTGTAAAAGAGGCTGATGTCAGATGACGACGCAACAAAGCTTCAACGGATTGGTAGGCAAAAAATGCAATACCGAGCAAGGGCCAAATGTGCCCTCCAAGAGAAGGAATTCCAAAATTTCCCTGCAATAACACTAAGGCTGCCAATACTAGCAACACAATACCAAATACTTTCTTTTTCATCTTCTTACCTCATATTTCTTAGATTTTCTTTTAGGAGGGATTGATAGTGCCGCGACACGTGAACCTCCTTGTGGGTCTGATAAAAGAAAATAGTTCCTGTCCCTGAAAAGGACTTGTCCACCGAGTAGACCTGCCGAAGATTAGCAATGGTCGACTTGGATACTCGACTGAAATAGCGGGGCAGGATGGACTCTAGTTCATAAAGCTTGAGTCGAACCTCGTAGGCTTCTTTCTGGGTATGGGCGTAAATCTTGCTCCCTTCTGTCTCAAAAAAGAGGATTTCTGCCAAGTCTAAGTAGTACTCACCCGTCCCCTTATAAAAGATTAATCTAGGAGCCTTGGTTTCTTGAAAGAGTCGTTGCAAGTCAGCAATCTCATCTGTCAGGGCTGCAGCCTTGATGACAATCTCTGTCTCAGTTAATTCACTATCAATCTCGATTCGTAACTTCATCCTATCTCCTTTCTGCATCTACTATACCAAAGGCCAGAAGACTTTACAAGGGCAAAAAAGCAAGTGGTCATTTTTAGCCCGTAAGTGGTTACGAGGCCAAGCCCACTTGCTTAACTTTTTAGAAAATAAAGAAAAGAATTCCCCAGAGTAGGCCACAGGCGTAGCCAACTAGAACATCCTTGGGATAATGAACCCCACCCAAGACCCGAACAAGGCCAAGAAAAGCTGAAAAGACCAATAAAACCAATCCCACAGGCAGATTTGCATGGAAGCATGCCATGGAAATAATGGTTGCCGAAAAGACATGGCGGCTGGGCATTGAATTCCCAGAGCTGCCCTTATCTAGTAGCGGGACAATTTCCCAAGTTTCATAGGGACGCGGTTGATTGATCCACTTACGAACAAGCGTCAATAGGACAAAGCCAAAAGCTGGCACCAAAATATAAGCAGAAAGTTCTTTTCCACCCCCTTTACTTACAAAGTTTGTTCCCAACAGGGTCAAGTAAGCTAAGGGCATCAGCACTGTCATCATGCGATTAAAAACGCGCATCAGTTGCAAAAGTTGTGGTTGTCGAAGAAGACTTGATTTCCTCTTATCGTACCACTCTTGATAATTTTTCATCTGTTTTCTCGTTGTTTCTAGACTTTACACAAGAAGCCTGACAGAATAAGTCGGCTAGCTTCTCCTACTCTAGTATAGTGCAGAAAAAGAAGGCCGTCAAGCCTTCTTTTAGTTTATTCTTCTACTTGGTCTTCTGTGAATTGACTATTGTAGAGGTCTGCATAGAAACCACCTTGAGCCATGAGTTCCTCATGATTGCCCTGCTCGATGATATTTCCATCTTTCATGACCAGAATCAAGTCAGCATTACGGATTGTTGACAAGCGGTGGGCGATGACAAAGGATGTGCGTCCCTCCATCAAACGGTCCATAGCCTTTTGAATCAACTCCTCCGTACGAGTATCGACTGAGGATGTTGCTTCGTCCAGAATCAAGAGTGGAGCATCCTTGAGCAGGGCACGAGCAATGGTCAAGAGTTGTTTCTGTCCGACTGATAAGGTTACTGTATCATCCAAGACTGTATCGTATCCATCAGGTAAGGTTGTGATGAAGTGGTGGATTCCTACTGCTTTGGCAGCTTCAATCACTCCTTCATCACTGATACCTGTTTGATTGTAGATGAGATTATCACGAATGGTTCCTTCAAAGAGCCAGGTATCCTGCAAGACCATTGAAAAGGCATCATGTACTTCTGAACGCTTCATAGCCTTGGTATCTACACCATCAATGCGAATACTTCCCTTATCAATCTCATAGAATTTCATCAAGAGGTTAACAATGGTCGTCTTTCCAGCTCCAGTCGGTCCGACAATGGCGACCTTTTGACCTGCATGAGCTGTCGCAGAAAAGTCGTGAATGATGGTTTTATCAGGAGTATAACCAAAGGCAACTCTGTCAAAGACCACCTCACCCTTCATGTTGGTCAATTGTCTTTCCTTATGAGATTCATCTTCCATTTCCTCTTCACCTAGAAATTCGAAGACACGAGTCATGGCTGCACTAGCTTGTTGTAAGCTGGTAATTCCTTGGGCAATCTGTGATAAGGGTTGCGAGAAGGTTCGAACATAAACCATGAAGGCTACAATAATCCCGATACTGATATGCCCTTCAAGAGCCAAGGCAGCACCGACGATAATGACTAGAACATAACTAAAGTTGCCTACAAATATCATGGCAGGCATCATAATTCCAGAGACAAACTGAGATTTCCAGATGCTATCATGTAGATTCTGATTCAAGCCTGCAAATGTATCTTTTGTTGGTTCCACAGCATTATAACTGGTCACCACATTGTGGCCAGAGTACATTTCTTCCACATAGCCATTTACAGCTGCTAGGTTGTTTTGTTGAGCTTTAAAGTAGCCTTGAGATTTAACCATAATCACTGAGACCGCTGCAAATCCAACAAGAGTTGAAACAACGGTTACCAGTGCCAAAATCCAGTTCATACCAAACATGGTAATCAAAACAGCAATCAGCAAGAAGCTAGCTGAGATCACTGTTCCCAAACTTTGGTTGAGAGATTGAGCGGCTGTATCAACATCATTCGTTACACGAGAAAGGGTATCCCCTTGAGAATGACGATCAAAATAAGCAAGTGGCAAGCGATTGATTTTCTCAGCAATAGCTGTCCGCAAACGTTTTGAGAAATGTTGGATACTAGTTGAAAAAATGTAGGCTTGCGTATAGTTCAGGATAATTCCAAGCACATAAAGGATAACCAAAAAACTAGCAATACTTGAGACAGCCTCTAGGTCAATCTCTGTCATTAACCCATCTGAAATCAAATTGGTAATTTCTTTGATCTTAGTTGGTCCATAAACCGTGATAATACTTGAACAGATAGCCGCCACAACTGCGACTAGTAGAGGAAGTTGGAGACCTGCTAGAAAAGGTCTACACTGTTTCCATAAGGACATTTTCTTATTTTCCATGTTCCAATTCCTCCTTCGATAGTTGCGAGTAGGCAATTTCTTGGTAAACTTCATTGCTTGCTAGAAGTTCTTTGTGGGTGCCTTGTCCCACGACTTTACCCTGATCCAAGACTAAGATCAGGTCTGCATCCATGATGGTTGAGATGCGTTGGGCAACGATTAACTTGGTCATGGATTGTGTTTTTTCAGCCAATACTTGACGCAAGATACGATCGGTCTTGTAGTCCAAGGCTGAGAATGAATCATCAAAAATGAGAATCTCTGGTTTACGAGCCAAGGCGCGTGCAATGGCCAGACGTTGTCTCTGTCCACCTGAGAAATTGGTCCCACCTTGAGCTACTTCTGAAGCTATACTCGCTTCCTTATCTTCTATAAAGTTTTTAGATTGAGCCAATTCCAGAGCTTGCCACATGGCCGTCTCACTTAGTGGCGTTTCTTGACTCTTACCAAAGTCGAGATTGCCCTTAACATCTCCAGAAAAGAGCACAGCTTTTTGAGGGATATAGCCAACTCTATTACGCAAATCTTCTAAGTCATAATTCTGAACATTGACGCCGTCTACTAGAATTTCTCCCTCTGACACATCATAAAAACGGGGCAAGAGGTTCACAAGCGTCGATTTACCAGAACCAGTTGATCCGATAAAGGCAATGGTTTGCCCTGCTTCTGCCTTGAAGCTGACATGTTCCACAACTGCTTCTGAGTGTTTAGAGTAGCGGAAGGTTACATCACGGTATTCCACTTGTCCTTTTACAGAAGAGTTTGCTGTCTGCGGATGTCTAGGATTTTCAATAGCGGAATGAAGGTCCAAGACTTGATTGATACGCCCTGCAGAAACCAAGGTACGAGGAAGAACGATAAAGAGAGCACCCATGAGCAAGAATCCCATTACGACTTGCATGGCATAGGACATAAAGACTACCATATCACTAAATAGTGGTAGACGCTCTGTCAAACTAGCATCGTTGATGAGATAGGCCCCAATCCAATAAATAGCCAAGATTAACCCACTGGAAATTGCCATCATAATAGGATTCATAATGGCCATCAAACGGTTGACAAAGAGATTAAGTCGCGTCACCTCATCATTAGCTTCTTCAAATTTCTTATCTTGATATTCCTCAGCATTGTAAGCACGAACAACTCGAATCCCAGTCAAACTTTCACGGGTGATGCTATTGAGTTTATCTGTCAATTTTTGGATGACAGATTGTTTAGGAAAGGCCAAAGTCATGAGAACAGTTGTCATCAGAACATTAACAATGACTGCCACCACTACTGCCCAAATCCAGTATTCAGACTTGCCAAGGATTTTACCAATAGCCCAAAGCGCCATGATTGGTCCGCGAGTGACTACCTGAAGTCCCATGGTAAAGAGCATCTGAATCTGTGTGATATCATTAGTCGTCCGAGTTAATAGACTGGGAATTGAAAAACGTTTAATTTCTGTCTGGGAGTAATCCAAAACACGATTAAAAATATCGCTTCGTAGATGAGCCGTATAGGATGCTGCAACTCGAGCGGCAAAAAATCCAACTGTTACAGACGATAGGAAGGCTAAGAATGACAAGCCCATCATCTTAGTTGCTGGCGACCAAAGGTCTCCCAACTCCGTACCTGGCGTTACGAGTAATTCTGTTATTTTTGAAACGTAAGTCGGTACTTCTAACTCTAGATAGACCGAGCAACAGGTAAAGAGAACAGTTATTAGAATCATGCCCCACTCTTTTCCTGTGATACGCTTAGCAAGTTTCTTCATTCTTACCTCCTATTTTTTCTACATTTGCTTGTAGTTTTCCAAGAACTTCTTCAAAGATAACGAGATTCTCTTCGGAAATACCATCGAGTAAACTACGATCAATTTGATCAAAGAAAGACTTAACTTGCTTCATTTGAGAGCGTGATTTTTCGGTCAAATGAACAAATTTCGCCCGTTTATCACTTGGATTCACCTCCAACTCTACCAAACCATTTTGCACCATACGCTTGACCAAATTACTAGCAACTGACTTGGTAATATTGAATTCTTGTTCAATATCCTTGATGAGTGTTAATTCTTGTTCATGCTCACGACGATCTAAAAAACGAATGACCTGCCCTTGCGGTCCCCCCATAAATTCAATACCACAACGCTTGGCTTCCTTTTGTACCATCAGATGTAACTGGTAACCAAAACGTTTAAAGACCAACATCGGTTTATCCATGCTTTCCCCCTTCTAAGTGAAAATAGTTCTCTTGAGAACAATTAAGTTTCCATGAGAACTATTTTATCATTTTCAGAAAAGATGTCAAGAAAAAAGTTTCCATGAGAACTATCTCGGTATAAATTGACATCAGCTCTTATTATATCTACAATAGACACTATCTCACACGAACACAAATCTAGTTTACTAGAAATGATTCATTCACAAACGAAGCAAGAAGAACAGAAAATCTTAGGAATCCTTGCCATCATCTTTAGAACTCTGGCACTTCTTGGTTCTTGGATACCTATTGTAAACATCCTATCATTTTTCCTTGCCATTGCCTCTTTGATTTTAGGAATTTTTGGCATTGCCCTCAATCTCAGAAACCGTAAAACATTGGCTATTATTGGAACAACCTTAGGTGTTATTTCCATTGTCATTGTTTTGATAACTCAAGTTCTATCTACTAATATCTTTACTGACCTTGCCAGAGCCTTTAGTCACCCCTATAGAAACATCACTTTTTCAACTAATGCTGGGGAGTATGATGAACTCCCTGATAGTAGTACAACTGAGGAAGATGACGAAGATGATACCGAATTCTTCACTTGGGGGCAGGAACAGTTCGATGCCTTGGTAGAATGGGACACTTCTGATGGCAGGAAGGAAGGAAGCAACTACAAAGATAGTATCAGGAAACATGGAATTCCAGATTCAGAAACAGATTCAATTATGGGAGACTATGAAATAAAAAGAATCGCCTATCTCTCCCTAGGTTTTGAAAGTAAGGCTGTAATTCTAACCTTTGCAAAGCAGGAGAATGGACAATTTCTTCTAATACATAAATTTTCGATCGTCCTGGAATCACAAAAACAACATGATAGCGGGATACGAATCTAATATAAAATAAAAGCGAACAGCTGAATAACTGTTCGCTTTTGAATTAGAACCCGTCTACGTTAGTATAGATTTTTTGTACATCTTCGTCGTCTTCAAGGACGCTATAAAGTTTTTCAAAAGTTTCAAGGTCATCGCCTGACAATTCCACTTCAGACTGAGGAATCATTTCCAATTCAGTCACTTGGAATTCTTCGACACCTGACTCACGAAGGGCAACGATAGCCTTGTGAAGGTCAGTTGGAGCTGTGTAAACTGTGATTGTACCTTCTTCTGCTTCTACATCGTCCACATCTACATCGGCTTCTAGCAATTGCTCAAAGACTGCATCGGCATCCTCACCTGCAAATACGATAACACCCTTGTTATCAAATAGGTAAGACACTGAACCTGAAGCGCCCATGTTTCCACCGTTTTTACCAAAGGCTGCACGGACATTAGCCGCTGTACGGTTGACGTTAGAAGTCAAGGTATCAACAATCAACATAGAACCATTTGGTCCAAAACCTTCGTAACGTCCTTCTGTAAAGGTTTCGTCTGTATTTCCTTTAGCCTTGTCCAAAGCTTTATCGATAACGTGTTTTGGCACTTGGGCTTGTTTAGCACGGTCGATAACAAATTTCAAGGCTGAGTTTGATTCTGGATCTGGATCACCTTTTTTAGCTGCTACATAGATTTCTACACCAAATTTTGCATATACTTTAGAGTTAGCTCCATCTTTAGCCGTTTTCTTGGCTACAATATTGGCCCATTTACGTCCCATTCGGAATCTCCTTTTTTCACATTTTAATCTTTCTTATTATAACACAAGTCTAGTCGATTTTCACTAGAGGAAATGGATTTTATTCAGTAATTCCAACTAGGATGGCATTTTGGTTGCCAAGATTTCCTTTCCTTCCTGTATCAAAGGATGACGAAAAAGCGAAAAGTACAGTTGGATGGTCATGGCAACCCAGATAAGGGGTTCGCAGAGGATAACCCCCCTATAGCCCGCCCAAGGGATAATCAAGACCACAAAAACGATTTTCCCGATTAGTTCGATAAAGCTAGAAACCAGAGGGAGGACTTTCTGTCCCAAGCCCTGCAAACAATTTCGATAAATCAGCAAAAGACTCAAGATAGGATAAAAGGCTGAGCTGATTTGGAGATAGAGACTGCCATTTTCTACCAAGTAGCTATCCGTCGAACTAGCCAAGAAGGAAACTAGGCTAGGGCTTGCAAAAAAGAGGAAGACACAAACAAAAACTGCCCATGACATACTTAAACAACTGCCGATTCGAAGACCTTGGACAATGCGGTCTGGGCGCTTAGCACCTAAATTCTGAGAAGCAAAGGTCGTCATCGAGGCAGAGATAGCAGTCATAGGAAGAAGGGCGAAGGCCATAATGCGTCGAGCCGCCGTCTGGGCACTAATAATTACTGCACCAAAGGTATTAACAGAAGACTGTAAAATCACACTACCGATGGACACAATTGAACTCATCAAGCCCATAGCCAAACCTTGCTCCAAGAGATCAGCGTACAAGGCCTTGTTCCATTTAAAATGCTTGAGCTGAGGGAGTAGCTCAGGTACACTCTTACGAATATAGTAAAAGCAGAGAACGGCTGATAAGCCTTGCGAAATGATGGTAGCAAGCCCCGCAGATTGAACCCCCAGTTGCAATTGCGTAATAAAATAGAGATCCAGCACCACATTGACCAAAGCAGAAAAAATCAGGAAGCCAAGAGCCGCGAGACTGTCCCCAATGGACCGCAACAAGCCTGCAAAAAGATTATAGGCAAAACTGACACCTACACAAGTCACAATCATAGAAATATATTGATAGGACTGAGAGAGGATTTCAGCAGGGGTATCTAGGTACTGTAAAAGAGGATATAAACCAAGAAAGCCCAGCAGCATCACTACAACACTCAAAAGCGCACCTAAAATCCAGGTGGCAGCTACTGCTTCCTTTATTTTAGTGAAATTCCGAGCTCCATAATAGCGGGCAATGACAATCCCCATGCCATTGCCAACGCCAAGAGTAAAACCTACAATCAAATCAAAAATAGCTGTCGACGCTCCTACTGCAGCCAAGGATTCTTGACCAAGAAATCGCCCAACAATCAAGACGTCAGCAGTGTTATAGAGCTGTTGAAAAATATTTGACAGCAAGATTGGAAAGGCAAAGGTCAAGAGCGAGGGAAGGATAGAACCATGTATCAAGTCCACTGTTCGTTTTTTATTCATAAGGCTATTATATCAGCTTTCTAGAAGAGGAACAAGGTCAGACTTAGCTTCCAACTCCGGAGAAATCGGTTGCCTAGAAACTAACAATTTGGTATAATCGTGACAGAAAAGGAGTTTATGTATGAGCTTAACCAGCCAATTAATTACAGATATATTTCCAGACCTTGAGAAAGTTGAAAAGTTAAATATCGAAGCCTTTCCTGAAGAAGAGCGTGTGTCCCTGTCTGAATTTTTACGATATCAGGATCGAGACGACGCCCACTTTTTCGCCTTTTACAACGAAGAGGAATTTGTAGGATTCGCCTTCGCTCTTTCCAATCAAAAAGCTTTCTATATCAGCTTTTTTGCTATTATGCCCCATTTGCGTAGCCACGGCTATGGAAAAGAAATCATTGAAAAGCTGATTGATTTTTACCAGCGTACTATGATTCTTGAAGTGGAGCGATTGGACGAAGACTGTGACAATCTTGAACAACGAAAAGCCCGCATGGACTTTTACTTACAAAATGGCTTCAAAACAGCCAATGCCTTTTTGGAGTACGAAGGTCTTAGTTTTGAGATTCTATATCGTGGCGACCGCTTTGATGAAGAGGCTTATCAGAACATCTTTCAAAAATTGCAAAAAGAAAATTATTTCGACTTCCACATCGAGTATCGTCGTTTCAGCGACCACTAACCTATACTGTAGTCTTGAACTTCCCAGTAAGAAACCGCAAATTCTTCTACAATGAATACCCAATCACCTGTGCTACAGGTGATTTTTTTGTGATTCCAAAATCAAATAGCAGAAAGTTTTTCTAAATCCATCAAAATAAATAAGACTGAGACAACCTTGTTTCAGCCCTATCAGGACTTATCTTATAAAGAGGTCACTAAGTTTACGCTTCTGTCCCAGCTTCTGGTATGGTGAGCCAGAGAATGAGGTAAGCAAGAATTCCTGAACCACCTAGTAGAATGAAGAGGATTCAAAGTGCACGAACTAGAGTAGGGTCAATATCTAAATAGTCAGCAAGATCTGCACAAACACCTGCAATTTTTTATCTTGAACATTGCGAACTACACGTTTTTCCATACCAACAATCTCCTTAGCATTAATTTTATTTTCTCATCCAATTATCTGTTTTGCAGTCGTCTTCCTCATTTTTACTGTGAAAATCTGTCAATCATACTCTTATAAACTTGTTTCTTTATTCTCATATGGCAAAAAAGCAGCGGATTGCTCCACCACTTTCACTTTTTATTCTTCAATTTCTATTTCAAGCTCATTGCCTAAGTCAAGTATTACTTCTTCATTCACAGAATCTGCTTGAACTGCCTCATCTTTTTGAGTTTCCACATTTTCTACAGAGGCTTCTTCTCCATCAATCAAACCAAATTGAACACGGACTTGATGGTCGATTTCATCAAAGACTTCTGGGTGATCTGCCAAGTATTTCTTAGCATTTTCAGAACCTTGTCCGATTTTCTCATCCTTGTAAGAGTACCAAGCTCCTGCTTTTTTGACGATATCCAAATCACTTGCGATTTTCAAAAGTTCACCAGTCTTAGAAATCCCTTCTCCATACATAATTTCAACTATAGCTTCCTTAAACGGTGGAGCCACCTTGTTTTTTACAACCTTGATTTTAGTTTCCTTACCGACATTGGTATCTTTTTGGTCACCAGTTCCCTTAATTTGTGTATTACCACGAACATCTAAGCGGACTGAAGCGTAGAATTTCAGAGCACGTCCACCAGGAGTTGTTTCTGGATTTCCAAACATGACCCCAACTTTTTCACGCAATTGGTTGATAAAGATGGCAATTGTTTTGGTTTTATTGATAGATGCACCAAGTTTACGCATAGCCTGGCTCATCATACGAGCCTGCAAACCAACGTGGCTATCTCCGATATCTCCATCAATTTCAGCACGAGGTACAAGGGCCGCAACTGAGTCGACTACGACAAGATCTACAGCACCTGAGTCAATCAATTTTCCTGCAATTTCAAGACCTTGCTCTCCTGAGTCTGGTTGTGACAAGAGCAACTCGTCAATGTTGACACCAAGAGCCGCAGCGTAAGCTGGATCGAGAGCATGTTCCGCATCGATAAAGGCAGCAATCCCACCTTCTTTTTGTGCTTGTGCAACTGCATGAAGGGCAACCGTTGTCTTACCAGATGACTCTGGCCCATAGATTTCGACGATACGCCCCTTAGGATAACCACCTGAACCAAGGGCAATGTCAAGAGCCAATGAACCTGAACTCATCACTTGCACCTTTTGCTCTGCACGTTCACCCAAACGCATGATTGAACCCTTACCAAAGTCTTTCTCAATCAATTTAAGAGCGTCATTCAAGGCTTTTTCACGTTCTGCCCCGAATTTTTTTGAAATTTCATCTAATTTTTTTGGTTTTTTCGCCATTCTATTCTCCTACATTCTAATGGTCCTTAGACCTAACTACTATTATATCAAAAGTCAGTCACTTAATAAAGCCTTGCGAACTAGGTTAAAGGCATGCATAACCGCAATATGACGTACATCTGCTCGACTCCTACCTCCAATATTGACCTTTATAACCTCAGTTCCTTGCTCTTGAGCCAAGCCTATGAAGACTGTCCCAGCTGGATGTCCTTCTAGGCTATCTGGTCCTGCCACTCCAGTCAAACTAATTCCAAAATCAGATTGGGTCTTGCTTCGTGCCTGCTCAGCCATCTTCTGAGCGGTAAATTCAGACACCACACCCTGTTCTTCCAAATCCTTGACAGGAATATCCAACATCTTAGATTTCTCCTCCAAGCTATAGGTCACAAAACCACCCTTAAATATACTGGAAACTCCAGAAAAATTCGCTACGGTCGCTTGGAAAAGACCTGCCGTCAAACTCTCTGCTGCTGTGATGGTTTTCCCTTGTTTTTTCAGTTCTTCTACCACAATGCTGGCTAAGCTAGACTCTTCCCCATAACCATAACAAATGTCTTGTAAAGAAAATCCTTCAAAGGTTTGGCGACTTAAGATTTGATTTTCCAAGATATCCAGCCCTTGATTCGCTTCTTCTTGATTGCTAGCTTTTGTTGACAGACGTAGAGTCACCTCTCCTGTCTTGGCATAAGGTGCCAAGGTCGGATCTGTTTGATGGTCAATCAAATCAGCCAAAATCGTCACCAGCTGACTTTCGCCAATTCCAAAAAAACGAAGAACTCGGGAATATAGCTTACTCCCTGTCATCAACTTGGGTAGAAGCTGGTTTAAGACCATCGGTTTCAATTCACTTGGTGGACCAGGAAGGACAACATAAGTCACTCCTTCGGCTTCTAACATTCCTCCCACAGCCAGTCCCGTTTCATTGGGTAGTGGAGTCGCCCCTTCTACAATTTGAGCTTGTCTTTCATTATTCGGTGTTCGGGCATAGTCTGGTCTCTGGGCAAAAAAGACATCCAACTTCTCCTGCGCCTGAGGATCGAAGACTAATTCTTTCCCTAAAAATTTAGCCAGGGTTTGTTTGGTCAAATCGTCCTCAGTTGGCCCCAAACCACCTGTCAAAATCACCAGACTGCTACGTTGACTGGCAATCTCAAGCAAAGACAAGAGACGAGCTTCATTGTCTCCTACAGCCGTCTGAAAATAAACATCTACTCCAATCTCAGCTAGTTTTTCCGATAAAAATTGAGCATTAGTGTTGACAATCTGTCCTGTCAAAATCTCTGTTCCAACAGCAATGATTTCTGCTTTCATGTTTCCTCCTACCTATCTATTCGTTTTTTTTTGAAAAAATCGCAGGAAATTTCCCACGATTGATTTTTTATTTTTATCAACAAATGAACTATTCTACTTCATTTGTTACAAAGACACCTTGTTCTTGATTATCCTCATTAGCAACAGGCACCCGTCCAAACAAATCTTCAAATAAAACAGCATTAGTTTCAAGCTGAGTGACTTCTTCTTGTCCTAAAGAACGTCGCAATATATTCTGCATTTCCAACATATGCTCTCTCGAAACAATCTGGTAAGAAATGCCTTGCAACATCTCTCCTTCGCCCTTCAATTGTTGTGATTCAATGGTTTTAAAGGAATCTTTATAGCCCAACAAGTTCGGAATACTTTTTGCAGATAAATCAATATTAGTCTGCATATTGGTACTTAGGGCTTTCAAGATAGACTGATAGTGACTGACACTATTCAAGCTAAGAGCTTTTTCAACAACTTTTTGAATGACTTCACGCTGACGCTTCTGACGTCCGTAATCTCCTTCTGGGTCTTGATAACGCATGCGTGAATAAACAAGCGCTTCTTCTCCATTTATTGTCTGTTCTCCAACACCAATAGAAATAGTGTTGAACTCTTCTTGGTCACTGATAGAAATCGGGAAACCTAATGTATTGTTGACAGTTATACCACCTACCGCATCGACTAATTGTTGCAAGCCGTGCATATTGACCATAATATAGCGATCAATATGGATGTTCATCATCTTTTGAATAGTTGAAATAACTAACTCTGCACCACCACCAGCATAGGCAGCATTTAACTTCGCTTCTTCAATACTACCATCTTTATGCTGAATTTTAGTCAGAATATCACGTTCTAAACTCAACATCGTTGTTTTTTTCGTATGAGGATTAACCGTCACGAGAATCATGGAATCACTATTTCCCTCCCAAGGGTCCGTTCGTTCCACGTTTCCAGTATCAACTCCCATCAAAAGAATAGTCATGGGTTCAGTTGCTTCGATAACCTTGGTTTCTTCCCCAATCTTTTTATATGTTTTTGATAAAGTTTGTGTGCCTTGCTGATAAATGGTATAAGCAAAAACACCCACACCTAAAACTGTCACAGCTAGAAAAGCTAGTACCATTCCAATAATTTTTTTAACCATATTTCTATCAATCTATCAGTCTACCCATCAGGTAAACATCGACAAATTCTCCTTCTTCTATGTATGCACCGCGCTCTTGTCTACCCTCAATTGCAAAGCCATGTTTTTGATATAGATGAACTGCAGTCTGATTACGAGTTTGGACAGTGAGTTGAAGCCTACGAAGAATGCCACTAGCTTGTACCCATTCTATGACTTCTTCAAGTAACAAATTTCCCAGTCCATTATTCCAATATTTCTTACCAACCACAATAAAAAGATCTCCAATATGACGAACTCTCTTACGTTGATCGGCTGTGATATTTACAAGACCAGCAATTTCATCATTCAGCAAGGCAAGTAAAGTGATTTGATTTTCTGAACGGGCCTGTTTATCCAAAAACAACTCCATCTCAGTATCTGTCAACAGAATACCTTCCCTGTCCAGACTGGTAAAATCTGTTTCTACACTGACACGATTTAAAAATGTCACTAACTCAGCAGCATCACCAGGTTCTGCTTCTCTAATGAGCAATTCATACTCCATGTTGAAGCTCCTCCAAGAGTTTTTCTGCACGCAAACCCTTGGCTTGGAAATGTAATCTGCGACCGTCTCCTTCTTTTAGAATTTCCAATTCTAAATAAGTATCTGGCAAAGCATCACCTAAAAGATGTCCCCACTCGATGACAGTCACCCCGCCACCAAAGAGAAATTCATCCAAGTCGATAGAATCAGCATCTCCTCCAATACGGTAGACATCTAAATGATAAAGAGATAGTCTACCTTCATATTCTCTAACAATAGTATAGGTTGGACTCTTAATCATCTGAGAAATCTGCAATCCCTTAGCAAGGCCTTTTGTGAAGGTCGTTTTGCCTGCTCCGAGTTCTCCGGTTAGAATTAAAACATCATTCTTTTCTAATAAATAGCCCAAACGTTCACCTAAGGACTGTAACTCTTCTTCGTTTTTAGTGTACATACTTCTATTATACCAAAAAGTTGTTCTTTGTCGAGATATTATATGTGAATTCCATATTATAAATTGTAAAACTTCAACGATCTCTTCTTTAGTTCTCAGAATAGAAACAGTAAGAAGACAACTAATAAGATATCTCTCATCAAATGGCTATAAAACGAAACTTCCCAGCGAATGACTTTTGGTACCAACAGTCCTAGAAATAGCATTCCCAAGATGATATAAAAGGTCATGGATAATAGCATCCAAGGATTTCTAAGAAAGATTAGAATAACTAGTCCACTAATAAAACACATCTCCTTCTTTCCCAAAATCTTTTTCAATCCATTTACATACTTCTGAATCGGTAGAAAAACTAACAAATCAATACCAAATAAGAAAAAGAAGCTCGGTAAAAAGGCTTCCACACCTCCTTCTACGGATGTATTTCCTGCAAGGATATGTTCTATAACAATTAAAGCTAAACCCAAAATGTTTACTAGGAGCAACAGACTATACAAGAATTGTTGCTTATCTTCCTTAAAAACTGAATAAGATTGATTTCGCTGTCCACTATAGTAGTTTAGCCCTGCACCAATACTGGCAAGAAGCAACATGCCAACTAAATAATAGAAGCAGTTTTGATTTAACATCAAGGCCCAAGTCGATAAGCTTAAACAAGAACAGCTACTAAGACCAAAAACTGTCAGTAATAACAAAACACGAATTTGCTTTTTCATTTTTTCCATCATTCTTCCTCCCTTACTTACCCTTATTATAGGCTAGAAATTCTCACCATTGCTAGAATATTTCTCAACTGTCAGTTTTCTACTCTAAAATGTAAAAAAATTTGATGCAAGTAATCCTTACATCAAACTTTCATTATTTTCCGTCAAACCAAAGAGCGATTTCTCGCTTAGCTGACTCTTTTGAATCTGAACCATGTACAACATTTTGAATAGCTTGATTTTCTCCAGCAGCTTTTGCAAAATCACATCGAATCGTTCCTGGTAAAGCTTCTTCTGGACGAGTTGCACCCATCATGGTCCGCCAAGTTTCGATTACTTTAGGACCAGAAATGATACCCATAAGAACCGGTCCCGAAGTCATAAATTCACGAATCGGTGGGTAAAAACTTTGACCAACCAAGTCCTGATAGTGCTGATCAATTAACTCTTCTGAAACCTTTGTGCGCAACTCCAATTTTTCGATTGTAAATCCACGTTGTTCAATGCGTTTCAATACTTCACCCACTAGCCCTCTTTTTACACCATCTGGTTTAATGATAAAAAATGTCTGTTCCATACCTGTCTCCTTTGTCAGCTTCTTTCTTTTATACTCTTCGAAAATCTCTTCAAACCACGTCAACGTCGCCTTGCCGTAGATATGGTTACTGACTTCGTTAGTTCTATCCACAACCTCAAAACAGTGTTTTGAGCTGACTTCGTCAGTCTTATCTACAACCTCAAAGCAGTGCTTTGGGCAACCTGCAGCTAGTTTCCTAGTTTGCTCTTTGATTTTCATTGAGTATTATTTTACCATATTTCATGGAAAAATGGAGAAAGTTTTCAGAAAAGAGAAAGAGAACCCGAAGTCTCTCTCATTCTCTTTTATTTGGCTCTATAATATTTGTAGTTGGTAAATCCCCTATGGATATTATGGAGCCTATTTTGTTGTAGAAAAAAAGTCCCATAAGATCTATAATGAAAAGCGACAAAACCTTCATTAGAAAGAATCATATGAAACCATTACATTTTATCACAAAACTTCTTGATATCAAAGACCCAAACATCAAGATTCTAGATATCATCAATAGGGATACCCACAAAGAAATCATCGCTAAGCTGGATTATGAGGCCCCTTCTTGTCCTGATTGTGGAAATCAAATGAAGAAATATGACTTTCGAAAAACTTCTAAGATCCCTTACCTCGAAACAACTGGTATGCCTTCTAGAATTCTCCTTAGAAAACGCCGTTTCAAGTGCTATCACTGTTCAAAAATGATGGTGGCTGAGACTTCTCTAGTAAAGAAAAATCATCAAATCCCTCGTATCATCAACCAAAAAATTGCTCAAAAGTTAATTGAAAAGACTTCTATGACTGATATTGCTCATCAGCTGGCCATTTCAACTTCAACTGTTATTCGTAAGCTCAATGATTTTCACTTTAAGCATGATCTTTCTCGTCTTCCTGAAATTATGTCCTGGGATGTTGAAACAGTCAGGGGAGTGACTGTTTCAATCGGGAGATGAAGATGAGTTTCATTGCGTAAGATTTTGATAAGCTCAATATCATCACTGTTCTTGAAGGTAGAACACAATCTATCATCCGGAATCACTTTCTTCGCTACGATCGAGCCGTCCGATGTCGCATCAAAATCATTACGATGGATATGTTTAGTCCTTACTATGACTTGGCCAAGCAGCTTCGCTTTCGAATTTCTAGGTTCAGGCTGAAACGGTCTCCCAGACTGTTTCACTCCCGAATGCAAAAATTGTACTTGATCGCTTTCACCCTTCGTTATTCTATTTCTAAACTCAGGCTAAAACAGTCCACTGGACTGTTTTACTCCAACATCTCAGCCGTGCTATGAGTCGTGTGCGTGTCCAAATCATGAATCAGTTTGAACGAAAATCTCATGAATACAAGACTATCAAGCGTTACTGGAAACTTATCCAACAGGATAGTCGTAAATTGAGCGATAAACGTTTTTATCGCCCTACTTTTCGCATGCACTTAACAAATAAAGAAATTCTTGACAAACTTTTGAGCTATTCAGAAGACTTGAAACACCACTATCAGATCTATCAGCTCTTGCTTTTTCACTTTCAGAACAAAGACCCTGAGAAATTTTTCGGACTCATTGAGGACAATCTGAAGCAGGTTCATCCTATTTTTCAAACTGTCTTTAAAATATTTCTAAAAGACAAAGAGAAAATCGTCAACACTCTTCAATTACCTTATTCCAAATTCCAACGCCAAATTAGAAGCAACCAATAATCTCATCAAACTTATCAAACGCAATGCCTTTGGTTTTCGGAACTTTGAAAACTTCAAAAAAAAGGATTTTTATTGCTCTGAACATCAAAAAAGAAAGGACAAAATTTGTCCTTTCTCGATCTTAGCTGACTTCAACCCACTACAGTTGACAAAGAGCCCTATTTCCTTAATAGGATAAATTAGTCTTCTTTCTTTTTACGAGCCATAAGACCGAATCCACTCAAGACACCTACTAAACCAAGGGCAGCAAGGCTAGCATGATCTTCAGTACCAGTATTTGGCAATTGGTCAGTTACCCAAACTGCCTCTTCAGCTACTGGAGCTGATTTTTCTTGAACTGGCGTTGGCACTGAATCTGGCGTTGGCACTGGATCTGGCGTTGGCACTGGATCTGGTGTTGGCACTGGATCTGGCGTTGGCACTGGATCTGGTGTTGGCACTGGGTCTGGCGTTGGCACTGGATCTGGCGTTGGCACTGGATCTGGCGTTGGCACTGGATCTGGCGTTGGCACTGGATCTGGTGTTACCACTTTCTTGTAGATGTGTTGGATGTTACCATTTGCATCTACAATTGTCTTGACAAACTCATATCCTGGAATATCTTTCTTAGGTTGTTCTCCATCCTCAGTTGGATATCCTGGAATTGGGTTTCCATTTTCGTCAACATGAGTTGTTGTGATCTTTTCGTAGACATGTACTGTATCACCGTTTGGCAACTTCTTAGTTTCAACGAAGCGGTATCCTGGAATGTCTTTCTTAGGATTTTCACCGTCTTCTGTTGGATATCCTGGAATTTCTTTACCTTCTTTGTCTACAAATGTGGTCACAGGTGTTACTGTTGGTGTATATGTCGCAGAAGCTTTTGTTCCGTTCATATCTTCACGAACAACTGTCACTGATGGAGCCGTTCCAGTAAATTCTGGTTCTGGTTTAAAGGTTACTGTTCCATCTGGAGCTACCGTATAAGTACCAACTCCTTCAATTGTCTTAGTTGTTGAGCCATCTTCGAATGTTGCTGGAACATTGTCATTCATAGGAACACGACTATCGCCTTCCTTGAAGACTGGTTTACCAGATTGCTCTTGGCCTTTTGGACCAATTGTTGTTGCTGGTTCACCTGTAGGAGTTACTGGTGTTACTGTTGGGGTGTACTTAGCTGTTACTGGTGTACCATTCTTATCTACACGTTTAACAGTCACGCCTGTTCCTACTCCTGTGAATGATTTCTCTGGTACAAAGGTTACAGTTCCATTTGGAGCAACTGTGTAAGTTCCTTCACCTGGTACTTTCTTCTCAGTTGATCCATCTTCGAATGTTGCTGGTACTTCATCGTCCATTGGTACTTCTGGGTTGCCTGGTTTGAACTCAGGTTTGCCAGTTTGTTCTTTACCTTGGATATCTGTTGTTTCAGCTGGTGTTCCTTCTG
>NZ_QQRU01000006.1 GCF_003428885.1 Streptococcus sp. LQJ-218
ATAGTCCGTACGGGATTCGAACCCGTGTTACCGCCGTGAAAAGGCGGTGTCTTAACCCCTTGACCAACGGACCTGAGTTGGTTTTTTCAACTCTTACTATTATACCGACTTTTTTTTCTTTGTCAACACCTTTTTTAAACTTTTTTAATTAATTTTACAACAGCTTCAGTTCGAGCTGTATGTGGGAACATATCGACCGACTGGATATAATGGAGATCATAGACTTCTACTAAGCGTACTAAATCACGAGCCAAGGTCGAAACATTGCAAGAAATATAGACCATTTTTTCTGGTACATAGGTAAGAATAGTATCTAATAACTTATCGTCCAGACCTGTACGTGGTGGATCCACGATCAGAGCATCTGCTCGGTAGCCTTCCTGATACCATCGAGGAATAATGTCCTCTGCTGTTCCAGCTTCATAATGAGTATTGTCAAATCCCATTTTTTTAGCATTTTGCTTGGCATCTTCAATGGCTTCTGGAATAATATCCATACCTCTGAGTGTTTTAACTTTCTTTGCGAAGGCAAATCCAATCGTTCCAACTCCACAATAAGCGTCAATCAAATGGTCTTCTTTATCAACATCCAGCGCTTTTACCGCCTCGCTATAGAGGACTTCTGTTTGTTCAGGATTTAGTTGATAGAAAGCTCGAGGAGATAGTGAAAATTCATAATCGAGTACACCTTCTTGAATACTCTCTTTTCCCCAGATAATCTCTGTCTTTTCACCATAAATCTCACTGGTTTTAGCTGTATTTGTATTCACAGCTACTGTCACAACCTCTGGAAAATTTTTAACCAAGTCTTTTACTAGTTGGGTTAAATTAAGCTGGCGATTTGTAACAATAATAATCTGAACTTGTCCAGTCTTTCTTGCTCGTCGGACCATAATAGTCCTAACACCTAGAACTTTTCTCTCATCCGTGATTGGAATCTGATGATAAGTAAGCAATTCTGCTAGGCGATTAGCAATCACTTGGGTTTCCTTATCTTGTACGAGGCAGTCTTTCAACTCTACCAAATAATGAGAGTTTTGTGCATACAGACCTGCCTTGACCTGATTTTTAAATTTTCGAGTCTGAAATTGTAACTTAGCACGGTAGTACTTTGGTTCCTGCATTCCAATAGTTGGACGGATTTCATAGTTTTCATATCCTGCAGGAGCAAATTTTTTCAGCGCTTGATGAAGTAAGTCCGTCTTGAACTCGAGCTGCTTATCATAATGCAGGTGCATGATTTGGCAGCCTCCGCACTCATTGTAAATAGTACATGCTGGCACAACACGGAATTTAGACTTCTTGTTGACCTTCAGTAATTTTGCCTCTACAAAGTTACGTTTAATGGAAGTAATCTGACAATAGATATCTTCTCCTTTTAGAGCTCCAGGCACAAAGACTAATGTTTTTTGATAAAAGCCGATTCCTTCACCATTAATTCCCATGCGCTTGATTTTTAATGGTATTTTTTGTTTCACTTTCAGATTCATACCCCTATCTTATCACATTTTGAGGTATAATAGAACTATGAAAATCACAAAACTTGAAAAGAAAAAAAGACTCTATCTGATGGAGCTTGATAATGACGACAAATGCTATATTACTGAAGATACTATTGTTCGTTTTATGTTATCGAGAGATAAGGTGATAGGCGAAGAAGAATTAAAAGAGATTCAGGACTTTGCCCAATTTTCTTATGGGAAGAATCTAGCCCTCTACCACTTATCCTTTAAAGCTCGCACTGAAAAAGAAGTCAGAGAATATTTAAAAAAATACGATATTGATGGAAACATAATTTCACAAGTCATTGCTAACCTCAAAGAGGATAATTGGATTAATGATGGCCAGTACGCTTATGCTATCATCAATGCCAATCAACTTTCAGGAGACAAGGGTCCATATGTACTGACTCAGAAACTAACACAAAAAGGGATTTCAAAATCAATTATAGAAGAGATCTTGAAAGAGTTTGATTTTTCGGAAGTTGCTCAACGTGTAGCCAATAAACTATTGAAAAAATATGAAGGAAAACTTCCAGCTCGTGCCTTGCAAGATAAGATAATCCAAAATCTGACCAACAAGGGATTTTCCTATTCTGATGCTAAAAGTGCCTTTGATCAGTTGGATAGTCAAGTTGACCAAGAAACGACTCAGGAACTCATCTTCAAAGAGCTTGATAAGCAATATACTAAGTATGCTCGAAAGTATGAAGGATACGAACTTAAACAGCGTTTAACTCAAGTTTTAGCACGAAAGGGCTACGATTTTTCGGATATAGCAAGCGCTCTCAGAGAATATCTTTAATATTTTCATGTAAAATTCACAGATTTTAGGCAATTTTATGGTACAATAGTAAACGATAAACTTATAAATTGTAGAAAGTTGGTTAGTTATGAAGCTTCCAAAAGAAGGCGACTTTATTACAATTCAAAGTTATAAGCATGATGGGAGTCTCCACCGAACTTGGCGGGACACCATGGTACTAAAAACAACAGAGAACGCTATTATCGGCGTCAACGACCACACACTTGTTACCGAAAGTGACGGTCGTCGTTGGGTCACTCGAGAACCGGCTATTGTTTACTTTCACAAGAAATATTGGTTTAATATTATCGCTATGATTCGTGATAATGGAATTTCCTACTATTGTAATATGGCTAGCCCCTACTATCTGGATGAAGAAGCACTAAAGTATATTGATTACGATTTGGATGTTAAAATTTTTACAGATGGGGAAAAACGTCTCTTGGACGTTGAAGAGTACGAGCGTCACAAACGCAAAATGAAGTATTCTTCTGATCTAGACTATATTCTGAAAGAGCATGTTAAGATTCTTGTTGATTGGATTAACAATGAGCGAGGTCCTTTCTCAGAAGCCTATGTCAACATTTGGTACAAGCGCTATGTAGAACTAAAGAATCGGTAAAGTTGTCAAACTGGGGTTAAGGCCCTGGTTTTTTATTTTAAAAACCCAGCTTTGCAGCTGGGCTTATTCTTATATATCTAATTTAGTCACTGTAAATTTGATGTGGGAATAGTCTTTTTCAACATCCTTATCAAGCATGAACGCAGTAGCGTCCTTCTTAACTTGAACCAGATCAATATTCTGGGCTTGGGCTGCATAGACGCATCCACAATAACATTGACGATAGATATCATACTCTTCACACATCTCCACTGAACGTTTGTACCCTTGATTTTTCTTGAAATCACTTGGAAGATAGTGGGTTGTGTAAATTTTTTGCACATCGATTCCGATGCTGTTAATGGTTTGAGAATTCTTATGAGGGCTGATGGTCAAGGCTGAGCCAAAGTAGTCAAAACTCAAGTCCATAGCCACTTGCGCTGTTTTGTCCAAACGGTAGTCAAAGCAAACCTTGCAACGATCCCCACCTTCTGGCTCTTCCTCTAGTCCTCTAACTAACTTCCGATATTCATTTGGTTCATAGGGGGCTTCTAGGTACTGAACCGTATTTCCTGTTCGCTCATTGAAGTCACTGACAAATTTCTTGGTAACGTAAGCCCGCTTGTGGTATTCTGCCTTGGGATGGATATTGGAGTTGGCAAAATAGATGGTCACATCAGCGTACTTGGTCAGATACTCTAGGGTGTAGGTACTACAAGGAGCACAGCAAACATGCATGAGAATGGTTGGGCGCTGCTCATTTTTCTCCCATACTTGTACCATCTTCTGCATGACACGGTCATAATTAATCTTCTGATTAGGGTTCATCTTGCTCAGAATTTCTTCTACATCGATCATGTTCTTCTCCTTTTTCTAGTCTTATTTTATCATATAAGTTAGGAGAGCTCAAATCAATTTAGAAGTGAATATCATAAAAAGGAGGGGTAGTCATTCCCTCCTTTTGTGTTTTTTATAAGTTGTTTTCTATAGAAAGCTTACATCATGCCACCCATCATGCTTGGATCCATTGCTGGAGCCGGAGCTGCTGGTTCTGGTTTATTGGCTACAACTGCTTCTGTTGTCAAAATCAAGCTGGCTACAGACGCTGCATTTTGTAGGGCTGAACGGCTAACCTTAACAGGATCGATAATTCCTGCTTCAATCATGTTGACCCACTCACCAGTTGCTGCGTTGAAACCTGTACCAAGCTCGGCATTTTTCAAACGATCGATGACGATAGAGCCTTCAAATCCTGCATTGTGGGCGATTTGACGAACAGGTTCTTCCAAGGCACGAAGAACAATATTACGTCCTGTTGCTTCATCACCTTCTAACTCTAAGGCAGCAACAGTAGAGATAACATTAACAAGGGCAGTACCACCACCTGCAACGATTCCTTCTTCCACGGCTGCACGAGTAGCATTAAGAGCATCTTCGATGCGGAGTTTCATTTCTTTCAACTCAGTTTCAGTTGCAGCTCCGACCTTGATGACTGCAACACCACCTGACAATTTTGCCAAGCGTTCTTGCAATTTTTCACGGTCAAATTCAGAAGTTGTGGTTTCGATTTGAGACTTGATAACTGCAACACGGTGAGAAATCGCTTCAGGATTTCCAGCACCTTCTACGATAACAGTGCTATCTTTGTCCACTGTTACTCTAGCTGCTTGACCAAGAGCTTCAATTGTAGCGTCTTTCAACTCAAGACCAAGATCTTCAGTGATAACTGTTCCGCCTGTTAAGATGGCAATGTCTTCAAGCATGGCTTTGCGACGGTCACCAAAACCAGGTGCCTTAACAGCTACCACGTTGAAGGTTCCACGAATCTTGTTCAAGACAAGGGTTGGAAGAGCTTCGCCATCCACATCATCTGCAATAATCAAGAGTGGACGATTGCTTTGGAGAATGCTTTCTAGAAGTGGCAAGATTTCTTGGATATTGGAAATTTTCTTGTCAGTGATTAAAATGTACGGATTTTCAAGGTCAGCCACCATTTTTTCGCTATCTGTCACCATGTACTGTGAAAGGTAGCCACGGTCGAACTGCATTCCTTCTACAACTTCAAGCTCTGTTTCCATACCACGTGACTCTTCGATAGTGATGACTCCGTCTTTGCCTACTTTTTCCATGGCTTCAGAGATGTATTCGCCCACTTTTTCGGAACGAGAAGATACGGCAGCAACTTGAGCGATAGCTTCTTTGTTGGCAACAGGGATGGCGTTGTTTTTCAATGCTTCTACAGCTGTGGCAACTGCTGTTTCAATCCCACGACGAATGCCAATTGGATTGGCACCTGCTGTGACGTTTTTGATACCTTCACGGACGATAGCTTGGGTCAAAACAGTTGCAGTTGTAGTCCCATCACCTGCGATATCATTGGTTTTTGAAGCTACTTCTGATACCAATTTAGCACCCATATTTTCAAAATGGTCTTCCAATTCAATTTCTTTGGCAATAGTCACACCATCATTGGTAATCAAGGGTGAGCCAAATGATTTTTCCAACACAACGTTACGACCTTTTGGTCCCAAGGTTACTTTAACAGTATCTGCAAGGATATCGACACCACGAACCATAGCTGAACGGGCATCTGATGAAAATTTAATTTCTTTTGACATACTTACTTTCTCCTTCTATTCTTCAATGATAGCCAAGATGTTAGCTTCGCCTACGATGATGTACTTTTCATCGCCATCTTTGACATCAAGACCTGCGTGAGCTTCAACTAATACACGGTCTCCAGCCTTCACACTTGGAGCAACCAAGTCACCGTTCAAGGTACGAACACCTTGCCCAGTAGCTACAACTTTGGCTGTTTTTGTTTTTTCTTGGGCTGAGCCTGCAAGGACAAAGCCTCCAACAGTTTGTTCTTTTTCTTCGATTTTTAAGACCACACGGTCCCCTAATGGTTTCAACATCTGATTTCCTCCATGATGAGATAGATAGCATTAGCACTCTTTATACCTGAGTGCTAAATCATAGTTCTATTGTATCACTTGGTCAGAAATAGTCAAGAAAAAAGTCTGACTTTCTCAAGATAAAAAGCCTGAGACCAACTCAGACTTTTTAATGTTTAAAATGGCAATTCCTCCTCTTCCAAAACCAAATCTGCTAAATCCTGTCCTGCATTATTTTCACGCATAGCGCGTTGGGCACGACTTTCCAAGAGTTGGAACCCTGTCACAAGGACTTCAGTCACATAATTCATTTGACCATTTTTCTCGAAACGACGGGTACGAAGTTCTCCATCCACTGAAATGAGACTACCTTTAGTTGCGTAGCTGGCCAAAGTTTCTGCTAGTCTGCCCCATAGAACCATATTGACAAAGTCAGCTTCTCGTTCCCCATTTTGGTCTTTGTAACGACGATTCACAGCGATAGTTGCTCGCGCTACTGACTTGTCATTGTTGGTTTTGTGCAATTCTGGTGTAGACGTTAAACGCCCAATCATGATAACTTTATTATACATATTTTTTCCTCCTACTTATCTATTCGTAGGAAATCAAAAAAAGTTACAGAAATTTGTAACTTTTCGAGGAAATTTTTTATTTTTTATGAACCATAAAACCTGTCGCCTGTTGATTGGCCATAATAGTCATATCTGTAATCTGAACACGATGAGGTTGACTGGTCACATAGACTACTGTATCTGCAATATCCTGAGCTTGCAAGGCTTCGATTCCTTGGTAAACGGACGCAGCCCGCTCTTTATCGCCGTGAAAACGTACCATCGAAAAATCTGTTTCGACAATTCCAGGCTGAATGGTTGTCACCTTGAGATCCGTTGCGATGGTATCAATTCGCAGACCATCTGAAAAGGTCTTAACTGCCGCCTTGGTAGCTGAATAAACTGCTGCACCTGCATAGGCATAAATTCCTGCGGTTGACCCCATGTTGATGATATGTCCTTGATTGGCTTTTACCATTGCTGGCAGGAAACAGCGAGTGACTGCCATCAAACCTTTAACATTGGTATCCAGCATGGTCAACATATCCAACTCTTCATAATCCTGATAGGGTGCTAAACCTAGAGCCAGTCCAGCGTTGTTGACCAGGATATCAATCTGACCTATCGTTTCTAGAATATTGGAGCAGACAGTCTTTACAATGGTCATATCCGTGACATCTAGTGGAAAGGTCCAAACTGTTTGATTTGGATAGGTTGCTGCAAACTCTGACTTGAGAGTCTCTAATCTGTCTGTCCGTCGTCCAGTTAGAACGACATTCTCACCCTGCTCCAGATAAGCACGCGCAATCGCTTCACCAATTCCTGAGGTAGCCCCAGTAATCAATACATTTTTTGCCATCTTATTTCCTTCTAGCTGGTTTATCAGATATTAACAACTTCCTAGGCAGTCCAGTGTTTAGCTGGATCAAATGGAGTTCCAACAATTTGGTCTTCTGATAATTCAAGCACTCCACGTTTTTGCGGAGCATTTGGCAGATGCAATTCACGAGGGCTACACATCATGCCAAAACTCTTTTCACCACGAAGCTCACCTGGGAAAATAAGATTGCCTTTGGGCATCATGGCACCAGGTAAAGCGACAATGGTTTTCAACCCAACACGTGCATTAGGTGCTCCTGCAACAATTTGCACTGTCTTGTCACTTGCGACTGCAACTTGGCAGATGTTGAGGTGGTCACTATCTGGATGAGCTACCATCTCGACAATTTCACCAACAACAAACTTAGGCTCTTTGTCATTGATAATTTCTTCTGTAAAACCTTCCGCCTGCAATTCTTGGTTCAAACGAGCGACTTGCTCATCTGATAAAAAGACTTGACCGCGCTCTGCAATTTCAAACAAACTTGAAACTTCAAAAATATTCCAAGCCACTGTTTCTCCATTATCTTTTAGAAAAACACGGGCTACCTTGCCTTTGCGCTCCACATCCAACTTAGCATCTCCGCTGTTTTTCACGATGACCATAAGGACATCACCGACATGTTCTTTGTTATATGTAAAAATCATTGTTTCCTTTTCTCCTATTTCAGTCCTGCTAAAAAGTCATTAATTTGTTGTTTGCTTTTACGGTCACGATTGACAAAACGGCCGATTTCCTTGTCCTTTTCTAGAACAACAAGGCTAGGAATTCCGTAAACATCCCAGAGTTTAGCCAAATCCATATACTGGTCTCGGTCCACTCGAATAAAGGTGAACTCTGGATTGGTCTCCTCAATCTCTGGCAAGGCAGGATAGATATAGCGACAATCGCCACACCAGTCCGCCACAAAAAGGAAAACCTTCTTGCCCTCTTTTTCCACTAAAGATGCTAATTCTTCTAAATTTGCTGGTTGTATCATAAGACTTCCTCCTCATAGACCAGGTCTTCATTTTCATAGACAAAGGTATAATGACGGCCATCCTCAAAAATGACGCCACCAACCAAGCTCTCTAGACTGCTTTCATAAACTTGAACATAGAGAGTCGCAATTTCCCCCATGTCTGAAAAATGGTCTCGCACAATCGCTGTCAACTCTTCCTGAGTCTTCCTAAGCTTACGGTCATCTGCAACTTTTTTCGTAGCAAGGGCAAGGCTCCCAATTCCAAGCAGAGCCAGACCTGTCATCCACATTTTTTTAGCTTTCATACCATTCATTTTAACACAAAAAAGGCTTTAGGACAAATAGGGAAGCAGTATCTAGGCAGGGAAAATCCCTTTCCCTCAATGAGAAGAGAGGACCGCTTACCCTTATTGCCAATCACCTGAGTTGCCAAGAATTTTTTGAAGGAATCAAAAAACCTCTGAGATTCTTCTCAAAGGTTCCTATTTTCTTAATTACTATTCTCAACTGCTGCAGTCACAAAGGCAGTGTAGAGTTCTTCTGGGCGGTTTGGACGACTTGACAGTTCAGGGTGGTACTGACACGCTACAAAGAATTTATTTTCTGGGATCTCAACAATTTCGACCAGGCGATTGTCTGGTGAAACGCCTGAAAAGACAAAGCCTGCTGCTTCAAACTGCTCACGGAAGGCATTGTTAAATTCGTAGCGGTGACGGTGACGGCGTTGCACCACTTCTTGATTGTGATAAGCAGCCGCTGCCTTAGAACCACGTTTCAACTTAGATGGATAAAGTCCCAAACGAAGGGTTCCCCCCATATCCTCAACGTCAATCTGATCACGCATGATATCAATGATAGGGTATTTTGTTTCTGGTGCAAGCTCTGCAGAATTGGCTCCTTCAAGACCCAAAACGTGACGAGCAAACTCGATACAAGTCAACTGCATTCCCAAGCAGACTCCCAACATTGGAACATCATTTTCACGCGCAAAGCGGATGGCTTGAATTTTTCCTTCCGTACCACGTTGACCAAAACCACCCGGTACGATGATTCCGTCAGCGTCAGATAGAAGCTCTGCTACATTCTCTGCTGTCACATCATTGGCATTGATCCAATTGATTTTCACTTCTGCGTCGTTGGCATAGCCAGAGTGTTTTAAGGCTTCGACCACAGAAATGTAGGCATCTTGCAACTCCACATACTTACCGACAAGGGAAATTTTAACTTGTTTTTTGAGATTCATGACCTTGTCCACCATGGCTGACCACTCTGTCATATCTGCTACCGGTGCATCTATTTTCAAATGATCACAGACAATTTGGTCCATACCTTGTGCCTGCAAGTTTAATGGAATTTGATAAAGGTGTTCGACATCCAAAGACTCGATAACAGCTTCTGGTGCCACATCACAGAACTGGGCTAGTTTGTTTTTTATTCCTTGACCAGCTGGCTCTTCTGTACGAATAACCAACATATTTGGTTGGATTCCCAGACCACGCAATTCTTTGACAGAATGCTGAGTTGGCTTGGTCTTCATTTCACCAGCGGCCTTGAGGTAGGGAAGCAAGGTCGTATGGATATACATGACATTATCTGCACCCACATCTGCCTTCATCTGACGAAGTGCCTCTAGGAATGGCAAGGACTCAATATCCCCAACAGTTCCACCGACCTCTGTGATAATAACATCAGAGTCAGTCGTTAGAGCAGCACGCTTGATTTTCTCTTTCAAAGCATCTGTGATATGAGGAATGACTTGGACAGTTGCCCCAAGGTATTCGCCACGACGTTCCTTACGGAGAACTTCACTGTAAATTTTACCAGTTGTCACGTTGGAATATTTGTTAAGATTGATATCGATGAAACGTTCATAGTGACCCAAGTCCAAATCTGTCTCAGCTCCATCATCTGTCACAAAAACTTCCCCGTGCTGATAAGGACTCATGGTTCCTGGATCGATATTGATATAAGGGTCAAATTTTTGAATGGTTACTTTGAGACCACGATTTTTCAAGAGACGGCCCAGACTTGCTGCTACAATCCCTTTCCCAATAGACGATACCACACCACCAGTTACAAAAATATATTTCGTTGACATAGATTCCTCTTTCTAAAATGCTCAAGGCCCTGTTAACTACGTGGGAACATAGAAAACAAGACCCTACTAATAAGAATAATCTGGAACTACTGCACCAGATTCACAACTAATACTCTTCGAAAATCTCTTCAAACCGCGTCAACGTCGCCTTTCCGTAGATATGTGTTCCTGACTTTGTCAGTCTTATCTACAACCTCAAAACAGTGTTTTGAGCAGCCTGCGGCTAGTTTCCTAGTTTACTTTTTGATTTTCATTGAGTATAACATACAAGAAGATAACTTCTTGAAAAAACAAAAATAGCTCCCTAAGAACTAGGGAGCCCCGACCTCTAAAAGAGGTGCCCGAACAATATGATACCTTAAAGCAGATTATTTGTCAACCCGAATTGGTAGAATGTGAAAAAAGGGGATTGTTTTCAGAAGACCAACTAAAGATCCACATCCAAACGGATGACCTGCTCAAGGAACAAAAAGGAGATCAGGCGATCTCCTCTGTGAGGTCTTTTATTCTTCACTCGTTTCAGCGTCGTCATCTGAAAACTCATCATCTTCTTCGTTGAGATCGACGTCTTCATCCAAGTCATCAGGAGCGATTTCGTTGATTTCTGCATCATAAGCTTCCACTTCGTTTTTCTCATCATCTGGATTTTCATCATCATATGAAAGAGCTGGATCTGCTTCATATGCATCTTCGTCTTCCGGATCATCAGCATTGTAATCAATAGCATCTGAATCCCCGTCCATGAAGGCATTGACACGTTTTTTCTTAGCTTTTGGTGCTACTTCATCATCGTCACTTTCTTCAAGAGCGATGATTTCTTCGTCAATTTCGTCCACACCATACCATGAACGAAGACCCCATTTGTTGTCTCCAAGAGAGATGAAGCTACCGTCAAAGTTCAACTCTGTATAGAACAAAGGCAAAGCTTCGCGGATATCGCTGTTTGATGTTCCAAGGTAGTTTTGAATTTCGTTTACAAGATCGCTAAAATGCATCTCATGATCGCGACCACGAAGTTCCAAGATAGCACGCGCTACCTCAATCATAGATAGTTCACTTTTTTCTTGCCCAGCAAATACTTCTAATTCCAAAGCGTTTCTCCTCATTTATACTGCTATTGCCAGAGCGAACAGACTCTGACCTCATTTTATCATTTACTCTTTATTTTACGATAATTTTGCGGAATAGTCAAAGGTTAAGGGAGAACTAATAGAAATCTTCTAAGCTTCTATATTCAATAATTTCATTTTTGATAATATTTTTTTAAACTCAAAATGTTTTAAAGGATTATCAATTAACACTATCTTTGGAATATCATCTAGGTTGGTGACTAGAGATAAAATAAAATCTGATTGAAACTCTTTGGCTTTTTCAAATTCTTTGGCAGTCAAACGAATGCGACCCTTAGGTTTTCGAATTCCTTTTACTTCGGCAAGGTAGGAATGATCTTGCACATCTACTTGGAAATCATATCCATGACCATAAATACGGGCATCGGTCAATAGTCCACCTTGGAATTTTTCTTCTTTATCAAAATGAAGGATAAAATAATTCTCTGCCTCCATTCCAGTTTCTTGTAGACGTTTGAACTTAGTTCGAACTATTGGTTTTTCAACGATGGTTATACCTGTTTTCTTCCCTTCACTTGCAAGCAACATTTTAACGATTTCTGCATAACTGTGAACATCTTCATTCCCAAACATCATATCAATTAAATCTTTACGAAAACGATAAACTTCAGCTTTCTGCCACCAACCTTTTCGATTATTGTCAAAATAGGGATCAAATAAATCCATTCTATTTTTTACAACTCCTGTTGTTTCAGCAATTCCAAGAGACACCACATGGCGATAAAACTCCGACTTGCTAGAGCATTGAAATTCTTTTATAAAAAGCTTATCAAACTTGGCAAGACCGTAACCAATTAAATTTAACAATTCATAATGAGGGTGTTTATACTCAATGAAAATCAAAAAGCAAACTAGGAAGCTAGCCGCAAGCTGTACTTGAGTACGGTAAGGCGACGCTGACGTGGTTTGAATTTGATTTTCGACGAGTATTAGACATCACTTTCTCCATCAATAGATATTGATTTTATTATACCAAAAAAACACGGTTTACCACCGTGTTTCTGTGTTTATTTAACGAGTTTCTTCATCTCATCAATACGTGCGACGGTCGCGTCGTATTTGGCTTGGTAGTCGGCTTGTTTGTCGCGTTCTTTTTGGACGACTTCTGGTTTGGCGTTGGCTACGAAGCGTTCGTTAGAGAGTTTCTTGCCGACCATGTCCAGTTCTTTTTGCCATTTAGCCAGTTCCTTGTCGAGTCGAGCCAGTTCTTCTTCGACATTGAGGAGGTCTGCCAGTGGCAGGTAGATTTCTGCTCCTGTGATGACGCTTGACATAGCGAGTTCAGGTGCAGGAATGGTTGATGCGATTTCCAAGTGTTCTGGATTTGTGAAGCGTTTGATGTAGTTGACATTGCTGTTAAAGAAGGCTTCCAAGTCGCTATCGCTAGTCTTAACAAGGATTGTGATTGGCTTGCTTGGTGCTACGTTTACTTCCGCACGTGCATTACGAACAGCACGGATCAAGTCTTTGAGGCTTTCCACACCAGTGTGGGCAACAAGGTCTTCAAAGGCTGGATTGACAGTTGGGTATTCTGCTGTGACGATAGAGCCTTCTGAGATTTGGCCAAAGATTTCCTCTGTCACGAACGGCATGATAGGGTGAAGGAGACGAAGGATCTTGTCCAAAGTGTAAAGGAGAACAGAACGTGTGATGACTTTCTCTTCTTCGTTGTCGCTATAAAGGACTTCCTTGGTCAACTCAACGTACCAGTCCGCAAACTCGTCCCAGATGAAGTTGTAGAGAATATGTCCAGCCACACCAAACTCAAACTTGTCAAAGTTAGAAGTAGCTTTTCCGATGGTTTCATTGAGGTTGTGGAGAATCCAGCGGTCTGTGACATTTCCAGCTTCCTTGTTAACAACTTTTTCGACATTAGCCGTTGCTTGCTCAAGAGTCAAACCTTCATTGTTCATGAGGATGTAGCGAGAGATGTTCCAGATCTTGTTAATGAAGTTCCAAGATGCATCCATTTTCTCGTAAGAGAAGCGCACGTCTTGTCCTGGTGCAGAACCGTTTGAAAGGAACCAACGAAGGGCATCGGCACCGTATTTCTCAATAACATCCATCGGATCAATCCCGTTACCGAGTGACTTAGACATCTTGCGTCCTTGCTCGTCACGAATGAGACCGTGGATAAGCACGTTTTGGAATGGCTGACGTCCAGTGAATTCCAAGGATTGGAAGATCATACGAGACACCCAGAAGAAGATGATGTCGTAACCTGTTACCAAGGTTGAAGTTGGGAAGTAACGTTTGAAGTCTTCTGAATCGACATCAGGCCAGCCCATGGTTGAGAATGGCCAGAGAGCAGAACTGAACCAAGTATCCAAGACGTCTTCGTCCTGAGTCCATCCGTCACCTTCTGGAGCTTCTTCGCCGACATACATTTCACCCTCAGCATTGTACCATGCAGGGATTTGGTGACCCCACCAGAGCTGACGAGAGATAACCCAGTCGTGAACATTTTCCATCCATTGAAGGAAGGTATCGTTGAAACGAGGTGGGTAGAATTCGACCTTATCCTCTGTGTCTTGGTTAGCAATAGCATTTTTGGCCAATTGGTCCATCTTGACGAACCATTGCGTTGACAAGCGTGGTTCAACTACAACACCTGTACGCTCTGAGTGACCAACACTGTGGACACGCTTTTCGATTTTAACGAGGGCACCGATTTCTTCCAACTTAGCCACGACTGCCTTACGAGCTTCGAAACGGTCCATGCCTGCAAATTCAAAGGCAAGCTCATTCATAGTTCCGTCGTCGTTCATGACGTTGACTTGTGGCAAGTTGTGACGTTGACCCACCAAGAAGTCGTTTGGATCATGAGCAGGAGTGATTTTCACGACACCTGTACCAAACTCAGGGTCTGCGTGTTCATCCGCGACTATTGGGATCAATTTTTTAGCGATTGGAAGGATGACGTTTTTACCGATTAAGTCCTTGTAGCGTGGGTCTTCTGGATTGACTGCAACGGCAACGTCTCCAAACATAGTCTCAGGACGAGTTGTCGCAACTTCAAGGGCGCGTGAGCCGTCTTCCAGCATGTAATTCATGTGGTAGAAGGCTCCTTCGACATCCTTGTGGATGACTTCGATATCAGAAAGGGCTGTGCGAGCTGCTGGATCCCAGTTGATGATAAACTCACCACGGTAGATCCATCCTTTCTTGTAAAGATCGACAAAGACCTTGCGAACGGCTTTTGACAAACCTTCGTCAAGAGTGAAACGCTCACGAGAGTAGTCTACAGAGAGCCCCATCTTGCCCCATTGTTCCTTGATGGTAGTGGCATATTCGTCTTTCCATTCCCAGACTTTCGTCAAGAAAGACTCACGACCAAGGTCATAACGGCTAATGCCCTCACTACGCAAGCGCTCCTCAACCTTAGCCTGAGTGGCAATCCCCGCGTGGTCCATCCCTGGAAGCCAAAGGGTATCGAAACCTTGCATGCGTTTTTGACGGATGATGATATCTTGCAAAGTTGTATCCCAAGCGTGACCAAGGTGAAGTTTACCAGTTACGTTTGGTGGTGGAATCACGATCGAATAAGGCTTGGCCTTTTGATTGCCTGAAGGCTTGAAAACATCTTCGTCAAGCCATTTTTGGTAACGACCAGCCTCAACCTCGGCTGGATTGTATTTAGGTGAAAGTTCTTTAGACATGTGTGTGCTCCTTTACTGTTTTCAAGATAAGTATTTTTATTTTTAAAATATTATGTTTCATAAGATTCAATAACTATTTCGAATTATCTCACCATCCCAACTCAACTCAATTTTGTTTTGAACATAGGAATCGTTACAAAATTTAAGATGTTCTTTTTCATAATCACCACAATTTACCATACAACAACTTACATTATCTAAATCCAGAGCTTTTTCATAATAGTTTTCTGGGAATGCAAAACATCTATGTTCTATCTTTAATGAATCTGAATTAATGATCTGGCTAATAGGTTTCATTGTCTTTGTTGAAATATAAGTCCATCCTACTACTTGGTTATCAGTTTTATTGTTTTCATTCTGAATATTATAGAATTCATCTTTTATAAAATTAGACAACTCATACACTAGACTTTCATTCAGTTCGGGAGAAATTTTTTTTGAAAATAGGGGCTCAAGGATTTGTCCAATATATTCACCGTATCTTTTAAAACTATCATCGTACTCTGGATTGGCAAACATTTTTCCATCTATAGGGAGAAGTTGAATATCTTCCTTTACTCTATATACAAAAACTGCCATTTTTTCATGTGTATCTTCCGCATCAACTTCGTAAAAAACTGAATTAAAATCTGGAGAGACATAAAGAACAGGTTGTTCACCTCCCCCTTTATTTAATCGCATTAAGGCTTGATGTTTATTAATGAATCTCCACTCAATTGGATCAAAATCTTCTTTAAGATTATCACCATCATATAACTTTATCGCTCGATATACATAGGAGTCTTTTTTTACCATGAATCTTGGATTAGATCTTAAGAAAGAACCGTATTTATCTAAATATATTATTTCTTTTACTATTTCTGTTAATTGTTCTAATTTAGCATCCGTTTCTTTCTTTAGAAGATATTCCAATTCACTTTGTAACTGTTTCATTTTATTAGAATCTTTTAAAAACAAACAACTCTGAACATATCTAGCGATTTCATTATTTGACTTAAATTTTGGGAAACATACCTTATTTGTATCAGAATCAAATTGTAAATTGTTGTATAGTGTAGCACCACCAAAAATTTTTCTAGAGATCAGTAAAGATAGTTCTTCGGGATTAACAACCTGATTCAAAAAATCTTTTTTAAAAGAGAATTCCTCTAAATCAATCCCATTAATAAATTCTCTATGTTTCCTTCTAAGGTTACACAGGTAGGATTTTTTTGATTTATTACTATTTTTTTTTGACATGATAAACTTTCCTATACCTCCCACTCACTCTTCAGCAAGCCATATATCAGACTGTCACAGCGATTTCCTTGGGCATCTTTACGGTCTCTTATGCGAGCTTCGAGGGTAAAGCCAAGTTTTTCTGCGACTCGTTGACTTTGGGTATTGTAGCCAAGACAAGTCAATTCAATCTTGTGAGGATCCAAATCTTTAAAGGCTAAATCAAGCAAAGCACGCGCTGCTTCTGGTACGTAACCTTGGCCCCAGTAGTCTGGGTGCAAGGTATAGACAATTTCTAGCACATCGTCCGCATGGCGGTGATTGCAGTCAATAGAACCAATGGCTTTATCGGTTCCTTTGACGACAATCCCATAGCCTACTGAGAGATTTTCCTTTTGATTGCGCTCAGGAAGGATATGCTTCAGATAATCAATCTCATCTTCCAAGGTCTTGACGGGCGGAAAGCCCGCTGGGTAAGAAACTTCTGGGAGGCTAGCGTAGGCATGGATATTCTCAGCATCCTCTAAAGTACAGCCTCGCAAGACAAGTCGCTCCGTCTCGGTTCGTTCAGGTAGTTCTGCTCTTGTCATCTTTCTTCCTCGCTTTCTTGATAAAGCTACCCATAGGATCGACTCGGTCATCTAGATAACGATAAACGCGCTGATGGCCGTCCCCCATAAAGTAAGTTGGTGAAAAACGGTCGTTTTTAAAATGCCCTTTCTCATCCAAGAGCTCTGGATCAGCCAGTCGCTCGAGAATCTTGGCAAAGATATGGCAGATGCCATCTTCCTCGATAATCCGATCCACTTGGCAATCCAAAACGACTGGACAAGATTCCAAAATCGGAGCATGAGTCTGTTCAGAAATCTCATAGTCTAGTGCCAGGTGTTTCAGTTTCTCCCGATGGCTTATAAAACCAGCCTGCTCCATTTCTAGCATGAAGTTTTCATCAGGGATGTTTACGGTGAACTTCTGATAATGCTTAATCTGGTCAGCCACATTTTCCTCAACACCAACACCGATGACCAGCCAATCTCCCAGACTATAAGAGGAACTGCAGGTCGTGATATTGTGTCCAAAGTTGTTGTCCTGATATCCCAAGATAAAGATAGGAAAACCATAGTAGAGTTTGCTGGTGTTAAAAGATTGTTTCATGACAACCTCCTTTTACTAAGGCGCAAAAGAAAAGCCCTGCCATCTACATGACAGGGACGAATGTATTTATCCGCGGTACCACCCAATTTCGGGCAGTTGCCCGCAACTCTCGTCTTTAAAACAAAAAGACAATATTATTTCATTTTCATCCATTAGCAACTAGTTTTGACACATTTGTGGACTTCTCAGCGCCGCCACTTTCTGTAAAATGTGGGATTCAAAACACCTCTAATGGCTTTATTTTAACAAGTTTTTGACGGAAATGCAAGAGGCAAGAAAGATTACTTGAACTTGACGCCGTTTTCTTTTAATTTCTTGATGGTAGCTGGACCGATTCCTTTCAAGGCAAGGAGTTCTTTTTCAGTCCAGTTTTTGAAATCTGACGCAGACTTGATTCCTTCATCATAGAAGGTCTTGGCACGGTCAAGTGGAAGTCCACCCAAGTTAGCTGCAAAATCTTCTACAGAATTGGATACTTTTTGAGCTTGCTCTTTGGTAGCTTCTACTGTTTGCTCAACTTTTTTAGAAACAGCCTTACCAGCTTCACTCGCTGACTGTTCTGCACGTTTCACTACTTTTTTTGTCTCTTCTACAACCTTAGTCATAGTACTTGAAAAAGCACCTGCACGACGGAGGCTGTTTCGTAATTGTTTTTTACGATTGAGTTTCTTTGACATGATAAAATCCTTTCAATAAAAAATCCCTGCTCTAACAAGGATTTAATAAGAGTATTTTATCAAGATTTTAGTAAAAAATCAAGAATCTATCTCATTTAATAATTTCGCTCACCAAACAAGCCATCTGGCAAATCATGGAATCCCTTGCCTGCTTTAAAGTTTTCAAACTTACCAAGCAAGAACTGATAAGCATCCAGGCGACTTTCGTAGCGAATCATGGCATCTTTGGCACGCTCGTCTTGGTCTTCTTCGTAGACTTTTTGGCTTTCCTTGTGCGCCATGTCATTGATCATAATCTGGGTATTGACCCAGGCTTCAAATTCCTTCATAAATTCTTGTTCGTAACTCATTTTTTCTCCTTATTCTAATCCACGGAAATAGTCCGTATCAATCTCACGGTAGGGTTGAATATCCTGAACATACTCCAGCACACCTTGGAATTCTCCCTCTTCATCGTGCACTGCTGCGTAGGTGATGTGGACAAATTTACCTCGCGACTCAGACTTGAACCACATTTCATACTTGTCCTTGGTTCCCTCACGAAGGCCCTTCATGATAGTTTTGACCTTGTCCAAGTACTTAGGTGGATGGCAGAGTTCTACATTACGCCCGACTTGTGACGGCGTCCGTTTGAAAATCATCTCGTCAGCCGGCGTATTGTCATTGTAATACTGGAAAATATCGTCCTTATTGACAAAGGTAATCTCCATAGGGAGGTGATTGAGGATGAGGTTGACCTGCTCGACTGAAAGATAGCCATTGCCAAAAGCCTGCTGACTATGACGGTCCAGCACTGCTTCCTTTTCCTTAGGGGTAAAAGTAATGGTAAACTGCCCTTCTGGCGTATCGATAACTTGCTGAACTTGACCTTCAGCAGTGTCTAGTTGCACGGGCTCCTCTGCACTCTTTTCCTCAAGGAAACTCTGGCGCTCTGGCACCCATTTCTCAGACGGACGGATGATAGCATAGCCATAGGCATCGCTCTCCTCGGCAATCTGAAGCCAGTCATCCTGAGTAAAGGATTCTAGTAGAATCATGAGAAGGATAGATTCTTCCTTAAAAATCATACTTTCAAACTCTGTCGCAAAGGCTTCAAAATCTTCTTTTACACTGCGAATCGACACTTCTGGTAGTGACTTGGCTGTCGCTAAAGCTGTTTGAAAGAGTTCCCTGATCTGATCATCGACTCCCCACATGACTTTGGGAGGTGAATCGTGTCCATAACGCTCCATGATAGGAAAGAAGAGTTCTTCCTTGCGCTGGTAGTGACGGTCGAACTGACCTACAAGTCCCATTTGACGAACCAATCCCTTACGCATCTCTGCCAGCATTTCCTCGTCTTCCATAGACTCATAGGTATCTAACAATCTTCGAACACGAATCAAGGCAGCACGGAGGGCTAGATTTTCATCCTTAAAAACACGCACAGGATGACCTGGATGCTCTGTATCTTCAACTTCGACACCCTTAACAGCATTCTTAAAGAGATTGGCATGGACATCACAGAGCTCCATGACGTCTTCAAATGTCACACCTGAGTCAGAGTTCATCAACTCGTGCTCCATGAGGGAAATCTCTATGGCTGAAACACCTGTAAAAGTCGCATCAAAGCGCTCCTGAACCGACTCAGGAGAGGCACCATTGTGCAATTCTAACAAAATATCCCGTAGGATATGAATCCGTTCATCTGCCATTAGTCTAACCCAATCACTTCGTAGCCATTTGCTTCCAGCGTGCGGACAATCTTATCCATAGGAGTTCCTTCCAGTTTAGACCCCTGTTTGAGCGATACTTTTCGTCCGACTGTATTTCGCATCAAAGGATTTGCAAGAGGTTTAAAACCGAGTTCTACTAGGATATCTAAAACTTCTGGATGCTTGTCCACAACTTCCGCAACAGGAATAGATACATCAATGATATTGTCCATCATAACCTCCATCATATTCTCTAACAGTTTTGTTCTTTTTATTATACCACAAGGGCAAAGATTAAAAAACTAGCAGTAGAAGACTTGCTAGTTTTATTTCGTATCATTTCATTATTTCATTATTTCTAATTATATAGACTTCTCCTAGTAAAACCTCAAAGTCTTATCCTTACCATGATCATCAGAGAAGTTTGAAAAAACAATCTATGATCTTGAAAAGAATTCTATAGAAGAGTAATTGGAAGGCGAAAGAGATTAGGAACCAGAGTATTTTTATCAGACCAACAATTGGTGTTATAAAAAGAAGAGTAAAGAACCTCCAAAAAGATTTCATTCTTTATCCTCCGGCTTCATCAACCAAGTAGCTGTATCCATAAGCTGATCTACGAGAACTAATTTTCCCAAACTAACGACTGTGTTTTCATCTTTTTTTATGATTTCTGCAACTTATAAAGCTTGCCTTGTTAGAAGATAATTACCGTAGGTTTTGGCCAGTACTGTTATGATCCCCATGTCAATCTCCTTCGATGATTTCCACTTCTTTTCGGATAGTTTCTATATCTTCTTGGTATTGATTTTCATCATAATTAACCAGTTTAGATAATTCCTTCTGCAATCTCTCACCCATGGGTTTCATAGTGGCAAAGGTTAAACCACCTGATAGGACTCCACCTAAGATTGGAATAACTTTTCCCATTCCTTTAGCTAAGCTACCTTTTGTCAGATTCACTCCAAAGATTTTCAACACTTTTTCCAAAATAGGATACCAAAGAGTCTTTGTCAAGGCTTTCTGGGGAACAGTCTTCATCACTTGCTTAGCAACTGTAACACCACCAGAACGAAGTAGAGCTCCCGCACCATTTACTCCCAACATCACTCCCAGATAGAGTAAGAGGGTATTTTTAGCTTCTCCGCTCAGCTCATTTCGCGAAGCCCAGAGATCATCATAGCCGTAAATATAGCCTAGCTCCTGAGCTAGTTTCAGTGAAAATGCGTAAAACTGGGCTACATCTGTCGGAATGGTAACGGCCATGGCAAGACCACCAGGTAATCCAGCCAAAACTGATGTCCCACTTGCCAGCAAAACATTATCTTTAATGCAGGCATTGGCCACTCGATCTAAGGTTTCCTGAGGTAATAAAGCTGTCGGCCCTTCTTCCAATAATCTAGGAATATCCTTTGAAACCACTTCCTTAGAGAATTTGTCCATTAAAAATTTTGACCGGTTCACTTTGACGACAGGAAGTTTTATTACCTGTTGCAACACTTGCATCGCCACATCTTCTTTAGCCATCTCTATCTCCCTGTTATTTTTTTATTATATAATATCATACCATATAGAGCGTTTTCGTATCCTATATTATCTTTCATTTCTCCACTAAAAAAGAGGGTTGCCCCTCTTTCTGCTTAGTTTTTATCCAGATTGCGTAGCATCTCGTCAATCTTGTTTCCATATTCGATGGATTCGTCTTTGACGAAAGTTAAGTCTGGAATTTTGTACAATTTCAAATTGTGACCAAGTTCACGTTTGATAGTACCAGTTGCTTTTTCAAGCCCGACTTGAGCTTTCTGATGATCTGAGGCAAGATTACTCAAAATAGTGTAGTAAACCTTAGCCATAGATAAGTCACCTAGCATCTGAACATCAGTGATGGTCACACCTTGGACACGTGGATCACGGACTTTCTTTTGCAAAATCTCATTGACTTCGCGCTTGATCTCCATACCCACACGGTCTGTACGAAAATGATTTGCCATGCTTCTTCCTTTCTCTCAATTGAACCAAAAGCTAGGCCAGCAGACCCAGCTTTGTCTAGTAGATAGAGGAACTAGAGCCATTTGAATCTAGGAAACAAGCCTTAGATAGAACTGAGGTTCATCAAGGCGCTGTTGACGACGAGTCAAATCGGCTATCGTTTCTCTATTATCGTTTGATTTCTTCCATGACATAGGCTTCAATCACATCATCCATCTTAAGATCATTGTAGCCATCAATCATGAGACCACCTTCACGGCCATTTGTAACTTCTTTAACGTCATCTTTATAGTGTTTCAAGCTAGCTAGAGCACCATCGTAAATAACGACACCATCACGGATTACACGAACTTTAGAGTCGCGGGTAACTTTACCGCTAGTAACCATAAATCCACCGATTGTTCCAACTTTAGAAACTTTGAAGGTTTCACGAATAACTGCTTCACCAATAACTTTTTCTTCAAATTCTGGATCAAGCATCCCTTTCATGGCTTCTTCCATCTCTTCGATCACCTTGTAGATAATACTGTGGAGACGGATTTCCACATCGTCAGCTTCTGCTTGTTGACGAGCTTGAGGTGTAGGACGTACGTTGAAACCAACGATAAAGGCATTTGAAGCCTCGGCAAGAGTCACGTCAGATTCATTGATAGCACCTACTGCTGAGTGGACGATGGTAACTTTAACACCTTCTACATCGATCTTTTGAAGTGAGGCAGAAAGAGCTTCAACAGAGCCTTGTACGTCGGCCTTGATAATGACGTTAACTGATTTGAGTTCACCAGCTTTAAGCGTATCAAAGAGGTTTTCAAGGCTGACACGTTGGGTAGCTTGACGTTGTTTCATGAGAGCACGTTTGGCACGCTCTTCACCTGCTGCACGCGCAGATTTTTCATCTTCGTATACAGCAAAGTGGTCACCCGCCATCGGTGCTTCGTTCAAACCTGTGATTGAAACTGGTGTTGATGGCCCTGCAACCTTAACACGACGACCTAGGTCGTTGGTCATGGCACGGACACGTCCGAAGGTATTTCCGACAACGATTGGATCTTGAACGTTCAAAGTACCTTGTTGGACAAGGAGGGTTGCAACCGCACCTTTACCTTTGTCCAAGCGAGCTTCGATAACTGTACCGATAGCACGTACTGTTGGGTCTGCTTTGAGTTCTTGGATTTCAGCCACAAGAAGGACAGTCTCCAAGAGTTCATCGATATTTTGATTAAACTTAGCTGAGATTTCTACAAACTCAGAATCTCCACCCCAAGCTGTTGACATAACACCATGCTCAGCCAATTCACCGATCACACGTTCTGGGTTGGCACCTGGCTTATCAATCTTGTTAATGGCAACGATGATTGGAACGTTGGCCGCTTTTGAGTGGTTGATGGCTTCGATAGTCTGAGGCATAACCCCATCATCTGCCGCTACGACCAAAATAGTAATATCGGTAACAGAAGCACCACGCGCACGCATAGATGTAAAGGCCGCGTGTCCTGGTGTATCAAGGAAGGTAATCTTCTTGCCTTTTTCCATGATTTGGTAGGCACCGATATGCTGAGTGATCCCACCTGCTTCACCTGTCGCAACACGAGAATTACGAAGGGTATCTAGAAGGGTTGTTTTACCGTGGTCAACGTGTCCCATGATAGTAACAACTGGTGGACGCTCAACCAATTCATCTTCATTGAGATAACCATCTTCGACAAAGAAACGTTCAATGTCGGCATTATCCACTTCAACCTTTTGCTTGGCTTCGATACCGTAATCCACCATGAGGAGTTCGATTGTTTCTCCATCCAAGGATTGGTTTTGTGTGGCCATGACACCCATCATGAAAAGTTTCTTAACGATTTCAGCTGGTTCACGTTTGATACGCTTTGCGATTTCCGCAACGGTCATACCATCTGTATATTCAAATTCTGTTGGCAATTCATGGAATTTACGTTCTGTAACAGGTTTTGAAGTCTGATGACGGTTGTTCTTGTTATTGCCTTTTTTGTTCTTCTTGTTGTTATTCCAGTTACTATTTCTTTGATTTCTCACTTGATTTTGACTACTTCGATTCTTTTGTTGTTTTCTAGGACCATCCTCTTCGTGATCATATTCGCCACGATTTTTTTCTGGTCGAGCTTGTTTTTTACGACGTGTATCCACTACAGCTGCTTTTTTCTCAGGGACGACTTCAACCACTGCTTGAACTTGCTCTGCTTGTTGTGCTTGTGAAGCTAACTTAGCCGCTTCTTCAAAGATTTCCTCTGGCTCCTTGCGTTTGTTAGCTTGAGCCAAGGCTTCTTTAGCTGCTTGAGTTTGCTTGAAGCGTTCCTCACTTGAACGTGCATATTCTGCATTTTGCTCTGCTTTTAGAGCTGCTGCACGGGCTTTAAAGTCAATACGTGGAGCCACTTGATTTGGACGCTTGTCCTCTTGTTGACGGCGAGCGTTTCCACGATTTTGCTGACCTTGCTGTTTCTTAGCTTGGTCACTAAAGCGACGATTGTCACGATTACCTTGACCTTGTTTTCCACCATTACGGCCGTCGTTTTTCTGACGGTTTCCGTTTTGTTGTTGGTTACGGTTATTGCCCTTATTTTGTTTGCGTCGTTCTGCCTGCTCTTTGGCACGTGCTTCGCGCTCAGCCTTGAAATTACGACTTTGCGGTTTAGCTGCTACTTTTTCTATTTTAGGAGCGACTGGCTCTGCAGATTTTGCCCTTTCCTTGGCTAGAGCTGGTTTTGCTGGCTCAGATTTTTCAGCTTTCTTTTCTGCACTTGCTTTTGGTGCTACAGGTTTTGCTTCTGCTTTCGGAGCAGCTGCGGACTTAAAGCTGGCAGCAATTTTTGCAGCAGCAGCTTCTTCCACACTTGATGAGTGGCTTTTCACATCCAAGCCCAACTCTTTTGCACGCGCTACAACTTCTTTACTTTCTTTTCCAAGTTCTTTTGCGATTTCGTACAATCTTTTCTTAGACAAATCATGTCCTCCTCTTCTATTCCATAAGAGACCTCATTTTCTTTGTAAATCCAGCATCTGTTACAGCCAAAACCTTTCTCGGTTTCCCGACTGCTATGCTTAATTCCAGTGTTGAAAACACGGTTACAATTTCTACTTGATAATGATGGCTTTTATCTTGAATCTTCTTGGTTAGGTTGGGTCCAGAATCATGGGCGAGAAAGACCAACTTGGCCTTGCCATCTTGAATCGCTTTAACGACCAATTCTTCACCCGATATGATCCGCCCTGCTCTCTGAGCAAGTCCCAAGAGATTACTTATCTTTTGCTTATTCAAGTCCTAACTCTCTTCTTTTCACTTTGTGATCCACGTAAGCGATCAACTCGTCATAAAAGCTTTCTTCCACTTCCATGTTAAAGCTGCGGTTAAAGACCTTCTTCTTTTTCGCCTCTAAGGCTTCTTTATTGTCTAGCTTGATATAAGCGCCACGGCCATTGGCCTTGCCTGTCGGGTCGATAAAGACTTGTCCTTCCTTGTTCTTGACAATACGGAGCAAATCACGCTTATCAATCACTTCGTTAGACACAACAGACTTGCGCAAAGGGATTTTTCTCGTTTTCATCTTTCCCTCCTCTAGCAGTTTTTATTCTTCAACAGTATCGTTTTCTGCTTCCAAGTCTACCAAATCAGCTTCTTCCATGGCTTCAAACTCACTTGCAGACTTGATATCAATACGATAGCCTGTCAAATGAGCTGCCAAACGAACGTTTTGTCCACGGCGACCAATGGCAAGAGAAAGCTTGTTATCAGGAACAACCACCAAGGCACGTTTGCTGTCGTTTTCATCAAAGATAACTTGGTCAACTTCAGCAGGAGCGATAGCGTTATAGATAAATTCAGCTGGATCGGCTACCCATTCGATAACGTCGATGTTTTCTTCGATTGGCACCATACGGTCGCTCTTAGCATCATAGCGAGCTGGATGGAATTTACTAGTAATCTTCTTGATGTTAGCACCACCACGTCCAACGATTGTCCCGATCGCATCCACGTTTGGATTGTGGCTACGAACAGCAACCTTAGTACGGTCACCAGCTTCACGGGCCACGCTCATGATTTCAACAGTTCCATCATAAACTTCTGGAATTTCTTGCTCCATCAAACGTTTGATCATTTCTGGATGGCTACGGCTCACAAAGACGTTGACACCACGAGGATTATCTTCAACCTTGTAGACATACACTTCGATACGGTCATGAGAAGCAAAAACTTCTCCAGGAATTTGGTCTTGTTTTGACAATTGGGCTTCGATACTGCCGAGGTTGACATAGATAAAGCGGTTGTCAAAGCGTTCTACAGTACCTGACATGATTTCTTGTTCATGCTCTTTGTAAGTATTGTAGGTAATGGCACGTGTTTGCTTGCGCATCTTTTCCATGATGGTTTGTTTGGCAGATTGAGCTGCTACACGACCAAACTCACCTGGTGCTTCTTCAAATTTAATCTTGTCCCCAAGCTCGTAAGCTGAGTTAATGGCAAGAGCATCTTTCAAGCTGATTTCCAAACGGCTATCAAATACTTCATCAACAACTTCACGGACAGTGTAGACAGTAAAGTCACCTGTCTTTTCGTTGAAATCGATAGCTACACTGTCAGACTGTCCATAGCGTCTGCGATAGGCTGAACGAAGTGATTCCACCACTGTATCAATGATGTCTTCTTTTTTGATTCCCTTGTCTTCTTCCAAAATGCGGAAGGCCTCTAGCATTTCTTTACTCATCTTCTATTCACTTTTGAATCTTCAAAAGCTTCCTTTCTTTTACTATAATTTTACTGCTAAACGTGCTTTTGATACCAAACTGTATGGGATTTGGACCGTTTTCTTACGTGTCTTGTCCATATATTCCATAGTCAACTCATCCTCTTCAAAGGATAGCAAGGTTCCTTCAAAGACCTTTTGCTTATCGATGGCTTGGTAAAGTCCAACATGGATGTATTTCCCAACTGCTCCAGCGACTGCTTCCTTAGTTTTCAAAGGACGCTCCAAGCCTGGGCTGGTGATTTCTAGAAAATATTGTTCTGGGAAGGGATCTGGCTTGATAGTATCTAGGACAGGACTGATGATCTCTGTCAAGTCCGCTGTGTCGTTCAAGGTAATTCCCTCTGGTTTATCTACAAAAATACTAAGAATCATGTCACTGCCAATCTTTCCGTACTCGATATCAACGAGTTCAAAGGGAGCTTCAATGACAGGTTCTACGACTTCTCTGACTAATTCTACGATAGTTGCGATTGCGTCCACCTCCTCACAAGCAAGAGGCGAAGATATTTCCCCGCCTCACTTTCTCATATTCTTGTTATAATTATAACACAAATCAAGCCAACCTGCAAGGATTTGACCTTGAAGCTTTTTGTCTGGGCTTACAAGACTTACTGCGACGCTCCTAATAAGCCCAAATCGTATTTCCAAGTTAAAATTCGTCTGACAGACTCATCAATACGCTCTTCTGTCAACTCTCCAGAGGAAATTTTCTTTAATAGATAAGGAATCTGGGTTTGATAGGAAGACCCTAGAATCAAATCATTTCCAGCTACAATCACTTGAAAAGCAGCTTCTTCCTGACTGACAAAATCGGCTAATCCCGCCATATCAAAATCATCTGTCAGAATGACACCTTTGAAATGCAGTTCCTTACGAAGAAGGTCCGTGATTTTCGGTGAGATAGATGATGGCACTGTGTCAATTTTAGATAGGATATTGTGAGAGACTAAGACGCTATCTGCCCCTGCATCTATCCCAGCTTGAAAGGGAAGAAAATCAGCTTGTCTTAATTCATCCAGAGAACGGTTGTCTTGGATAACAGCGGTATGACTATCTCCATTATCGCCATATCCTGGAAAATGTTTCAAGGTTGACCCAACCTTACTCTGTTTAAGTTCTTCTACGACCTGCTGAACATAGCTTGCAGTTGTTGGTGCATCTTGTCCAATCGTTCGATCATAAATGAAGGCTGATTGATTCCTTGCAAGATCCGCAACTGGGAAAAGTCCTGCATTGATCCCAACAGATTTTAACAGCTCTGCCTTTTGCTTGGTATCAGAAAGCACCGCCTCCATTCCCCCTTGCTGATAAAGTGCCATAGGAGATTGAAAAGGAGTTTCTAAAATCGAGCTGATACGAGTCACTGTCCCTCCTTCTTCATCTGAACCAATCAATAAAGGAATCTTGGCAGCAGCTTGGTAACTCTTTGTCAAAGCCTTTATATCCTCTATGCTTCGACCCTCAAAATCTCTGCCAAATAAGATATAACCAGACAAATGATAAGATTGAAGATCTTCTATCTGATGATTAGAAGGAACTCTAGCCCAAAATAATTGTCCTACTTTCTCTTCCAAGGTCATCGTGGCTAATCTGTCTTCGATAACCTTATTTTTCTCTCCTTCACTGGTTTCAATAGTTGTTTCAGTTTTTTCTACTTGAACCTCTTTTTCTGCCTGCACCTCTACTTGTCTCTGTTGTTGATAATCAGAAAAAATCAAACCAAGTATGACAAGAAAAAAGAAAAGATAGAATACAAGAGGATTTATACTATTTCTCATAACCTTTTCATTATACCACTTATCTGGCCGCAAATACACTCTTAGCAAAAACCACCTGTTTTGAAAGCAAACTAAAAGGACCTAATCCTGTGCAATACAGAACTAAATCCTTAAAATATATGATTTGTTTTACTTTTTGAGTGCGAAACAGTTTTCGACATCTCTTTAGATTAAAACTGAGCCTCAACTCGGTAAATAACTTGCCCCTTGTTGGAGAATTTTTGCTCGTATTCTGTCATGACATTGCCTTCAAAATCACTGGCATGTAAATCAAGCCAGACACCATTGAGCTTCATACCATACTGAGAAAAGCTCACTAGGCTGTACTCAAACAAGCCACGGTTATCTGTCTTGAAATGAATTTCTCCATTTTCAGGCAAGATACGCTTGAAGGTATCCAAGAAAGTCTTGTAGGTCAAACGACGCTTTTCATGGCGTTTTTTCGGCCATGGATCTGAAAAATTCAGATACAAGCGATCAATCTCACCGTCTTCAAAGTAGTCTGTCAAATCAGAACCATCCACCCACAGAAGCTTGATATTAGGCACTCCAACTTCAAGCACCTTGTCCAAAGCGTAGCTCAAAACAGACTTTTGAATATCAATCCCGATATAGTTGATGTCAGGATTTTGCTTGGCCATACCTGAAACAAAGGCACCCTTTCCACTTCCAACCTCCACATGAATGGGATTGTCGTTTCCGAACAAGCTCCGCCATTTCCCCTTGGCTTCCAAGGGATTGAGGACCACATACTGGGGATTTGCCTCTAGTAATGCTGTTGCCCCTTTACGATTTCTAACTCTCATCTTCTCTTTCCATACTTGTCTCGGAAGTGACGCAAGCCATGGATCTCCCGATTGACATTTTCTAAATCTTGGTTCATATAATACTTGGAAATCTGACTCAAATAAGATAATTGAGCATACCAGTACAATTTATTTAATACCGTTTGATTATACTTGTAACCGTAGTAGGTCAACCATTCCTTCCACTGATGTTCTGGAATATAATGGCAGAGCATATGGGCCACATCAAACATGCGGTCGGTCAAGCGAACCGAATCCCAATCTACCAAATAAATCAAGCCACTGTCTGTCTCAATCCAATTACTATGTCGTACATCTCCATGGACAATGGTCGCATAGTCCTCTCTAAATCCTGGAATAGTCTGACGTAAATCAGCCATCACTTCACTGATAAAATGATTTTTACGCAAAGCATCTGGAGCCGTTTCCTGCCAAGACTGTAGTAAATCTACAGGTGTTTCCATGACATATCCCAAACGACTCAACTGTGTCATCAACGGACGTGAGCGATGAAGACGGGTTAAAATATTGACGATTTGTTTACGATTCATATCATAGGGGGTCAATATCTTGCCTGTCAACCATTCTTGAGCACTCATATCACGACCATCTGCCAAACGGCGACTCCATAATAATTGTGGAGCAATTTGTTCTCTAGCTAGACCAGGTAGGATTGGAGAGGTGTTCATTTTTACAAAGATGCGCTTCCCATCAGGATAGCTACCCATATAAGCCTTGCCACTTTTCCCAGGTATGGGAGTCAGTATTAGCTCATTATCACCCAAATCCATTTCTTTCCTCCGTATAAAGTTTCCTTACTATTCTACTAGTTTTTGGTCTATTCGTCAACCGCTCCACACCCGATTCTCAAAGAAAGGCATCTGGATTAGCTTGGGCTAGGATTCTAGAAAGAAAAAGGCAAGCACCGTCTTCTGCTTACCTTTTCATGATTTTTAGAAATAAGTTAAGAGTGGCCAAGCATTGTAAAACATGTGAACTAGAGTAGAAACCCATAGGTTTTGGCTCTTTTTATAAGCGAATCCCAGCAACAAGCCCCCAAGTAGATAAAAAATAAACGAAGGGACATTAGAAGGTCCATGCATAAAAGAAAAGAGAGAGGAAGTTAGCACAAGCCCTAACCAAGAATTGTCAAAAACTGCACCTTGAAGAAGTCCTCTGAAAATGAGTTCCTCCTGGATGGGTCCAAAAACTGAGGAAGTCAAAATCAAAGACAGAGAAATTCCTCTGCTGACTTCCGCCAAGTGTTGAACTCCCGCGCCAGAAGAAACAGCGAAGAAATGAATATAAACCAACGTCTCAAGCACACTTAGAAGAAAGATAGCAATGAAAAGTAAAAATTGTTTCCTGCTTAACATCCCAAAAGAAATCATTTCAAACTTTCTAGCATAAGCAACACTCAGCGAGGTTACTAGAAGACTTACAATCATCAGTGCAGGCTCATTTTGAAAAAAATCCCCATGGTTAATCGTATAAGGAACTGTAATGACGATTATTAGTACTAAAAATCCAAAACAAAAGGCATGAAATTTATCAAAAAACTCCATAAAATTATCCTCCTCAACAGACTTTCCTACAAGTCATCCTTTAGCTTTAGTCTTTCCAAAACAAACCATTTTATACTCTTCGAAAATCTCTTCAAACCACGTCAACGTCGCCTTGCCGTAGGTATGGTTACTGACTTCGTCAGTTCTATCCACAACCTCAAAACACTGTTTTGAGCAACCTGCTGCTAGTTTCCTAGTTTGCTCTTTGATTTTCATTGAGTATTAATAGCCAAAATCCGACCACATAGCCAGCCCCTAAGACGATAGCCATTAAAGATAGCATGGGATTCAGAAAATAAAAGACCACAACAGATACAAAGGTTAGCACAAAAACGTTAAAGGCAATGGTGTCAGAAGCCAAGACTAGAATATAAGGTGTCAACCAGTCTAAGGTTTTGGAATCTAGGAAAAATAAGTGTTTATACATGATGACCTCCTCTATGGCTGAAAAGCAAGCCTTTTATTTTTTTACCCCAAGACCCTATGTAGAAAAGTCAGCAAAAATGGTAAGTTTGCAATGATATTATTAACAATATGAATCGAATAAGAAGGATAGATACTCTTCGTATAACGTGTTAGACAGGCAAATAGACAGCCCACTGCCGTATAGACAAAAATATCTGCGAGACTTGGCAAGCTAGAAAAGTGGGGCAAGGCAAATAAGAATGACGGAAAGAGAAGATCCAGCCCCCATCTCGAATTCTTAAAGAAGGCATGTTGAAGCAATCCCCTACATACCAATTCTTCCATCAGAGGTCCTAGTACGATTAAGGTTAGGTAAACACCAAACTCCGCAAAATTTGTCTCACTATAGGCAATAAACAAATTCCACCCTTCATTGGTTCCTTGAACGTGTTTAGCTGTCAGATAGTTAAAGCATATCAGCACAACAGCGGCTAACACCGTCAGGACAGAATAGCTCAACCACTTTTTCCTAGGGATGCGAAAGAGATAAGCATGGCCCGACCTGACCAAAATCCAAACCATCAAGCCGATAAAGAGAAGACTGATGATGTTTCGAATCCAAATAAGATTTCCTACCCAAGACGAGAACTCCCAATAATTGCTCCAAAATCGGGTTGTCCAAAACAATCCAAAAAACAAAAATAAATAAGAAAGAATGGCACTCGTTTTGAAAAGAATAGGATATTTTTTCATATAAATCCTCCCCACTATCTACAAGACAGAGGCTAGCCTAATACCTCCCCTTGTCAGGCTCTACTACTGCAAGATTATGAAGACAGTTTGTTCTTTTTAAGGCTGACCTGACTACTAGATAATAGATACATTAAGGCATTAAAGACAATGAAAATATGTCCATAGAATAAAATTAACCTCGCATCCAAACCAAGATAAAGTTTGACCATCAAAAAGATGAGCAAAAGAATTTGAAACCATAAGGTTTTTTCAAAAATAAATTTAAAGCGGTTTCGAATGTCTACTTCCTTGATTTTTACCGCCAAACCTTTATTAGCAAGAAGGAAAACGCCTGCTTCAAATAATCCACTGTAGAGAACAAGCCACCCAATTGATACATTAGAGATTTGTAAAAATGTCCCTAAAAGAATATTCAAAATACTACTCAAGAAAATAACAAGAAATAATCTATATTTCATTTTAAATACCTCCATTCACTTATTTCACGGACAGTTTAATAGAGCCTTCTAATCAAAGATTCTGTCAGAAGGAGAAGGCAAGCTACTTCTTATAATACTTCAAGCCCCAAATGAGTAGAAGCATGATAATCAAGCAGAGAATGGCACCAATATAGGCAATTAATTGTTGATAGAATTCTCCTGCTGTGATACCCCTATACAAACAAATAATAGACATAAAACCTGTCAAGCCGATATACATGAGTTGATTGGTTCTAGGACTAACCAAATCATCATCTTCAAACTCTCTTATCCTCATTTCCCTAGTGAGATAAACAGTAACCAAAATAGAAGCCAAGTTAATAACCACTAAAAGAAATTGGAGGACTAAGGAAAAATTTAAAAACTGACGAGATAGAAATAGATAAGTAAAAACAAGTAAGGGCAACTGCCCTAGGAACAATCTCGTAAGAAAGATGTTCCGTTTTTTAGCAAGAAAAGTTTTCATTTTTTTGCTCCTTTCTTTTTAGTTAAAGCAAGATAGATCATAACCGCAATCAGATAGGCTATTGTATAAAATAGATGATACCAAACACTCTCCCTGAGCGGATATAGAAAGATGGACATGATTAGATACAGAACGAAAATGACAAGTATTTTTTTCTTCATAAGATTTCCTCCTAGATGTGTGCTTTACCTTAGTTGAGCAAGAACCTTTACACTGCTAGTATAGCACTTATTTTGACATTGGATCACTCAAATCACGAATGGTCATCAAAACATCTTGAATTGTTAAAAAATTTAAAAAGCAAGCATGAAAAACATACTTGCCCTATGGAAACTTAACAATGTGAAAATATAAAATAGAAAGCTATTCACCCTTACTTCCGTCTGTTCTCATATATTCTCATGATTGCAACAAGGATAGCAGCTGTCCCACTTGCAAAAAATAGAAGGATAATGATAATGTTGAGGATTTCAGACGTACTCCCTATTCTGTTGATAAGACGGAGTAGGGATATAACTGTCAACTGAATCAGGAGTATTGATTCTACTCTTACCATTGAAGTAAGTCTGTTTTCAACTGCATATAAAAAGGCTGGTAGCAAAACACAAGCTATAGCAATCACAAACAGGTTGCTCCCTGTTTCTTCTCCCTTGTTCACCACGGAAATCATGAGAAGATTCGATGCTATAATCAACGTAGAACAGATGATAAAAAAGGATTTCTTATTCATTTAATACACCTCTCATACTATAGTATTTTAATTGATGACTTTGGGCAGTACTTCTTTCAATAAATTTTCTAATCATCAACCGACATCGAGTGAACTGTTAAAACCTGACGAAAGACTTGATTTTGGCAAGTGGTATTTAGACTAGTATTGGGATGACTTTCCACAATCTTCATAACGGTATAGAGACCAACTCCTCTCTCCTCCCCTTTAGAACTGGCTCCAAAGGAGAAGATTTCAGAAATATCGATCCCCTCTTCTTTGATAGAATTTTCGATGATAAAGGTCTCCTGTGCTCCATTTTTAAAAAAGGCAATTGAAACATGAGGTTGACTGGCCTCTGCACTAGCTTCAATAGCATTGTCACAAAGGATAGACACAATGGTTAGAAAATCAAGCAGGCTCATCCCCTCGACTTGAATCTCCTCAGGAACTTCGACATTAAAGACTATGTTCTCATCTCTGGCTTTTAGAAATTTTCCTGCTAGGAGACTTTTGAGAGCTTTATCACGAATATTCACGAGTCGTCCAAGGTCATATTTATTGTCCTGCAATTTTTCACTAGAATCCTTTAAGACCGAGTCGTAGACCTCTTTTATCTGCTCCATATCCTCCTCTTCAATGCCCAGACGTAAACTGGTCAAAAGATTGGTGTAGTCATGACGAAAGCTCCGGACTTCCTTGTAAAGTTCTTCTGTATGCTGACTATAGCGTTCCATATCTCTGTAGCGCAAGGCCTGCTCTTGGTACAGTTTTTCCTGAAGTTTTTCCTTCAAATAAGTATCTAATTTCTTAATAACCCCCATAAAAAAGAGTAGATAAAATACTAGGATGAGATGGCGAACAGTCGTTGATTGAATACCTTGTTCATATTCAAGGTAAGACAGACTTTGCATCACTAGATAGTAAGCCCCCATTATCCAGTTAATCTTAGTCAGAGACTTTTGAAAAGCTTTATCTAGAATTTCCTTTCTCAAGTTAGTGAAATCATAGTCCAACCATTTCAAAAAGACTAAAACTATGAAGCAAACGAATATCGTTATCAATAAAAAGATAGGATTGCTATCTTTACCTACAATTCCTTGCCCCAAAAATGGAAGCACAAAATAGGAGACCCCTCTATAAAAGAGATTCACCAACATCATTGGAAAGAGACCATAAAAGAGAAGGAATTTTTTAGGAAGTCCTCTTAACAATAAGAAAGATAAGCCTATGCCGTACAAGGGTTCCATAAAATAAAATAGGTAACTATCTCCTACCATATAATCAATCATTAAAAAAACAAAGGCCAACAGTATCTTAAAAAGAAAGGCCTTAAAAATCCTCTCAAAAGTGAGACCAATTCCATCCACCTTAAAGAAAATGACAATTTCTAGTCCATGAGTAACAAGTGTATACAACAATATCCAAGCAATATTCATAAACTCTCCTAGCTCAATGCAAGTTATTGATAGCTTCAGACACTTCCCTGACCTTATAACGCGCGATCATACAGCTCCCACCATTGGGAAAGAAAAGTAGTTTTTCTTTCTTATCCAAACGAACCACATTGGCAGGATTGATGAGAAAAGAGCGGTGGCACTGCAAGAGACGTGGTTCCTGTTTGAGAACCTCCTCTAGACTCGCTGTAAATTCCAGCCTGTCTGTCTTGGTATAGAGAATAACACGATGGGGTCTTGTGGACGTTTCGAGATAGTAAACCTCTTTAAAAGGATACTGGAATTGAGCAAATTTTGATTTAAAGTAAAAGCAATCTTCCGCTAGACTCTTAGTGTCTTGACCATTGGCATAAAGGAGGGCTGTCTCGATACGAGATTCAAACTCCTCTGCTGACAAGGCCTTATCAATATAGTCCAGAGCAGACGCTTGGTAGCGAAAGGACAGGGGCATAAACTCTGAGTGAGTCGTCACAAAGACGATGAGGGCATAAGGATCCCGATCCCGAATCTTTCTAGCCACTTCTAGACCCTTCATCTCTTCGTTTCGAATCTCAATGTCCAAAAAGAATAGTTGATGAGCTCCCTTCTCATGCACCTCTGCCAGTAGTTGGTCTGGCTTGCCAAAAACTTCAAAAGAGCTGGGAATGATCTGATGTTCTTTCAAAAGCTTCTCAATCGTCGTTTCAATTCTAGTCTGTTGGGAAAAATCATCTTCCAAAACAAATATTCTCATCTTTTTACTCTCCTTGTTTCGATTTCTTCCTAAAAAGAGAATAGCAAAAATACTTTGATACAAGCCCACCAAATCCTAAACAGGCCTTTAACGCTCCTAAAGGGTAGTTTGCTCCTCAAATAAGCATGATAATCTTACAACTATTTTATCATAAAATCTTAACAGTACCATTCAGGAAATTTCAATGACAATTAAAGATTTGATGGTGAAAAAGGAGATAAAAGTGATAAACTGACAGTATCAAAACACAGTTACTAGAATCAAGACTGGCACCCAGATTAAAGGAGGAATTCTCATGACAGATACAGACCCTATCAAAAGAGCTCAGACTTTGATAACTGACTTAAACAAAGCCTACCAAGCATGCAAACAGGCAAGCGCTGACGACGTCCGCTTTCAGGAGCAATTAAACTCTATTCTTAGCTTTCTAGCCAAGGCTGAGACAGTGGATAATCGAGTCTTGATTGAATTGGAAAAATTTTACCAGACTTCCAGTCTTCTCATGGGACTTAGCGCTCTTGATCCAGATGCTCCTACTCGCGCTGCTTGGCGGACCTATGACCGCTTCCACTTGGACCAGGTCAAGACAAAGTTGTGTCTCTACGGACCAACCATTATCCTGTAGTAACTAAAAAGAAGCTGAGACAAACTGAACTCAACTTCTTTTTTAGTATCATATAGGTAAGATTAGTCCTGCATCTGACGTTTGACCTGATAAGGCAAATACAAGACTAGTAAAACCAAACCAGCTCCCAGTACGGCTAGAAGGGCTAGTTTTTCTTTGAAGGTAATCACCCCAACAACTAATTCCACAAGTAAAACAAAACTGGTCAATCCTCGAACTACCGCCTGCAAGCCTTTTTCCTTTTGCCCCTTGTCCAGCGGAAAGAGTTGGGTCAAATACTGGTAGTCAAAGGCATGATAGAGGGCCAGCAACTGGAAGAGCAAAAGGTAGTTAAAGAGAACCACCACTGCTGTTGCAATCCAAGCTTGCTCGATAAAGACCTGAGCCAGTATGGAAAGCAAGAGCAGACGCAGACTAAGCGCAAAGAGGTCTCCATTTCGCAGATAAGAACGCAGATAAAGATTTTGCCAAATCTTTCCAGGCGCCTTCTGAACAGCCTTTAGGATAAAGTCCAGATAAGCTCGTCGCTTGACGCTGTTTGAAATTCCCTTTACCTGAGTAAAGAGGGCAAAGAAACGAAGCAAGACTTGCTTACGCTTGCTTTCTTGGGCAATAACATAGTCCCAGTCCAGTCCAGTTTCCGTAAAAAATTTGCTGGCCTTTTGACGAAAGAGGAAATATTTTCCTAATCCAAATAAAAGCACATAGAGCAGAAAAACAGGCAAACCATAACCTATTGCCAAAAATAGGGGCGCAAATAACAGCAAGAAAAGGGTCTGGACAAAGAGCCAAAAGGCTAGGGAAATGCTAGCTTGACGCTTGAGATGAAGCTTGATTTCCTCCTCTCCGACCAAGAGAAAGAGCTTGTCTGGAGCCTCCATATAGGTGGCAATTCCACCCCAAAGCAAAAGTAAAACAGAGGTAATTCCTACAAACAAAAGGATAGGCCAATGATTTTCGGGAAAATGTTGCAAGAGTTGACTGTACTGGTAGGCTAGAAAGCCCAGCAGAACAAGCAGGAACAAGACAAAGTGGTCATTGAGAACATAGCGCAGATAACCAAGACACTCCTTACGAAAAGCCTGCTTTCTCTTTAAAAACAAGTCTTTCATAGCTCCTCCTCTTTGGTCAGAGCCAAGTAAATATCATTCAAACTAGCCTCAGGCATATCAAAGGCTTGGCGCAGTTGCAGGAGATTTCCCTTGGCACGCACCTCACCCTTGTGAAGAATAACAAAGGCATCGCACATCTTCTCAGCCGAATCCAGCACGTGAGTACTCATGAGAATAGACTTACCCTTTTGCTTTTCCACTTCCAAAAGCTGAATCAAGTCTGCAATAGCCAAGGGATCAAGACCAAGGAAAGGCTCATCCACGATAAAGAGACTCGGATCCACCACAAAAGCACAGATAATCATGACTTTCTGCTTCATCCCTTTAGAAAAATGAACTGGAAACCAATCCAATTTTTGATCCAGACGGAACATTTTTAACAAGGGCTCCACTCGTTCAAAAGCCACTTTCTGCTCAATACCATAAGCCATGGCAACCGTTTCGATATGCTCTCTGAGGGTCAATTCCTCATACAAACTAGGTGTCTCAGGAATATAGCCAATCTGCTTGCGATAGTTAGTCGCATCTGCTTGCAAGGTCAGACCATTGATATTAATGGAGCCACTATAAGGTGTCAACAGACCGATAATCTCATTGATCGTCGTTGATTTTCCAGCACCATTGAGACCAATCAAACCGACCAACTGCCCACTTTCAACAGTAAAGGACACATCTTTCAAGACAGGAACATGAACATAGCCACCTGTCAGGTTTTTAATTTCTAACATATTTTCTCCAAATCTGGTATAATGTAGCTATATTATATCAAAATTCAATACAGTAGAGGTAGATTTTATGTCAGATTGCATTTTTTGTAAAATCATCGCAGGGGAAATTCCTGCTTCAAAAGTATATGAAGATGAGCAGGTTCTTGCCTTTCTTGATATCTCTCAAGTAACACCAGGACACACCTTGGTCGTGCCAAAAGAACACTATCGCAATCTTTTGGAAATGGACGCTACTAGCGCCAGCCAACTCTTTGCCCAAGTACCAAAAGTAGCTCAAAAAGTCATGAAAGCTACCCAGGCTGCTGGTATGAATATCATGGCCAACTGTGAAGAAGTCGCTGGTCAAACAGTCTTTCATACCCACGTTCACCTCGTGCCTCGCTACAGTGCGGACGATGACCTCAAGATTGATTTTATCGCCCACGAACCAGACTTTGACAAACTTGCTCAAGTCGCTGAAACCATCAAAAACGCCTAAGGAGTTGCTATGAAATTATCCAACCTACTGCTATTTGCAGGAGCTGCAGCCGGAAGTTATCTGGTCACAAAAAATCGCCAAACCATCACAGATGAAGTCTTGAATACCACTGACCGCGTTCAAGCTATCAAGGATGATGTGGATATTATCCAAAACAGCCTGCAAATCATTGACCAACAAAAAGAACTCATCAAGAAATACCAAGAAGACCTGACTTACAAGTTTAAGGTCTTGGAAAAAGATATCCAGACTAATCTAGCTGTGATCAAAGAAACACAGGAAATCGAAGATAAGTAAAAAGAGCCACTCGGCTCTTTTTAGTTTATAGATTTTTTAAGACTTTCCTTAAGTAATGACGGACGGTAGCGACCTTCTTCGAAGTTCCATACCTAAACTTTGAGCCTAGGTCTCAAAGTTTCCGAACACCTGAAATCAAACGCTTTCAGGTGTTTTCATTACGGTGGAAAGTCTGGGAAAGTATTTGATTTATACTCAATGAAAATCAAAGAGCAAACTAAGAAACTAGCCGCAGGTTGCTCAAAACAGTGTTTTGAGGTTGTAGATAAGACTGACGAAGTCAGTTACATATATCTACGACAAGCCGACGCTGACGTAGTTTGGAGAGATTTTTGAAGAGTATTAGCTATGAAATGGTGAATGCGTTGTCTAAATTGTGGTGTATAGTTGACGGGATATAGCTTGTTTACGCTTTAAAAAGAGCCCGACGGCTCTTTTTGCTTTATTCTCCTTCAAAGGCATCTTTAATATGGTCAAAGAAGCCCTTTTTCTTTGGATTGACTTTTAAATCACCTGCAGCTGCGAATTCTTTCAAGGCTGCTTTTTGGCGGTCGTTCAAGCCTGTCGGTGTTACGACATTAACAGTAACGTATTGGTCACCAACTGCACCGCCACGAAGGCTCGGAGCTCCTTTGCCGCGTAGACGGAATTTCTTACCAGTCTGAGTTCCCTCTGGGATAACCAATTCAACATCACCGTGAACCGTTGGGATATCAACTGTATCACCAAGAGCTGCTTGGACAAAGTTAAGGTTCAGATTATAGAAGATAGTGGTTCCTTCACGTTCAAACTTATCGCTAGCTTCCACAGAAACTACTACATACAAGTCACCATAAGGTCCACCGTTAAAGCCAGCCTCACCTTGACCAGCTAGGCGAATTTGTTGACCTGTTTCCACACCAGCAGGGATTTTCACATGTACGCTATGAGCTTGTTTTTCATGCCCTGTGCCGTGACAAGTTGTACATGGATCTTTGATTTCTTTTCCGCGACCGTGACAGACATCACAGGTTACTTGGCGACGCATCATACCAAGCGGAGTCTGCGTATCGACGTTAATGACACCAGCACCATGACAGCGTCCACAAGTGACTGGACTTGTTCCTGGCTTAGCACCAGAACCATTACATGTACGACAGCTAGCTTCACGGTTGTACTTAACTTCTTTTTCAGCTCCAAAAATAGCTTCTTCAAAGGTCAAATTCACACGATACTGGAGGTCATCCCCCTGACGAGGAGCATTTGGATTGCGTGAAGCACCGCCTCCGCCGAAGAAACTTGAGAAGATGTCCTCAAAACCACCGAAGCCACCTGCCCCATTGAAACCGCCGAAACCACCAGCACCACCAAAGCCACCGTTGGCTCCAGCAGCACCGTATTGGTCATAGGCAGCCCGTTTTTGGTCGTCACTCAAAGTCTCATAGGCTTCCTGAACTTCCTTGTACTTTTCCTCAGCACCAGGCTCCTTGTTGATATCTGGGTGGTATTTTTTGGAAAGCTTACGATAAGCCTTTTTGATCTCGTCTGCCGAAGCGTTTTTTGACACCCCCAGACGATCATAAAATTCAGTATTGTTCATAATTCAAGATACAAAGGGCGTCAAACGGACACAGCCATCTAGGAGTTTTGACGACGGACGCTTGCGTCCTAGAAAAAACTATCTTTTTGGCACAGTCCGTAGCCCGTGTTCAATTCCCTGAACACCTTTGTTCCTTTCTATTGATATTTTGAATCAAACCTCGATTTAGGTCGGGTTCAATTCCTGTATTTCATATTGATGAGACAAATCCCAAATAAATCAGGTTTAGACTCTTTTTACCGAAAAACAGAGGCTGGGTTGCAACCTCTGGTTTTCTTCTTATCATTACGACGTTCGAGTTTTAAAAATCAAACTAGTAATGCTAAATCGAGCATGCCCTAACCTCTTGGTGAAAAAGACAAATCTTTCTAGAAACTAAAGTTTCTGCGTCAGATTTCCTATTTTCACTGTGAGGTTTTAACGGGCTTTGCATCTTACTTTTCAGTAAACTCTCCGTCTACGACGTCATCGCCTGCGTTTCCTGTTGCTTGTGCGCCTTCTGCTCCTGCTTGAGCTTGTTGGGCTGCTGCGGCTTGTTCGTAGAGTTTAACAGCAAGTCCCTGAGCTTTTTCGTTCAACGCTTCAAGTTTTGCTTTCATGTCGTCCAAGTTGTTGTCTTCTTGCGCTTTCTTAAGGTCATCAAGGGCAGTTTGGGCAGCGTCACGTTCTGCGTCGAAGCCTTTGCCTTCCGTTTCCTTGATAGTCTTTTCAGTCGCAAAGATTGCTTGGTCTACTTCGTTACGAAGGTCTACTTCTTCTTTACGTTTCTTATCTGCTTCTGCGTTAGCTTCTGCATCTTTCATCATGCGATCGATTTCTTCGTCAGTCAAACCTGAGTTAGATTGGATCACAATTGTTTGTTCTTTTTGAGTTCCAAGATCTTTAGCCTTAACAGATACGATACCATTCTTATCGATGTCAAATGTTACTTCGATTTGTGGGATACCACGAGGTGCAGCTGGGATATCTGTCAATTGGAAACGTCCAAGAGTCTTGTTGTCTGCTGCCATTGGGCGCTCACCTTGAAGAACATGGATATCAACGGCTGGTTGGTTGTCTGCTGCTGTTGAGAAGACTTGTGATTTAGATGTTGGAATTGTTGTGTTACGATCGATAAGTTTTGTGAAGACACCACCCATTGTTTCGATACCAAGTGACAATGGTGTTACGTCAAGAAGGACAACGTCTTTGACATCACCAGTGATGACACCACCTTGGATCGCAGCACCCATGGCAACAACTTCATCAGGGTTTACTGATTTGTTTGGTTCTTTACCAGTTTCAGCTTTAACAGCTTCTACAACGGCAGGGATACGAGTTGAACCACCGACAAGGATCACTTCGTCGATTTCTGACAAGCTCAAACCTGCATCAGAAAGGGCTTGACGAACCGGAACTTTTGTACGTTCTACAAGATCACGAGTCAAATCGTCAAATTTCGCACGAGTCAAAGTCATTTCCAAGTGAAGAGGTCCAGCCTCACCAGCAGTGATAAATGGCAAGCTGATTTGTGTTGAAGTTACACCAGAAAGGTCTTTCTTCGCTTTTTCAGCTGCATCTTTCAAACGTTGCATTGCCATCTTGTCAGTAGACAAGTCAATGCCGTTTTCTTTCTTAAATTCTGCTACCAAGTGGTCAATGATTTTTTGGTCAAAGTCATCACCACCAAGTTTGTTGTCCCCTGCAGTTGACAATACGTCGAAGACACCGTCACCGAGTTCAAGGATAGAGACGTCAAATGTACCACCACCAAGGTCGAATACCAAGATTTTTTCTTCTTTGTCAGTCTTGTCCAAACCGTAAGCAAGAGCTGCTGCTGTTGGTTCGTTGACGATACGTTCTACTTCAAGACCAGCGATTTTACCAGCGTCTTTAGTTGCTTGACGTTGAGCATCGTTGAAGTAAGCAGGAACTGTGATAACAGCCTTAGTTACTTTTTCACCAAGGTATTCTTCAGCGTAACCTTTCAAGTATTGAAGGATCATCGCTGAGATTTCTTGTGGAGTGTATTCTTTGCCGTTAGCAGAAACTTTTTCAGAAGTACCCATCTTAGATTTGATAGAGATCACTGTATCTGGGTTTGTGACTGCTTGACGTTTCGCAGCGTCACCAACGATGATTTCACCGTTTTTGAATGAAACTACAGATGGAGTTGTACGGTTTCCTTCTGGGTTTGCGATGATTTTGCTTTCAGTTCCTTCAAGAACTGCAACTGCTGAGTTTGTTGTACCTAAGTCAATACCGATAATTTTAGACATGTGTTTTTCTCCTTAAATTTATCTTCTTTTTTCTTTTTGATACTCTTCTTAAGTGGCGGCGCCGTCAGAGCTTGACTTCGTCAATCTCTTTGACTAAACTTTGAGTCTAAGGTCTCAAAGTTTACGCAGATAGCGCAACGGCGAAGAGTATCGTCTCTGGTTCGCTTCGCTCACTATTGCAAAGCTAAACAACTTTTTTATCTTTCTTCATAGTTTATTGTCGTTTCGGACAAGGTTTCGATTATGTAAATTGCGACACGAGGAGTCGAAATTGATTTTATTTCAACGACGAGTTAGTAAGAAGGCTAGGCAAACGCCATAGCGATTGCCGTTTTCTGACAAGTTGCTTTAGCTACCGTCAGAATTGCCTAATCGAACACTTCGTCAATCTCCTATTTTTACTGTAAGCTTTTTACGGGCTTTGTATCTTAGTTATACACCACTACCATTGCTGGGCGTAGGATGCGGTCATGGAGTTTGTAGCCTTTTTGGAAGACTTGAGCAATGGTATCTGCTGGGTGGTCATCGTCTGCTGGGAGAGTTTGGATGGCCATATGGTAGTTATGGTCAAATTCACCGTCAGCTGCGATTTCTTCGATTCCTTCTTCTTTCAAGGCGTGAACCAAGCTTTCTTGCACCATCTCCAATCCTTTTTTGACATCGTCTGTCAAACCTTCAACTGCGAGTGCACGCTCAAGGTTATCCAAAGAAGGGAGAATCGCTTTTGCCAAGTCCTGGCTACGATAACGTTGCAAGTTTTGACGCTCTTCATTGGCACGGCGTTGAATGTTTTGCATTTCTGCATGAGCGCGAAGGTATTTATTTTCGAACTCATCTGCACGTTCATTTGCCAAGTCCAACTCAGACTTCTCAGGAGTTGTTTCTTCAACTGTTTCCACAACTTCCTCTTCTTGGACTTCTTCTACTTCTTCATTTTTTATATCTTGGGCCATTTTCGCCTCCTTTAATAATTTCAATATTAATGTACTTCGTAATGATTACTGCTGAGGTAGCGGTAAAAATCTGTCAACTTCATGGTCAAAACACGATTGACCACATTGACTTGGTTGATTAACTGTTGGTAATCCAGATTAACCGGACCGATAATGGCTAGAATTCCAACACCTCGATAAGGAATGAGGAACTTGCTACTAATCACAGCTAGGTCAGCTAGACAGGATTCTTGACTATCCGCAACACGGACATTTTGCATCTGATCGTCACGCAATCCCTCACGAATCTCCAGAGCCACCTTTTGCGGTTGGTCAAAGAACTGATAGGCTGCTAGATTGGCAAAATTCAAGAGATTAACCTTGCCCGCTAGCACAATGTTTTCGTTGAACATTTCCTTAAAGATGTGTTCAAAGAGGTCGATAACATTGTCCGTTGTTGTAAAGTAACGCTGGATAATCTGCGGAATCTCCGTCCGAATCTTGTAGTGAATATCTAGAACGGTGTGGCCGAGGAAACGTTCCTGAATGATGCTCTTCAGCTTCAGCAAGTCCTCCTGCAAGAAGTTCCTTGGAATCAGAAACTGACTGGTAACCGTTCGAGACTCGTCTAGGGTGAATACCGCCAAGGCTGTATGTTGTCCCAAAACAACGATATCAAAGGCTGTCAACCGTTGCCTGCTCGGCTCAACATCCAGTGCTACTACCGTACAGCCACTCAAGTCTGTCAGTAGATTAGCAGCTTTGTGCAGAATATCCTCTAATTTGAAGAATTCCTGATCAAAGGCTTTGACAATCTCATATACCTCATTTTCAGCCAGTCGGTCAAAATCCAGTGAGTGTTTCACATAGTACTGAAAACCAGCAACACTTGGCATCCGACCACTTGAAGTATGGGCCTTTTCAAGCAAACCTTGCTTTTCTAGAGCCGCCATATCATTACGAATGGTTGCACTGCTAGAGTTAATAGACTCTTGCAAAGCTTTGGATCCGACAGGTTCGTGCGTTTTGGTAAAGATGTCAATGATCAGATTTAAAATATCCTGCTGACGCTCTGTAACCATCTCATCACTCCTCTCTGTCTGATCGATTAGCACTCGATACACTCAAGTGCTAACTCATGATTCTATTATACACCCTTAAAAGAGAATGTCAAGACAAAAACTCAAAAAATTAGCACTCTTTTATCAAGAGTGCTAAAAATCAGTCTGAAGACCTAGAACCTCACCTTCCATCTACTTGGTATTTCCTTTTTAGTCTGAAATAACCATAAATTAGATAAGAAATCATAAAGGCATATAGAGTAAAAATGACAAAGAAAGATTGAGACAGTTCTTCTCGAAACAAACTCATACAAACAACAAGACCGCCTGAGAAAGCAGCTGTACATGAACGAAGTCGATATCGCATAACTTCCCATCTGAGACCCTTACTCATATAGACTTGATCCTCTGGAAGTAAATCAGAAGACGATTTACGAAGAATCGAACAAGAACCTGCTCCTACTAATTCCCAACCTCTATCTCTAAAATCTTGCAGTTCATACTTATATTTTTTAAGAAATCTAGAATCATAGATACAGTAGATGACATCGTCTGGTTGACATTGGTCAAAATAGAACAAACCAAAACGACTCATTCTATACCTCCAACCTTTCAAGTGCATCTCACGTAAATACTCTTCTTCCTTATCCAAATCAACAATGGTGAAAATCCGAAATTGCTTTTTATTTATCATGACTTCGCCTCCAATTTTGAGCATACCTACCCTATCATAAATTTGATAATTCCTTCTTTTTATGCCATAACTTCCAGCTAATATAGGCAACTATTAACAAAAGGATTAAAGACAAGAAAATATCGAACCCAACCACAAGAAATTTCCATAGATCAAACGTATTACTTCTATCGAGCAATATAAATAGGAATGGTATATGTATGATTAGCAAAAGCAAACTCGGTACTAATCGCAGTCTTAAAATGCGGTTCACCATAGCTAACTTCCCAGCAGCGTCATTATAAATTTCAAACTCTGCATCCGATTCAATTTCAGAATGTGCTTTTCTAAAATAGGAAAAACTATTAAAGTCTGTAATATGCTCCCAGCCACAATCTTTAAATAATTGCAAATAGGAGGCTCTCTCTGATTTTTCCATCGGGTAAAAATCCAACTGATAAGACACTTGCTCAGGCTGACACTTTTCAAAGGTATACTTAACTACAAACAATAAGATAGAATAGCTTACTTTCCTAAGTTTCCAGCCCTTAGCATGCATTTCTCTAAAGTATAGAGCCTCCCTCTCATAATCCGCAATTGTAAAAATTCGATAAACAATTTTCTTTTCCATCACACTTCCTCCCGACTGTTTCTATAGAGTCGTTCAATACGCTTCAATTCAATATCTAAGACTTTGCGTCCCAAGTCTGTAATCTGATAGATTTTCCGTTTTTCCTCTTCACGGACAAAGGAAATCAAACCATCCTTTTCCATCTTTGACAAGGTCCCATACATAGTTCCAGGACTAATGGAAACTTGCGAATCCGTCATCTCCTTGACCTTTTGCGTAATACTGTACCCATGACTTTCCTTTTGCAAACAGAACAAGATATAAAAGCCCGTTTCCGTCATCGGAAGATAAACTCGACGAATTTTATCCGTTAATTCCATTTGCATTCACCTCCAATTCAGTTCGATATATCGCACTTCGTTATATAAAATATATCACACCTCGATATAAAAAGCAAGAAAAAGACCGCCCTCAGGCAATCTTTCTTCTATATTAGTAAAGATCTAAATAGTTATCAATTTCCCATTGTGAAACGAAGGTTGCATAACTTGCCCATTCGATTCGTTTGGCTTCAAGGAAACTAGTATAGATATGTTCTCCAAGAGCTGCTCTGACAACCTCATCTTCTGTCAAAGCTTTCAAGGCATTGTGAAGAGTTGATGGAAGGTCTGTAATACCAGCTTCCTTGCGCTCTTCTGCTGTCATGATGTAGATATTTTCTTCGATAGGAGCTGGTGCTTCGATTTTATTTTCAATACCATGCAAACCAACTTCCAACAGAACCGCCATCGCGATATATGGGTTTGCCATTGGATCCACTGAACGCAACTCAAGACGAGTTCCCATACCACGTGAAGCAGGCACGCGGACAAGTGGCGAACGGTTACGACCTGCCCAAGCAATGTAAACAGGCGCTTCATAACCTGGAACCAAACGTTTGTATGAGTTAACCGTTGGGTTCATGATGGCAGTATAGTTGTAGGCATGCTTGATCAAACCGCCAAGGAAATGATAGGCCGTTTCTGACAACTGCATTCCTTTTGGATCATTTGGATCAAAGAAGGCATTATTTCCTTCTGCATCAAACAAGGACATATTACAGTGCATACCTGATCCAGCAATACCAAATTTAGGTTTGGCCATAAAGGTTGCGTAAAGTCCGTGTTTGCGAGCAATGGTCTTAACAACAAGTTTAAAGATTTGAATCTTATCACAAGCACGGAGAACTTCATCGTACTTGAAGTCAATCTCATGCTGTCCAACCGCAACTTCGTGGTGACTCGCTTCTACTTCAAATCCCATTTTGGTCAAGACATTGACAATTTCACGACGTGTATTGTCCGCAAGGTCCGTAGGCGCCAAATCAAAGTAGCCACCCTTGTCATTCACTTCAAGTGTTGGGTCTCCATTTTCATCCAACTTAAATAGGAAGAATTCTGGCTCTGGCCCAAGATTGAAGGATTTGAATCCTACTTCTTCCATATGACGAAGAGCACGTTTCAAATTGCCACGAGGGTCTCCTGCAAATGGTTCACCTTCTGTTGTATAGACATCACAGATCAAACCTGCAACACTTCCATTTTCATCTCCCCACGGGAAGACTGTCCATGTATCCAAGTCAGGGTACAAGTACATATCTGACTCATTGATACGTACAAAACCTTCGATAGAAGATCCATCAAACATAGCCTTGTTTGACAAGACTTTATCTAACTGTTCATCTGTGGCAGGAATTTCGACGTTTTTCATGGTTCCCAAAATATCTGAGAACATGAGACGGATAAAGGTAACATTTTTTTCCTTGACTTCACGACGAATATCTGCAGCTGTGATTGGCATGAGTTTTCTCCTTAATGTATGACTACTTGCGGTTGCCTAACCGCGACCAAAAGGTGACCGTACTGAAGCAAAGCGACCCTGTTGGAGGAGTTCATTGTGAAGTGCACGACGCACCTCAGTCTGACTCACCGCTTTCTTCGATTTCGCTACACGTTCAGCATATTTTTTCTTAATGGCAGCGATATTATAACCTTCAGAGATATAATCTTTGATTTCAAGCAGACGATCCATGTCATTTAGGGAATACATACGACGGTTCCCTTCGTTGCGATCAGGCTTGATCAACTCTTGATCTTCATAATAACGAATCTGACGCGCCGATAGGTCGGTCAACTTCATAACACTGCCGATAGGAAAAACAGCCATATTTCGGCGAAATTCTTTTTCCTTCATTTACAATTTCCTTCTTTCTGTCTATTATAGTCTAAAAAAAGACAAACGTCAATTGATAATGTTATAAAATGTAACATTATTTTTCTTTTTTCTCTAAAAAGAGCCGAATACGCTCAATATCGTAATTTACGAGAATTGCGACAAAAACTCCCATGAAAGTTTCTGATACACGAGCAAACACGTACAAAATCGTTTCACCACTCGGAATCGATAGGGTAATGATTAACATAGCTGCTACACCACCAATAACTCCTGCTTTGTTATTCATGGCTACATTTGTCATAATGGTTAACATGGTACAGATTGGGACAACTACCAAGGTCACCCAAAAAGCTTCGTGGAAAAAGGTATTTAATAAGAAGAAGATCAGGGCATAAAGGCCACCGATACTATTTCCTAGGATACGCGAAGTCCCAAAATGGACACTCTTATCAAAACTCTCCCTCAGGCTAAAAACGGCTGTCAAAGCACCAATTTGAAGACCTTTCCAGCCAAAAAAGCCAAAAATCAAGAGAACTAGAAAAACAGCAATACCTGTTTTAAAGGTTCGCATACCAAGTTTGAACTGGGATTTATCGAATTTATATTTTTTAAAATAACTCATTATCTCAACTTTCTATTTCCATTTTATCACAATTTGGGTGATTTTATGAGGAATAGTTGAGAGGAAGCGTTTTTATTTTAAGCAAAAGAAAAGAGGAACCTTCATCCCTCTCTTCTTTGATTCATGTATAAAATCTTATTTTTCTGTCAAGGCTGCAAGTCCTGGAAGAACTTTACCTTCAAGGAGTTCCATTGATGCTCCACCGCCCGTACTAATCCATGAAAACTTGTCTGCGCGTCCAAGGTTGATTGCTGCGGCAGCTGAGTCACCACCACCAATGATTGATTTAACGCCTGGTTGTTTCACGATAGCGTCCATGACACCGATCGTACCAGCTTGGAAGTCAGGGTTTTCAAATACACCCATTGGTCCGTTCCATACAACTGTTTTGGCACCAGTCAAAGCTTCGTCAAATTTAGCGATAGATTTTGGACCGATATCAAGACCAAGGAAACCTGGGTCAACTGCTTCACCTTCAGTATCTTTCACTTCAGTGTAGTCAGCAAATGCGTTTGCTTCTTTTGAGTCAACTGGCAAGATCAATTTGCCGTTTGCTTTTTCAAGAAGAGCTTTCGCAACATCCAATTTGTCTTCTTCTACAAGTGAGTTACCGATTTCGATACCTTGTGCTTTGTAGAATGTGTAAGTCATACCACCACCGATAAGGACTTTATCAGCTTTTTCTAGCAAGTTTTCGATAACACCGATCTTGTCTGAAACTTTTGAACCACCAAGAATCGCCACGAATGGACGTTCTGGAGTTTCAACTGCTTCTTGGATATAGGCAATTTCGTTTTCAAGAAGGAAACCAGCAACTGCTTTTTCAACGTTTGCAGAGATACCAACGTTAGATGCGTGTGCACGGTGAGCTGTACCGAATGCATCGTTTACAAAGATACCATCTCCAAGTGATGCCCAGTATTTACCAAGTTCAGGATCGTTTTTAGATTCTTTTTTGCCGTCAACATCTTCAAAACGAGTGTTTTCAACCAAGAGAACTTGTCCATCTTCAAGAGCGTTGATAGCTGCTTCCAATTCAGCACCACGAGTGACACCAGGGAACACAACGTCTTGACCAAGTTTTTCTGCCAAGTCTGCTGCTACAGGAGCAAGTGATTTACCAGCTTTATCAGCTTCTTCTTTCACACGTCCAAGGTGAGAGAAAAGAATTGCACGTCCACCTTGTTCGATGATGTACTTAATAGTTGGAAGAGCTGCTGTGATACGGTTGTCGTTAGTGATTACGCCATCTTTCAATGGTACGTTGAAGTCAACACGAACGAGGACTTTTTTACCTTTCAAGTCAACGTCTTTAACAGTAAGTTTTGCCATGTTACAAAAACCCCTTTATTTATTTTATTCGAAACTATTATATCACACTTTGGAAATATAAGGAAAGATTTCACAAGATTTTTCGATATTTAATCTTCATCTTCTTTTTTCTGTTTCAATGTCAAGGTTAAACTAGCAAGACCAAGGCTTGCCAATCCTGCTATTAGGGCTTCATTGGCATCAGCAGTTCCTGTATTTGGCAATTGTTTACTTGCTTCTTCTGATTTAACTGCTGTATTTTGGGCTGGTTTTTCTTGTGTAGGCGCTACTGCTGGTTCAGTTTTTACTTTTGTTCCAATTTCAACAATTTCTGGAATCGCTTCTTGGATGACTTCTGTTGAACGAAGGCGACGCTGACCGTTGTCATCAACTTCAAAGACATGTCTTAATAGACCATCTCGTCCCTGTATGATGACTCGTTGTTCCCCAACTAGCATCTCAGCATTTTCATGTTCTTGACGATCAAAGGCAACCTTTTCCTCTTGAACTTCCAATTTAGGAGCCTTTTGTTGATCAGACGCTGGTTGATTAGAAGCTTTTGGAAGGTCTGTGTTTTGTGGTGCTGGATTGGCAGGAATAAGACCAGTACCTACTTCTACGATTTCAGGACTTGCTTCTTTCAAAAATTCTGTAGCGCGAAGAGTGCGATTACCTTGACTATCTACTTCAATCAAGCGACGAATTTGTCCCTCAACTCCCGCTTGGACAAGTTGACGTTGACCAACCGGGAGATTTTGATTTGGACGTTCTTGGTGTTCGAAGGCGATACTTGTTTCTTCGACTTCTAATTTCGGAGTATCCACAACCAAATTCTTGACACCTTCAGCAGGTTCCTTGCTTGAAATAACTTCTTCTACTGGTTGAGCAGGCTGTGGTTTTTCAGCAGATTCATAAACCAAGACATAATGAGTAAAGTGTGGGGCTGTAAAGATGACATGACTATCCGTTTGTTCAAAAGCCAATTCTACTGCTTCTTTTCCTTCAGGTAAGAAGAAGACTTTCTTCACTTTCTTATCTTTTTCAATTGGAATTTTCACAATAGAAGCGTAAGAGAGATCAACGTCTTGACCTTTTTCATCTAGACCTTCTATTTCAAAGACATGAGCATCTTCTCCAGCAAAGTATTTCTTCTCTTCAGCATTTGCTTGAACACGCTCTACTTTCAAGCCCTTGATGACAGTCTTCTCTTTATTTGAGAAGTATACTTCAACACCTGTTTTACTATCAGAAAAGACTGCTGGCTTGTCTTCTTTCAATAAAGTAACCAGATCTTTTAGACTCTGTTTCGCTGTTGCAAGCTCTTCTGGACTCAAATCTACTTTTTCAACCAAGACCTTGTTTTTCTCCAGAAGCGGAGCTAGGGCAGAACCTGAAGGATGGTTTGGTTTGGCAGCCAAGAGTTCTTGAGCCTCACCTGTTAAGAGATCAAGTTCTGTCTTTTCTTCCGTAAATTTCTCTTGACCATTCAGAGCTTTATGAGCTTCTGTCAATTTATTAAGTCGGTCATTGACTTGATCTTGGGTGCTCGTTTCATGGTCTTTCAACACTTGTTCGGCTGCTTCAATTGCTTTCAAGAAAGTTTCTTTTACTTCTGGTGAAGCAAAGTTATAGGCCACTTTGTTCTTAGCCGCTTCAACTTCTGCTAATTTTTGTTTAAGGTACTCATCGTTCAATGCTGCTTTTGGAGATACCAAAACATCAAAGTTGACTTCATGGCCTTGGTAACGGAGCGTCAAGGTTTGACGACCAGTCTTTTGAGCATTGTAACCAGAAATTTCAACTCCCTCATCAGTAAAGGAATGTTCTTCCATGGTGTCATTGCTGTAAGCCACTGCAAAGCGTCCTTCAGACAAGTCTAAGCTATCACCAACTAGGTAATCTTTTTTCGGTTCCTGACTTACTTCAATTCCCAAAATAGTTTTCGGACTTGCTTCATCTTGACTAGTAACAGTCACTGATAAATTCGCGTGTATAGGTTGCCCCAAATATTGGAGAGTAAGATTTTGTTCTCCCTTGCGATGCGTGTCAAAGCCTAATACTGATACACCTGCGTGGGTTAGGCGAATGAGTTCGTCCTCAGCTCCTCCTTCATACTGAACTCGAAGAACACCACCTCTAAGGTCCAAATCCTCCCCTTCGGCGTAGCTTGTTTTCTTAGGTCCTGTTTCTAGGCTGACTGACTTAATTCTTCTGTCATCTTTTGGAACGGAAACTGCTAGGACATTGCTAATTTCTTTGCCTGGCAACTGGGTACGATAGTAAAGAAGACCAGATTGGTTTGTCAAATCTAATGGTGCACTTGCTAGGTCTCCTCCAACTTCGCTCTTCAAGGTTGCAAGCGGAGTTTGAGAATTTGGATTGTCATAAACGGTAATGGTTGCTCCAGCTGGCACGTCTGCAAAGCCAACTTGTACCTTGTTATTGCCTAGAGAACGGGCTGCAGCCTTGGCCATCGGAATATTGACACTCTCAGTATCAAGCTTTTCATACATTCTCCAGTTATAGATACGAATAGCCTTCCATGGAGTTCCATTATCAGAAGTGAGTACATTTAAGCGCCAGTCTTGAGCTGTGATTGGTTTATCAAGGGTGATATCTGTAACATGGGCTTTATTGCCACGGACTTCCTTAGCCAACTTCCATTGACCATCTGCATCTTTATAATAGAGGTCAAAGTCTTTGGTGTTCATCAAACCGTCGTTTACAGATTCTCCACCAGCTCCAGCATGGTCCATCACCCATCTAACAACTGTACGCGGCTGCGTCAAACGAATATCCACACTACCACTTAACTGTCCAGAAGACCACTTGTCAGACAGACTGGTAATGGTACCATTCAACATACCTTCAATACCTTCTCCACCTTCAGTCTTAGGGAAAGTACTATCAATAACTGTTGCACCTGGAACGATATTTTCAGCTAGTGGTTTTGGTAGGCTGGTATCTTTTACGGTCATGCCCCAATCAAAGGTTGTGGTTGCAGCTTCTGAACGAACTCCATTTTTACCGACTGCTACAATCTTCAGTTCTTGAGTTGTACCTTGAGCACTTGCTGAACGGCTAACTTTTGGTAGATAAATCGTTGTAGAAGATGAACCAGTTAGTAATTTCCAGCTATCTCCATCTTTTTCATAAACTTCATAGAAATCTGCATCCTTGTTGCCCTTAAATTGCACAACTGCTTCCGCTTCTTGGGCATTTTTAAGGACTTGTTTGGCTACAGCTACTGTGGTTGGTGCCTGAGGAGCATCTTGATTATTGCTGATGGTCAATTGACCTAGGTTGAATTGATAACCTTTTAAGTCTTTATCGTTTTCAAAATAGAGTTTAATACCGTAAATTGTTTTACCTGCCAAGGCACTCAAATCAAAATCATTGGTAGTCCAGTCATCTGAAACTGTCAATTCTTTACGGGCAGCTTCATCACCGTAGGTATAATCTTTCTTGGTTGCAAATTCTACATAAACCTTGGTCCCTTTGCCTCCTTTGTGGGCAACATGCAATTTGGTGGTATCTGTCACCTTCAAGCGAGTAGAGTACAAATTCACATCTTGCTTGGTCGCACCTGAAAGATCCCCTGCAAATTTAAGAGAAGTTCCACCATTATAGGCATCTTCAAAATCATAGCTTGCTTTCAACTTATCGCCAGTTGATTTTTGCCACCAACGCCATGTCGGAAGAACACCTGAAACTGAACGGTAATTCCACTCAGAATCCTTAGAAACCTTACCATCTACGAACCATTTTCTACCATGACCTGTATTAAAAGAAGTAGTAAAAGTATGACCTACTGCTGGCGTACGGTCTGCAACTAGGTTAGCAATCCCATACCAATCTTTGTCACCTGGTTTTTGGCCAGTAGGATCACCTTGGTAACCTGTAAAGAAGATATCTTCATTTTTATGATAATCTTCACCAGTTTTTCCTAAACTTGTAATAGTATCTGGCGCAAACAAACCAAGAGAAAGGCGCAATTTCCCATTTTCATCTAAAATGTCATTCCATTTGACCTTGGTCTTGTAGGAACCACCCTGTTGCAATTCCAAACCTGCAAATACATCATAAGGATTACGGCCAATCCAGTTAGCAGTTGCAATAGTATAATCATTCTTAGCCTTATCCCAGTTAAAGTTAGCAAAGAAGTTATCTGCTGGAACCTTATCTCCTTCTGGTTGCATGAATTGGTAGTTGTATTCTCCCAAACCATCTTGGTGGTAACGTCCATAGTTATAAGTCATGGCATCGTACCAAGAATACTTGATTGGATGATTTACCTTAGCAGCATACTCCTTGGTATAGAGCATAAACTGGCGCATCTTTTCTCCAAGAGGTTCAACTAAATCCCCAGTTGTTTCTTGGTTGATGAAATAGCCATCATAGCCATAATACTTGGCCATATCTACCAATTTACGGGCAATTGGGAAGCTACCATCTGCGTCTTGCTTCAAAGCTTCAGCGAATTTTTCTTGATCTGCAATACTATTAGACCAGTTGAAGAAGAGTGTACCATATACAGGCACCCCGTTACGGTGACCTGCATCAATAACGTCAGGAGTTGGTACGAGACCTTCCCAGAAGACCATTGAATCTAGATATTGCCAATAATCAAAAGCATAGGCCTTGAACTCTTCTCCACCAACAGAAGCATGGTCTTTTGCTTTAGAGTTGGTGTTAGATAGAGCTTGAACTTTTGCTTCCTTGCTAGCTTTTTCATTGACCAAATGACCTGTCCGACGTGAAGCCAGGGCAACAGAGCCTCGGTTAATAGCATCATCTTCACGAGCTCCGGGTTCCCATTTCAACAAATCTTCCCAAGAATTAAATTTGATTTCCTTTGGTTTTAATGTTTTTTCTGTATTTTTAGGGACATCTGGCTGGACTTCTTTTTCAGTCTTATTAGCTTCTACTGCTGGCTTAGACTCATCCCCTTGGCTAGTTGCTTCAGGCTTTGCTTCTATTTCCTTGTCAGACTTAGGTTTTGCTTCTGCAGATGGTGTTTCTGTAGCCACCTCACTTGGTTTTTCCTCTGGTTTAGCTGCGCTAGCTGCTTCTGCGGTTTCAGTAGTTGCAGCTTCATTGCTTGCTGGCGAAGCAGTTTCAGATGCTGTCGCTACTCCTTCTGCCTTTTCTGGCTTATTTTCTCTAGCATGTTCTCCTTCATGCTGCTTGTCAGCTTCATTAGTTGGATGCTCACTCTCTCCTGAAACAAGCGCTGTATTGGCTCCGTTATTTTCAGGAACTGCAGTTTCTTCTGCCAAGGCTGGACCAGCAAATAAAACAGCCCCAATCATCAGTGAGCAGGCACCTACTGATAACTTACGAATACTGTACCGACAACGTCTTTCAAAAAATGGATTCTTCATTTTCTCCTCCTAAAAGATTGATTTTGTTGCACAAAGGAAAGCGCTTAACTTTCTTTATAAAATTTTTTATCCCAATCACAGGGACCAAGATAATTCCTCCCTCATTTTAAAATATTTCTTTTAAATGTCAATATATAAAAAGAAATACCTATATCTAGGTTAGAAATTGGTAAAATTAATATAATTAAGGACCATTCTCACGAATTTTCTTTCTAAAATCTTAGCTTAACACTTGTGAGATTTACTTTTATACTTTAAAATAGAATAGGAGAAATTCCGTTATTATTTTCCGGAGGAAAAAGAAATGTCCATTAATTGGCAGGAAATTTTATTTCACTTTTTAGGTGGTCTGGGACTATTTTTATATAGTATCAAGACCATGGGGGACGGTTTACAACAAGCTGCTGGAGATCGCCTTCGATTTTACATTGACAAGTACACCAGCAATCCCTTTTTAGGTGTTCTAGTTGGAATTATCGTGACTGCCCTGATTCAGTCAAGTACAGGGGTTACAGTGATCACGGTTGGACTGGTCAGCGCTAGTCTTCTCACTCTTAGGCAGGCTATCGGAATTATCATGGGAGCCAACATCGGAACCACCGTCACTTCCTTTATCATCGGTTTCAAACTTGGTGAGTATGCTTTACCTTTGATTTTCCTTGGAACCATGTTCCTCTTCTTTACCAAAAATAGAACAGCAAACAATATCGGGCGCATCCTGTTTGGTGTAGGAGGAATCTTCTATGCTCTTAACCTCATCAGTGCCGGTATGAGCCCTCTTAAAGATTTACCACAATTCAAGGAATACATGGTAACCTTGGGCCAAAATCCTGTGTTGGGAGTTTTTGCCGGTGCTGTGATTACCGTTCTCATCCAAGCTTCCTCTGCGACAATCGGGATTTTGCAAGGTCTCTATGCAGGTGGATTCCTTGACCTTAAAGGTTCTCTACCAGTTCTCTTCGGAGATAATATCGGGACAACCCTAACAGTTATCCTCGCGGCAGCTGGAGCCAATATCTCTGCGAAACGAGTTGCTGCAACTCACGTCATCTTTAACGTTTTAGGGACTATTCTTTGCTTAATCTTATTAGGCCCATTTACGTCAATGATTGAATACTTCCAGGCGCTCCTTCACCTCTCACCTGAGATGACCATCGCCTTCTCTCACGGTGCCTTTAACGTAAGTAACACCATTGTACAATTTCCCTTCATCGGAGCCTTGGCCTACTTTGTAACCAAGCTCATCCCTGGTGAAGACGAAGTTGTCAAGTACGAGCCACTTTATCTTGATGAGCATTTGATTAAACAAGCTCCATCAATCGCTCTCGGAAATGCCAAGAAAGAACTCCTTCACTTGGGAAATTATGCTTCTAAAGCCTTTGACCTTTCATACAATTACATCATTGACCTCAATGAAAAGGTTGCTGAAAAAGGCCACAAGACGGAAGAAGCCATCAACACCATTGATGAAAAATTGACTCGTTACCTCATTACTCTTTCAAGTGAAGCCCTTAGTCAGAAAGAAAGTGAAGTGTTGACCAACATCCTTGATTCATCCCGCGATTTGGAACGGATTGGGGACCACGCAGAAGCGCTAATCAACCTGACTGACTATCTTCAACGTAAAAATGTTGAGTTCTCTGAAGCCGCTTTGCAGGAATTGGCTGATATCTATCAAAAAACCACTGACTTTATCAAGGATGCCCTTGATAGTGTAGAAAACAATGATATTGAAAAAGCTCAAAGTCTGATTGAACGCCATAAAGAAATCAACAATATGGAACGTGTTCTCAGAAAGACCCACATCAAACGCCTCAACAAGGGTGAATGTTCAACACGAGCTGGGGTCAACTTTATCGACATCATTTCCCACTATACTCGTGTGTCTGATCACGCTATGAATCTAGCTGAAAAGGTCATCGCTGAACAAATCTAAGAACCAATACTCTTCGAAAATCAAATTCAAACCACGTCAACGTCGCCTTGCCGTAGATATAGGTAACTGACTTCGTCAGTCTTATCCACAACCTCAAAGCAGTGCTTTGAGCAGCCTGTGACTAGTTTCCTAGTTTGCTCTTTGATTTTCATTGAGTATAAGAAGCTATCCTAAATAGGATGGCTTTTTCTTCTCCTTATAAAGAATTGCTTTTGTCTACCATATAAAAAATACTTTGATTCACAATGGAATCAAAGCATTTTAAAGAGCTCCCCATACATAAGCGCAGAAGCTGCGGTTCCTTTGTACTTGGCTTCTTCTCTTTTGATAAAGCGAGCCAAGTTGAGCAACTCAGGTGCCGGATGTTTGGGATTAAGGAACAATTCACGATTGACCAGGTCTGAGAGACGAACTGCCAGCAATTGCTCATTTGTAGAAGGCAGTTTTTTAGCAGTCTCTAGGAGAGCAGCAACTAAATCCTCACTCAAATCATGTCGAGCATGATTGTAAAGATCTTTTATAAGGCTTTCTAGGTTTGGTTTTCCCATTCCTACCACCTCCCTTATTTTTAATAATGTTTAATAATTTTTAATCAAGTCAACCGTTGAACGATCCAATTTTTTCACCAAGGCTTGTAAGAAAGCTTGAGCTTCTAGGAAGTCATCCATAGCGTAGAGGGTTTGGTGAGAGTGGATATAACGAGCGCAGACACCGATAGTTGTAGATGGGACACCGCCATTTTTCAGATGAGCTGCGCCAGCGTCTGTTCCGCCTTTTCCACAGTAGTATTGGTACTTGATGCCAGCTTCTTCGGCCGTTGTCAAAAGGAAATCCTTCATACCAGGGAGGAGTAAGTGACCTGGATCGTAGAAGCGAATCAAGGTTCCATCCCCAATCTTGCCTTGACCACCGTAGACATCACCTGCTGGTGAGCAGTCAACTGCCAGAAAGACTTCTGGGGCAAACTTAGTTGTAGAAGTATGAGCACCACGAAGGCCAACTTCTTCTTGGACATTAGAGCCAAGATAGAGTTCATTTCCCAGTTTTTGACCTGACAGAGCTTCTGCCAACTCGCTCACCATGAGAACTCCGTAGCGATTGTCCCAAGCTTTTGAAATGATATTTTTTTCATTGGCTGTCAAGATTGCAGAACTATCAGGTACGACGGTGTCGCCAGGACGAATACCAAAGCTTTCTGCCTCAGCCTTATCCGCAAAACCGCCATCAAAGACGATATCTGAAATAGCAGGCATAGTTGATCCGCCCTTACCACGAGTCAAATGTGGAGGGACAGAACCCGAAATCACAGGAATTTCACGACCGTCACGAGTCAAGAGTTTGAAACGTTGGCTGCTAACCACCATAGGATTCCAACCACCGATTTCTACCACACGGAAGGTACCATCTGGCTTAATCTCGCTGACCATAAAACCAACTTCATCCATGTGAGAAGCGACCAAGACGCGTGGTGCATCTGCAGCTTCTGAATGTTTGATACCAAAAATACCACCCAAGCCATCTGTCACCACTTCATCCACGTGCGGAGTCAACTTCTCACGAAGATAGGTACGGACAGGCGCTTCATGACCTGAGATCGCAGCAAGTTCTGTTACTTCTTTGATTTTTGAAAATAATGTTGTCATTTCAGTTCCTTCTTTCTTTCATCCATTTTACCACTTTTTATAGGAGAAGGGTAGCGGGAAGGTGGATTTCTAAATTAGTATCTTAGTCTTACTGTATCTTAGAAAAAGCTTGTATTTTCTTGCATATGAGGTGAATTCTAAGAACTATTTCAAGACCAACCAAACTATTAATTTCCAACCAAAAAAATTCCATGCTATATTTGTTCAGTTTTTCATGAAATTTGCAGAAAATAGTTGACTTTCCTTTCTTCTTTCTTTAAAATAGTACAAAACTAGAAAAGGGAAAAATCATGACCAAAACAATTCTTGTTACAGGTGGAGCTGGCTACATTGGCTCCCATACCGTTAAAGCTCTTTTAAATGCTGGCTACCAGGTGCATGTCCTAGATAATCTCTCTACAGGAAATCGAGCAGCTGTAGATAGTCGTGCTAGCTTTAAACAACTGGATGTTTATGATGCTAGTGCCTTAAAGGCTTACTTGGAAGAAAACAAGATTGATGCTGTTCTCCATTGTGCAGGTGAAATTGTTGTGAGCGAAAGTATTGCAAATCCAAGTAAATACTTCACTGCCAATGTTGCTGGTATGAACCAAGTTCTCAAAGTCTTATCTGAAGTTGGCATTCAAAAAATCATGTTCTCTTCGACTGCTTCTCTCTATGGTAATAACTGTATTGACAAGCCCGCGACTGAAGATACCCTGCTCGACCCTGTCAATCCTTATGCAGAGACAAAACTGATGGGCGAACGAATGATTTACTGGATGGCCAATCGCTACGACTGGAAATATGTTATTTTCCGTTACTTTAATGTAGCTGGGGCTGAAATGGATGCTTCAAACGGTCTGCGTGTGAAAAATCCAACTCACATCATTCCCAATATCAACAAGACCGCATTGGGACAAAATGATAGTCTCAAAATATTTGGAGATGACTACGATACACGTGACGGTTCATGTATTCGAGACTACATTCATGTCTTGGATCTTGCACAGGCTCATGTTAAAGGAATGAACTACCTCTTTCAAGAAGACAGTTCTTCTCAAATCTTTAACCTAGGAACTGAAAAAGGCTATACCGTCAAAGAAATCTTTAAAACTGCTGAAGAATTACTAAATCAAGAAATCCCACACGAAATTGTTGCTCGCCGTGCTGGTGACCCAGCTAGCGTCCTAGCAGACGCATCAAAAGCTAAACAATATCTTGATTGGCAAGCTAGCTACTCTCTCGAAGATATTATTTTATCAGATTATCGTTGGCGTGTTAAAGAAGGTAAAAATATTTTAGAATAGGTTAACAAAGGAGAAAGTCTTGTTGCTCTCTCCTTGTTTTATTTATTAAATTGTCAGAAAATTTATTGACAGATTAAAGAAATCATGTTACATTTATATCCGCAGGTATCTTTCGGTACCAAATCTACATGAAAGGACGGGGTATGAAACTCTCTCAACTTTTAACAGGTTTACTTCTACTCCTGGTCTTTCTCTCCATCACCATTGGAACCAGTGATTTTTCTTGGGCAAAATTCTTTGCTTTTGACCAGCAGACCTGGCTTCTCTTTCAAGAGTCGCGTCTCCCGAGAACTATCAGTATTCTCCTGGCCGCCTCTAGTATGAGCATGGCAGGACTCCTCATGCAGACCATCACTCAAAATCAGTTTGCTGCACCGAGTACGGTTGGAACTACTGAAGCCGCCAAACTAGGAATGGTATTGAGCCTCTTTGTCTTTCCATCGGCTAGTCTGACCCAAAAGATGCTCTTTGCTTTTGTTTCATCGATTGTGTTTACCCTCTTCTTCCTAGCCTTTATGACTATTTTTACCGTAAAGGAAAGGTGGATGTTGCCTCTGATCGGGATCATCTATAGTGGGATTATCGGTTCTATAACAGAAGTTATCGCCTACCGTTTCAATCTGGTTCAGAGTATGACAGCTTGGACCCAGGGCTCCTTCTCCATGATTCAGACCCATCAGTATGAATGGCTCTTCTTAGGTCTCATTATCCTGATGACCGTTTGGAAATTATCTCAAACCTTTACCATCATGAATCTAGGAAAAGAAACCAGTGAAAGTTTGGGGATTTCTTACTCCCTACTTGAAAAACTGGCCCTCTTTCTAGTGGCGCTAACGACAAGTGTCACTATGATTACCGTAGGTGCCTTACCATTTCTCGGGGTTATCGTTCCTAATCTGGTCCGCAAGCGCTATGGAGATAATCTAAGTCAGACCAAACTCATGGTCGCACTGGTCGGTGCCAATTTAGTTCTGGCCTGCGATATCCTATCCCGAGTCTTGATCCGACCCTATGAGCTGTCTGTCAGTCTCTTGCTAGGAATCATCGGTAGCCTCGTCTTTATCCTACTTCTCTGGAGAGGGGGACGAAAAGATGCCGTTTAAAGGCAAACATACCAAGCTCTTCTGGTTTCTCATCATTCTGGCCATCGGAGCTTGTCTCCTCTACTTTTGGCCTATTAGTCACCTATCTGTCTTTGCTTGGAAACTTCGTTCTCAAAAGATTGTCGTTTATCTCTTGGTAGCTATCGCAACTGGGATTTCAACCATTAGTTTTCAAACCCTGACGGAAAATCGCTTCCTGACGCCTAGTATTTTAGGAATCGAATCCTTCTATATCCTACTGCAAACTCTACTACTGGTTTTTGAAAGCAAGTTTCTTCAACTTGGCAAGTCTCCTATCTTAGAATTCCTAATCTTACTTCTCGTCCAATCCCTCTTCTTTCTCGCCTTGCAAGGCTACTTGAAGAAACTGATGAAACAAGATTTGGTCTTCATTCTGCTAATCTGTCTAGCCCTTGGAAGTCTCTTTCGAAATAGCAGTACCTTCCTTCAGGTTCTGATGGATCCAAACGAATACGATAAACTGCAAAACAGTCTTTTTGCCTCCTTTCAACATCTCAACACTTCCATCCTAGCCATTGGTTCTCTGATTATCCTTGCTTTGACAGTCTTTTTCTTTCGAAAAGCAGTCATTTTGGATGTCTTGCACCTACAAAGAGAAACGGCTCAGATATTGGGACTCGATGTTGAAAAAGAACAGAAAGAGCTTCTCTGGGGTATCGTGCTTTTAACCTCAACGGCCACAGCTTTAGTAGGACCTATGGCCTTCTTCGGCTTTATGCTGGCTAACCTCACCTACCTGATTGTCAAAGACTATCGGCACAAGTTACTCTTTATCGTAGCCATTCTGGTTGGATTTATCAGTTTGACCTTGGGGCAGGCCCTGATTGAACGAGTCTTTGCACTAGAAATTCGCATCAGCATGATCATCGAGAGCGTAGGTGGCTTTTTATTCTTTATCTTACTCTACAGGAGGGCGCGTCAGTGAAACTGGAAAACATTGACAAATCCATTCAAAAACAGGATATTTTACAAGGTATTACACTTGAAGTCAGCCCTCAGAAACTGACTACCTTTATTGGTCCAAATGGTGCTGGAAAATCAACTCTCCTCTCCATCATGAGCAGATTGACCAAGAAGGATCAGGGAATTCTCAGTATCAAAGGTCGTGAAATCGAGAGTTGGAATTCGCAAGAACTAGCCCAAGAACTGACCATCCTAAAGCAGAAAATCAATTACCAAGCCAAATTGACTGTTGAAGAACTGGTCAGTTTTGGACGTTTTCCCTACAGCCGGGGGAGACTGAGACCAGAAGATTGGGAAAAAATCCGAGAAACTCTGGACTATCTGGAACTGACCAACCTAAAAGACCGCTACATCGATAGTTTGTCTGGAGGACAACTCCAGCGAGTCTTTATCGCTATGGTACTGGCCCAGGATACGGACTTTATCTTGCTGGACGAACCACTCAACAATCTCGATATCAAACAAAGCGTCAGCATGATGCAGATTCTCAAGCGACTAGTGGAAGAGCTCGGAAAGACCATTATCATCGTCCTTCACGATATCAACATGGCCAGCCAGTATGCAGATGAAATTGTCGCCTTCAAAGATGGCAAAGTCTTTAGCAAGGGAACAACCAATCAAATCATGCAGGCTGACCTGCTCAGTCAACTTTATGAGATTCCCATCACGCTAGCTGATATCAATGGCAAAAAGATCTGTATCTATAGCTAGTAACATAGAAACTCAAGTTATAGAACCTTCAGTCTCTTAGTCAATAAAACCTAGAGACTCCCTAAATCGTTATCACATTTTAAAAAGGAGAAATCATGAAAACATCCCTTAAACTTTATTTCACTGCTCTAACAGCCAGCTTCTTGCTTCTACTTGGTGCATGTAGTACAAACTCAAACACAAGCACTAACCAGTCGGAAACAAGCAGCTCTGCTCCAACAGAGATAACTATTAAAAGTTCACTAGATGAAGTCAAACTTTCAAAGATTCCTGAGAAGATTGTGACCTTTGACCTCGGCGCTGCAGATACTATTCGTGCTCTAGGATTTGAAAAGAATATCGTTGGAATGCCTACAAAAACTGTTCCGAATTATCTCAAAGACCTAGCTGGAAAAGTTAAAAATGTTGGTTCTATGGTTGAGCCAGACCTAGAAGCCCTTGCTGCTCTTGAACCAGACCTAATTATCGCTTCACCACGTACCCAAAAATTCGTAGATAAGTTCAACGAAATCGCTCCGACTGTTCTCTTTGAAGCAGGCAAAGATGACTACTGGACTTCTACCAAGACTAATATCGAATCCCTAGCAAGCGCCTTTGGTGAAACTGGTACACAGAAAGCCAAGGAAGAATTGGCCAAGTTAGACAAGAGCATCCAAGAAGTCGCTACTAAAAATGAAAGCTCTGACAAAAAAGCGCTTGCTATTCTCCTTAATGAAGGAAAAATGGCAGCCTTTGGTGCCCAATCTCGTTTTTCTTTCTTGTATCAAACCTTGAAATTCAAACCAACTGATACAAAATTTGAAGACTCACGCCACGGACAAGAAGTCAGCTTTGAAAGTGTCAAAGAAATCAATCCTGACATCCTCTTTGTCATCAACCGTACCCTTGCCATCGGTGGGGACAACTCTAGCAACGACGGTGTCCTAGAAAACGCCCTTATCGCTGAAACTCCTGCTGCTAAAAATGGCAAGATTATCCAACTAACACCAGACCTCTGGTATCTAAGCGGAGGCGGACTTGAATCAACCAAACTCATGATTGAAGACGCACAAAAAGCCTTGAAATAAGCTACTTTAAACTCAATCACATCTTTACATGATAAAACGCATCCTATCAGACTCACTCAAACCTGATAGGATGCGTTTTTATCATTTTGAAATCTGTTTGCCCAGCCTCATTTTTCTTCTTGATTCCGTTTAAGGGAAAAGTGGTCTGGGACGGGGTCCTTCCCTGTTTTAGACCAAGGATGGCAACGTAAAATCCGAGCCAAGCCCATCAAAACACCCTTGAAGCCATGTTTTTCAATAGCCTGAATCATGTAGTTGGAACAAGTCGGCTCAAAGCGACAAGAGGGTGGAAAGGCTGGCGAGATAAACCGTTGGTAAAAGCGCACAGGCGCTATTAAAATTCGTTTCATTATTTCTTGGTTACAGCCATGGTGTGTAATTGGCTGATTTCTTTTTTGTTGAGACGACGGGATTCACCCGGACGAAGACCTGTCAAGTCTAGGTGTCCGAAACGAGTCCGTGACAACTTGTCCACTTGAAGACCGACAGCTTCAAACATCTTTTTAACCTGATGGTTACGCCCTTCATGGATAGTCAACTGCACCACAGAGCGGTTTTTGACTGGATCCACTTTGAGAATCTCATAGATAGCTGGCTTGGTTTTCTTACCATCAATCTCAAGTCCACGGGTCAAGGGGCGAAGGTTTTCCTTATTGGCCACACCTTTAACACGCGCGACATAAACCTTGTCAATCTCATTACGAGGGTGAATCATCTCATCCGTAAAATCTCCATCATTGGTCAATATCAAAACACCTGATGTATCCCAGTCCAAACGACCTACAGGGTAGATGCGCTCTTTCACGTTGGGCAAGAGGTCGACAACCGTCTTACGACCCTTGTCATCTGTCACACTGGAAATGACACCACGTGGTTTGTTAAGCAGATAATAGACCTTTTCTTCGTTGTAGATGGGTTGACCTTCAACTTCAACCTTGTCGCCTGACTTGATAGTGGTTGCTAGTTCACGTACCACCTGGCCGTTAACCGTCACCAAACCTTGCTTGATCAGCTCTTCTGCTTTTCTCCTACTGGCCACACCTGCGTGGGCAATATACTTATTGATTCTCATCTTCTTCTATCCTTTCACCAAATAATTGGCTTTCTTGGGCTTGAATCTCAAGCTCATCAATCACTGGTAATTCTTCTAAATGGTTTATCCCCATATAATCTAGGAAATAATCTGTAGTCACATAGAGATTGGGGCGTCCCAACACTTCTTTTTTCCCGTCTTCCTTGATTAGGTCAAAAGCCTGCAACTTTGCTAAGGCTCCACTCGAGTTGACCCCACGGATGGCATCAATTTCTATCCGCGTAATCGGCTGTTTGTAGGCAATGATGGACAAGGTCTCAAGGGCAGCCCGAGACAAACTCTGGTTGATGGGCGCCTTGGAGTATTCCTTCAAAATGGCTGCAAATTGAGGTTTGGTCACCAATTTATAAGCCCCCCCTGTCTCAATCAGAGCTAAACTGGAATCTGGGTCCTTTTCATACTTCTGGGCTATTTTTTCTAAACTCTGTTGGATGCCTGTCGGTGGCAGAGAGAGGAGTTCAGCTAATTGGCGGACTCTAATCCCATCTTCACCCGCTACAAACAAGAGCGCTTCTATTTTTGCTAAAGTACTCATCTTTCCTCTCTATCACGTCTAGTTTTGGGGCACTTGACTCTCTTCCTTCTTTTCCATAAGATAGATATCTCCGAAACTCTCCTCTTGCACGAGGATCAGTTCCTGAGTTTTGATTAACTCTAGGGTTGCCAAAAAGAGGGTGATGACCTCCTGGACATTCTGGGCTTCCTTAAACAAATCCTGTAAGCGCAATTGATCTCGTCCAGTCAAGGACTCTTTTACGATAACCATCATGTCCTCAATCTTATACTCATCCCGCAAGATGGTCGTGTGATTTTGTGCAAACTCCTCTTTTTTCTTGGCTAGGATATTTGAAAAAGCCAAAAAGAGGTCAATGGTCGTCTTGTCATGCACAAGCTCCGCATCCTCATAAATCAACTCTGTCGGCGCTTTGGAATAGTGCTGGGCCCGTTCTTGGTGCTTGGCTTCCAAGTGTTCCCCCAAGAGCTTGAACTTGCGGTATTCTTCAATTTGGGAAAGAAGATCCTGCTCCAGGTCATCTTCCAAATCTGTTACTTCCGCTACCTTGGGGAGGAGTTTACGGCTCTTGATCAGCATGAGCTGACTAGCCATGACCATATACTCCCCCGTCACTTCCAGCCGCATAGCCTGCAGGGTCGAGACATAGGCTAGATACTGTTCGATGACTTCCGTAATGGGCACATCGTAGATATCCATCTGGTACTTAGAAACCAGGTGCAAAAGAAGATCCAGAGGCCCTTCAAAATCTTTTAATTTAATATCCATTATCTATATTTTTCTAAGGTCAGGACTGTTTTTAATCCTAATTTTTTTGCAATTTCGTACAAATCGACCTTGTTTTCTATTTGTCTTAGAATGAACTGTTCCCTCAAGGCTTGGGCTGATAAGAATGGAAAATCTTTCTCCTTTACAAAAGCTTCTAACTGACGAAAGGCCCACTGACGAGAATAGGCTTTCCCTCCCCTTTCAAAGAGGTAGGTCTGCCCCATCAAGGGTTCCAATTCTGAAAGTAAGGGCGTGGGAATGCTGACAATCCTCTGTTGGGAAGCCTTCTTGATTCGCAACACCTGAAAATCCAAATTGATATCTGCAACCTTGAGAGCTAAAATCTCACTGGGCAAGAGCCCCATTTCTAGGATTAAGAGTGCTAGCAAGCGACCCTCTGGATAGTCGCTTTCCTGCCAAAAAGAGTCTAGGTCTAAGAGTTCTGGCTTAGCGGCCTTCTTTTCAGCTTGTTTAGCTAATTCCAAGCGATAAAAGCTATCCACCTCTCCTTTTTGATAGAGAAAGTAGAGAAATTGGTTACAGGCCGAAATCTTCCGTTTCTGGGCGCTGATTTTTAGATTGGCTAGCTGGACTTGGTAAATCTTGAGACTGGTCTCAGAAATCCGCTCGCCCACGACGTCTAAAAATTGCTCCAAATCATACTTGTAGGACTGCTTGGAATTGGCAGACAAACTCTGCTTTTCCTCTAAGAAATCTGAAATTCTATCTCTCATTTGCATCGAATCTCATATTCCTTACTAAAGTCATGCAAGAGGGCATTGACTGCTTTGAGGACAGACTTGCGCGTGATAATCCCTTGGAAAATCCCTGACGTATCCACAACCGGTAAGAAAGACTCATCTACCAGCTTGTGCAAGACCTCCGTGATGGTAAAATCAGGCGAAACAACTGCTACGTCCGTCCTCGTCATATGAACAATATCCGTATCTGCCATAATTTCTTGGCTCAGGTCATGCTCCATCTGATAAGCTATAATATCTCTGAGCCCAATCGTCCCAACAAAGTGTTTTTCATCTGTTACAACAGGAACACGGGTATAGGTCATCTGACTGAGCAAGAGGGTTGCATGATCTGCATTGTGGGTATCAATCAACACAGCTAGATTTTCAGCAGGGGTCAAAAAAGTTTCCTCCTGCCCCAACAAGAAAGCCTCAAACTCCTTGGCAATCATCGGCTGAACTCCTTAGACAAGCCCGGATATACCTCGTGGTCTCGTGTCAAAAAGTCCACTTTGAAATAACTATCATCAATCTCCACACGCGCATAAAGGCATTCTCTGATAGTCCCTCGTGGTTGGCTGATGGAGCCTGGATTTAGAAAAAGGGTCTTGCCTTCCATCCAAGCACTTGGCACATGCAAGTGACCATAGAGACAAATATCGGCATCTTCTTCCTGAGCCCAGTAGTCCAACTTTTGAAAGTTGAAATTGATATCAAATAAATGTCCATGAGTCTGGATGATCTTTGTAGGACCAAGTTGAGTCACCAAACGTTCTGGGTAGCCAGCATAAAAGTCCATGTTTCCTTTGACAACATGGATGCCCTCCCAAAGGGGAGAATCAGGACGGAGTTCTGAGTCACCATCGTGAAAAATGGCATCAACTTTACCCAGATAGCGGTCACGGATTTCTTCGACAATCAAGCTATCGCCATGGGAATCACTCATTACAATGATGGTTTGCTTTGCCATGATGGAAATACCTCCAAAAGTTTCTTAACGGCTAAGGCACGGTGGGATTGACTATTTTTTTCTTCAAGGGTTAATTCAGCTGAGGATTTGCCAGTTTCTCCTACTAGGAAAAGAGGATCATAACCAAAGCCATTTTCACCCTTAGGTTCAAAGTTAATATAGCCTGGCCAGTCAGCTTCGACAACCAAGCTTTCCTTACCTGGACTAGCTACGACCAAGGTTGTGTGGAATTGAGCCGAGCGGTCCTTGAGTTCAAAGACCATGGCCAATTCGTGCAAGAGTTTGGCATTATTTTCACGGTCAGTAGCTCCAACTCCTGCAAATCGAGCTGACCAGACACCTGGCAAACCGCCCAGGACATCGACTTTAAGACCAGAATCATCTGCTAGAACCATCTTGCCTGTCAATTTGGAGATCGTTTCTGCCTTAAGGCGAGCATTTTCTTCAAAGGTCATACCAGTTTCAGCTACTTCAGGAAGATCTGGGTAATCATTGAGATTCTCCACATCATATCCAAGTTTGTCAAAGATAGCACGAAATTCCTTGGTCTTCCCTTCATTACGAGTCGCTATCAACAAGGTTTCTCTGACTTTGCTAGTTTCAAAGAAAGCTTCAACATCAACACCTTCTTTAGGTAATTCGACATGCAGGAGTTGCCCATTTTCAACTAAGAGCAAAGCTCCCTGACGTTGAATGACTTCCAAATTTCGTCCTGCTTCTTGGTTGAGAATATCTACCACAAAAGACAATAAACGATAGGAAGAACCGTAGCGTAAAACGGTGACTGAAAGTGGAAAGCCTCGCTCCTCATCTCGAAATCTTTGGGCAAACTCAAATAGAGGAAAATCTAAGTCATCACCATTCAAAGTCCGGATACCACCAAAAATACTATAGTTTCCAACATACCAGTCCTGATCATCCTTGTATTCATAAATTTTATTTGTCATAATTCTACATGCTCCACATGAATCTCTTTTTCCAGCCATTCTTCACCAATTTGTGCAAAACTTTGGCTACTGGCTGTTGTGTAAAAACGGTGATGAAGTGGTCCGGCATCGCGACCACGATTGATTTCAAAATAATTGAGTAAGACTGAGATGTCCCGTACACACTCTGCCCCACTATCGATCAACTGAACTTTTGGCCCCATGACATTTTGAATAATGGGTCTGAGAAGCGGATAATGGGTACAGCCCAAAATCAAGCTATCCACCTTGCCGACCAAGGGACGCAGGGTTTCATAGACCACTTTCTTGGTGACACTGGTTGACAGGGCACCCGACTCCACCAAGGGAGCAAACTTGGGACAGGCCAAACTCTCCACCTGTAAGTCCGGATCCAGATCATGGATTTTCTGACGGTAGATGTCTGATTGGACCGTCATGGGCGTTCCAATCACCCCGATTTTCCCACCTTTACTGGACTTGATAGCTGCCGAAGCTCCTGGCAAAATTACACCCAAGACAGGAATATCTAGTTGAGCCTTGATTTCTTCCCAGACGACCGCAGTCGCAGTATTACAAGCAATGACAATCATTTTGACATCCTTGGTCAAAAGAAAGTTGACCAACTGCCAAGTATATTCCCGTATTTGCTCAGCAGGACGGGGCCCGTAAGGCGCCCGTGCCGAATCTCCAATATAGACGATTTCTTCATGGGGAAGCTGGCGCATGAGCTCGCGCACAACGGTCAAGCCCCCGACACCCGAATCCAAAAAACCAATTGGTCGATTATCCATACAGTCTTCTTTCTAGTCTTTTTTCTGATTGATAGTTCATTATGATTACTTATCTTTAAGAACTGAATAGCAGCCTCATCAACAACTATCTCTCTTAATCATAATCAAATATCAATAGAATGCAAGGAAAAAGTCTCATCCCTAAAGCATAACCAACATAGTGAGAAGTCTGGAACTTTCATCCCAGACTTTTCCTATTTATAGTTCAAAAGAGCTTTTATTTTTTCTTTTTGCTGTTAGCGAGGGCTGCTTTTTGTTGGCGAATGATTTGGTGGTAGACTTGTTGCACCTTGGCTTCGCTTGGTTTTTGACCATTTGCACTCAAAAGAGTACGAACTGCTTCAGCATTCAAACGTGGGTTATCAGCAAATTCTTTTTCAATTTGCTTACGAACCAAGTACATTCCTCCAAGAGCTCCTCCTAGAAAAGCTAGCACAATCAAGATAATTGCTAATAGTAAATCCATCATATTTCTCCTGTTTCTTTTTGAGTCTCTTTCATTATACCATAAACTAGCCACCCTGACCAGTTTGTTTTACGCTTTCAGGGAGGGGTAGGCTGTAATTAAAGTTGGCTTATCTTTCTAGTTAAAACTAGAAATAATATAAAAAAATACACTCCCTTACCATTCATTTCCTCCACTTTTTTAATACAAAACAATATCAAATATATATCCTCCTTAAATCCCCTTGACAATACCTCGTTAGCTCGTAAAATTAGAGTAAGAACACAATATAGAAACAAGAAAGTTCGCTTTTTAAAAAATGAAAGCGCTTTTAATTAATGAAGGAGGTTTCTATGGAAAAAATATGGAGGGAGAAATCCTGTCGCTACAGTATTCGGAAGCTAACGGTCGGCACAGCCTCTGTTTTGCTTGGAGCGGTTTTTCTAGCTAGTCATACCGTCTCTGCTGATACTATCGAAGTAAAGCAAAACGAACCTGCATTAGAGAAAACTACAGTTAAGACAGACACTGTAACGAAAGCAAGTGAATCAACTGAGCACACACAGCCAAACGAACCAATTGATCATACAAAACCAGTTCTAGCCGATAATAGTGCTTCTGAAAGCAAACCCGCTGAGGCTGATATTACTTCTTCTACAGCTAACCAAGCAAGTACCGAAGCTATTGTCAAACCTAACGAAAATAAGGAAACCGAAAAACAAGAACTACCTGTGACAAAACAAAACAACTATCAACTCAACTACGATCAGCCAACAGCTCCTTCCTATGATGGATGGGAAAAACAAGCCCTTCCAGTTGGGAATGGTGAGATGGGTGCTAAGGTTTTTGGTCTCATCGGTGAGGAGAGAATCCAATACAACGAAAAAACTCTTTGGTCGGGCGGACCACGTCCCGACAGTACCGACAGTACCGACTATAATGGAGGAAACTACCAGGAGCGGTATAAAATTTTAGCAGAAATTCGTAAGGCTCTTGAAGACGGAGATCGTCAAAAAGCAAAACAACTCGCTGAACAAAATCTAGTTGGACCAAACAATCCCCAGTATGGACGCTATCTAGCTTTTGGTGATATCTCTATGGTATTCACCAACCAAAAGAAAGGATTAGAGAACGTCACAGACTATCATCGTAGTTTGGATATAACAAAAGCTACTACTACAACTTCTTACACTCAAGATGGAACTACTTTTAAAAGAGAAACCTTCTCAAGCTACCCTGATGATGTTACAGTTACCCACTTGACTCAAAAAGGGGACAAAAAACTTGATTTTACAGTTTGGAATAGCTTAACAGAAGATTTGATTGCTAACGGAGACTACTCAGCGGAGTATTCTAACTACAAGAGTGGCCATGTTACGACAGACCCGAATGGTATCCTACTAAAAGGTACGGTCAAAGATAATGGCCTCCAGTTTGCATCCTATCTAGGAATTAAAACGGACGGAAAAGTTACTGTCCATGATGATAGTTTAACGGTCACAGGGGCGAATTACGCCACCTTGTATCTCAGTGCCAAAACCAACTTTGCTCAAAATCCAAAAACCAACTATCGAAAAGAAATTGATTTAGAAAAAACTGTTAAACATATCGTAGAGGTTGCTAAAGCAAAGGACTACGAAGCATTAAAGCAAGACCATATCAAAGACTATCAAAGCCTCTTCAACCGTGTTAAATTAAATCTAGGCGGAAATAACTCTAACCTGACTACAAAAGAGGCACTTCGAACTTATACGCCTACCAAAGGGCAAAAACTGGAAGAACTCTTCTTCCAATACGGACGTTATTTATTGATTAGTTCATCTCGTGATCGCACAGATGCCCTTCCTGCAAACCTACAAGGAGTTTGGAATGCTGTAGACAATCCACCTTGGAATGCTGACTACCACCTCAATGTCAATTTGCAAATGAACTATTGGCCAGCCTACATGAGCAACCTTGCTGAAACCGCCAAGCCAATGATCAATTACATTGATGACATGCGTTACTATGGCCGTATTGCTGCTAAGGAATACGCTGGTATCGAATCCAAAGATGGACAAGAAAATGGTTGGCTGGTCCACACTCAAGCTACACCCTTTGGCTGGACTACTCCTGGTTGGAATTACTATTGGGGTTGGTCGCCAGCTGCTAATGCTTGGATGATGCAGAACGTCTATGACTACTATAAATTCACCAAGGACGAAACTTATCTCAAAGAAAAGATTTATCCAATGCTCAAGGAAACAGCTAAGTTTTGGAATTCCTTCTTACATTATGACAAATCTAGTGATCGTTGGGTATCTTCTCCATCCTACTCACCAGAACACGGTACTATTACCATTGGAAATACCTTTGACCAATCACTTGTTTGGCAATTATTCCACGATTATATGGAAGCTGCCAATCATCTCCAAGTCGATCAAGACTTGGTCACTGAAGTTAAAAATAAATTTGATAAATTAAAACCATTACACATTAACAAAGATGGCCGGATTAAGGAATGGTACGAGGAGGACGGTCCGCAATTCACCAATGAAGGGATAGAAAAGCATCACCGTCATGTTTCCAATCTAGTTGGTCTCTTCCCAGGCACTCTCTTTAACAAAGACCAAGCTGAATACCTGGAGGCTGCGCGTGCTACCTTAAATCACCGTGGGGATGGTGGTACTGGTTGGTCTAAGGCCAATAAAGTCAACCTATGGGCTCGTCTGCTAGACGGTAACCGTGCCCATCGCCTGCTTGCTGAACAGCTCAAGTACTCAACTCTTGAAAACCTTTGGGATACACACGCGCCTTTCCAAATCGATGGAAACTTTGGTGCAACCAGTGGTATTTCAGAAATGCTTCTTCAATCTCATACTGGCTATATCGCACCATTGCCTGCCCTACCGGATGTATGGAAAGATGGACAAGTATCCGGTTTAATTGCCCGTGGTAACTTTGAAGTCAATATGAAGTGGAAAGATAAAAATCTTCAAAATTTGTCCTTCCTTTCAAATGTTGGTGGAGACCTCGTCGTAGACTATCCAAATATCGAAGCTAGCCAAATCAAGGTTAATGGCAAACCTGTCAAAGCAACTGTTCTAAAAAACAATCGTATCCAACTTGCTACTCAAAAAGGCGATGTTGTTTCTTTCGAACAGGTCCCTGGCCGAGTGACACTTTTAACTGCCGCTAGACAAAATGGCTTAGCTGCTGAACTCAACTTCAATCAAGTAGATGGAGCGACAAATTATATCATCCGAAGAGAAGTAAAGAATGATTCAGGTCAAGCTCCTGTAATTAAAGAATTTGTTACCAATCAAACTCACTTTATCGACAGCTCACTAGATCCTAAGCTTGCTTATACCTATACTGTTAAAGCGATGTTCGGAGATGTCTCGACACAAGTTTCCGAAAAAGCAAATGCAGAAACCTATAGTGAAGTGATGGACGATCGAGATAGTCGAATTCAATACGGTGCCGGATTTGGAAGCTGGACAGATTCAGAGTTATATAGAGGAACTGAAAAATATGCTGATCTTTCATACTATGATTATTCTGATGAAGATATCACTGCCACAATTCCTTTCACTGGGGTTGGAATTGAAGTTTATGGGCAAAAATCATCTGATTTAGGCCTTGCAACTGCAAAAATCGATGGTAAAGAAGTCGGTGAACTTGATTTCCATACCGCTGGAGAAACAGAAAAAAGCGGCTTAATCGGTCGCTTCACCGGATTATCAGAAAAGCCTCATACACTCACTATCAGTGTGAAACGAACTAATAAAGGACGAGATAATGAAGGATCAAGAATCATTCTTGACTACTTCAAAATTCTATCTGGAAAGGGTCGTACTATTGAAAAAATGGATGACAGAGACCCTCGAATCCAATACGGTTCTCAATTTAAAAACTGGAGCGACCCTGAGCTCTACGAAGCTACAGAGAAATATGCTGATATCAATAACAATTCATCAAGTGCAGCTTCAGAATCTCAAGCAACTATTTCCTTCACAGGTACAGGAATTCGTATTTATGGTTTAAAAACCTCTGAATTGGGCAAAGCACTGGTGACACTAGATGGAAAAGAGATGCCTAGTTTAGATTTCTATACTTCAGAAGCAACTGAAAAGAGAGCCTTTATTGGAGAATTCACAAATTTGGCTGATGGTCCACATACCTTGACGCTGAGAGTTGATCCTAACTCACCAGAAGGACGCAAGAAAATTTCCCTCGACTCATTTGATATTATAAAATCTCCAGCTATTGGTTTAGACCTTCCAAGTATTGCTCCTCTTAAGACAAATGATAAAACGGTCTCCTTAACTCTACCAACTGGAGATTGGGAAGCAATTGCAATCAATTTCCCAGGTGTCAAAGATCCACTCGTTTTTCGAAAAGTTGATGATCATCACCTGCTTACAACTGGAGATCAGACTGTGCTATCAGTCCAAGAAAATCAGGTACAAATCCCTATTCCTGATAAAACTAATCGGAAGGTTGGAAATGTGATAGAGGCTTATTCTATCAAAGGAAATACAACAAGTAGCCCAGTTGTTGGTGTCTTCACTCCTAATATCGATGATGATACAGAGCAACCAACGACAAGCAAAGGAAATGAGCCAGCTCCTACGGTTGAAATTCCTGAGTACACAAATCCTATTGCTACAGCTGGACAGGAACAACCACCTGTAGTAAATATTCCTGAGTACACTGAGCCTATCGGCACAGTAGGACAGGAACAACCACCTGCAGTAAACATTCCTGAATACACTAAACCTATCGGAACGGCTGGACAGGAACAACCGCCTGTAGTAAACGTCCCTGAGTACACTCAACCTATCGGCACTACTGAACACGTCAAACCATCTGAAGTCAACATACCTAAACCTAATCAACCTATCGGAATCAATAACGATCAATCTCCTTCAACTCTCAGTGTCCCTAAAATCCAGACACGTGTCTTAAAAGATGAAAAAACTGGAGTTGAAATTATCGGTGATAGCAATAACTTAGAGGGAATTTCATATGTCTCTAGCAAAAAAGTACTAGCTCAAGAACTATTTGGTAAAACATATGATGCTTATGATATTCAACTCAAAAACCAATCAAATAGCAATATGCAACCAAAAGGCCCTGTCTTGGTTCGCTTACCAATTTCATCTCAAGTAGAAAATGTCTACTACCTAAGTCCAACTAAGGAATTGGAAGCACTTGATTTTACAGTTCGAGATGGTATGGCAGAATTTACCACTAGCCATTTTAGCACCTACGCGGTAGTCTATCAATCTAGCCATTCTCAAGAAACTACACCCGACAAGACAATAGAAACCCATTCAGAACCAACTTCAATAAACCTTGAACAGGCTTCAACTACCGATAGTCCAACTCAGCTGGAAAATACTCATCACAAAGAACAACTTCCAGAAACTGGTGAATCCTCAAATCCACTCCTCTTCTTAGCAGGACTTAGTTTAGTCTTAACATCAATCTTCTTATTAAAAAATAAGAAGGATTAAAACTACAAACTTTTAAGAGTGAATCAGAGAGCTATCTCACCCGAGAGTGACACAAGTTTGGTATGTAGTAGCATTTCATTTACCATTTAACTGATATCTTTTAAGATAATATTCTAAACTACAAACCAGTCCTTTTTGTCTTGAGGACTGGTTTTAATATCGTATATCTAGTTACCATCTGATAGATTACAGTTAAACCTAGTGTCTATCCTTTGAGGAATTTCTAGTCATAAATAATCACACAACTATACAAATTCATTCTCAATGACAATCAAAGAGCGAACTAGGAAGCTAGCCGCAGGTTGCTCAAAATACCGCTTTGAGGTTGCAGATAAAGCTTACGTGGTTTGAATAGATTTTAGAAGAGTATCAATTTCATATTTCTTCCTATCTATTTGTACTAATAAAAGACTGAGACACTAGATCTCAGCCTTTTTCTTTATCCCAAAACCAATTCATCACTGACTAGATTTTGACCGCTATTTTTCTGGAAGAGATGCATGAGATCTTCAACTGTCAGATGCTTTTTCTCCTCTCCCTTGACATCTACCACTATCTTGCCTTGATAGAGCATAATGAGACGATTTCCGTACTCAATCGCATGGTTCATATCATGGGTAATCATCAACGTCGTCAACTGATGGTCTTCCACAATCTTTTGCGTCAAATCCATCACCATTTGACTCGTTTTCGGGTCAAGTGCCGCAGTATGTTCATCCAAAAGCAAAAGTTTAGGTTTCACCAGAGCTGCCATGACTAGAGTCAAGGCCTGTCTTTGTCCTCCTGACAGGTATTGAGTATCCACTTTCAAGCGATTTTCAAGACCAATATTCAACTCTCTCAGGGCCTCTTGGAACCGGATTCTATCTTTCTCCTTCACGCCCCAACCAAGCCCTCTCTTCTGTCCGCGTCTCAAGGCAATAGCCATATTCTCCTCAATCGTCAAACGAGAAGCTGTCCCCATCTTCGGATCTTGAAAAACACGGGCGATCTCCTTGGCTCTCATTCTTACACTCAGATTTTTAATGGATTTGCCTGCCAATAAAAGGTCACCTTCGTCCACCGATAGATTGCCAGCCAAGATATTCATCAAAGTGGATTTCCCTGCTCCATTTCCACCAATCACAGAGATAAAATCTCCCTCTTCAACCTCTAAATCTAATCCTTTGAGGACATGGTTCTCATTGACCGTCCCTGCTTCAAATGTTTTGTGAATATTTTCAAGCGTTAACAAACTTGCCATAACTTTCTCCTCCTATTCATTTCTCAATTTCAGACCACGAATCTTTAATCTCTTTTGCAATTCTGGTGCAAATAAAACCAAAGCGAGCAAGATTGCATTAAAGAGACGAACCAGATTTTGATCTAAATTTGGAATTTCATAAATATTTAAAATAATCAAACGGTAAACAATAGCACCGATTCCGATGGATAACAAGCGGCCTCCAATGGTCAAGTCATGTATCAAGACTTCCGCAATAATCACTGCACTCAAACCAACAACAATGGTTCCTGTCCCAGAAGTCACATCTGAAAATCCATCATTTTGGGCAAACAAGGAACCACATAGGGCAATCAAGCCGTTTGAAATCATGTAACCAACAATCTTCATGGTGTCTACATTGACCCCATTGGCCTCACTCATCGGAATATTGTCCCCAGTCGAACGCAAGACCAAGCCAATCTCTGTTTTCATCAAAAGAGTCAAGACCAAACAAACAAGTAAGAGACAGGCTAAACTGAATGAGAAAACAGCTTCTTCATTTGTTAGCCCCAAACTCGCCAATTGTTTAAAGACGGTTGCAGAATCTCCCAAGGAAAGATTGGGCACGCTTCCCATGATTTTAATGTTGATGGAATAAAGTCCTGTCAAGGTCACAATCCCTGTCAAGAGAGCTGGGATTTTCATCTTGGTATGGAGCATTCCTGATACAAGACCTGCTACCATACCCGCCAGCAAAGCAAGTAAGGTCGCAATCCAAGGATTTGTCCCTGCCTGTATCTGAGATACGACAACAGCCGCTCCCATTGGAAAAGCTCCTTCAGCAGTCATATCCGCAATGTCCAAAATACGGAAAGTCAAGTAGACCCCAATGGCCATAATCGACCATAGTAAACCTTCTGATAAACTAGATAATACAAAATTCATCTTAAATCTCCTTATTCCTTGCCTTCTAACTTACTAATATCAATTCCCAATGCATCTGCCATTTCTTGATTAGTATGCAATTCCAGTTTTTCAGGCAACTCAACTGCTATATTTTCTGGCTTCTCACCTTTTAAAATACGAATCAACATGCGTGCTGTCTGTCTTCCCAATTCTTCATAATTGGTACCGTAGTTATACAAGCCACCAACAGCAACCATTTCTGTTGAACCACCAAATACTGGAACCTTATGTTTAATTGAAACCTGCTTGACTGTTTCCATGGTTGATGAAATGATATTATCCGTTGGTACAAAAACCATATCCACCTCTGCCATCAAGCTTTCTGCTGCCGCCTTGACGTTGTTACTGTCCAAGATTGTTTTTTCAACAACAGTAAAGCCTTTTTCTTCCAGAAGGCGCTTAGCTTCATCCTTTTGGACAACTGAGTTTGGCTCGCTCTGAGTATAGAGAATTCCAATCGTTTTAGCCTTTGGCAACACTTTCTTTATCAAATTGATTTGGGTTAAAATGGCATCTGATGACTGGTCACTTGTACCAGTTACATTGCCCCCAGGATGCTCTCTTGACTCAACCAACTTGGCACTGACAGGATCTGTTACCGCTGAAAAGATAACCGGTGTCGTTTGTGTTGTATTGGCCAAGCTCTGAGCAGAAGGCGTTGCGATGGCTAGAACGACATCACTAGATTCTGCTAGTTGCTGGGAAATGGTTTTTAGATTTCGTTGTTCTCCCTGTGCATTTTGCAAATCAATCTCGATATTTTTCCCTTCAACATAGCCTTGCTTAGCCAGCTCATGCACAAAACCTTCTCTAGTAGCGTCCAAAGATTGATGAGTAATAAACTGCGAAATACCGATACGAAAAACATCTTTTTTCTTATCTGCCTTCAACTGATGCAGACTAATTAGAGAGGTCAAGAGGATACCCACTACCAAGAGAGGGGCTAGTAATTTTCGAACAACTTTCATAAGGAAACTCCTTCTCAGAAAAGATAATACTCAATGAAAATCAAAGAGCAAACTAGGAAACTAGCCGCAGGCTGTACTTGAGTACGGCAAGGCGACGTTGACGTGGTTTGAATTTGATTTTCGAAGAGTATAAAACAAAAAACCGCCTAGATAATACCTAAACGGATGCTTGAAATAATCTAACAAGTTATAACTTTGCTAGTCCATTTAGATATTCATCTATATGGACTACAATCAAAAATCTTAGCCACATAGATACAAACAAATTGCTTGAACTGTTTGCATCCATGGTGACATGTCTACAAACACTATCTAAAGTAGCTAAAGTAAAAGTTTTGATTCATCGTTACAGCTTGTTTCTTATTCATTTCTTTTTCTGCTTTCTTTTTTGATGTTTCCTATCTTACCACCTTTTTCATCACCTGTCAAGAATATTTCAGAATTTTTTAAAATTTTTCGAAAATTCTTTCAAAGTTTTTCAAATCAGTCCAACAAAAAAGGTTTATAATTTCCATAAAAGTTGACATGGAAATTATAAAACCATTATTAGTTTAATCCTTGTTGGTAACGTGCCAATTCGGCTTGGTTAGCCCAAACATAGTGACCTGGACGAATTTCAACCATAGAAGGTTTATCAGTCTCATAGTCGTGTTGACTTGGGTCATAAACCTTCAGGACCTTCTTTCGTTCCAATATTGGATCTGGAATTGGTACCGCAGAAAGCAAGGCCTGAGTATATGGATGAATTGGATTGTTAAACAATTCTTCTGTTTCTGCAACCTCTACAATAACACCCTTGTAAATAACCGCGATACGATCTGAAATAAAACGAACAACCGACAAGTCATGGGCGATAAAGAGATAGGTCAAACCAAGTTCTTTTTGGAATTTTTTGAGCAAGTTCAAGATTTGGGCACGTACAGAAACGTCCAAGGCTGAAATAGGCTCATCCGCAATAACAAAGTCTGGTTGCATGACTAAGGCACGGGCAATACCGATACGTTGACGTTGACCACCTGAGAATTCATGAGGGTAACGAGTCAAGTGCTCAGCAAGCAGACCTACTTCACGGATAATATTTTGAACTTTCTCCTTACGTTCTTCTTCATCCTTAAATAAATGGTGATTGTAAAGACCTTCAGAAATAATATAATTGACAGTCGCACGCTCATTCAAACTTGCGGCAGGATCTTGGAAAATCATCTGGATACGACGAATTAATTCCGCAGCTTGTTCACGCGACTTCTTACCATTAATCTTTTGACCATCAAAAATGATATCACCATTACTCGTATCATTTAACCCAATAATCGCACGACCAATAGTTGTTTTCCCACTACCTGACTCACCTACAAGCGAGAAAGTTTCTCCCTTGTTGATAAAGAAGTTAGCATTTTTAACCGCGACAAACTTCTTACTTCCTTCACCGAAGGAAATTTCTAAATCTTTGATTTCTACTAATTTTTCAGACATTTCCTTCCTCCTAGTCTGCCAGATGGGCAAATCCCATTTTTTCACGGATTTTATCGTGGAGATTTGCAATCACAGCTGGTTTTTCTACTTTTGGAGCATCCTCATGAAGAAGCCAAGTTTTAGCCCAATGCGTCTCTGATACTGAGAATTGAGGGGCTTTTTGTTCGAAGTCAATCTGCATTGCATAGTCAGAACGCAAGGCAAAAGCATCCCCTTTCAGGTCAGTATAAAGTGACGGAGGTGTTCCTGGGATTGAGTAAAGATCCCCTTTATCATCAGCAAGCTGAGGCAAGCTAGACAAGAGACTCCATGTATATGGATGGCGAGGGTCATAGAAGACTTCCTCAACAGTTCCATACTCAACGATTTCTCCTGCATACATAACTGCTACCTTATCCGCAATACTTGCTACCACACCAAGGTCGTGGGTGATAAAGATGGTTGTGAAATTGTACTCATTTTGCAAGGACTTCAGCAAATCAATAATCTGAGCTTGAATGGTTACATCAAGGGCAGTCGTTGGCTCATCGCAGATCAAGACATCTGGTCGGCAGGCAAGGGCAATCGCAATAACGATACGTTGACGCATTCCTCCAGAATATTGGAAGGGGTATTCATCAAAACGTCTACCTGCGTCTGGAATCCCAACCTTATTCATATAGTCAATGGCCAATTCTTTTGCTTCTTTGGCTGTTTTTCCTTGGTGTTTTACAATAACTTCTGTAATCTGACTACCAATTGTTTTAATTGGGTCCAAACTAGTCATTGGGTCCTGGAAGATAGTCGCAATCTTAGCACCACGAATTTGTTCCCAATCCTTGTGAGAAGACAAGACAGTCAAATCTTGACCACGGTAGTCAATACTTCCTTGGGAAATGCGACCATTTTCTTCAAGCATACCTGTGAAGGTCTTTGTCAAAACAGATTTACCTGATCCTGACTCCCCTACCAAGGCTAACACTTCCCCTTCAACTAGTTCAAGGGAAACGCCACGAATGGCTGTCAAGACTTTGTCACGAACGTCAAATTCCACGACAATATCGCGAGCAGTCAAAATTACATTTTTTTCTTTTGTCATTTCTACTCCTATCTATGTGTACGTGGATCACTAGCATCCGCTAAGTTTTGACCAACTACGAAAAGGGACAAGGATACCAAGACAAGGGTTGTCAATGGAATCCAGAACAAGTAAGCATTGGTTGTTACATTTTGTGAATAATCCGAAATCAAACGACCCAAACTTGGTACCGTAATTGGTAGCCCAAGACCAAAGAAAGATAGAAAGGCTTCGTATGAGATAAAGCTTGGAAGCATTTGAGTCATCGTTGTCACAATAACAGATACCAATTGCGGCATGATATTTTTAGCAACAATCTTCAAGGTCGGTGTTCCCAAAGTACGTGAAGCCAAGTTGTACTCCAAGTCACGATAGCGCAAGATTTGCACACGAATCATGAAGGCTATCCCAATCCAAGTCGTTACACTCATGGCAAAAATCAGGTTCCAGAACCCAGCTCCGATTGAGTAAGTCAAGACAATGACAATCAAAAGAGATGGGATATTTGAGATGACGTTGTAAACTTCCATCATCACACGGTCGACTGATTTTGAAATTCCCCAAATACCACCGACAAAGACACCGATAACCAAGTTAATCATTGTCGCAATCACAGAAATGAGGATAGAGTTACGCGCTCCGAACCAAACACCGTCAAAGAGCGATTTACCATTACTGTCGGTACCGAACCAATGCTCAGCATTTGGCTTGATATAACGAGCACTAAAGTCGTTTACCTTGCTGACATCATTGAAATCAAACTTAGAAAACATTGGGTAGATGAAACTCATCAAAATGATAGCTATCAAGATCCCCAACATGACTACAGTTGATTTTTTCTTCATAAATTGTCTAAACACTGATCTCCAGTATGAATAGGCTGGAGCATCAATGGTCTCAGAGGCAAAATCGTCACGTTTTACGAACTGAAATTTTTCTTTATCGATTGTAGACATTATTTGCCTCCTTTCTCAGTCAATTTAATACGTGGGTCAATAATTGTCATCCAAATATCTCCCAAAAGAAGTGAGAAGATAGAAATACATGTAAAGATGAAAACAAGACCAACGACCATAGAATTATTAGATGCTTTTACAGAGTCAATCAACATTTTACCCATACCTGGGAAGGCGAAGACTGTTTCAGTAAGGGTTGCACCACCAATAACCCCGATAACCGCACCCGGAATTCCTGAAACCAACGGAACCATAGCATTTTTAAATATGTGTTTGTTTGAAATTTCTTTTTCAGACAAACCTTTGGCACGAGCAAAACGAACAAAGTCATGTGATTGTAAGTCAATCATGTAACGACGAATCCAAATAGCTGTACCAGGAGCACCCAACAAACCAAGGATAACTGCTGGTAAAACATACGAACGCCAATCTCCAGCACCCAAGATAGGGAATGAATCTGGCAAGCCGATTGAAGAACCAGCTAAACGGATAATATAAACCAAGGCAATGGTTGGAAGAGCCATCAAGAAGGTCAAAACACCTGTTGAGAAGCTATCAATCCACGTGTTCTTGAAGCGAGCCATGGCTGAACCAAGCGGTACAGCAATCGCATAAGAAATTACCAAACCAATCAATCCCACGACTGCAGAACTAACAATCATGGAAGGATATTGGTAGTTGCTTTCCGTAGCTGTATAAGGATCATCTTTTCCGTAGTTGGCTACCTCACGAGAGTCAGCCTGACTAGGTGATTTGTAGGTTCTTGAGTAAATATTTACAGAAGAAGTTTTCTTACCTGTTGGGAACTGAACTTGAGATGTTTTTGTTTGTCCTTGTCCCTGAGTAATAACCTGTAAAACTGGGCTATTAGCATAGGTTGGATAAGAGTCACCTAAATTAATGTTCACAAAGTTTTGATGCACAAATGGGAACTGACTGTTGAAGTACAAGAGATATTTGTGTTTGGTTCCTGAACCGACCAAGGACCATCCGATAGCTGGATCATTTTCGAAACGAAGGTAACGTTTCAAGTCTGGGTTTTCAGGGTCTTTGATTTTATTTGTATGGTCAATATCAATCAAGTTAGCATAAAATTTGAAAACACGTTCGAAAATTGGGATTTCACGAGTAGCGTAGAATTGCCCACTTTCAGTAAATTCTCCCAAGGTCCAACCATGACCGATCTGTTTGATGTATTTTTCGTAGATAGCCTTGTTGGTATCATTGGCTTCAACGGTTACAGAAGCATCCATCTGACTAGCTTTTTCTTGCAACTCTTTGGTATCGTAGTACTCGATATAGCCCATACGCTCATAAACAGTATTTTCATAGTTATCACGTTTATCAGCAGTTGTCGCAATTTTGTTATAGTTGGTATCCTGTTTGAAAATCAATTTTCGAGGAACCATTGTATAGATAATCGTGTAAGTCAAGGTTGTTACTAAGAAGATAGAAACCAATGACCGTAAAACACGCATAAAAATATATTTTTTCATATCATTTCTTTTAAAAATCCCAAAAGAACCTTCTCCTCATGGAGAGAAAGTTCTATTGAAAATTATTTACTTCACATGACTTGCCAATTCTTTTTGAGCTTTCTCGTTTGATTCAGTCTTTTCTTTCAACCATTTTTCACGAGCTTTTTCATACTCTTCTTTGGTGATTGCTTTTTCACCAACTTCAGTGTACTTCAAGTATCCTGAAGTTTCACCTTTAAGGCCGGCTACAGAATATGAAGAGCTAAATGGTAGAACTTTTGAAACATATGAAACAGCCGTTTCTTTAGGCCCTGCCATTACTGGAATTGTCAAAGCGTTGTCAGTCAACCAAGCTTGTGCTACTGCGTATTTTTCATAACGTTTTTGAACATCTTGGTTTTCACTGTTTGCGTCATCAAGTAATTTTCCATAATCAGCTAAAGCAAGTTTGCCCACTACTGATGCATCTGTATTTTGGTCAATACCAAGGTAAAGACGAGTACTTCCTCCCTTAAGGACGAACTGATCCAAGAAAGTAGAAGGATCTTGATAGTCAGGGTTCCATCCTAGCAAGGTATGGATATCCCAGTCTTGCTCTTTAGCTGTTGGAGCGCTAAATGAAATTGGTAAAGCTTCTGCTTGAGTCATTTGTTGTAAGTCTACAACAACATTATCTGAACCCAATACTTTTTCAATTGATTGTTTCAATGATTGAACACGGTTTACAACCGCTGTTGATTCTTGGATAACCAAAGCATCCAAGTGAATTGGAAATTCAACACCCTCAGCTTGTAGGCTTGATTTAGCTTTAGCAAAGACTTCTTTAGCTTTTTCTTCATTGTAAAGTCCATTTTGAGAATCTGCTAGAGACACGTTTGACCAAGTAGAAGAATTTGTCTTAGCCAAGCTTTCTTGTACCAACTCACCAAATGTTTTCTTACCAACTTGAAGATTATAAGGTGCAAACGTATTGCGGATGGCTACTGCGGCTCCATCAGTACCATTTGTTTGAGCAGAATAAGAATTACGATCGACTGCAAAGTTCAAGGCTTGACGGAATTCCTTGTTTAGCAATGCTTTCTGAGTAGATGTCTTTTGAGCATCACTTGTTTTGGCAGTGTGGTTATAGGTTGTACGACCATAATTCAAGCTGACAGTTGCAACACCCGCACCTGGTTCGTTAAAGTAAATATTATCTTTGAAGTCAGCTGCATATTTTTCATATGTAGAACTTGTAGGGAAGATACGAGCCTTGCTATATTGACCATCAGAAAAACCTTTAGCAATCACATCCTGGTCCTTACCATCCCAGAAAGTGAACTTAACGTTCTCAATTTTTACATTTTCTTTGTCCCAGTAAGCGTCATTTTTAGCCATCTCGATAGATGATTTTGGAGTTACAGCCTTCAAGACAAATGGACCGTTATAAAGAATAGAGTTAGCATCTGTTGGGGCACCAAAACCTTCCCCTTTTGAAGTTAAGAACTCTTCATTAACTGGCATCAAAACACCACTAGTTGTCTTGTCATTCCAGAAAGTTTCTGGCTGGTTCAAGGTATATTCTAGTGTTTGGTCATCAAGTGCTTTTACACCAACGGTTGAAAAATCGCTTGTTTCACCCTTGATGTAGCTTTCTAATCCCTTAATAGAAGAGCTAACAATTGAAAGTCCTTTTGATTTTCCATCTACAGCATGTTTCAAACCAGTAACGAAGTCTTTAGCAGTTACAGGAGCGTATTCTTCTCCCTCTGCTGTCACCCATTTAGCATCCTGACGGATTTTATAGGTATAAGTCAAACCATCTTTTGAAACTGTCCATGATTCAGCGATAGAAGGAACCAGATTACCATATTTATCGTTAGCCAACAAACCATCTACAGCATTCGTTGTGATAAAAGATGTTGAATCGATATTGCTAACGATATAATCCAAAGTTTCTGGGTCTGTTTGATAAACATATTGGTAATCTTTTGCTAGTTTAGCATTATTTGAACTAGTGTTTGAACACGCAGCTAGAACTCCTGACGCTAATAAGGTAGCCCCCGCTACAGCAAGCACTTGACTTTTTTTCATTTATTTACTCCTCTTTATAAAGTATAGGTTATCATCAATTATATCATAGATTTCAAGAAAAGTAAACGAATTTTCAGAATATTTAGGCTTATTGATACAAAAAATCTGAAAAAGCTATTGACTGAAAATCATTTTCAAGGTATAATAATAAACGTTAAGGCGGTATAGCCAAGTGGTAAGGCACGGCTCTGCAAAAGCTTGATCGTCGGTTCAAATCCGTCTACCGCCTTATTTTACCTAGTTTATAGGAATTCAACGAAAAGAAAGCTCTAGTTTACGGGCTTTTTGTTTTTCTTCCGATAAATAAAAACTTTGGTGAATGAATTGGGACAGACTTTTTCCCAGAATACGATTTCTATATGAAGGTAACTAAAATAAGCTCTAGTTTCTCGTATTCGTTGTTATAAAGTCCTTAAAGAACTTTTGAAGCTGAAAAAGACTTTTGTCACGCATGGTGACAAAAGTCTTTTGTTTACTCTGTTTCTTCTTCTAATTCAATTTCTGTAATTTGAACCTTGACTTTAGTCACACGCCCATTTTTAACTTTATCATTGATTAATGTAATGTGTTTGTTTGCACTTTCCAATTCATAGCTAAGTTTCTCAGTCGTTGGAATAGTTCCAACTCCTGTCAAATAATAACCAGCGATGGTATCAACGTCATCACTTTCCAGTTCAACATTAAAGTAGTCATTAAAGTCATTGAGATTCATGGTACCTTGAACGATGTAGGTATTCTCACCAATAGTATGAACATAAACTTCAGCACGGTCGGTTTCGTCGTCAATCTCTCCGACAATCTCCTCTAAGAGGTCTTCTAAGGTCACCAAACCAGCCATCCCACCGTATTCATCTAGCAAAATTGCCATTTGTCTTTGGGTATTGCGCAATTCTTTTAACAAGTCATCCACAAAAATAGTTTCAGGAACAAAAAGTGGATCTTGTAAAATTTTTTTCCATACGATGTTATCAAAACCATCTACAAAGGCTGCCTGGAGAAGACTCTTGGTGTGAACCAAACCAATGACATTGTCCTTGTCACCATCATAAACAGGAATACGAGAAAAGTTCTGTTTCAAGATACTTTGGATAATGGTTTGACTATCATCCTGAATATCTACCATAAAGGCATCCGTTCGAGGAACCATGACTTCTCTGGCCATTAATTCGTCCAGTGAAAAGATTCCCTGTAACATCTCAATTTCATCAGCATCTAGGGTTTCCTCACTATTGGTCAACATATAGGCAATTTCATCACGGGTCATTTTTTCGTCCACATCATCGAATGACATAGGTGTCAAATGGCTTAAGAAATTGGTTGAAGCAGACAAAAACCAAACAAAGGGACTCACTAGTTTTCCTAACCCAATGATAATCGGTGCTGTTCGAATCGCCAAGGCATCCTTTAGGTTAAGAGCGATTCTCTTAGGATACAATTCCCCAAAAACGATGGAAATATAAGTCAAAAATGCTAAAGATAGGAAACTTGCGACAGCATTAGCTGTTTCGCCATTTCCAAGCCAAGATGCAATCATACGTCCTAGAGTATCAGCTAAACTTGCCCCTGATAAGATCGTAATCAGGGTAATTCCTACTTGAATGGTTGATAAAAAATGGTTAGGATTTTCTAGTACTTTCTGCAGACGGATATAGCGTCTATCTCCCTCTTCTGCCTTTTGTTCAACTCGCGAACGGTTAAGAGAAACCATAGCCATTTCTGTGGCTGAGAAAAAAGCATTTAACACTGTCAAGATAAACAATAAAACAAATTGTAGCAACAAATTCTGACTACTTGGGTCTTCCATAGTTCTTCTCCTAAAATAGTATCTTATCCTTTATTATATCACAAAATATAGTCCAGTACATATTATTTTTTCTCATACTCTTCGAAAATCTCTTTAAACCACGTCAGCTTTATCTGCAACCTCAAAGCTGTGCTTTGAGCAACCTGCGGCTAACTTCCTAGTTTGCACTTTGATTTTCAATGAGTATTAGTGTCTATTGTAGCCCTACTTAAACTAGTAAAAACAACTCCTATATCCACAAGTGATATAGGAGTTGTTTTTGTATTTTACTGAGTAACAGTCACTTCTCCAGTTCGGTAATCCAGTTGAAGCCCCTTTTGAACATTGGGAACTAGGACATTAAATTCCAATTCCCCGTCTGAAGACTTGGCTTCAATCTGTGAAGCTGAAGGAACTAAGTCCTCTTTTGAAGCGTAATAGAGGGTTACACGGTAGCGGACACGCTTGTTTTGGTCCAAGGCTTTACGCACCATGCTTTCATAGTAGTTTTGACCAGTCGAATCCTCTGCCTGTGCCTGATTTGCCCAGGCTGTCTGAACAGCAATATTTTTAGGATTGCTTGTCGAGGCATCAAAACCATCCAAGCCACCGATTAAGGCATATCCTAACAAGTGACCTCTATCAACCGCATGGGTATAAGATCCCTTTAGATTCTTGACCTGATGCCAGCCTGGAGGAGTCCAAGAAGTCGAACCATTCCCAGTTTCTTCACGATTCTTGTACTGGCGAGTAGACTTAGACAAGAGGGCATTTGCTACAGTTGGCACTATTTCTTTGCCGACTGTCTTTGTTTTATTATCAGCGTAGGGCTTACTTGAAACCTTGGCATCTAGATTTGTTTTATTGCCATTGACGATAAAAGCACCTGATCCATTCCACTCAAGACTCCCTTTTATTTGGCTTTTGACTGCGTCTGTTAAGACACTTTCTGCCAATGCTTGACTTGGAGCTTCAGAAGCCTGTTTTTTCTGACTAACTTTGGTTTGGGGACTATTTGGTATCAACTGCATCTGCTGGATATAGTAGCTCCCCGCAGATAAAAGTAATAACACTAGCAGTCCGATCAGTGCCTGTCTTGTTTTTTTATCCATATTTCTCCCTTCCTTTAGAAAAAGGCTGGAAAGCCAGCCTAATTTCCTGTAAATTTATGGATTAATTCCTGCCATTTTGCTGGAGACAAGATAGCCCATGGATCTTGCCCCTTGCCCAAGATTCCATAACCCACCATTAAGCCAATTCCTAGAGCTAGAGCACCTAAAAACAGTACCAAAATGACTAGAAGTAAACGCTTGATTACGTAGCTTGATTTCTTATTCATCTTCATCACTTACCTCAATCCGCTGAATCTTAGCACCTAACTGTGCTAACTTCTCATGGAATCGGTAGTAACCTCTATCCAAGTGAATCAATTTACCGACCACAGTTTCTCCCTGTGCTACCAAACCTGTCAAAATCAAAGCTGCGCTGGCACGAAGGTCAGTTGAAAGAACTTCTGCTCCCTGGAGAGGCTGTCCACCAACAATACGAGCTGTATCACGGATAATCTCAGAATGCAAGCCCATGCGGCGCATTTCTTCTAGATGTTGGAAACGATTCTCGAAAACTGTCTCCACCATAGTTGATTCCCCTTTTGCAACGGTCATCAAGGCTGTAAATTGAGCCTGCATATCTGTTGGAAATCCTGGGTGGGGCAAGGTTTTCACATGGACGGCTTTTAGATTTTCTAGTTGAGAGCGAACTCGAATCCCTTCAGTCTCCTCTGTCACTTCCACTCCCATTTCAAGCAATTTGGCAATCAAGGGACGGTTGTGCTCCCAGACAGCGTCTTTAATCAAGACATCACCACCAGTCATGGCAGCAGCTACCATAAAGGTTCCTGCTTCGATACGGTCTTGGACTACATTGTGAGTCGTACCATGAAGTTTCTCAACACCGGTAATGGTAATAGTCTCTGTACCAGCACCCTTAACCTTAGCTCCCATTTCATTGAGAAGAATGGCTAGGTCAACAATCTCAGGCTCACGCGCAGCATTCTCAATCACTGTCACACCATCAGCCAGAGTCGCCGCCATCATTAAGTTTTGTGTAGCACCAACACTTGGGAAATCCATATATATAAGAGCGCCTTGCAAGCGGTCAGCCTTGGCTTCGATATAACCAGCTGTCTGGCTAATCTTAGCTCCCATAGCTTCTAGACCTTTCAAATGCAGATCAATAGGACGGCTACCAATCGTACAACCGCCTGGCATGGATACCTTAGCATGACCTACACGAGCAAGGATTGGCCCCAAGACAACGATGGATGCACGCATCTTGCTGACATACTTATAAGGAGCTTCCTCAGTGATATCGCCAGTCGCGTCCACCTCAACAAGATGAGCTTCTTCATTAAAATCCACCTTGGCATTCAAACCACGAACCACCTGATTCATAGTGAAAACATCTGACAAGATAGGAACGTTCTGCAAAACAGTCTTTCCTTCACTTGCTAGAATAGTCGCTGCTAACAAGGGCAAGACTGCATTCTTTGCCCCCTCGATCGTAACACTTCCTACCAGACGATTATCGCCACCTTGAACCACAATTTTTTCCATACTTATTTCCTTTACTCTTGATTTTATAATAGTCCTCTAAGTGCTTCTTGCCACAACTGATACAGGCTGATAAAGAAAGAACTCATGATGTAGCCCATTACAATGCTGAAAAAGGCTACTAGTAAACGAACTTTTCCTGTATTCTCAGTTGTCACTTTTAAAACCTTTTCCCATCTAACAAGATCCTTTAAAAGGTAAAAACTCACATAAATAAAGAGTATATGACTGCTTAGAGTGAATAATAATTGAACCATTTGACTATTATACCATCTTCTCTGTTTACGCGCTAGTTTGGAAATTCCCCTCAAAATCTAGGGATTGTTTTTCAAGTAATCAATTGCATCTTGTAGGGTTTTAACGGGCACGATTTTCATATCTGTCTTGATTGTTTTAGCTGCTTCCAGGGCTGTTTGGTAGTTGTTTTTCGCATCAGGATGTGCTTTTTGTTCTTCTTCGCTAACAGGGTTATCCGGGGCAAAGAAAATCGCGACACCTTCTCTAGCCGAAGCTACAACTTTCTTATCAATACCTCCAATGTCCCCCACATTCCCATCACGGTCAATGGTACCTGTACCAGCAACGATACGACCATTACGAAGGCCAGGGTCAGCTATTTGGGTATAGATGGCCAGACTAAACATGAGACCTGCACTTGGACCGCCGATACCAGCTGTTGAAAAGCGAATTGGGACATCACTGGTCACTTCCGTACGGTCAATCAAACCGATTCCAATTCCATTTTTGCCATTTTCCAAGGTGATAATCTTTCCTTCTGCAGACTTGGTTTGCCCATCCTCTTCATAGGTCACTTTAACTGAGTCTCCTAGCTTTTGAGAATTGACGTAATCAATCAAGTCTTTGGAACTATCAAAGGTCTGATCATTGACTGCTGTGACGGTATCAGAGATGTTAAGAATCCCTTTAAAGGTCGAATTATCCGTCACAGTCAAGACATAAACCCCAAGGTATTTGAGTTCAATATCCTTACCAGCTGTTTTTAGCCCTTGATACTTAGCCATGTTTTGTGATGTTTGCATGTAAAATTGATTGATCCGCATAAATTCTACATCAGAAGAACCACCTGTAGTCTCCTGGGCACTACGAATATCTGTAAAAGGCGTCAACCAAGCATAAATCATATGGGCTAAAGTAGCGTGTTGGACACCAACTGTAACGAATTGATAGGCACCTGCTTCCTTATCTTCTGTGTCATTGACTTTAAGGACTTGGCGAATATCTTCCGAACCACCTGGAACCTCTATGTAGTAGGGCAAGGGCACTACAAACGCCAAGAAAGTCACAATCAAGGCCGCAATAACATATAAGGGCCATCTAATCTTTTTTTTCATTTCTTATTTCCTCCAAAATACTCTCAGGAACATAGCAGGCAACATCCTGACCAAACTTCAAAAGCTCTCTCACGCCTGATGAACTGATATAGAGATGCTCCGGTCTGCTATGTAAATAAATGGTTTCTATACCAGGAGACAGCTGATGGTTGTAGTAATCAAAACTGGCTTCATATTGCAAATCTGACGCATTTCTCAAGCCTCGCACTAGGAAAGCAACCCCCAGTCTTTTTGCAACATCAACTACCAATTCATCATGAGAAGACACAACTTCAACATTTTCCAAATGTTTCACAGCTTTTTCTACCCCCCGTTTACGATTTTCGATAGGGAGAAACCCTTGTTTGTGAGGATTAAAAAAAATACCCACATAAAGCTTATCAAAAAGTCTGCTCGCCCGCTCAATCATATCCAGATGCCCATTTGTCATCGGATCAAATGAGCCTGTGAATAATCCAATCTTATCTGACATAGACTGTCACCTTACTAATTCCATAACTCTTTTCCTTCCAGATACCCAGACAGGCAATTTCTTCTGGAAGTTCAACCGTCTTATCCGTCTCACACACGACCATGACATCTTCAGAAAAAAGCTCTCTCTCAGCCATTTTTTCAATATCTGCTACGATTTGTTCCTTGGCATAAGGAGGGTCTAAGAAAATGAGGTCAAATTTCCCAGATATTTGTTCCAATGCTCTCTCTGCATCCATTTTGAGAAGTTGAAATTTTCCAACTTCCTTGGTCATCTGAATATTTTCAGCCACGATGGTCTGAGCCTTACGGTCTCGCTCCACCAAAACAGCGCTGGACATGCCACGTGAGACTGCCTCGATAGATAAACCACCACTACCTGCATACAGGTCCAAGACTCTTCCACCTTCAAAGTAGGGACCTATCATGTTAAAGATAGCTCCCCTAACCTTATCCGAAGTAGGTCTTGTCGTCTTGCCTTCTAGTGTCTTGAGGGGACGTCCCCCATAGATTCCTGATACGATTTTCATACCGTTTATTATACCAAATTATGAGCGAAAAGAGAAAGAAAACCGAACCTTGCGGTTCGATTCTTTACAAAATATTTTCGTAAGTATTTCTCACTTCTTGAGGCCAAACACTTGTTTGTACTTCTCCGATGTGTTTCTTGCGAAGTAGGAACATAGCCATCCGAGATTGTCCAATTCCTCCACCGATTGTAAATGGGAATAGGCCATTCAATAGAGCCTTGTGCCATTCCAATTCCAAGCGGTCTTCATCACCTGTGATGGCAACCTGACGGCGAAGCGTTTCTTCATCAACACGGATTCCCATAGAAGACAACTCAAAGGCTCCACCCAGAGACTCATTCCAGACAAGAATATCGCCATTTAGACCCTTGTAGCCATTTTCAGATTCGCTTGTCCAGTCATCATAATCTGGTGCCCGTCCATCATGTGGTTTACCGTCTGGTAATTCCCCACCGATACCAATCAAAAAAACAGCACCAAATTCTTTACAGATAGCATTTTCACGCTCTTTTGGTGTCAAGTCTGGGTAGCGTTCTACCAACTCTTCTGTGTGGATAAAGGTGATTTGTTTTGGCAAGATCGATTCGATGTCATAACGGGCTTCAACAGCTAGCTCAGTAAGACGAATAGCCTTGTAAATCTTCTCGACTGTTTCTTTTAGATAAGCGATATTCCGTTTACCATTTGGGATAACTTTCTCCCAGTCCCACTGGTCAACATAAACAGAGTGAGTCGCATCCAGCGAATCTTCGTCTGGACGAAGGGCCTTCATGTGGACAAAAAGCCCTTCACCTTCACCGAAACCAAAACGAGCCAAGGTATGGCGTTTCCATTTGGCAAGGGAGTGCACAACTTCATAAGTAGCATCAGGGATTTGGAGAACCTTGACCGATACGGCATTCTCCACACCTGATAAGTTATCCTGCATCCCGTCGCCGACCCTGCTCAAGATGGGACCTTGAACTTCGACAACTTCTAACTTATCTTTCAAATACTGGGTAAAAGTGTTTTTGACAAAGGAAATCTCTTCTTGTTGATGAATAAAACTTTTCTTCATAAACTACTCCTCAAAAATTAGTTAAAAGCATTATACACCTATTTCCAAGAAAAGGAAAGAGCGAATACGAAAAAACCAGTGCTCCTTCGAACACTGATGTTAGGGACTTTCTAGTCATTGCGACCAAAGATACGTAGAATACTTAGGAAAAGATTGATAAAATCAAGATAGATACTGAGAGCCATTGACACAACCCAACCTGTCGCTACGCGGCCTTGTGATTGTTCATAGACATAGCGAATTTTTTGGTTATCCCAAGCAATCAACCCAGAGAAGACCAAGACCATGGCTACACTAATCATATAATCAAAGAAACCGCTAGCCAAGAAAATATTGACTATCATAGCAATAATCAAACCGATGAGGGCTGCCATCATCGCTCGACCAATCCCACTCAAATCTTTCTTAGTGAACATACCGACTGCCGCCATGACAAAAAAGAGAAGGGCACTCGATACAAAGGCAGATAAAACTGTCCCTGGAGTATAGAAGGCCACCACAAAACTAAGGGTAAAGCCGTTTAATACTGAGTAAAGTAAAAATACTGGAAGAGCCGCTGGACTATTCTTTGAAGCCATACTGCTGGCAACGAAAACCAGAGCTAGCTCTGCAAAAGTAGCAATGGTCAGCCAGAGACGCCCCTGCATCAAAAAATAAACTAACTGAGACTGAAAGACCGTCAACATAAGGCCTGATACTAAAGCGGATAGCCCGATTCCAAGACCAACAAAGGCATAAACCTTAGCATAAAATTGATTGAGACCTGCGCGGTCGTGAATAATAGTGTGATTCATATTTTCTCCTTTTCTATGAATATCTTTCCTTGATTATAACAAAGAAAGTTAAAATTAGCTTAAATGAAAAATTAAAATGCCGGCTGCAACGGCAACATTCAAACTCTCCGCCTGCCCCTTCATACTAATGTGGACCAACTGGTCTGCACTTTCAGCCATGAGAGGACTAATTCCTTGACCCTCATTTCCCATGACTAGTACAAAATTTTCTATAGGAGGCAGTTCTCTGTAATCAACAGAATCTTTAGATAGAGTTGTTGCCAGCACAGGGATAGCTGCCTCTTTGGCTTCCTTAAGAAGCGCTTGACTAGACATCCTATAAATAGGCAGATGAAAATGACTGCCTTGCATGGAACGTAGGGTCTTGAGACTATAGATATCTGCCGACTTATCTGAAACAATTACTCCAGTAAAACCTGCTGCATCCGCAGTCCGAATGATGGTTCCTACATTACCAGGATCTTGCACATCTTCCAAAAATAAGAACTTTCCCTGACTAAAATCAACTTGTCCTACTTCTTCTTTTTGAACCAGCGCAACAATTCCCTGTGGAGTCTGAGAATCTGCCAAATCTAGCAAAATATCCTCTGAAACCCAGACAGTTTGCGGAAAAGCGGCTAACTGATCTCGGTAATTTTCTAAGGCAAAGATTTTCTCAATCGTCATCCCAGCTTGAACAGCTTCTTCAAACAAGTGCCATCCTTCAATCAAATAAGCAGACTTGCGGTATTTTTTTTGGTGTAATTTCTTGGCATTTTTTACCACAGAATTGGCTTTTGAGGTTATAATAGTCATAGAAACATTATAACACAATCAAGGAGGTTTGGTATGCAAAAGGTTAGAATGATTGCCCAAGGTAGGGTGCAGGGAGTCGGCTTTCGTTGGGGTGTCTATAGCTTAGCGCTTGAAATTGGTGGCATCACTGGCCGAGTATGGAATAACGACGATGGCACAGTGGAAATATTAGCCCAAGCAGACTCATCTGCTACCATGGCAAAATTTATCCAAGAAATCCGAAAAGGGCCGACACCTTTTTCAAAAGTCAGCTACTTAGATGTCGAACTAAGCAACTTTCCTCCTTACCCTGACTTTAAAATCGCAAATTAGGTCTCTAGAACTATTGTATATTTTACAAAAAAACAGTAGAATAGAAAGGTATAATTTTTAAAGAAGGAATAAAAACAGTGAAATCTATTAAACGTTTTGCACTCTCAGCTATGGGAGTGGCTATGTTGCTCGTATTGACAGGCTGTGTCCAAGTAGACAAAGCGACAGGCCAGCCAACAGGATTTATTTGGAATACGATTGGAGCGCCTATGGCTGAAGCTATCAAGTACTTCGCTACTGATAAAGGTCTAGGCTTTGGTGTCGCTATTATCATCGTAACCATTATCGTGCGCTTGATTATTCTGCCACTTGGTATCTACCAATCATGGAAGGCGACACTTCACTCTGAAAAGATGAACGCCCTCAAGCACGTCCTTGAACCACACCAAACACGTCTCAAGGAAGCGACTACTCAAGAAGAAAAACTCGAAGCCCAACAAGCTCTCTTTGCTGCTCAAAAAGAGCACGGCATCAGCATGTTTGGTGGTGTAGGATGTTTCCCTATCCTCATTCAAATGCCTTTCTTCTCAGCCATCTACTTTGCTGCCCAACATACTGAAGGTGTTGCTCAAGCAAGCTACCTAGGCATTCCTCTAGGTTCTCCAAGTATGATTTTGGTTGCCTGCGCTGGTATTCTTTACTATCTTCAATCGCTCCTTTCACTTCACGGAGTAGAAGATGAAATGCAAAGAGAACAAATCAAGAAAATGATTTACATGAGCCCACTCATGATCGTCGTCTTCTCCCTCTTCTCACCAGCTAGTGTCACACTTTACTGGGTTGTCGGTGGTTTCATGATGATTCTCCAACAGTTTATCGTCAACTATATCGTTCGTCCAAAACTTCGCAAAAAAGTCCGTGAAGAATTGGCAAAGAACCCACCAAAAGCACGTGCTTTCTCTACACCAAGCGGACGAAAAGACGTTACACCTGAGCAACCAACTGCTATCACAAGCAAGAAAAAACACAAAAATCGCAACGCTGGAAAACAACGTTCGAGATAAAGCTATGTAAATTATCCAATAATTAAAAAAAGAATGAATGATAAATAGTTTTCATCAACTAGATATCATTCATTCTTTTTTATTATCTACTTTCACATCTTAAATTTATTTAAATCCTATGATAACAAATTAGTAAGTAAATCACTATGATTTAATACAATTCACAGCTATTAAAACTTCTGCTCCCTCGTCTCTATTTCTAAGCTCAACTCGGCCTTTGTGTAGTTTTGCAACTCTACATACAAAACTAAGTCCAATACCATAATGTTGCTCTTTAACCGATCTAGCTTTATCCGTACGATAAAAGAGCTTCCCAAAATTAGTTAAAACTTCATCTGGAAATTCAGAGCCATTATTCCATATACCTATTTTCAATTCTTTCTCCTCTTGCTCTACCCTAATTTTAATTTTAGGATTCTGTTTATCTGCATACTCCAGAGCATTTGTTAAAATATTTTGTATTGCACGAATCAGAAGAGATGGATTTATATAATAGTTCCCAGTTCCTTTCACATTTTGTTCAAAAGAAAACTTCATCTGATCTTTTATCAAAAAAGAGACTTCTTTCTCTAATTCATTGATAAAATCTGAAGAGGAATACTCCGTCCAACCTGTCTCATCATCATAATAGGTTTTAGAGTAGTGAATCAATTGATTGAAATAATCTAGTAACTGTTGACTAGCTCTTCCTATATCTGCTAAGCATTCTTGAGATTGATCGTTTTCAGTTATCGCCTGTAAAAATTCCACATTTCCCCTAATAATGGTTAAGGGAGTCTTTAAATCATGAGAAGCTGCTGAAACCTGAAATATTAAATCTTCCTTCTGCTGTTTCTCATCAACTATTAATTGTCGAATTCTATCTTGCATCACAATAATCCGATTTCCTGTCTCGCGAAATTCTTTAACCGTTAAACTGTCTGTACATTCCCTCTCCAACCATATACTATTTTCATAAATCAAAGTCATTTCATAACTCAGTTTTTTCAACAATTTTCCAATGTGATAACTTATTAGAATAATCAATAAAACGCAAATATATATCCATGATGACACATTAAAAAAGATTGATAGAACACCACTATTGTTTAGAGGTTTCCCATCTTCATTTATTTGTATAGATACTGAAGCTAAGGGAATAAGATAGGCCATTAGTAAGCCAAGACTAAACTGCCAAATAATTCTCCAACAGGTTTCTCGAATTAATTGTCTAAAACTTTTGATTCTACCCATTGATATCCTCCACCGTACAAGGTTTTAATTGGATTTAATTGATAAGGTTTCAGCTTTTGACGAATTTGATAAATGTACTCTGAAACCGAACGTAAAAGCGCTTCTGAACTTTGTGGATATAGATAATTATAAATTTCCTCAATAGAATACATTTTACTTGGGTTGCTTGCCAAAAGATTCACTATGTCAAATTCCCTCCTTGTCAGAGCAATCTTATCATCGTTTACAAATAGTTCCTTACTATCCGTATATAGTATAAGCTTCCCAATCTTTATTTGATGAACATATCCTTTAATCCGTTCTTCACGACGTAAGTGCATTTTAACACGTGCTAACAATTCTTGCATACTAAAGGGCTTCATAATATAATCATCAGCACCTGCATTAATTCCAGCTACTAAATCTTCATCCATATCCTTAGCAGTTATAAAACAGATAGGAACAGTTATCTGCTCGCGAATCATCTGACAGATTTCTAAACCACTAACAGGCATCATAATATCTAATAAAATCAAGTCAAAGCCTGTAAAATCACAAAGATCAATCTCTTCTATCTTATTTCGTATGACTACTTCATATTTTTCATATTCTAGTACTTTTTTTATTAGGCGAAGAATAGCAAGATCATCATCTACCACCAAAATTTTATAAGCCATAACTCACCCTCCTGAATATATTATAGCACTAACTGAGAAAAAGACAGGATAACCCCTGTCTTTAGCGTACATTTTTTCCTATAAGTATCAATGTAGCAAATAGAAAAACAATTAATAACCAAACTATTTGTATCCCTAAGCCTTGCCACACTGGATAATAAAGAGACAATGGATAGGTATAAAAACAATTCATACTAGCTAGTAATGGTAAATTTCTAAACAAAGAACTGAATTGTAGTAACATTTGTCCTAACCCCAACAAAAGGGATAAACTTATTCCCAAAATTAAGATAAAAGACTGGGAAATAAATACAAAAATACCACTTAAAAGAGCGAAGGTTAGAATAGAAATACAAGCTGGAAATAGAATTGTTAGAACATGTTTAATATTGCTCAAAAGATTAATATTGTAGTATCCTTGGGCGATTAGTATACATAATGATATTACAGCGACCAATAATACAATTTCCATACATAATAAAATAGCTAGTTTACAGATTATAAATTTCAAACGATTTGGACATGTAAGAAAACTGGTACGAAGGCTAGAACCTGTAAATTCTTGACCTATAAATAGAACCGCTAGACTAACGAAACCTGCCTGTCCTAAATAGAGACTTTGCAGTAGCTGTTCCAAAACAAACTGTAGAGTCAACTGGTCTGGCTTACTATTTAAAAAAACAACCATCGCCGGAACACACAGTAATAGAGCACCTATAATCAACCAGTGCCAAGGATTCATAGTAAACTTGAGATACTCACTTTTAAGTTGCTCTTTCAACTTATTCACCTCCTCCAATATCTGACTTAAGTAAGCGGTAAATTGCTAAAGCCAAGAATGAGAAGTTCCAACAAAGTAACAATAAAATATTTTGTAAACTATTATGTTCTAAAATTTGAGGAGATGTAGCAATCAATCCTTGCCCCAATGCAACTGGAAGAAATTTTGCAACTGATATATAGTTTGCTAAGAATGTTCCTAAATTGTAGACTTGGGGAAGCAAAAATAATAGAGGAACAATGGCTGTTTTAAATGTCAAAGCCATAATATAGGCTAGAAGTCCCAACAAAGTCCAAGCTATACTGGCTAAAAATATATAGAACCAAACTGTTCCATTTAGTGAAAAAAGCAATAAGCCATCTTGTTCTAAAACATAATGTGTCATGTTAATCGTAAGGAATATTGATAGAAAGGAAATGAAAAAAGAAAATACAAGCCAAACTAATGTTTTTGAAACTAGGAAAGTAATTCGATTTGTAATAGAGAGGAGGCTTGTACGAATAGCAGAGCATTTATACTCCTCGGCTCCGTAAATTGAGCCTAGGATAATCATAATAAAAACACCAAATAAAGTGACATCAAAACCTAAAAATTCAATAGGAGGTATAGCTTCTGCTAATTCTGGATTTGTCTCTGGTGTAGCATGAATACCAACTGAAACAATTTGAGAAGCACCAATATTTGCTAAAAACGTTTGAAATACCAGTATCAAGAATAATACAACATGAGTAGCTCTCCTATAAAGTAATTTCAATATTTCAGAATGAAGAGAGTAAATAAGTGCCATGTCACTTTCCTCCCTCTGTTAAATTAAAGAAGACTTCTTCTAGTGAGGAAAGATTTTTCATCACTTCTTGTAAAGTCCCTTTTATAAGAACTTTTCCTTTATTTATGATAACTACATCATCTGTTACTGCCTCCACTTCCGATAATATATGAGATGATAGCAAGACAGTCTTCCCTTCTTGAGCTTGTTTTTTTATAAACTCTCTAAACCACCGAATTCCTCTTGGATCCAACCCATTAGTCGGTTCATCCAATATCAGATATTGAGGATTTCCTAATAGAGCTGTTGCAATTCCTAATCGTTGTCCTTCTCCTAATGATAATTTCCCAATTTTAGATTTTTTCTTATGGCTAATATCCACCATATCCAAGACTTGTTCAATTCGCTGACTGGATATCCCATTACTAGCAGCAACAATTTTCAAATGTTGATAAACAGTCCTATCGTCAGGAGCTCCTACACTGTCAAATGAAGCTCCTACAGTCTTTAGAGGAAATTTTAATTCCTTATAAGTCTGATCTCCAATTTTGGTAAGACCAGATGTTGCTTTGTCTAATCCTAATAAAATACGTAAGGTTGAACTTTTTCCAGCTCCATTTGGACCTAGGAAAGCAGTCACTCTACCTGCTTTTGCTTCAAAAGAAATATCTTTTAAAATTTGAGTTTGCCCATATGACTTACATAAATTTTTAATAGTAATACTTTGTTCCATAGATGTTCTCCTATTCTATTTAATATTTCTAAAAGTAACTATATCTTACATATTCATTTTCGGATTTTTTTCAGAATTTCAAGAGTCAAAAGATTTAATACTCAATGAAAATCAAAGAGCAAACTAGGAAGCTAGCCGCAAGCTGTACTTGAGTACGGTAAGGCGACGCTGACGTGGTTTGAAGAGATTTTCGAAGAGTATAAAATTTTGTTTTATTTAATTATATATATTTGTATAAACTTAAAAGCCCGATGTTTCCATCAGGCTTCTTTTTATCCATGTACACGTTTCATATAGTCTTGATAACTTTCGGTATCCATGAGTTTTTTAGCGTTTTTCACGCGGTCTGCTGTTGGTGGTTTGACCCCTTCGAGCGAATAAGGAATTCCCAATTCACGCCATTTGAACTCACCCATGGTGTGATAAGGTAGAATCTCAAACTTATCCACATTTTTGAGGGTCTTGACGAACTTCCCAAGTTCAATCAAGTCATCATCTCTATCTGTCAATCCTGGAACTAGCACGTGGCGAATCTAGACAGGTTTTCCAATATCTGATAGATACTTAGCACAAGCCAAGATATTTTTATTGGTTTGGCTAGTGACAATCTTGTGCTGTTCTTCGTTTATTTCCTTGATATCCAAGAGGACCAAGTCAGTGACAGCCATGAGTTTGTCAAATTTCTCAAGGTAACGTGGTTTATTACGGAATGGAAGGGCACAGGTATCCAAGGTACAGTGGATTCCTTTTTCCTTGGCCTTGGTAAAGAGGGCGATTAGGAAATCAATCTGCAAGAGGGCTTCTCCTCCACTGACTGTAATCCCACCCTTATTTCCCCAGAAACCGCGGTAGCGAAGAGCCTCTGTCAAGACATCATCTACCGTCCGTTCACGTGATTTATTAGACTCCATAGCCCAAGTGTCCGGGTTGTGGCAATACTGGCAACGCATGTGACAGCCCTGCAAAAAGACAATAAAACGAATGCCAGGCCCATCTACTGACCCAAAGCTTTCTGTCGAATGCACCATTCCTGTCACTTGTCCATAATCAATTGTTTCTTCAGACATATCGTTACCTTCCTTGAAAACGTTTTATAGTTTTATTATATCACGACTTGAAAGAAAAACAAGATTTTTGCCTATTTTTTAGAAAGCAATCTGTTTTTCAATTTCATTTTCAATTACTTATCATTTTATTCTTCAAAATCAAAGCCATACAAGGTTGCAAAGTAGTCCTCAGGGCGCTCTGCACGGCGGATTTGACGGGCTTTACCTTCTTTGGTATAGAGGATTTCTGCAGAACGAAGTTTGGCGTTGTACTGGTAGCCCATTGAAAAACCGTGGGCACCTGTATCATGAATTACCAGCAAATCACCGATTTCTGTATGAGGCAGTTCGCGATTCACTGCAAATTTATCATTGTTTTCACAGAGTGAACCAACCACATCTACCACTTCAGTTGGTCCATCTGGATGGGTCACGTTAGTAATATGATGATAAGCTCCGTACATAGCTGGACGCATAAGGTTGACTGCTGATGCATCCACACCTAGATAGGTACGGTAGGTTTCCTTCTTATGAGTGACTCTTGTGACCAAAGCACCGTGAGGTGCCAACATAAAACGACCCAATTCGGTGAAAATCTTAACCTGACCAAGACCTGCTGGCGTAAGGACCTCTTCATACACCTTACGAACTCCTTCACCAATCAAGGCAATATCATTTGGTTCCTGGTCTGGACGATAATTGACACCAATACCGCCAGAAAGATTGATAAAGTCTAGCCAAATGCCCAACTTTTCCTTGATTTCAACAGCCAATTCAAAAAGCTGACGAGCCAACTCTGGATAATAGAGATGGGTCACGGTATTGGATGCTAGGAAGGAGTGAATCCCAAAAGTCTTGGATCCTTTTTCCTTCAAGATGGCAAAAGCTTCAAAGAGCTGGTCCTTGGTCATGCCAAACTTGGCTTCTCCAGGATTGTCCATAATATCTGTTCCTAGCTCAAAAACGCCTCCAGGATTGTAACGACATGAGATGATTTCTGGAATGCCTGCTGCACGTTCTAGATGTTCAATATCTTCAAAGGCATCCAAGTTAATAGTCGCACCCAATTCACGCGCATAAGCATACTCTCTATCTGGAGTATTGTTAGATGAGAACATCATATCCGCCCCTGAAAACTCAAGCTTATGACTCATCAAGAGCTCTACATAACTAGAGCAGTCCACACCGCAGCCTTCCTCTTGGAGAATTTTTAAAATGGCTGGTGTTGGAGTAGCCTTAACTGCAAAGTATTCTTTAAAGCCCTTGTTCCACGAAAAGGCTTGATTGACGGCCCTTGCCTTCTCGCGGATCCCCTTCTCGTCATATAAGTGAAAGGGAGTCGGAAACTCGGAAACAATCGCTTCTAAGTCTTCTCTTTCGATAAATGGTATTTTCATACGCTTCCTTCTATTCTATTTGCAAAGAAAGGCTGGGACAATCGTTCCAACCTTTAATTCTATCTTTTATTTTTCTTCGTCAAAGATATTACCAACCTCAACATCGATAGTTTGATTCTTGACATCAATATTGGTTACCTTCAAGAGTGACTTGTAGTCAAACTGCTTTTCACGTTCTTCTTGGGCGTTATCCGCAAAGACCGCCACACCTGCCAGTTCTGAATCGAACTCGCGCAAGAGACTGATCATCCCATTGACAGTTCCGCCACCCTTCAAGAAATCATCCACAATCAAGACGCGGCTACCAGCCTTGAGACTACGTTTTGAAAGGAACATTTTCTCAATACGATCACCACTTGAACCTGAAACATAGTTGACGCTAACAGTTGAACCTTCAGTAATTTTCAAATCACGACGAACAATAACAAAAGGAACATTGAGAACATTGGCAACTGCATTTGCAAGTGGAACACCTTTGGTCGCTACGGTCATAACCGCATCAATTTTTTGGTCCATAAAGCTCTTGGCAATAATGCGACCAATATTTTTCAAAATGGCTGGTGTACTAAGCAAATCAGATAGGTAGATGTAGCCACCTGGCAAGATACGATCACTTTCTGACAACTTGGCACGCAAGTCCTCAACCATTTCCTTGGCATCATGGCTTGAGATTGATGGTGTGAAAATGACACCACCACCAGCACCAGTTACTGTCTGAATATGGCCGATCTCAATTTCCTCAAAGGCACGTTTGATAATAACGATATCCTCTGAGATGGATGATTTAGCAGATTCATACTTTTCAGCAAAAGTATTGAGACTAGTTAGTTTATAAGGATTATTAATCAAATAGTTGGAAATGACAACCATCCGATCACTTCTTCTTAATTTCATTTCTATTTCCCATTTCATTTAATTTTGATATTTTATCTATTATACCATATTTACATAAAAAAACGAACATTCTTATCCTAAAAAATGCTCGTTTTTCTTAAATTATTAATCTAAATCTGGTTTATAGAAGGAACGATTGTCCATAGCGAAGATTTTATTGGTCATCTCTCCTTTATCTACCAAAGCCAGAGCTGTTGTCATCATCATCATGCTAGCATCCAGATTGTCAATCATATGGATAATCTCTGCTTCCATTACACGAGGACGGACTGGACTTCCATACTCAAGTAAACCGTGGTGACTGAGGATGACATGACGAAGCAAAACGACTTCTTCCTTGTTATCATCAATGCCGAGCTCCATCACTGTCTTAGTAATTTCACTATCAATGAGAGCGATATGTCCAAGTAGATTGCCTCGTACTGTGTACTCAGTCTGGTCTGGTCCTGTCAACTCAATAACCTTAGCTAAGTCATGTAGCATAATCCCAGCATAGAGCAGACTCTTATTGAGCTGAGGATAGATTTCACTAATGGCATCTGCCAAACGCACCATGGTTGCCGTATGATAGGCCAAACCTGTTTCAAAGGCGTGGTGGTTAGTCTTGGCAGCTGGATAGGAGTAAAACTCCTTGTCGTATTTAGTGTAGAGATTTCGGACGATCCGTTGCCAGACAGGATTTTCAATTTTAAAAATCATTTGCGACATGTAGTCACGAATTTCCTTGACATCAACTGGCGACTTGACCTTGAAATCAGCTGGGTCATTGGGTTCGCTAGGTTGAGGCAGACGGAGAGTAATTTGGTTGACTTGAGGGGTGTTGTTATACACTTCTCGGCGTCCTTTCATGTGGACAACCTTACCTGCAGTAAAGGCCTCAATGTTATGAGGTTGGGCATCCCATAGCTTCCCCTCAATCTCGCCACTATCATCTTGAAAGGTAAAGGCTAGGTAGTTTTTTCCAGCTCGTGTCTGCCTCAGGTCAGCTGATTTGATTAGGTAAAAGCCTTCAAATAGCTCATCTTTTTTCATGTGACTAATCTTCATATTCTTCCTCATTTTCTTGGAATTGCAGCAGATCAAGCGCAGGCTCACCTTCTGATAACTCAATGTGACGGAGCGTCCGCTCGATAGCTGTGGTACGACGGTTTAATAATTCATCAATATTGCCAGAGGCATGTTGGAGATGTTTTTGTGCCTTGACCAGAATACCACCAAACTTGCCAAACTCTGTCTTAACGCTAGCAAGGGTCTTACTGATATGGTCGGCACTCTTTTGAATATTGAGGGTTTTGAAACCAACTGATAGAGAATTGAGAAGGGCTGATAGGGTACTTGGACCTGCAACAATAATCTGCTCCTCCCTTCTCAAATCATCAAAGAAGACAGGATTGCGGACGATTTCTGAATAGAGACCTTCTGTCGGAACAAACAAAATTCCAAAATTGGTCGTCCTAGGCGGCGCTATGTACTTGCTCTTGATATCCTTGGCAAAGCGCTTGACGCTGGCTAGGAGCGACTTACGGCAGCGTTCGATTTCGTCCTTGTCACCCACTTCATAGGCTTCTTCTAGGCGATAATAATCAGTCAGCGGAAACTTGGAGTCAATTGGTAGATAGACGTATTCTTGGTCGCCTTGTCCAGGTAACTTGATGGCATACTCCACTCGTTCACTAGAGTTTTCAACCGTTGCGTATTCTCGTTCGTACTGGGCAGGTGTCATGATATCTTCGATGATTTGCCCCAGTTGTAATTCGCCCAGAATTCCTCGCGTTTTAGTCCCCGAGAGAACCTTGTTGAGGGCTCCGACATCGCGGGCAACTGTCTGCATTTCTCCAAGACCACGATTAACAGACTCCAATTGCTTGGAAACTGTCTCAAAAGAGGCCTGCAAGCGTGTTTGTAAGGTCTTTTCTAACTTTTCCTCAACCGTTTGTCGCATCTGTTCCAAGCGTTGCTCGTTTGATTCCTGCAAGGCCTGAAGACGTTGGTCAGTTTTATCCCTAGTTTGCAAGAGATTATCTGTCATTTCTTGACGAACTTGAGTCAAGCCTTGGTGCAATTCGATTCGTACTTCTTGCAAACGGTCACTAACAGCCACTTCCAAATCTTTTTGGTCTAACTGGCTGGCTTGTCTGGCTTGTTCGAAGCGGTAATCCAGCTGATCTGACAGATGATCTGCCTGGTCTTCTAAACTCTTGGTCAGATATTTCTCCTGCTTGTCCTGCCTTTGCCAGATTAGAAAGAGGCCAGCTAGGTTGGCAATCAATAATAGAACAAGTAAACTTTCCATCCTACCTCCTGTCCTTGCTATGCAGCACGACTACATAGCCATCTGGGCAAGTCACCGACACTTCCCTATCTATATATTCGTTAGAAGCGTAGACTTTTTTAAAGAAAAAATTTTCCTCTGTCAACTCATACTTGGCACCAAGAATGGTCAACTGACTATCCCTAACCGGCATAAAGGCTAGATAGTCGTAGTCCGAGCGGGGTTCTAGCTGGCTGGTCCCTTCTGGGCAATAGGCAATCAAATTTTGCCCATCCTCAATCTCTATCTGGCGCATATAGGGCGCCAACTTGGGATTACTAGGTAGAAAGACATTAGCCAGCATATGGTCAATACGACCACCCAAAGCACCGAAAATAGTAACCTCAGCCTGAGGATTTTGCTCAAAGATGGTTAAGAGGGCCAATTCCAAATCGGTATCATCCTTTTCTGGCTGAGCTTTTACAAAATACTGGGCACATTTTTGAATCATCTTTCTCTCTTCTTGCGTCACAGAATCAAAATCGCCAACTGCTAGAGCAAGAGGCAAATCTTCTTCCAAGACCCAGAGAGAGCCTCGATCTACACCGACAAAGCAATCAAAATCTGTCCGATAATGACCGCGGTCTCCGCCCGCAAAAACGGCAACCCTAGTCCAGTTGTTTTCTGAGAGTTTGTACTCGCTCATTAACATCTCCCTTAAAGACATAGGAACCTGCTACAAAAACTGTCGCACCAGCTTCTTTGGCTTGAGCAATCGTTTGGTTATCAATCCCACCATCGACTTCGATCTCAAATTTCAAACCTTTTTCCTGACGAAGGGCGACCAACTCACGGACCTTATCCATGGTCTCTGGTAGAAAGGCTTGCCCACCAAAGCCTGGGTTAACTGTCATGACTAAAACTTGGTCAACTAGATGAAGGACGTGCTTGATGGCCTCAACTGGTGTGCCAGGATTGATAACAACCGATGGTTTGACACCGAGTGAACGAATTTTTTGGAGGGCTCCATGAATATGGGGCGTTGCTTCCACATGGATGCTGATGATATCCGCACCTGCACGCGCAAAGTCTTCTAAGTGGTGTTCAGGGTTTGACACCATCAAGTGGCAGTCAAAGACCATTTTGCTATGAGGGCGCAGACTCTCGACCACACCCGCACCAAAACTGATTTGCGGTACAAAATGACCATCCATGATATCGATATGGGCATATTCTGCCCCAGTTGCTTCTAGGCGTTTGATTTCACGTTCAAAGTTGGCATAATCTGCTGCCAGAATTGACGGAGCAATCTTGTATTGAGACATAGGTTTCTCCTTATTTTGGTATTTTTTTGCTGACTTTTTTATAGGTTTCTCTGCGATTTTCAATCTCACTGAGAAATTGCAGGTAGTTGTCAAAACGGAAGGTGGCAATAATTCCTTCTTCTACAGCTGGCTTGACAGCACAAGACGGCTCATGGGTATGGGTACAAGTGCGGAATTTGCAGTCTCGACTGACACTAGCAATCTCGGGAAAGGCCTGATTGAGGTCTTCAGCCGTTGTTACTTCATAATCCAGTGATGAAAAGCCTGGTGTGTCTGCGATTTTACCCCCATTGAGGTTGTAAAAACTAACAGCTCGAGTGGTATGGCGCCCACGACCCAGACTGTCTGAGATTTCTCCTGTTTCAAGATTGAGATCAGGTGCGATTTTATTGAGAAGAGTTGATTTCCCGACACCTGTCTGGCCCATAAAGACTGTAACCTTGCCTGTTAACAAGGGCAAAAGTTCCTCCTTACGGGTCACAAAGTCGTAACCAATATCACGATAAGTCTGTTCATAAAAATCCAGTTCTGACCTATCTTCCAGCAAGTCCATTTTGGAAATATAGACGATGGGATGAATACCCTTGTGCTCTAAAAGAATCAAGAAGCGATCCAGCAAATTGCTGTTGAAGTCCGGTTCCTTGACAGACATGATTACTACAGCTTGGTCAATATTGACAATAGGGGGACGGACCAGACTGTTTTTCCGTTCATGAATTTTGAGAATGTAACCCTCTGAATTTTCCTCGGCAGAGAAATCTACCCAGTCCCCAACGTAAGGGGTATGGCCTTTTTTACGAAAATTCCCACGCGCGCGTGTTTGATAAACCCGACCTTCACTCTCTACATAGTAGAAGCCTGCCAAGGCCTTAATGATTTGTCCCTGCATCTTAGAGTCCTTGTCCTTTGAGCGCATCTGCTAGGCTAGCAAATTCTGCCAAGCTGAGAGCTTCTCCACGTACACTTGGTGACAAGCCTGCTTGGTCCAAAGCCTTGGTCAGCTTGTCCTTGACCTCTTCAGTCTTGCCAAAATAACCTGTCAAGTTATTCCACAATGTCTTGCGGCGATGGGTGAAACTAGCCTTGGAAACCTTAAAGAAGAAGCTCTCGTCTTCTACTGCTACAGCTGGCTCTGGACGGCGCACCATTTTCAAGATAGCCGAGTCCACGTTTGGCGCTGGCACAAAGACCGTACGAGGTACGATAAAGGCAACCTTGGCAGTCATGTAGTACTGAACCGCAATCGACAAGCTACCATAAGCCTTAGTATTCGGCTGCGCTGAGATGCGATCCGCCACCTCTTTTTGCATCATGACCACAAACTCACTAAAAGGAATGCCACTTTCAATCAAGTGCATGAGAATAGGCGTCGTGATGTAATAAGGCAAATTAGCCACTACCTTGATTGGCAGGTCAGGATTTTTGAAATTCTGGATATGTTGCGCCAAATCGACTTTGAGAATATCCTCGTTGACTACGGTCACATTGTCAAAATCACGCAGGGTATCTGCTAAAATCGGTACCAAACGGTTATCGATCTCAAAAGCCATGACCTCTGCTGCACGCTCAGCCAAAAATTCCGTCAAAGCACCTATCCCAGGCCCGATTTCGATAACATTGACCTGATCATCAATCTCAGCCGTATCTACAATCTTTTGAAGGATATTGGTATCCGTCAGGAAATTTTGCCCAAAGGATTTTTTAAAGGTAAAACCGTGACGCTCCAGCACTGCCTTGGTCACGCTATAATCTGCAATTCTCATCTATTCTCTTTTCTATTATCTGTTACTACTATTGTAACACATTCCCCTTGTATTTTGGGGGTGAAAATCATACCAAAAAACTATCTTTCCTCATGAAGAAAGATAGTCTTGGAAATCTTTAAAGGGGGACTTAGCGGTTCTCTCGAAACATACGTTCAAAAAAATCAGCTTCTTTATAACTTCGATTTTCAGGTAGAGTCAAATCCACATCATCCTCCACATTATCCACTGTCAGTTCAACCGTTTGAGGTAAATTTTTCAAAGGATAATGCTTTTGCCTTTGCCCTTCAATACTTGCAAAATCCAGCAAATACCCATTTACTCGGATTTGAACTAAAAGAAGATGATTGGTCATGTTTTCCATGATGAGGATGTCTTCTAAACCACCTCTGGCACTCGGATAATCAGATACCCTGCGAATACGAATTTTCTCACACATGAGTAAGCTCCCTCATATCAATGATTTCATCGGCCTTATTCCAGACTAGGGGATTATGGGTCGCAATGATGATCATTCGATTTTCATCTTTCAAGCCCACCAAGAGATTCATAACTTCCTCTGAATTTTCAGGATCAAGAGCTGCTGTTGGTTCATCTGCCAAAATCAAGGGTGGATTTTTCAAAATAGTCTTAGCAAGAGCAACTCGTTGGGCCTCTCCTCCAGATAAAGTATAAATTTTTTGTTCTAGATCCAAATACCCTAGATTGACCTTTTCTAAAGCCTCAGCTTGTTTTTCCAATCGTTCTGCTTTTGAAATTTTTTGACCAACAAAGCCCAAATCCAAGTTTTCTTTGATGGATTGGTTTTCTAAGAGGCCAAAATTTTGAAAGAGATAGCCCATCTGGTCTCGAAAATACTCCCGAGTGGGAATGGTTTTTAAATCCTTCCCTTGATAGAGAACTCGTCCTCCATCAATCTTTTCTAACTTTCCTAAGATATTAAGTAAAGTCGTCTTGCCACTTCCACTCTTTCCGATTAAGGCATAAACCTTGCCCTTCTCCAGCTTGAGATTTAAACCAGAAAAAATCGCTCGGTCATTAAACTTCTTTTCCAATCCTTGAATATCAATCATCTTATTTTCCTTTCAATACTGCCATACTTCCAGCCTCTTCTTTTTTATCCTGTCTTACTAAAATCAAGAGGGCATTAAGAGCAAACAAAGCTACAACTAGAGCGCTAATCAAGCTATCTCCCGTTAAAACACTAGATAGGATTAGCCCAAGCAATAGAACTCCACCTTGCCCCAGTAAATACTTACCATGAAGCTCATAGATTGTCATACCAGAGAGACGTTTAATCATAATTTCCCGTCTGAACTGCTCAAAATAGATAAGGCTCATGGAATCAAATAACAAAATAGCCGTAGACAGGGTCAAAATCGTCCCAATAAGGAGAGAGTAAAACTCCGTCCGTTTGTCATTTAGTACCTTGGCAAAAAATAGCTGGCTTTTTACCAAATAAGAGACCTTATGATACAGACCTTGCTCTTTTAGAGCTGTGATGCTGTCTTGATATTGATCTAATTTCAAGGCACTGTTAGCTGTCGTCCCCCATAACATCCCTGCAACAGGTCTTGTTCCAGTCGCTTGCGGTGTTAGAACCACAATTATCGGATCTTTTAGGTATTGACGTGTTGTCTTGTACCCATCGTTATAGAGGAAGCGTTCCTGTCCTGTTTCTGTGAAAGCTAGCGTTACCTGTGGAAGGTAGTGTTTCTGACTCGTCGCTTCTACACTTTCAGATGAAAAGTTTTGCAGGTGATCTGTAAATAATCCTTGATAGTAGGCAGCCTGCTCTCGCAAGCTCTCAGGCAAAATCAGCCCAAACTCTCCCTCAGACAAGTTTTGCATCTTGTCCATAAACTCTGAAGAAACAGTAATCTTTTCTTCTATCAGATAACGCGGTGAGACATAGATAACATTCCCTGACGGTGTGTAATCATTTAGACGATTGCCATCTAGGTCCACTTCTTCTCCATCTAAGAAATTGTCAACATTGCTCATAATGTAAAAAGAGGCGGTATTTGCTAATCGTTCTTCAGTAAATGTCTGCCACTCGCGATTGTCCTTACGCATTCCTTCTTCATCGGCAAATGCACTAGACCAGCCAAAGGAGAGGCGGTAACGGTCTGAGGACTGGCTCCATTTATCGCTTGCCTTCTCCATCTCCTGCATTTCACGGTAGTGGGGTAGGAGAGCAGTCGCACTCGAGCCGACCACCAATACAGCTAGAAGTTGCCCCACCATCATCAATGTCATCATACGTTTGAGAGGGAGTTTCCCTTTTAATAGATCCATCAGACTATTTTCTTGTAAACCAAGTAGATAGACGACACTTAGTAAAGTAGAAATCCCTACCAAAGCCAATCCATAAAGCAGAAGACCAATGATAACAAGCTGCACCGTTGCCATAAACAAGGCGCCTTGATACCAGAGAAGCCCAAATCCCAAAAGACTAGATACCAGCACCGAGAAGATAAGCTGTCTTACATCTTCTAACACCGGTCTGAGAGTAACCCCAAACAAGCTCTCACCAGCAATTAAGCGAATCCCTGCCTGACGAAGGGATTTGATCCGATAAATCAGGGTCAGACTCATAAAGGTCAGCAGAAAAATAGCTAAACTCAGTAGCACCATTGGGGTAGCCACCAATAGTAAGACTATCGAAAATGGATCTTCTCCATTCGAAACAAAGCCTTGATAGCCAAGTTCTTTCAAGGTGGTCTGTAAGCTCACTCCATCCAAACTTCCTGACACAATCAAGTAAGAACCTAATAAATCACTCGTTTCTGCACTCTCCTTGGAGGACATGGTCAGACCTTCAGGAAGCTCTCCCTGACCATAAGTAGCATAGGTAAAGCGTGTTTCTCCTGCTTCATTTGGCTCAACGATCCGACGTGCGATGAGACTATTTTGCTCTACTGCCAAGTGACTCAAAGCCTCTGTCAGCTCTTCGCGACTAGCTACTGGTTGATTTATCACCCTTCCTGTCACATCAACAGAGGAATAGTTTCCAAATAAAATCTCTTCTCGATGGTCAACGGAAGTTATTGCCATATAAAGCGATACCAATACCATTGAAATCAAAATAAATAAACGTTTCATCATTTCCTCCAAAAAGTTACTTGGTCACTTACAGAGAAAATGACCACAGTCACTGCGATGTTAAGAAGCTTATTAAGTTCTTTCTACTAGCAACATCTTCAAATATATTATATCCGTTTTTTCAAGAACTAGCAAGGACATCAACGTCCTTAAAATAGAACCATTTCGTGTCATTTTTAGCTTATATATAAAAAAACAGCCCTAAAGACGAACTTTAGAACTGTTTTGATACGAGGACAAGGACATTTTTGTCATTGTTTCACCATGTTTATAAATATTTTTTAACATCTTCCTGCCACTCTTCTGTTAATTTTTTTACCAAAAAATCCTTAGCAATTAAATGAGCAAAAGTTTTAGAAGACTGGTAAAATGACTCAGCTAAACTAAAATCTCTTTTTTCTCTTAATGCTTGTTTCCACAAAAACATAAACACAAGAGGTTTCTTTTGATAATCTTGAGTTCTATCCATTATTTCCTGTAAGCAGGACAAGTAGTCATTAAAACAATCAGTCAACTCTACCTTTTCAAGACAACACATCCCTGCGATAAGGGTATCTCTTATTATAAAAAAATTTTCCAATCGAGTTACTTCCTTTTGCTTTGCGAGAAGTGACATAATTTTTTCAATTTGATTCACAAAGTTAGCAAGATCTTTTCTAATAAGCATTTGATAGAAAAACAAACGAATCAATAAAATATCGTTTACTGAATAAGCCTCTTTTTCTGTAATTTCATGCATATTTTCCTCAAGTATCAATTCAGCATATTCAGGTCTCCTAGTTCTAGAGGTATCCAAACTTGCCTGTAGTACTTCACATGCCAGCTGTTCTTCTTTAGGAAGCTTATCAAAATATGTTTTATAAATCTCTTCCAAGCATGCTTCCTTCTTATCGTACTCCTCTTCTTTACCATAGATTGGTTCACGTAAAACCTGGTATTTCAGCTCTAAGTAACCAGAAGGAAGGGCTGTAAAGTCTGGCATAAGGCTATAAGCTGGAACTCCTAAACGGCGTGCAATGTAGTCTAACTTCGGTAAACTCGGTTGCGAAGTTCCACTTTCAATTCGCGACAGTTGACGAACTGTCAGTTCTTGCTCATCTCCACAAAAATCTGGACGGCTAATGCCTTTCCCCACCCGAATCTCTTTGATTTTTTGACCAATTAACATCAAACGCCTCCTCTTCTACCTGCTTCGAAAAATACTGTGAAACTTAAAAAAGTGTAACGGCTACATCTTTCCTACTCATACGATTTCATGGCCTCTTCCACTTCTGCCAAGCTGATCCCAAATAGCTCTAAGCGCTTGAGAAGTTGCTTACCGTTGGAATAGCCGATGCGAAGGCTTTCTCCTAGATATTCTCTGCGTTTTCGGCTATCCGCTCCTGCCAGAAAACCCAGACGAATCAAGTCACTACGGCTAATATCAAAGTCACTTTCTGCTTCAAACTGCTCAGTAACTTGTGTCAAAGCTGTTTTCAAATCATCATAGCTAGCATGTTCGATTCCCAGAGAACGCCCCTTGGTTTTGGACTTGGGAACAGCTTCATCTCGTTTGAGGAAAGCATGCTGAACTGTTGGAATGGCTGTCATAATCATGCGGCGAATCCGCTCCCCATTAAAGTCAGGATCTGTAAAGACAATGACTCCATGCAGTTCATGCAGGCGCTGAATCCGCTCTATATCTTGATCATTGATTGCCGATCCTCGTGTCTCATAAGTCTCCACATCAAAATAACGTTTAAGATTGGCTGTATCATCCCGTCCTTCAACCACGATTACTTGAGAAATTTTTTCTTTCATTACTTGCCGTCCAATCCAAAGATACCTTCTGCATTTGCAGTCGTTGCTGCCGCTAACTCCTCGGTTGTCATCTCACGCAAATCCGCGATAAAGTTCACTACATAGCGCGTATAGGCTGTTTTATTTTCACGACCCCGTTTAGGAACAGGAGCCAAGTAAGGCGCATCCGTTTCTACCAAAATCTTATCTAAAGGAAGTTTTTTAGCTGCTTCTTGGATATCAGTTGCTTTCTTAAAAGTCACCACTCCTGAGAAGGAAATAGTCATGCCAAGCGCGACAAACTTTTCTGCCCATTCAAGAGTTACCGAAAAAGAATGCATGATACCACCTCGTGGACCAACTCCTTCACTCTTAATAATCTCATAAGTATCTTCCAGTGCATCACGAGTGTGAACCACAAAAGGCAAATCCAGTTCCTTAGACAGCTGAATCTGACGGCGAAAAACCTGCTCCTGCACTTCTTTTGGCGCCGTCATCCAATGGTAGTCTAAACCAATCTCACCTAAAGCCACAACCTTGGGATGTTTTAATTTATCCAACAAGTAAGCCTCGACTTCCTCGGTGTAAGTCCCTGCTTCTGTCGGATGCCAACCGATGGTCGCATAGAGTTGCTCATACTCATCTACCAACTCCAAAGCACGCTCAATGGTCGGTTCATCAAAACCAACAATATTCATCTGTGTCACACCCATCTCAGCAGCTAAGGCAATTTCTTCTGCCTCACGACCTGCAAATTCTTCTACATTTAAGTGTGTATGTGTATCAAAAATCATTTCTTCTAACCTCGTTTTCTATCTACTATTATACCAAAAAGAGAAAGAGGCGTAGCACCATCTTTCTCCCTTTTTCTTTATTCTACATGTTTTGCCAAATCTTCCTGAGCTTTTTTATTTGACTCAGCTTTTTCTTTTTGCCATTTTTCATAAAGTTCTTGATACTGTTTAGCAGTCACTGGCTCTTTTTGCAATTCAACATATTTGTAGTTGTCCGCATTTCCCTTATGACCAACAAATGAGAATGGTCCTGTAAACGGTACAGTCTTACGGAAGATTGGATTAGCTCCACCACTTTGAACTGGTAGGAAGAGAGCACTATCTGTCAACCAAGCTTGAGCGTCAGCATATTTTTCATAGCGGGCCTGAGTATCTGTGATTTCCGCATCAGCCTGATCCAAGAGTTTCTTGTAGTCAGAAAGACCAATCTTGTCCTTAACTTCCTTGTCTTTTCCTTCAGACAAGCCCATGTTTTTCAACTGAGAACCAGTCTCTGGGTCTAGAATAGCTAGGTAAGTCTTCGGATCTGAGTAGTCTCCACCCCATCCTGATATGTCAATATCGTAGTCTTTTTGTTCTGCTGTATCTGCAAAGAATGTAGCTTGGTCCTTCTCATCTGGAGATAGTTGGATAACATCGATGACTACATTCTCCTTACCAAGGGTTTCTTCCACTGTTTGTTTGAAAGATCCAGCCTGTTGCACATCTAACTTAGCAGTCTGGTCAACTGGCATATCCAAATGAATTGGGAAAGTTACTCCCTGTGCTTGCAAACTTTCTTTGGCCTTAGTAAACTTCTCTTTGGCCTTTTCAGGATTCAAGAAGGCTTGCTTACCATCGTTTAGGTCGATATTGGCCCAATCTTTACCGTAGTTGACAATTTTCTCATTGACAATATCACCAAAGTTCTTATCACCAACTTGGACAAAGTTACTTGGTGTAACCGTATTACGTAAGATACGGTCTGCTCCATCTTCACCATTTGTCTGCGCTGCATAAGCATGACGGTCAAAGGCAAAGTTGATAGCTTGACGGAAATCCTTATTTTGCATAGCTGCGCGTGAATCTGTCTTTTCCTTATCAGACTGTTTCATAGTCTGCTTGTAGCTTTGACGATTAACGTTGAAAAGATAGTAGAAGGTAACTGAGTTTTGTGGTGTGTAGGTAATCTTGTCCTCATTTCCCTTCTTGAGTTCAGCGAAGACTGAACTTGTTGGGAAGATACGGCCATCAGTATAGTTACCATCCAGGAAACCTCTAGCAATGCTGTCTTGGTCAGAACCGTCAAAGAAAGAGAGCTTCACTTTCTCAATTTTGACATTATCCTTATCCCAGTAGTTAGGGTTTTTATCAAACTCAATCAAAGATTTTGATGTGAATGATTTAAACAAGTAAGGACCATTTGACAAGATACTTGATGGTGTCACACTTCCAAAATCATCTCCCTTAGACTTCAAGAAGGCTTCATTTACAGGACTAAGAATACTTGCTGTTGTTTTAGAGTTCCAATAAGTCTCAGGTTGGTTGAGAGTGTATTGTAGCGTATAATCATCCACTGCCTTAACACCAACAGTTTCAAAATCAGAAGATTTCCCTTCAACATAATCTGCTAGCCCTTTGATAGAGTCTTGTACCAAGTACAAGTTTTCAGCCTTTTTATCAGCCGCATACTTAAGACCAGTCACAAAGTCATGGGCTGTCACATCCGCATACTCTTCTCCTTCAGAAGTGTACCATTTAGCTCCCTGACGGATTTTATAAGTGTAGGTCAAACCATCTTTTGACACCGTCCATGATTCAGCTATAGAGGGGATGAGATTGCCGTACTGATCATTTTCCAACAAACCATCAATCAAGTTGGTTGTGATACTAGATGTAGAATCTCGTGTAGAGGTAATATAATCCAAGGTATCTGGGTTGCTGACAAAGATATAAGAGTAAGTCTTGTCTGCATTACTTGATTGGGAAGACCCACATGCTGCTAGAGCTAAACCTGCTGTCAAAGCTACAGCTCCAAAAAGCATAACTTTTGATTTCTTCATGATTATTCTCCATTTTTTACTATATGTGAAATATTATACACTATTTGAGCAAAAATATAAAGTCTTTTGAACATTTTTACAAAAATAAAAATCAGTAGACTCGAGTTCCTACTGATTTTTGATATAGTTTGTTTGGATTATGCAGCCAAAACTTTGCGTCCTTTACGACGACGAGCTGCCAATACGCGACGACCGTTTTTAGTTGACATACGGTTACGGAATCCGTGTTTGCGCGCACGACGAAGTTTACTTGGTTGATAAGTACGTTTCACGATGAATACCTCCTCATAGATTTTGTATTCGTTTAGCCGGCTATAAAGTGATCAGTTACTAAACATACTTTACTATTCTATCTGATTCTTTCGCTTTTGTCAATAGCTCTAGGCAAATGTTTCCAGCTTTTTCGAATGTAAGCCCTATCTGCGATACTGTTTCAAGAAACGAGTCATCTTTTCTTGGATTTGGGCTAATTCATCAACACGAGGAAGGTAAACAATACGGAAGTGGTCTGGTTCCTGCCAGTTAAAGCCTCGACCATGAACCAAGAGAACCTTTTCCTGTTTCAAGAAATTAAGAACAAATTGCTCATCATCATCGATATGGTACATATTGCGGTCGATTTTAGGGAAGATATAGAGTCCAGCCTTGGGTTTAACCGCAGACAAACCTGGGATATCTTGAATGGCATTGTAGATGAAGTTTCTTTGCTCGTAAATTCGTCCACCAGGAAGGAGCAATTCATCGACCGACTGGTGACCACCCAAGGAAGTTTGTACGACTTGTTGGGCCAAAACGTTAGAGCAAAGGCGCATATTGGATAGCATATTGAGCCCTTCAATATAGCCCTTGACATGAGTCTTCGGTCCAGACAAGACCATCCAACCCACACGGAAACCAGCAATACGGTGGGATTTTGATAGACCATTCATGCTGACACAGAAGACATCTGATGCCAAGCTCGCCACAGGCGTATGTACATGTCCATCCATGACCATGCGGTCGTAAATTTCATCCGCAAAGATAATCAAATCGTTTTGACGGGCAATCTCAATAATCTCCAGCAAGAGTTCCTTCGGATAAAGGGCTCCAGTTGGATTGTTTGGATTGATAAGGACGATTGCCTTGGTATTGGAAGTGATTTTTGACTTGATATCGTCAATATCTGGGTACCATTCTGCAGCTTCATCGCAGATATAGTGAACGGCATTTCCTCCAGCTAGGCTGACAGCTGCTGTCCAGAGAGGATAGTCTGGCATTGGCACCAAGACCTCATCCCCGTTGTCCAAAAGCCCCTGCATGGACATGACAATCAGTTCACTGACACCATTTCCAAGGTAAATATCATCAATATCTACATTTGGGAATTTCTTCAATTGGCAATACTGCATGATAGCCTTACGGGCTGAGAAAATCCCTTTAGAGTCAGAATATCCTTCACTATCACGCGCATTCATAATCAAGTCATGAATGACCTCGTCAGGCGCTGTAAAGCCAAATTCTGCTGGATTTCCTGTATTCAGACGTAAAATCTTTTCTCCGTTTGCTCGCATCCGCATGGCTTCTTCCAAAACAGGACCACGGATATCATAAGCAACATGCTCTAATTTACTAGACTTGTTATATTCTTTCATCTTGTTTCCTCAATTCATCAGGATAGTAACATTATACCACTAGAAAGAGCATGCGACAAGTTTACTGAAATCTGTTACTAGCTTCATGCAGAAGAAAAACCTCGCTAAAAGCGAGGTCAAGACAGTGGAAATAGCAGAGATTTTACGCAAGACATATCACATACCAAAAGATAAACCTAGAAAAAGCAAGCCTAGAAAGGAGTCATAAAGAAGATTAAACATGAGGAAAAGCTCCCATATCATCAAGTAATCCTTGCGACCACTTCTTTTAGCGACTAGGAATAACGCCAAATGGTAGAGTAAATGAAAGACTAAAAAGCCAACAAAACCTGGATAAAGAAGCGGAATCAACTTCTCTAATTGCCAGATCATAATCACTTCTACCAAGACTGAAACTAGGATGATTCCATAATAAAGGAAATTTGATTTTTTTGTTTCTTGAAAAGAGTTTTTCATCATTTTCCCTCCCTTCACTTCTTCCCTGCTATCTTTTCTTTTATTTTAACATATATACATAAATATGTTAAACGCTAAGATTCTTTTAGAAAATACTTTTTTTACTTTACTTCTATAGTGAAAAGGTTTACAATTATAGTAAGAAAATTTCAGGAGGTTTCATTATGACACAACGTTACCAAAATATTATGGTCGCAATCGATGGTTCTAAGGAAGCGGATTTAGCTTTTGTCAAGGGAGTTCATTCTGCTCTACGAAACGACGCAAAACTCACCATCGCTCATGTCATTGACACACGCGCTCTTCAAAGCGTATCCACCTTTGATGCTGAAGTTTACGAACAACTCCAAGTTGACGCTGAAAGTCTGATGAAAGAGTACGAAAAACGTGCTAAAGATGCTGGGGTGGCAGATGTTCATATCGTCATTGAAATGGGAAATCCAAAGACCCTCTTGGCACGTACTATTCCTGATGCTGAAGGAGTGGACCTCATCCTTGTTGGTGCCACTGGTCTCAACGCTTTTGAACGCCTCTTGGTCGGCTCTTCATCCGAACACATTCTCCGCCATGCTAAGGTCGATTTACTTGTTGTGAGAGAACAAGAAAAAACCTTATAATGACAACAAAAAGGAGCTTTGGGCTCCTTTTTGTTTACGATTTATTTCTCTTTTTATGGCGCTCATAGGCCTTTATCTGGCGCTCAATTTCCTTTTTAATAGCAGGCTCTGGAGTATATCTCTCCTCCCAGTCATCTGGTTTTAAGATTTTGTGGGTCACTGGATCAAAGTGAGCCTTACCATCTGGAAAAATTTTCCCCATATTAGCCTGATGGACAATGTCAAAAATCCGTTCTGGATCCACTCCCATCAAAACAAAACTACCATAGATGAAGTAAAGCGTATCAATCAAGGCATCCACCTGCCCTACCAAATCTTGCTGGGCAGGTGTTTTCTTGGCTACTTTATCCGCTGCTTGATCGAGAGCTTGATGAAGTTGTGATAGAGCTTGACCAAAGTCCTCTTCAGAGGGACTGGCTGCTCGGACAAACTCCACCAATTCTTCTATTTTAAAACCAGCCCTGTGGGTGGCACCTTCTAAGTCCCAAGCTCGAGGTTCTTCTTGGGTCCGTTCATCCATCATGTGGTGGAAGGTCTTAACTTTATTAAAATGATAGTCACGGCTGACAAAGACTTTTTCTGAGGCCAGAACACCAAAATGTTCCAGGGCCTTGTGGATCCCATCTTGCTGATTACTGGTTGTGATGTGCTTGGCAACTTCCTTGACACTGCTGCTACCATTTCCCATAGCGACCGACATACCAACACCAGCCAGCATTTCTAGGTCGTTATCCGAGTCACCAAAGGCCATCACTTGGTTGAGGTCAAAGCCGTATTCTTTCCCAACTCGGCGAATACCTTCCAATTTAGAGTTTCCTTGATTGATGACATCCGCTGCAAAAGGATTGCTACGTGTCAATTTCAAGTCTTCAAAATCAGCTGCCACCTTCTCAGTTTCTTCTGGCGTCATCAGCATCAAAACTTGGTAGATAGGCTGATTCATTAGATGAAGCAAGTCTTCTTCCTCTTGGGGAACAACCTTGCTGACCATGCGATTAAAGGACTGACTCACCGTCCGAGTTAAAATAGAGGGAACGAAGCGACTGATTCGTTGGGAAAAAGAACCCAGACCAAAGGACATGATTTTAGAACCCAACATAGCATCCTTGGTCCCTAGGGCAATCTCCTTGCCCTCTTTTTTTGCATAGCCAATCAGCTGGCGCAAATGTAACTTGGAAATAGGACTCGTGAACAAGACTCTGTCTTTATTAAAAATATACTGACCATTGTAGGTTACCGCAAAATCCAAATCTAAATCGTCCATCAATTCCTTAACAAAAAAAGGTCCTCTCCCTGTCGCTACACCGACAAGTACCCCTTGTTCTTTGACAATCTTAATCGCATCCTTAGTGGATTTCAAAACACTCTTGCGATCATTGACCAAGGTTCCATCGATATCAAAAAAAACAGCTTTGACTTCCATCCTATCTCAATCTCCCCTTTTGTGATACAATGATTATACCACATTTCAGAAAGAGTGAGTAAATCATGCCTAAGAAAATCCTTGTTTTACATACGGGTGGGACTATTTCCATGCAAGCCGATGCTTCTGGCGCTGTTGTGACGAGTTCAGATAATCCCATGAACCATGTGTCCAATCCTCTTAAAGGAATCCAAGTCCAGGCCTTGGACTTTTTTAACCTGCCAAGTCCCCATATCAAACCAAAGCATATGCTGGCCCTCTACCAGAAAATTAAAGAGGAAGCACATAACTACGATGGTGTTGTCATCACACACGGAACCGATACTCTAGAAGAAACCGCTTATTTCCTGGATACCATGGAAGTTCCCCATATGCCTATCGTTTTAACAGGTGCCATGCGCAGCTCCAACGAACTCGGCAGTGACGGTGTTTATAATTATCTGAGTGCTTTGCGGGTGGCTAGCGATGACAGGGCTGCTGATAAGGGAGTTTTGGTTGTTATGAACGATGAAATCCATGCTGCCAAGTATGTTACCAAAACACATACGACCAACGTCGGCACCTTCCAGACCCCAACACATGGACCTCTTGGTCTGATTATGAAACAAGAAATTCTCTACTTTAAAACAGCTGAACCTCGTGTTCGCTTTGACCTTGATCACATACAAGGCTTGGTCCCTATCATCTCAGCTTATGCTGGTATGACAGATGAGCTGATTGATATGCTGGATTTGGAACAATTGGACGGTTTGATTATCCAAGCCTTCGGAGCTGGTAATATTCCCAAAGAAACAGCTCAAAAATTAGAAAGCCTTCTACAAAAAGGAATCCCAGTCGCTCTGGTTTCACGATGCTTTAACGGTATTGCTGAACCTGTTTATGCCTACCAGGGTGGGGGCGTGCAGTTGCAAAAATCTGGTGTCTTCTTTGTTAAAGAACTCAACGCCCAAAAAGCCCGCTTGAAACTCCTCATTGCCCTCAATGCTGGACTAACAGGACAGGCTTTGAAAGACTATATGGAAGGCTAAGTCTCTTCTCTCGAAAGCAAAATCAGGAAATCTTCACGATTCCCTGATTTTTTCTATTTACGTTTTCGTGTTGAACGGCGTTCTGTCAAACCATGTGGTAAGAGAACTTCGCGTTCTTCCAACTCTTCCTTGTGCATAATCTTAGTCAGCATACGCATACTAATGGCACCAAGGTCATAAAGAGGTTGAGCAATAGTTGTCAAGTTTGGGCGAGTAAAGCGTGAGATTTGTGAATCATCACTAGTAATGATTTCAAACTCTTCTGGCACAGATACACCGTGATCAGCCAAACCATTCAAGACACCTGCTGCCAATTCATCACCTGTTACAACTGCTGCAGTTGCGTTTGATGAAATTAAGCGCTCAGCCAAAGCATAACCGTCTTCATAAGTGTATTTAGATTCAAATACCAATCCTTCGCTATAGGAAATCCCTGCTTTTTTCAAGGCTTCCTTGTAGCCAACCAAACGAACCTTACCATTGATATCATCTACTAGCGGACCACTAACAAAAGCAATACGCTCATTGTCTTTAGCAAGGTAGCTCACCGCATCAATCGTAGCTTGTTTGTAGTCAATATTGACACTTGGAAGCTGATGTTCTACATCCACTGTCCCTGCAAGAACAACTGGTGTCCGAGAGCGAGAAAATTCTGAACGAATTTTTTCAGTCAAGTGGTACCCCATAAAGATGATCCCATCCACTTGCTTAGAAAACAGTGTATTGACAACTGAAACTTCCTTGTCATCATCTTCATCACTGTTAGCAAGGACGATATTGTACTTGTACATTTCAGCGATATCGTCAATCCCTTTAGCAAGCGTCGAGAAATAACCATTGGTAATATTTGGAATCACAACTCCGACAGTGGTTGTCTTTTTACTTGCAAGACCACGCGCTACGGCATTTGGACGGTAATCCAAACGATCAATCACCTCAAGCACTTTTTTTCGGGTATTCTCTTTTACATTCTTATTGCCATTGACTACACGGCTAACCGTCGCCATTGAAACCCCTGCTTCACGGGCGACATCATAAATCGTTATTGTATCGTCTGTATTCATTCCATTTCCTTTCTATATCATACCTCACGAAACTCTAAAAAGAGACGGTATGAAAATTTCGTTTTCATGATTCTCCTTATTTCATTTTATCACTATTTGTAAACACTTTCAAGCGTTTTTTGAAGATTATTTGAAAAAATTTCATGGGAAGCTATGTTTATGAAAAAAAATCACCTTTTCTTGATTTTTAATCCTATTTGCTGTATGATAAGGGGAAAGAAAGGGGGCAGAAATATGGCTTTTACCAATACCCATATGCGGTCGGCTAGTTTTGGCATTGTTACCAGCTTACCTGATGATATCATCGACTCTTTTTGGTATATTATTGACCATTTCTTAAAAAATGTCTTTGAGTTGGAAGAAGAACTCGAGTTTCAATTGCTTAATAACCAAGGAACAATTACCTTCCACTTTTCAAGTCAACACCTCCCTACAACCATTGATTTTGACTTTAACCATCCTTTTGACCCTCTTTATCCCCCGAAAGTACTGGTTTTAGATATGGACGGTAGAGAAACGATCCTCCTCCCAGAAGAAAATGACCTATTTTAATACTCAATAAAAATCAAAGAGCAAACTAGGAAGCTAGCCGCAAGCTGCTCAAAACACTGTTTTGAGGTTGCAGATAGAAGCTGACGTGGGTTGAAGAGATTTTTGAAGAGTATAAAAACTCTAGCATTCAGTTACAAGTGACTGAAAACTAGAGTTTTTCTATTTTTTCAAAGCATCATACAAGTTGCGGATCGGTTGCTTTAATGTAGGATGGATAAAATGAGGCGCAATTTCTTGAAGAGGTTCAAGGACAAAAAGACGTTCTGCTATGTAAGGATGGGGCAAAATGAGGCCGTCTGTATAAAGGATCTGGTCCTCCACAAAGAGCAAGTCCAAATCAATCAAACGAGGTCCCCAATGCACTTCTCTCACCCGTCCCATCTCTGACTCAATGGCTAACAAGGTCTCTAATAGAACTGGGGCCGGCAACCATGTTTCAACCTCAACCACTTGATTAGCAAAGCTATCTTGCTCTACACCTCCCCAAGGCTCCGTCGTCAAGACACTGGACTCCTTGAGAATATGGATACCACGAGATCGCATTTTCTCAATGGCTTGTTTCAAGTTTGCTTGCTTATCCCCCATATTGCTACCAAGGGCAATAAAGGCTCGCTGCTTACGGCGATGAATGGTTACTGAGCAAGTATCTAGTGGCAAATGTACTGGCGCCCAAGGTTTTTTGAGTTCCAGCTTTATTTCTTGGACAAGAGGATAGGCCTCAAAGGTACGTTCTACCAGCTTGTAGGCTACCGTTTCAATCAAGTCTTCACTCGTTTCCTGAAACCAAGTCGTCCACTGCTGACACAGTTCTCCGTAATGGACAGAAGCCGTTAAATCCAAGTCTGTAGCCGCCTTGGTCATATCATAGGAAAGGATTGCTGAAATGACAAACTTCTGCCCCAATTCCTTTTCACTGGGAAAAAGACCATGATAGGCAAAAATTTCCAAATCCTTAATCTGTAGTTGATCCATAATGTTTCCTTTCTAGAAAAATCCGCTTCAAGCGGATTCTTTTTATACTCAATGAAAATCAAAGTGAAAACTAGGAAGCTAGTCGCAGACTGCTCAAAACACTGTTTTGAGGTTGCAGATGGAAGCTAACATGGTTTGAAGAGATTTTCTAAGAGTATTATAGTCCCATTAAACGATAAGCCTGATCTCGGAGGTCCTTATCTGTTTCAAATAAACCTCGAGCTACAGTTGTCAAGGTTGCAGTGCCAGGTTTTCTGACACCACGCATACTCATACACATATGCTCTGCTTCAATCACAACGAAGGCTCCCTTGGCTCCCAAATACTCCATCAAGGCATCGGCCACTTCGATATTCAAACGCTCTTGAATCTGTGGCTTTTTAGAATAAACTTCAACCGTACGCGCTAGCTTAGACAAACCTGCTACACGGCCATCTGGAATATAGGCAATATGCGCTCTACCATAAAATGGCAAGAAGTGGTGTTCACACATGGTATGGAAAAAGATATCCTTTTCTACCACCATATTGTCGTCAATAATCTCAAACGATTTTGACAAATGTTCCTCCGCTGTTTGACCAAGACCTGAAAAAATCTCTTGGTACATACGAGCCACACGAGCAGGTGTTTCCTGCAAGCCCTCGCGGTTGGCGTCCTCTCCGACAGCCTCGATAATCATTTTTACAGCTGTTTCAATCTTTTGTGTATCCATTCTCGTTTTTCCTTTCCATCAGATAGGCTCTCACTTGGCTCAAGAAATACAAGGAACCTGTGACAATCCTAACTCTTTGTTTCTCTTCTGTTTTATCTGTCAATTTCTGCTCTAGAAAATCCTGCCAGCCCTGGTAGCTGAGATTTCTAGACTTAGCTGCCTCTTTCAGCACGCTTTCATCAGTCGCCCGACTATCGTCAAAATGTGTCAGGGTAAGCTCGGTATCTGGTATTTCCCCCAGCAAATCCAACATATCCTCCAAGGCCTTGGTTTTGATGCAAGTAAAGAGGATTTCCTTACGATAATCCGCAAAGCGTTCTTGCAAGGTTGCTACTAAAGCCTTGATAGCATGAGGATTGTGGGCTCCATCCAAAATCATCAAGGGATCTCTTGACACGATTTCCAAACGCCCTGGCCACCTTGTTTCTTCCAAAGCTTGAGCAAGCAAGTGATTGCTTGCTAGTTCTCTACCATCTTCTTTACAAAAAGTATCAAGTAAAGCTATAGCCATCCCAGCATTCTCTATCTGGTGCAAACCAAGCAGGCCAGTCTGGAAGCGACCTTGTCTGACAACACTTGTATAGTCAAAGACTTCGCCTGTAACCACACTCTTTTGATGGCTGACCTGATAATCTGTCCCGTAGGCAAATCTCGGCGCATCTTTCCCTTCCGCAATGCGGTCAATCACAGCCAAAGCTTCTGAAGCAATACGACCTGTCACCAAGGAAATACCTTGTTTGATAATACCAGCTTTCTGCTCTGCTATAACTTCCAAGGTGTCACCAAGTAGGGCTACATGGTCCAATCCAATAGTCGTAATTCCTGTCAAAATAGGCTGACAGACATTGGTACTATCTAAAAGTCCACCCATGCCGACTTCCATGATGGCCACATCTACTTGCTCTGAAGCAAAGTAGTCATAGGCTATGGCTGTGATAATCTCAAATTCGGTCGTTCCTTGTAAAGCAAGGCCCTTCTCCCCCTCAAGCAAAGACTGATAGTCCACCATGAGAGCTTCTAGTCTCGCTTCTGGAATAGATTCCCCATTGATGCTCATCTGGTCTGTGTAATGAATGAGATAGGGCGAGCTGAAAACACCAACTCTCAGCCCCATCTTTTCTAGCATATTTTTCAAAAAAGTAATGGTCGAACCCTTGCCATTGGTCCCTCCGATATGGATGACCTTGAGTTTGAGATGGGGATTACCACGCAAAGCTAACAGTTCCACCATTCGTTCCAAGCCAAAATGCGGTTGGTCCGTCCGGTAGTTAGCAATCCACTGATTGTTTTCGATTTCTTTCATCTTATTTATATTGTTTTAAATCTAGATTTTCCGCTTCATCAGCCAGACGAATAGCGGAGGCAATTTCAACTGCTATCCTGTGACTAGCTACGTCATGCACGCGCACCACTTCTACACCCTGTCTTGCAGCAATACTAGTTACATGAGCTGAAGCCGTATCTCGATTGCGGAAACCAAGTTCTGTCTCAGGATTGACTTCAAAACCATTTTCTTCAAGAATATTGATTACAAACCTCTTGCGCGACACTCCGAGAAAGATTGGATAGCCTTTCTGATGTAGTTTATCCAGATCCCGTAAAAGAAGCAGATTTTCTTTCTTGGTCAGACCAAAGCCAATTCCTGGATCCAACAGGATATTTTCTTGTGCGATTCCAGCTTGATTCGCTCTCGCCAGTGCTCGTTCAAAGAAAGTCTCCATCAACTCTTCGATTGGCATTTTTTCAAAGTCAGCTAACTCTTCCTCTGTAAAAGCTTGACCAAAGCCAAAATGAGGGAATATAAGCGAGCTAGGGTGATGAGGTCGAGCCATAACTGGATTAAACATGATGACCACTTTCGCTCCAGCCCTAGCTACCACATGGGCCATTTTTTCATCACCCATGAGACCAGTGATATCATTGACTAGATTGGCACCAGCAGCCAAAGCAGCCTCTGCCACCTGACTCTTCCAAGTATCAATAGAGATGAGGACATCACTTTCCTTGCGAATAGCCTTAATCACTGGAACAACACGCTGGATTTCCTCTTCTATCTCAACATAGCTACTTCTTCCCGGCCGAGTTGATTCTCCACCGATATCTAGTATGCTGGCTCCTTCTGCTATCAATTTACGAGCCTGCTGGAGCGCCTGCTCAAGCGCAAAAAATTGACCACCATCCGAAAAGGAATCTGGGGTTACATTGATAATTCCGCAAACAGCTGTCTTTGCATGATTGGCTTTAGTTGACATATCGGTCACTCCCTCAAGGCTTTTCACCATATTATTTCTCTATTTTACCATAAAAAGAAAAAGATGGATACTATTGCATTCATCTTTTTCACAGTAGAAACAAGTAAGCAATTGTCAAAAATCTTAAACAGAAATCCCTAATGTCCGACTCATAATCACCACAAGAGCCAACAAACAGAAAGCAACCCCATTCACAATCATGTGAAGTAAGATAGACATTTCCAAACGTTGGGTCTTGTAAGCCGTCCAAGATAGAACGATCGACATACCTCCATAAATCAATAAAGAAGGTAAATTACTGGGTTGATGCAATAAAGCAAACACAATCGTACCGACTATAAATCCCAAGTTCTCCTTGCCTCGGAAAATCTTTTTAGGAACAATTCCACGACACAAAATTTCCTCACAAATCGGAGCAAGCAAGGTCAGCAAGAAGAAACTGGAAATCAGAGAACTATTCTGAACCATATCGTTGATCTGAGACTGGTTAGCTGTTGTCGTCTCATTTGACAATTGTAACAAGATAGAACCAAGTATATTTGAACAGAAAATGACTAAATAACTCAAGCCCAAACGTGCTAGGTCTTTAGCTCTAAAAAAAGAAAAATTAAAACTAACTAATTGTGTTTTACGAGCTCCAAAAATAAATAGTGCTAAAACTACAATCGAAATACCAGCAACTATCAGTCCTGACTGTAACAGTGGTACTGCATTTAAAGTTAAAATAGCAGTAACTCCTATAGGAATCTGATATAAAATGGTCGCCAGCAAAAAGATTAACAGCCAACCTGCACGATTCAAGATTTCTTTCCACATATTTTTCTCTTTCATCACCTATCTCCTCTGTATTAAAAAAGGGGGAAATCCCCCTGGGTAATCCTATTATAAGGCCATGCTGATGTAGTTAAGGATAAATAAGGCATCCAAAATCCAAATCATGACATGAACATCTTTAGCTTGACCTTTGACAAGCTTAGTCAAGGTGTAGGTCAAGAAACCAACTGCAATCCCTTGAGTGATAGAGTAGCTGAATCCCATAAAGATAGATGTGAAGAAGGCAGGAACCGCTTCAGCCATATCATCCCAATGGATATTTTTCAAGCTAGATAACATCATAATTCCGACGATGATCAAGATTGGAGCTGTAGCAGCTGTTGGTACGATAGCTAGAAGTGGGCTAAAGATGCTTGAGATTGCAAAACAGATTGCCACAACCAAGGCTGTCAAACCTGTACGTCCACCTGCACCAATGCCAGCAGCAGACTCAACATAAGTCGTTACGTTTGAAGTACCTGCGATGGCACCAATTGAAGTCCCAATCAAGTCTGAATAAAGAGCCTTGTCCAACTTATCTGATTGATGATTTTCACCATTTGTCGCTACGATACCAACTTTTTCACCCGTACCAATCAAGGTACCAATTGTATCAAAAATATCTGTCAACGAGAAGGCAAGAATAGCCATAAGCGTTTCAGGCAAGCGAGCTGTATCTGAAATCAAAGCTCCCAAACCTTCTGAACCAAGAGCTGCACCAAAGATTGTCTTCAAATCTTCAAAGGCTGCACCAACATGGTTGTTAGCAAAATCAATACTAGACAAATCAACCAAACCAACTGCGATAGCAAGAACAGTTGTTGCCAAGATAGAGAGAATGATTCCCCCTTTAATCCCTTTGATAACAAAGAAGATAGTAATGGCAAGTCCTGCAAGAGCCACCAAAACAGCTGGATTATTAAAGCTGACCAATCCTGGAACTGCTGAAGAGTTTGCTGCAATCGTTGCTTGAGCTTTATCAGCCCCTTCTCCGACAACAGTATAGTTGCCTGGATCAATCGTAAATTTCAAAAGTCCAGCATTCTTAATTCCAACGTAGGCAAGGAAAACACCGATACCAGCTGAAATAGCTGAGCGAAGGGCATTTGGAATCGATTCAATGATCATTTTACGAACATTTGTCAAGGTAATAACCAATGAGATAAGTCCACAAATGAAGACCATAGCTAGAGCTTCTTGCCAAGAATAACCAAGTCCAAATACGACTGTGAAAGTAAAGAAGGCATTCAGTCCCATACCTGGTGCTTGGGCATAAGGTAAGTTAGCGTAGAAGGCCATCATCAAGGTACCAGCTACTGCACCGATAATCGTTGCGAGAAACACACCCTGAGCAGGCATTCCTGTTTGCGAAAGAATTTGTGGATTTACAAAGAGAATATAGCTCATTGCAAAGAAAGTTGTTAAACCAGCGAGAACCTCCGTACGAACGTCTGTACCGTTCTCTTTTAGTTTAAATAATTTGTCCATTATTAATCTCCTTTTAATTTTTACGAACAATATTTTTATTATATCATTTATCATTCACTTTTTCAATATGTTTGTTTGATTTATTTAAGAAATTGATGCAATTTCATTTTTTGTTTAGAATCTGCTTTTCTGCCTGCTTTTTGTTATAATAGAAGGCATCTTATCTGGAAAGACACTAGAAAGGTTCATATGACGAAAAAAATTATTGCAGTTGACCTAGATGGCACCCTGCTCAACTCAGATAGTCAGATTTCTGACTTTACCAAAGAAACCATTAAAAAAGTTGCTGAAAAAGGGCATCAGGTTATTATTACGACAGGTCGCCCTTACCGCATGTCGAAAGATTTCTACCGCCAACTAGGCTTAGACACTCCTATGATTAATTTCAACGGCTCTCTCACTCATTTGCCAGACCAAGTTTGGGGCTTTGAAAAGTGTTTGACGGTAGATAAAAAATATCTGCTAGATATGGTTCAACGTTCAGAAGATATTCAAGCCGATTTTATCGCTGGAGAATATCGTAAAAAATTCTACATCACAAATCTCAATGAAGAAATTGCCAATCCTAAACTATTTGGTGTAGAAGCTTTCCAGCCTGAAGATCAATTTCAGTCTGAGTTGGTAACCAAGGACCCTAACTGTATCCTGTTTCAGACCAGAGCCAGTGACAAGTATGCCCTGGCAAAAGAAATGAATGCCTTCTACCAGCATCAACTTTCTATTAATACCTGGGGAGGTCCGCTCAATATCCTTGAGTGTACTCCAAAAGGAGTCAATAAAGCCTTTGCTTTGGACTACTTGCTCAAGGTAATGAACCGCGACAAAAAGGATTTGATTGCCTTTGGAGACGAACACAATGACACCGAAATGCTAGCTTTTGCTGGAAAGGGCTATGCCATGAAAAATGCCAATCCAGAGCTACTCCCTTATGCAGATAAGCAAATCGCCCTGACTAATGACCAAGATGGGGTTGCCAAAACCCTGCAAAATTTATTCTTATAGTTCATTCTGACCAGCTTGTAAGCTGGTCTTTGTGCTCTTTTCACAGTCTCATCAACCAGTTAATCGATTGTTCTACTTTTTGCCTCCAAAACCTTGGAAAAGGCTTTCTTTTGTGATATAATTCACATATAAATACAAGAGAGCTCGTCACACTCGACTCTGTTGACACAAAATCAATCCAGTCCTGTTGTCCCTGTTCTCGGCCAATATCAAGGAGGATAGCTATGAAAGCTGTTGTTGTAAATCCAGAAAGCACTGGTGTTGCTATTGAAGAAAAAGTACTCCGTCCACTTGAAACTGGGGAAGCACTTGTAGAAATTGAATACTGTGGTGTTTGCCACACTGACCTCCACGTTGCTCATGGTGACTTTGGTCAAGTACCAGGACGTGTTTTAGGACATGAAGGTGTTGGTATCGTCAAAGAAATTGCCCCTGATGTTAAGAGCCTTAAAGTCGGCGACCGCGTCAGCGTTGCTTGGTTCTTTGAAGGATGTGGCACTTGTGAATACTGTACAACTGGCCGTGAAACCCTTTGCCGTAGAGTGAAAAATGCTGGCTACTCAGTAGATGGTGGTATGGCTGAACAATGTATTGTAACTGCAGACTATGCTGTTAAAGTTCCTGATGGACTTGATCCAGCCCAAGCTTCTTCTATCACATGTGCTGGTGTAACTACCTATAAAGCTATTAAAGAAGCAAAAGTTGAACCAGGCCAATGGGTTGTCCTTTATGGTGCTGGTGGGCTTGGTAACCTCGCAGTTCAATATGCTAAAAAAGTATTCAATGCTCATGTTATCGCAGTTGATATCAACAATGACAAACTGGCCCTTGCAAAAGAAGTAGGCGCTGACATTGTGATTAACGGCCTCGAAGTCGAAGATGTGCCAGGACTCATCAAGGAAAAAACTGATGGAGGTGCTCATTCAGCTGTCGTAACAGCTGTTTCAAAAGTTGCCTTCAACCAGGCTGTTGACTCAGTTCGTGCAGGTGGTCGTGTAGTCGCTGTCGGTCTTCCTTCTGAAATGATGGAACTCAGCATCGTCAAAACCGTTCTAGATGGAATCCAAGTCATCGGTTCTCTTGTTGGAACTCGTAAAGACTTGGAAGAAGCCTTCCAATTCGGTGCAGAAGGTTTGGTAGTTCCAGTTGTCCAAAAACGTCCAGTAGAAGATGCCGTAGCAATTTTCGACGAAATGGAAAAAGGTCAAATCCAAGGACGTATGGTACTCGACTTCACCCACTAATCTAATAGAAACCTATTTTAAAAGTTGGAAGAAACTTCCAACTTTTTTATATTAAATTTTTAAATATGGCTTCAAGATTATCTCTCAAAAAACCGAATATGTCAACGCTTACAAAGAAAAGCTTTTTCTTTTTTTATGTTAAATAGTTGCTTTTTACATGAAAACGGTTTATACTTATTTAGTCTTAAAGTTTTCTTAAATGAAAACTAAAACAAAAAAGGAGGAATGACAATAATGAGTATCGGAATCATTATTGCGAGCCACGGCGAATTTGCTGCGGGTATTCATCAGTCAGGATCTATGATCTTTGGTGAACAAGAAAAGGTTCAAGTTGTAACCTTTATGCCAAATGAAGGTCCTGATGATCTATACGCTAAGTTTAATAACGCTGTTGCTGCATTTGACGCAGAAGATGAGGTTCTAGTTTTGGCTGACCTTTGGAGTGGATCTCCATTCAACCAAGCTAGCCGCGTGATGGGAGAAAATCCTGAGCGTAAGTTTGCCATCATCACAGGACTTAATTTACCGATGTTAATTCAAGCCTACACAGAGCGCCTCATGGACGCTGCTGCAGGTGTAGAAAAAGTTGCTGCGAATATTATTAAAGAAGCCAAAGATGGCATCAAAGCTCTTCCAGAAGAGCTAAATCCAGTTGAGGAAGTAGCAAGTGCTACAGCTGCTCCAGTTGCCCAAGCTGCTATCCCAGAAGGAACTGTTATCGGAGACGGTAAATTGAAAATCAATCTTGCCCGTCTTGACACACGTCTCCTTCACGGTCAAGTTGCAACTGCTTGGACTCCAGACTCAAAAGCAGATCGTATCATCGTTGCTTCAGATAGCGTAGCCAAAGACGATCTTCGTAAAGAATTGATTAAACAAGCGGCTCCAGGTAAAGTGAAAGCAAACGTTGTTCCTATCCAAAAACTAATTGAGGTTGCTAAAGATCCTCGTTTTGGTCAAACACATGCCCTTATCTTGTTTGAAACACCACAAGATGCCCTTCGTGCCATCGAAGGAGGCGTGCCAATCAAGACTCTAAACGTAGGGTCAATGGCTCACTCAACTGGTAAAACAATGGTCAACAACGTATTGTCTATGGACAAAGACGACGTTGCTACATTTGAAAAAATGCGTGACCTCGGTGTTGAATTTGACGTACGTAAAGTACCAAACGACACCAAAAAAGATTTGTTTGACTTGATTAAAAAAGCAAACGTGCAATAATCTATTTTATGAAAGGATTTTAAAGATGTCTATTATTTCTATGGTCTTAGTAGTCGCTGTAGCCTTCCTAGCAGGTCTTGAAGGTATCCTCGACCAATTCCAATTCCATCAACCAATCGTAGCTTGTACCCTTATCGGACTTGTTACTGGTAACCTTGAAGCAGGGATTATCCTTGGTGGTTCTCTTCAAATGATCGCCCTTGGTTGGGCTAACATCGGAGCTGCCGTAGCTCCTGACGCTGCTCTTGCTTCTGTTGCTGCTGCCATTATCATGGTTCTTGGTGGCGACTTTACGAAGACAGGTATCGGTGTTGCTCAAGCGGTAGCTATCCCTCTTGCAGTCGCTGGTCTATTCTTGACCATGATTGTCCGTACACTCTCTGTCGGATTGGTTCACACTGCTGATGCTGCTGCTAAAAAAGGTGACTTCAAAGCAGTTGAACGTGCTCACTTTGTCGCACTTCTTCTTCAAGGTCTTCGTATTGCAGTCCCTGCAGCACTCCTTCTAATGGTACCAACTGAAACCGTACAAAGTATTCTAAATGCTATGCCAGATTGGCTCAAAGATGGTATGGCTATCGGTGGTGGTATGGTTGTTGCCGTTGGTTACGCCATGGTTATCAACATGATGGCAACTCGTGAAGTATGGCCATTCTTCGCTCTTGGTTTCGTGCTTGCTGCCGTGTCAGATATTACTCTAATCGGATTTGGTGCCATCGGTGTTGCTATCGCTCTTATCTACCTTCACCTTTCTAAAACTGGTGGAAATGGTGGCGGAGGAGCCGCAACTTCTAACGACCCAATCGGCGATATCCTAGAAGACTACTAAGATAAGAAAGGACTGAAAACATCATGACTGAAAAACTTCAATTAACTAAATCAGATCGTAAAAAAGTTTGGTGGCGTTCAACTTTCTTACAAGGTTCTTGGAACTATGAACGTATGCAAAACTTGGGTTGGGCTTACTCATTAATTCCAGCTCTTAAAAAACTTTACACTAAAAAAGAAGATCAAATCGCTGCTCTTGAACGCCATCTTGAGTTCTTCAACACTCACCCATACGTAGCCGCTCCAATCATGGGGGTTACTCTTGCACTTGAAGAAGAACGTGCTAACGGTGTTGAAATCGATGATGCTGCTATCCAAGGGGTTAAAATCGGTATGATGGGACCTCTTGCTGGTATCGGTGACCCAGTATTCTGGTTTACAGTACGCCCAATCCTTGGATCACTCGGTGCTTCACTTGCCCTTACTGGTAATATCTTAGGTCCAATCCTCTTCTTCGTTCTTTGGAACTTGATTCGTATGTCATTCTTGTGGTATACACAAGAGATTGGATACAAGGCTGGATCAGAAATCACTAAAGATATGTCTGGCGGTATCCTTCAAGATATCACTAAAGGAGCTTCTATCCTTGGTATGTTCATTCTTGCTGTCCTTGTTCAACGTTGGGTAAATATTAAATTTGCTTTCGATGTTGCCAAAGTTCAACTAGATGAAAAAGCTTATATCCATTGGGATAAATTGCCAGAAGGATCTAAAGGTATCCAAGAAGCATTCGCACAAGTAGGACAAGGATTGTCTCAAACACCTGAAAAAGTTACTACTTTCCAACAAAACTTGGATATGTTGATTCCTGGACTATCAGGACTACTCCTTACTTTCCTTTGCATGTACTTGCTTAAGAAAAAAGTATCTCCAATCACTATTATCCTTGCACTCTTCGCAGTGGGTATTGTGGCACATGTTCTTCACATCATGTAATCAAGCAACTTAAAAGGAACCAGGTTCTAAACCTGATTCCTTTTTTTTATGATTTTATACTGAGCAAACTAGGAAGCTAGCCGCAGGTTGCTCAAAGCACTGCTTTGAGATTGTAGATAGAATTGACGAAGTCAGCTAAAAACACTGTTTTGAGGGTGCAGATAGAACTGACAAAGTCAGCTCAAAACACTGTTTTGAGGTTGTAGATAGAACTGACAAAGTCAGCTCAAAACACTGTTTTGAGGTTGTAGATAGAACTGACGAAGTCAGCTAAAAGCACTGCTTTGAGGTTGTGGATAGAACTGACGAAGTCAGCTAAAAGCACTGCTTTGAGGTTGTGGATAGAACTGACGAAGTCAGTAACCATACTTACGGCAAGGCGAAGCTGACGTGGTTTGAAGAGATTTTCGAAGAGTATTATTCAGCCAAGGCTCCCATTGGATCCCATGGTGCGAGCACGATTGGTTCTGCTTCATAAGCAGCTTGTTCTTCTGCTGTCAGCAATTCTTTGCGAACAACGATTTGGTAGGTGTATTCGTCCATCCAAGCATCTGAGGCAACAAAGTAACCATCTGTACCAACCTTGTCGCCCCATGAGTTTTCAACCTTCCACTTGATTGATTTGCCATTTTCGTCCAAGTCCACACCTGTCAAGACCATGGCGTGGGTCATCAAGCTTTCGCTGTAGTCCAAACGTCCAGCCTTGTCTTGAGTCAGTTGAATATCCATGCTTGATTCAAAATCATAGACATTTGTCGCAAGAATCCCTGCTTTACGGTTGCTGAGTTGGCCGACATCTGAACCAAACCAAACAGTTTCTCCTGTTTGCATTTGAGCAATCGCCAATTCTTTCAAGCGTTCCATGGGTACGTTAATGTAGCGAACTTCACGGCTACCAACAACATTTCCCAACATCTCAACTGTATAAGATTTACCGTAAGGTTTATCGGCAGTTGGAGCATTGATCACAGAAACGTAGTCTTCTAATGGAAGGTCGACATATTTCTTGTAAAACTCTTGTGGAGTGATGCCTTTTTCACTTTGGTAATTGTTATCCTTGTCACGATAAGCAAAGTCAAATTTACGTGGTGGGAGACCTAGTGACATAGCAAGGAAATTAAAGATTTCTTGCAAGAGGTCTTCTTTCTTAGCTTGAACAGTCGCTTGGTCTGCGCCAGAAGCCAAGAGGTCACGCAAGATTTGAGCATCTTGACGAAGCAATTTGTTAAGGATGGCATTAAGCTCACGGCTATTGCTAGATGAAACAGACTCTGGATAAACAGACTTAGGAACGACACCGTATTTCTCAAAGAGAGAAACGACCATATCCCACTGACCACCATCTTGTTGTGGAGTTTGGAGTAGGAAGCTAACCTTGCGGCTTGTCAATTCTTGGTCAGCAGTCGCAATCACTTGCTCCAAGAACCAGTTAGATTTTTCATACTTGTCCCAGAAGAAGGTGTGGGCTTGTGACAATTCAAAGTTTTCAAGTTTGTATTGAGAGATGAGTTTGTGGCGGAAAGTGTTGAGAGCAGCAAACATCCAGCAACGACCAGAAGCCTTCTGGTTAGTGACCTTGTCCTTAGTCAAATCCAATGAGAAAACTGGTGTGTTGTCTACATGACTTTGACGACGCTCGAGAGTGGCAAAAATTCCATTGTGACTAGCAGCATTTTCAATCGCTTGGTATTTAACATTTGCTTCATAGTTGGCAAATAATTTATCTGTAAATGATTCTTGAATCGCGTTCATAGATTCCTCCTTTTATTCTACAGTCTATTATAACTCTTTTCACAAAGGAAGCAACCAAAAATCGAAAAAGGCAGGAATATTTCCCTACCTTTTCCTATTATCCAGTTTAGTGAACGCTCTCAAGCAAGCCTTCTAGTTCTTCCTTGCTTAAGCGACGCCATTCTCCACGTTTCAAATCCTCGTCCAAGATCAAAGTTCCCATAGTCAATCGTTGCAAGTTCACCACTTCCTTACCACAGTAGGCTACCATGCGTTTAACCTGGTGGAATTTCCCTTCTGCAATGGTCACACGAACCAGACTTTGATTCTTTTCTGTATCAACAGACACAAGCTCCAGCTTGGCAGGCTGACAGGTAAAGTCTTTCAGCGGAATCCCCTGAGAAAATTTCTCTACATCCTCTTGGGTCATAATTCCTTTGACCTGGGCCAGATAAGTCTTATCCACATGACGCTTAGGTGAAAGAAGAGCATGGGCCAGCTGACCATCATTGGTCAAGAGTAGAAGACCATGTGTATCAATATCCAAGCGTCCTACTGGGAAAACTTCCTTGCTCCGAGCAATATCATCCAACAAGTCCAGAACGGTTCTGTGTTTGGGATCCTCAGTCGCTGAAATAACCCCTTGGGGCTTGTTCATCATGTAGTAGACAAACTCTTCATACTCCAACACTTGCCCATCAAAGCGAATCTCATCTATTTTTTCATCAATCTGCAATTTAGCTGATTTTTCTTTTTTACCATTTACAGTCACGCGCCCAGCCTTGAGCAAGTTTTTGACCTCAGTCCGACTCCCGACAGCACAGGCAACCAAAAATTTATCTAATCTCATAGAACTATTATATCATACTCAAAAGGAGGCTGTCTCAATGACCAACCTCCTTTTCGTTTCATACTCTTCAAAAATCTCTTCAAACCGCGTCAACGTCGCCTTGCCGTAGATATATGTTACTGACTTTGTCAGTTCTATCTGCAACCTCAAAACAATGTTTTGAGCTGACTTCGTCAGTCTTATCTACAACCTCAAAGCAGTGCTTTTAGCTGACTTCGTCAGTCTTATCTACAACCTCAAAGCAGTGCTTTTAGCTGACTTCGTCAGTTCTATCTGCAACCTCAAAACAATGTTTTGAGCTGACTTCGTCAGTCTTATCTACAACCTCAAAGCAGTGCTTTTAGCTGACTTCGTCAGTTCTATCTGCAACCTCAAAACAGTGTTTTGAGCTGACTTTGTCAGTTCTATCTGCACCCTCAAAGCACTGCTTTGAGCAACCTGCGACTAGTTTTCTAGTTTGCTCTTTGATTTTTATTGAGTATCAGATTTAAGAGATTAACTTCCTCGTCTCCAGAAAATCGCTAAGACAATCATGGAACCTAGTACTGCCGGAATAATGGCAGTTCCTGCTATTACCGGTCCCCAAGTCCCAAAAAGCAAATGGCCTATAAAGGCACCAATCCATCCGAGAAACATTTTTCCAAAACATCCCATTCGCTCTCCACGATTGGTCAGAGTACCTGCTAAAAATCCCACTAGGAGACCAACGAACATACTTCCTATCATATTATCTCCTTAATTTGCCCAATCTCCGTTACGGAAAAGTGGTACACGTGTCCCATCCTCACGGATACCATCGATATCCATTTGGTTAGAACCAATCATAAAGTCTACGTGAACATCTGAACGGTTAAGCCCCGCAGCTTCAAGCTCTTCTTCACTCATCTCCGCTCCACCAACTACGCTAGTTGCATAGGCTGCACCGATAGCCAAGTGATTTGACGCATTCTCATCGAAAAGGGTATTAAAGAAGGTAATGCCTGACTGAGAAATTGGGCTTGGATCTGGTACCAAGGCACATTCACCTAAGGCACGCGCACCCGCATTTTCAAAGACAAGGTCTTTCATCACCTGATCACCCTTCTCAGCAGTGATATCTACGATTTGTCCATCTTTAAAGGTCACCTTAATGCCTTCAATGATGTTTCCATTATAGCTAAGCGGTTTTGTAGAAGTGACATAACCATCTGCACGATGGAAGTCAGGCGCTGTGAAGACTTCTTCTGTCGGCATATTTGGCAAGAATCCTTCGCCCTGTGCATTGATAGCCCCAGCGGATTCCCAAACATGGTTCTTCGGCAAACCAAGGGTCAAATCTGTCCCTGGAGCTGTGTAGTGAAGGGCTGAGAATTGTTCTTTATTAAGCATATCTGCCTTGCTCTTGAGGATAGCTGCATGCTCTTCCCAAGCCTTAACAGGATCTTCTTCGTAGACACGGCAAGTCTTGAAGATTTGATCCCAAAGGAGGTCCACTGCTTCTTCGTCGCTCGCAGCATTTGGAAAGACTTTCTTAGCCCACTCAAGTCCAGCAGCGGCTGCTACAGTCCAGCTAACCTTGTTGGATTGCGTTGCGATGCGCATTGGCTTCATGGCAAGTCCCATAGCTTTGGCAGAAGCTGATAGCTTGTCAGCATCTACTCCGTTCAAGGCACCTGGATCAGATGAGCGAACTCCAAGACGGCTAGCCTTGTTCTCCAAGAGATAGTTCATCTCAGCAATCTTGTATTCCGGTACATTGTCCAGACGCTCCATCGGCGCATGGAGGAATTTCTCACGGTTAATGACATCATCTGTCCACTGAACGATGACCTCATGCGCACCCAAGGCATAAGCTTCTTTGACGATTAAGTGAGCCAACTCACGTTGCTCCACATCGATAGAGAGGGCCAAAGTGTGGCCAGGCTGCACGTTAATTCCGTTCGCAACCAACAATTTCGCATATTTTTCTAGATTTTCTTTAAAATTTGGTAAAACCATGTTGTTTCTCTTTTCTATTTTTATTTTTCTTTCAAAGCAGAGAATAATCCTGCTAAAGCAATAGCGCCTGACAAGAATGCTGTTGATAGAAGAATTGTTTGATCAGCAAGTTCTAATTGATAGTCAAATACCTTCTCAGCCGGCTTATCTTCCGCGAAAATTCTTAGTTTCATCTATTTCCCTCCAAGACCCTTAAAACAAATCATCAAACAAACTCAACTGGTTATCCTCTGGCATATTGCCGAGAATTCCCATCTCATCCATCTTTTCAACCAAGGTTGATGAGAGTCCTCCACGCTTGCGCAATTCGGTTTTAGAGAGGAATTCTCCCTCTTGACGAGCGCGCACTAATTGCTTGGCAACGTTCTCTCCCAGACCATCCATAGCGACAAACGGCGGGATAAGGGTGTCTTCATCGATGATGAATTCAGTCGCATCACTACGGTATAGATCTAGCTTGCCAAATTTGAAACCACGTTCCCACATCTCATTGACGATTTCAAGTGTGGTATAAAGATCAATTTCTACGTTGGAAGCTTCATTGTTCTTCCGCTTTTCAGCAATTTCTTGCATCTTGCGTTTGATGGCATCCAAGCCCGCTCCCATGGTCTTGATATCAAAGGCCTTGGCACGGATGGAGAAGTAAGCACAGTAATAATAAATCGGATGGTGAACCTTGAAGTAGGCTACACGAAGGGCCATCATAACGTAGGCTGCTGCATGGGCTTTAGGGAACATGTACTTGATTTTTCCACAAGATTCGATATACCACTCAGGCACATTATTGGCCTTCATGGCCTCGATATAACCATTGCGCTCTTCTTCTGAGATTTTAAGCCACAGTCCCTTACGCACTCGCTCCATGATGGTAAAGGCCATCTTAGGATCTAAACCAGCGTGCATGAGGTAAACCATGATGTCATCCCGACATCCGATAACGGTTGATAGGTCTGCTATTCCTTGCTTAATCAGCTCTTGAGCATTGCCCAGCCAAACGTCGGTACCGTGGGACAACCCTGACAACTGAAGCAATTCTGCAAAAGTCGTCGGATGGGTTTCATCTACCATCCCACGTACAAAGTTAGTCCCAAACTCTGGGATTCCCAGCATGCCCGTTGGCGTCCCGATTTGCTCCGGCGTCACGCCAAGCACATTCGTCCCAGAAAAGAGGGCCATCACACCTTCGTCATCCATAGGGATTTCATTAGGGTCAATCCCAGACAAGTCCTGAAGTTTCCGAATCATGGTCGGATCATCATGTCCCAGTACATCGAGTTTGAGGACGTTCTCATCGATATCGTGGAAGTTAAAGTGGGTGGTCTGCCATTCAGCCGTCACATCATCTGCTGGATACTGGACAGGCGTAAAATCGTAGACATCCATGTAGTTAGGAATAACAACGATTCCCCCCGGGTGTTGGCCTGTCGTTCGTTTGACACCAGCAGCACCTTGAGCGAGGCGTTCTACCTCTGCATCACGATAAAACTTGCCATAATCTCGCTCGTAACCCTTTACAAAGCCATAAGCAGTCTTGGCAGCTACCGTACCAACCGTTCCCGCACGGAAGGCATATTCCTCACCAAAGATATCACGCACATCCAAGTGGGCACTAGGCTGATCTTCTCCCGAGAAGTTCAAGTCAATATCGGGAACCTTGTCTCCATCAAAACCAAGGAAAGTTTCAAACGGAATATCTTGCCCATTTTTGCTAAGTTTGTGACCACATTTTGGACAGTCCTTATTAGGCATATCAAATCCTGAACCGTACGAACCATCGGTGATAAACTCGCTGTACTGACACTGACCGCAAACATAGTGAGGAGAGAGAGGATTGACCTCCGTAATCCCAATCATGGTCGCAACAAAACTAGATCCGACAGATCCACGAGAACCAACCAAGTAACCCCGTTCATTGGAACGTTGCACCAGCATCTGCGATGCTAGATAAATCACAGCAAATCCATTCCCCAGTATGGATGTTAATTCCTTTTCAATCCGCAAATCAACAATATCTGGCAGCGGATTTCCATAAATCTCAAAAGCTTTCTTATAGGTCAACTCAGCAACAGTTTCTTCAGCCTTATCAATGAAAGGCGTGTACAAGTCACCCTTAACCACCTCAACGGGTTCAAAGTTTTCTGCCAGGGCATTAGGATTTTCAATGACCAGTTTACGAGCCAGTTCCTCACCCAAGAAGGCAAATTCATCCAACATCTCATTGGTTGTTCGAAAATGAGTCTTAGGTAGCGGAGCTGGTTGAGCATGCTCACCGTGACCAATGGTACGGTTAATTATCGCTCCCTGTCCCAAACTACGGACAATAATTTCACGGTAAATCTCTTCTTCTGGTTCAATATAGTGGACATTCCCCGTGGCTAGAACGGGCTTACCAAGACGGTCCCCAACCTCTATCAAACTCTTGATAATAGTATGGAGTTCCTCCATATCCTTGATCTGCTCCTTGGCAATCAAGGGAGCATAGATAGCTGGAGGCATAACCTCGATAAAGTCATAATACTTGGCCACTTCAACTGCCGCATCCACACCTTGAGAAACGACGGCATCAAAAACTTCACCTTCTGCACAGGCTGATCCTAAAATCAAACCTTCCCGATGGGCATCTAGAACCGTTCTTGGAATCCGTGGCACTCCTTCAAAGTACTTGGTATTAGACAAGGAAACCAGTTTAAAGATATTCTTCAGCCCTACTTGATTCTTGACATAGATGGTCGCATGCTTGATGCGAGCTTTTTTATAAGAATCTGGACTAATCAAATCAATATTGAGTCTAGCTAAATCAGTCACACCATGTTTTTCTGCTACCTCTTTGATAAAGATAAAAAGCAGGCGACCTGTAGCTTCCGCATCGTAGTTGGCCATGTGGTGATGTTCTAGAGCCACACCAAAGCGCTTGGTCAAAGGCCCCAAACCATGACGTTTATACTCAGGATAAAGGTTTCTAGCAAACTCCAGCGTATCAATAACCGGCTGACTAATCTTTGGCAGACCATGACGCTCATAATTGGCATTCATAAAGCCAACATCAAAGGTGGCATTATGGGCGACTAGGACCGTATCTTTACAAAATTCTTGGAATGCTTGCAAAACTTGTTTCAGTGGTTTGGCATTTTTGACATGGTCATCTGTAATTCCAGTCAACTCAGTAGTAAAAGCCGATAAGGGATGCCCAGGATTGATAAATTCATCAAATTCGGCAATGACATTCCCCTTGTACATCTTAGAGGCCGCAACCTGAATCAAGTCATTATAGATGGCTGATAGCCCCGTCGTTTCCACGTCAAAGACCACATAGGTTGCTTCGGACAAATCCATCCCCACTTCGTTATAGACGATAGGGACACGGTCCTCCACGATATTGGCTTCCATACCATAGATCAGCTGGATTCCCGCTTTCTTAGCCGCCTTATATCCGTGTGGGAAGGACTGGACATTTCCGTGGTCCGTGATGGCAACCGCCTTGTGTCCCCACTTAGCAGCTGTCGCAACGATTTCTTCTACCTCTGGTAGAGCATCCATGGTCGACATATTAGTATGAGCATGAAACTCAACCCGACGCTCACCTTCTGGCATCAAATCCTTACGCTCATAGTGAACAACTTCCTGCACATCCTGCACGTTCATAGTCAAATCACGTGTAAAGTTATTCATCTCCACATTCCCACGAACTCGGAGCCAAGAATTTTTCTTGATGAGGTCAAACTTCTGAGCCTCTTCCTCGTTCTTAACCCACTTTTGCATAGAAAAACTTGAAGTGTAGTCTGTCATTTTAAAGTTGATTAAAACACGCCCTGTTCTGGTCACTTTTTGCTCCACATCAAAAACAACCCCTTCAAAGACCAGACGATTTTCCTCCGTCGTGACTTCGATCATAGGAGTAATCTCCGCCTTGTCCAGCTTTGGTTTAGCTGCAGCTTTTTTGGCTTGAAAATCAAAGGTTGGTTTCTCTTCCGCTGGAGGAGGTGCCATCTGTTCCAGTTGTTTCATAGCACGGAGCGCTTCCTCATTTGCAGCTTGAACAATCTGCTCATTTTCAGCATGAAAAGCTTCTTCCTGCACCTGGGTCAGAACATCATTCTTCTCGACCTGACAGTTAAAAGTTGGAAAACCAAACTTTTCAAGTTGTTTAGCTAAATTAGGAAGATGATTCTTCTTAAAATGTTCCTTATCAATCGCCTCAGAACCTTCAATAAAGAGTTGATTTCCCTCAGCACGAACTTGCAAATTCTGATAAAGTGACTTAAAACCTTGACTAGCACATGGCCCTTCAGAAAAAGCCTCTTTATAATAGGCCTGCAAGAGTTGATTTGAAAATTCTTGAGACAGAGCCTTGATTTCGAAAACAGCTTTATTTCCTGTCTTAGAAAATTCCTCACTCAAACCTTTCTTTAATTCTAAAAAGATTTCAATTGGTAAAATATTAGAAAATACGAAATGAAACTCCCATACCTTACTAATTTTATGAACCACCACTCGCTCAATATCAGCCTGCGCTAAAGCAGGAGCCTGTCTCATCTCAGCAGGCATCCCCAGTTGATTCATCAAAATTTCAAAATTATTTGACATTCATTTTCCTCACATTATTCTCCTACTATTTTACCATATTTAGAAAAATATATAGATAGTATTTTTCCTTAAAAAATGCTACTTTTAACAAATGGCTCTATAATATTTGTAGTAGGTAAATCCTCTATGGATATTATGGAGCCTATTTTGTTGTAGAAAAAAAGTCCCATAAAATCTATAATGAAAAGTGACCAAACCATCATTAGAAAGAATCATATGGAACAAGTACATTTTATCACAAAACTACTCTATATTAAAGACTCAAATATCCAGATTCTAGACATCATCAATAAGGATACACACAAGGAAATCATAGCTAAATTGGACTATGATGCTCCATCTTGTCCTGATTGTGGAAATCAAATGAAGAAATATGACTTCCAAAAACCTTCTAAAATTCCTTACCTCGAAACAACTGGTATGTCTACTAGAATTCTTCTTAGAAAGCGCCGTTTTAAGTGCCATCAGTGCTCTAAAATGATGGTCGCTGAGACTTCTATCGTCAAGAAGAATCACCAAATCCCTCGTATCATCAACCAAAAAATTGCTCAAAAGCTAATTGAAAAGACTTCTATGACTGATATTGCTCATCAGCTGGCCATTTCAACTTCAACTGTCATTCGCAAGCTCAATGATTTTCACTGTAAGCATGATTTTTCTCGGCTTCCAAAGATTATGTCCTGGTATGTTGAAACAGTCAGGGGAGTGACTGTTTCAATCGGGAGATGAAGATGAGCTTCATTGCACAAGATTTTGATAATCTCAATATCATCACTGTTCTTGAAGGTAGAACACAAGCTATCATTCGAAATCACTTTCTTAAATATGATAGAGCCGTCCGATATCGAGTGAAGATCATTACGATGGGTATGTTTAGTCCCTACTATGACTTGGCTAAACAGCTTCGCTTTCAAATTTTTAGGCTCAGGCTAAAACAGTCCACTGGACTGTTTTACTCCAACATCTTAGCCGTGCTATGAGTCGTGTGCGTGTTCAAATTATGAATCAATTTGAACGAAAATCCCATGAATACAAGGCTATCAAGCGCTACTGGAAGCTCATTTAACAGGATAGTCGTAAATTCAGTGATAAGCGTTTTTATCGTCCTACTTTTCGTATGCACTTAACCAATAAAGAAATCCTAGACAAGATTTTGAGCTATTCAGAAGACTTAAAACACCACTATGATCTCTATCAGCTCTTGCTTTTTCACTTTTAGAACAAAGACCCTGAGAAATTTTTCGGACTCATTGAGGACAATCTGAAGCAGATTCAGCCTCTTTTCCAGACTGTCTTTAAAACCTTTCTAAAGAACAAAGAAAAAATCGTCAACGCTCTTCAATTACCTTATTCCAACGAAAAATTGGAAGCGACCAATAATCTCATCAAACTTATCAAACGAAACGCCTTTGGATTTCGGAACTTTGAAAACTTCAAAAAACGCACTTTTATCGCTCTGAACATCAAAAAAGAAAGGACGAAATTTGTCCTTTCTCTAGCTTATCTTTTCTTCAACCCACTACAGTTGACAAAGAAGTAATTCATTAAGAATAAAAAAATACCTTAAGTATCCAAATGTTTAATCGGGAAGACAGGATTCGAACCTGCGACACCTTGGTCCCAAACCAAGTACTCTACCAAGCTGAGCTACTTCCCGAGTTAAAAAGAAAAATGCACCCTAGAGGAGTCGAACCTCTAACCGCCTGATTCGTAGTCAGGTACTCTATCCA
>NZ_QQRU01000007.1 GCF_003428885.1 Streptococcus sp. LQJ-218
TGGATAGAGTACCTGACTACGAATCAGGCGGTTAGAGGTTCGACTCCTCTAGGGTGCATTTTTCTTTTTAACTCGGGAAGTAGCTCAGCTTGGTAGAGTACTTGGTTTGGGACCAAGGTGTCGCAGGTTCGAATCCTGTCTTCCCGATATATGGCGGTGTAGCTCAGCTGGCTAGAGCGTCCGGTTCATACCCGGGAGGTCGGGGGTTCGATCCCCTTCGCCGCTATAATGATCTTGTTGGACCTTTAGCTCAGCTGGTTAGAGCTCTCGGCTCATAACCGAGTGGTCGTAGGTTCAAGTCCTACAAGGTCCATTTGAATAGTATGGAGGATTACCCAAGTCCGGCTGAAGGGAACGGTCTTGAAAACCGTCAGGCGTGTAAAAGCGTGCGTGGGTTCGAATCCCACATCCTCCTTTTATATCAACGCGGGATGGAGCAGCTCGGTAGCTCGTCGGGCTCATAACCCGAAGGTCGTAGGTTCAAATCCTGCTCCCGCAATAAGGCTCGGTAGCTCAGTTGGTAGAGCAATGGATTGAAGCTCCATGTGTCGGCGGTTCGATTCCGTCTCGCGCCATTTTTGTTATTAGTATGTATGCGGGTGTAGTTTAGTGGTAAAACTACAGCCTTCAAAGCTGTTGTCGCGAGTTCGATTCTCGTCACCCGCTTTGAACTTTGTTCAAATTACATTACCAAGTTTTTAACTTGGGCGCGTAGCTCAGGTGGTTAGAGCGCACGCCTGATAAGCGTGAGGTCGGTGGTTCGAGTCCACTCGTGCCCATTAATTGGAGAATTACTCAAGAGGCTGAAGAGGACGGTTTGCTAAATCGTTAGGTCGGGTAACTGGCGCAAGGGTTCGAATCCCTTATTCTCCGTTTAATGAGAGTTTATAAAGGACTCTTTGTCAACTGTAGTGGGTTGAAGTCAGCTAAGATCGAGAAAGGACAAATTTGTCCTTTCTTTTTTGATGTTCAGAGCGATAAAAATCGGTTTTTTGTCAACTGTAGTGGGTTGAAGAAAAATCAAAATTTTTATCTATTGTTCATTTTAAGGTTGTATAGTGGATTGAAATAACATATGTACTAATCAATTAGGAAAGTCAAATTAATTTCTAAAAATATTTCAGCGGCCATAGCATACTATTCTAGATTCAATTCACTATACTAGTTTACCATTTCTTCCAAGTTTTTAATGAAATTTCTCCGCTATTGAGCCAGATTTCTTTTCCGTTATCACATTCAACTAAAAGTTTTCCACTTTCAGAGATGTCTTTAGCAAGTCCCTTGTAATCTTTTTGATCTAGTGTGAAAGTAACCTCCTTTCCTAGAACGAAGGACTGTTTTTTGTATAGGTATAATAGCTCTTCTGTGGGTGTTTCGAAGAAAGAACGCCATATTTCGATAATTAATTCATTTCTGGTAATAGGTGCTGGTGCTTTAAATAAACTAGCAGCTTTTTCTTTTAATTCTTGAGGAAAGTTTTTAATAGTGAAGTTGATTCCTACTCCAATAATGATATCTGTGACTAAGCCACTTTCTACAGAGGTTATTGCCTCAGTAAGGATTCCCCCAATTTTATGATTGTTTAGGTAGATATCATTGACCCATTTGATGTCGACATCAATTAAAGTTAGGTTTTTAATAGCCTTGTAGATAGCTCCTGCAACAAGTAGTGTGTAGGATGGTAATTGGTCATAGGACAAATTGGGTTTAAGATGGAGTGTCATATAAATGCCACCTTGTGGGGAGTAGAAGGAACGCTGAAAACGACCTCGCCCTGCTGTTTGATAGGAAGCAAGGTAGAGGGTGTTTGCTTCATTCCCTAAATCAATTGCTTCTTTTGCATCGAGTTGTGTTGATCTTGTTTCGGGTTTAAAACTGATTTTAATTGGAAGATTTTGTTCTAGAAGTTCTGGAAGAATAAGGTCTCCACTCACCAGTTTATAGCCTTTGTTTTTGATACTATCAATTTCAATGCCTTCTTGCTCTAGTCGCTTGATGGCTTTCCAAATTGATGTTCTGCTCAGGGATAGTTCTTCTGCGATTTTTTCTCCGCTGATATAGTCGGTTTCTTTAGCTAGAATCTGATAGACGGTTTGGTAGGATTTCATAGTGTTTCCTTTCTCACTAGTTGGTGTTGAGAATATTCTTTTCTTGTATGACTTGGAGTCTGATTAAAGTATTGTTTATAAGCTTTCGAAAAATGGAGTGGATCTGAAAAACCTACCGAGTATGCAATTACCTTGATAGACTCTTGAGTATTTTCGAGAAGTTGTTTAGCTCGGTGCATTCGAACATAGAGTAGGTATTCTTTGGGGGATAAGGTATTAAATTCTTTGAATACGCTTGATAAGTAACTTCTGTGAACGGATAGTTCTTTTGCTAAATCTTGAATTGTAAGTGATTGAGGATAGTGGCTATCAATTAAACGTTTGCATTCAAGATAGAGTTGGTGGGTTGATGAAATATTCTTTTTTTTCTGATTGGGAGCAATAGTTCCCAGATGGAACATCAGTTCATGGAGTTGTCCCATGATATGAAGTTGAGCTAATTCATTTGATTTTGTAATCTGAGCGAAGCGGACAATGTCTGAGATGAGTTTTGCGGTCGTCTGGGTATGACAAGTTTCAGATTGGATGAGATAGCAATGGTCAGAAATTTGAGAAAGAGCAAAATAGTCAGGAGCTTTCCCTCCAGTGATTCCTAACCAGTAGTAGGCCCAAGGTTCTTCACTATCTGCTTGATAAAAGGTTAATTCATCTGGTTTTAAAAGAAAGAAATCTCCTTCTTTTAAATCAACAATTTTGCCCTTGTACTGAAATTTTCCTCGTCCTTTAGTAATGTAATGTAGGACGTATGTATCTCGAATGGCTGGACCAAAAGAGTAATTAGATGTGCATTCCTCATATCCATAAAATCTTAGAGAAAGGTCAATTGTTCCAGTCTGGTATTCTGAAAAAACTAGCATGTGTTACCTCCTACCTAACATTTTACCATATTCTTGAGACATTTTTCTATTTTAGAAAACGGTTTCAGTTGATAAAATAAAATCAAGAAAATGATGAGGTGAAGTAAATGGGAGTCAGGATAGAGAATAATCTATTTTATGTTGAGAGTAAAAATCTAAGTTTGATTATTGAAAATCGTGATGGGTACTTACTATTGAGACATATAGGAAAGGCTATTAAGAACTATAGAGGTTCTAATAGTGTTTATGAACGGGATCATGCTTTTTCTGGTAATCCAATAGCTACGAATCGAACCTTTAGTTTGGATACGCAACGTCAAATTTTTGGACAACATGGCTTAGGAGATTTTAGGAAACCAACTATACAGGTTCAGCATGATGCAACTGAAGTAACAGACTTTCGATTTGTAGAAGCAAAGATTTTAAAAGGTCAGGATGGTCCACAGGGCTTACCTTCTCCACATAGCATGGACGATACAGAGACGCTTGCCTTGATTTTAGAGGATCCTAAGGCTCAACTTAGTCTGACTTTGTATTATACAGCTTTTGATAATGATGCGACAATTGCTAGTTACAGCAAATTGGAAAATAATAGCAATCAGGAAGTTGTCATCCATAAAGATTTTTCTTTTATGGCTGATGTTCCAGCTGCAGATTACGAAATCGTAACTTTGCAGGGAGCTTATGCTCGTGAAAAGACTGTCAGACGTCAACAGGTAGAACAAGGAATCTTTTCAGTTAGTTCGAACCGTGGTGCTTCTGGTCATGCTCAAACACCAGCTCTTTTATTATTTGATCAAGGAGTTACAGAGGATGCTGGAAATGTGTTTGCTATTCAACTAATGTATAGTGGAAACTTTGAAGCTTTTGTTCAAAAGAATCAATTGAATGAAGTTCGGCTGGCTATAGGGATTAATCCGGAAAACTTTTCTTGGAAGTTAGACCCTGAGGAATACTTTGAAACACCGGTAGCTTTAATGACCTTTTCAGATAAGGGATTAACTGGTATTAGCCATGAAAGTCAGAATTTTGTACGGAAGCACATTATGCCAAGTAAATTTTCCAAAAAAGAACGTCCAATTCTAATCAATAACTGGGAAGCTACTTACTTTGATTTTCAGAGAGAAAAACTGTTAGAGTTAGCAGATGAAGCGAAGAAAGTTGGCATTGAACTTTTTGTATTAGATGATGGGTGGTTTGGCAATCGCTTTGATGATAATCGTGCTTTAGGGGACTGGGTTGTTAATGAGGAAAAACTGGGTGGGAGTCTAGAAAGTCTGATTTCAGCTATCCACGAAAGAGGTTTGCAGTTTGGGCTTTGGTTAGAACCTGAGATGATTTCTGTTGATAGTGATTTGTATCGCAAACATCCTGACTGGGCTATTCAGGTTCCTGGTTATGAGCATACTTATTCTCGGAATCAATTAGTCCTTAATCTTGCCAATCCTCAGGTAGTAGAATACTTGAAAAATGTTTTAGATGAACTCCTATCTTACCATGAAATTGATTACATTAAATGGGATATGAATCGTAATATGACTAACCTAGGAAATGGATCAAACGATCTAGAGACAAAAATGCAATCTCACCAGTACATGCTGGGGCTTTATGAACTCGTTTCTTATCTGACAGAGAAGCACAGCCATATTCTCTTTGAGTCCTGCTCTGGTGGTGGTGGACGAAATGATCTTGGTATGATGCGCTTTTTCCCACAAGTCTGGGCTAGTGATAATACAGATGCCATTGCACGTTTACCAATTCAATACGGGTCATCTTATCTCTATCCAACCATTTCCATGGGGGCTCATGTGTCAGCAGTACCGAATCATCAGATGGGACGAAAGACACCGTTAGAAACACGTGGTCATGTGGCAATGATGGGAAATTTGGGCTATGAGCTTGATTTGACAAGTTTATCAGATGAAGAGAAAGCTGAGATTGCTAATCAGGTGAACTTGTATAAAGAATTACGACCAGTAGTTCAGTTAGGACAACAGTATAGACTAATTAATCCTGATACTGGATACAATGAAGCAGCTGTACAATTTAACTACGGAAATCAAACGATTGTAACCTATGTGCGTATGTTATCAGTTGTAGAGACCATGGAAACAACGTTAAAGTTAAAAGATTTGGCTGAAGAGGGACTATATGAATTACAGGAAAATGGTGAAGTTTACTCAGGTGCAGAACTAATGTATGCGGGCCTAACTGTTATCTTATCCCAAGGAGATTTTTTGAGTAGACAGTATATTTTTAGAAGACTATAATAAAGGTGTGAATTTATAAAGGAGGCTTTCCAATGAAATGGTATAAGAAAATCGGACTTCTTGCAACTACAGGTTTAGCTTTGTTTGGGCTCGGCGCTTGCTCCAACTATGGTAAATCTGCGGATGGCACAGTGACCATCGAGTATTTCAACCAGAAAAAAGAAATGACCAAAACCTTGGAAGAAATCGCTAGTGATTTTGAGAAGGAAAACCCTAAAATCAAGGTCAAAGTCGTCAGTGTACCAAATGCTGGTGAAGTATTGAAGACACGCGTTCTCGCAGGAGATGTGCCTGATGTAGTCAATATTTACCCACAGTCCATCGAACTGCAAGAATGGGCAAAAGCAGGTGTCTTTGAAGATTTGAGCAACAAAGACTACCTGAAACGCGTGAAAAATGGCTACGCTGAAAAATATGCTGTAAACGAAAAAGTTTACAACGTTCCTTTTACAGCTAATGCTTATGGAATTTACTACAACAAAGATAAATTCGAAGAACTGGGCTTGAAGGTTCCTGAAACCTGGGATGAATTTGAACTGTTAGTCAAAGATATCGTTGCTAAAGGACAAACACCATTTGGGATTGCAGGTGCAGATGCTTGGACACTCAATGGTTACAATCAATTAGCCTTTGCGACAGCAACAGGTGGAGGAAAAGAAGCTAATCAATACCTTCGTTATTCAAAACCAAATGCCATTAAATTGTCGGATCCGATTATGAAAGATGACGTCAAGGTCATGGACATCCTTCGCATCAATGGCTCTAAGCAAAAGAACTGGGAAGGTGCTGGCTATACCGATGTTATCGGAGCCTTCGCACGTGGGGATGTCCTCATGACACCAAATGGGTCTTGGGCGATCACAGCGATTAATGAACAAAAACCGAACTTTAAGATTGGGACCTTCATGATTCCAGGAAAAGAAAAAGGACAAAGCTTAACCGTTGGTGCGGGAGACTTGGCATGGTCTATCTCAGCCACCACCAAACATTCAAAAGAAGCCAATGCCTTTGTGGAATATATGACCCGTCCAGAAGTCATGCAAAAATACTACGATGTGGACGGATCTCCAACAGCGATCGAAGGGGTCAAACAAGCAGGAGAAGATTCACCGCTTGCTGGTATGACCGAATATGCCTTTACGGATCGTCACTTGGTCTGGTTGCAACAATACTGGACCAGTGAAGCAGACTTCCATACCTTGACCATGAACTATGTCTTGACTGGTGATAAACAAGGTATGGTCAATGATTTGAATGCCTTTTTTAACCCGATGAAAGCGGATGTGGATTAGGAGTAGAGAGACTATGAAAAAAGTATTACAAAAATATTGGGCATGGGCTTTTGTGGTCATCCCCCTCTTCTTACAAGCAATTTTCTTCTATGTGCCGATGTTTCAAGGAGCCTTTTACAGTTTTACCAACTGGACAGGATTGACTTATAACTACAAATTTGTCGGTTTAAACAACTTTAAGCTCCTCTTCATGGATCCAAAATTCATGAATGCGATTGGCTTTACCGTAATCATTACGATTGCCATGGTGGTTGGTGAGATTGCACTTGGGATCTTCATTGCGCGTGTCTTGAACTCTAAAATCAAAGGTAAAACCTTCTTCCGTGCTTGGTTCTTCTTCCCAGCTGTTTTGTCTGGTTTGACAGTGGCTTTGATCTTCAAGCAAGTCTTCAACTACGGTCTTCCAGCGATTGGGAATGCCCTTCATATTGAATTTCTCCAAACCAGTCTTTTAGGAACTAAGTGGGGAGCAATCTTTGCGGCTGTCTTTGTCCTTCTTTGGCAAGGGGTGGCTATGCCCATCATTATCTTCCTAGCTGGTTTGCAATCTATTCCAACTGAGATTACAGAGGCAGCAAGGATTGATGGTGCGACTAGCAAGCAAGTTTTCTGGAACATTGAATTGCCTTACTTGCTACCAAGTGTCTCTATGGTCTTTATCCTAGCTCTAAAAGGTGGGCTGACTGCCTTTGACCAAGTCTTTGCCATGACCGGTGGTGGTCCAAACAATGCCACAACCTCACTTGGGCTCTTGGTTTATAACTATGCCTTTAAAAACAACCAATTCGGTTATGCCAATGCCATTGCCGTAATCTTGTTCTTCTTAATTGTAGTGATTTCAATCATCCAATTGAGAGTATCTAAGAAATTTGAAATTTAAGAGGAGAAGTATGATGAAACAAGATGAAAGAAAAGCCCTGATTGGCAAACACATTCTATTGATTCTAGGATCGGTTCTGATTTTAGTGCCGCTCCTTGCTACCCTCTTTAGTTCCTTCAAACCCACTAAGGATATTGTAGATAATTTCTTTGGCTTTCCAACCAACTTCACATGGGACAACTTTAGCCGTCTCTTAGCTGATGGGATCGGAAGCTATTATTGGAACTCTGTCGTCATCACTGTCTTGTCTTTACTTGCAGTAATGATCTTTGTCCCTATGGCAGCCTACTCCATCGCTCGCAATATGAGTAAAAGGAAAGCCTTTACCATCATGTATACCCTCTTAATCCTCGGAATCTTCGTACCTTTCCAAGTCATCATGATTCCGATTACGGTTATGATGAGTAAACTCGGTTTGGCTAATACCTTTGGTTTGATCTTGCTCTACTTGACCTATGCGATTCCACAGACCCTCTTTCTCTATGTTGGCTATATCAAGATCTCGATCCCAGAAAGTTTGGATGAAGCTGCGGAGATCGATGGGGCTAATAAATTTACAACCTATTTCCGCATCATCTTCCCAATGATGAAACCGATGCATGCGACAACCATGATCATCAATGCCCTATGGTTCTGGAATGACTTCATGTTGCCACTCCTTATCTTGAACCGGGATTCCAAAATGTGGACTTTGCCTCTCTTCCAATACAACTACGCAGGCCAATATTTCAACGACTACGGACCAAGCTTTGCCTCTTACGTGGTCGGCATTATCAGTATCACCATTGTCTATCTCTTCTTCCAACGCCATATCATCGCAGGAATGAGCAACGGAGCAGTGAAATAATAAGATACAAAGCCCGTTAAAAGCTCACAGTGAAAATAGGGAATCTGAATAAGAAGCCTTGGCTTCTTGGAGGATTCATATTTTTCACACAGAGCTTAGGGTGTGTTCAATTCTAGATACAAAGGGACGATTCAGCTTACTGATTTCAATCGTACCTTATGAAGCAATTCTTAAAATACATAAACTCAAAAAAGCCAAGTCATATGAGACTTGTCTTTAATTAGAAAAAGGAGAGTAATAATGCCAATTCAGAATAAAACCATGTTGATTACCTATTCGGATAGTCTTGGAACTAATCTTAAAGACTTATATGAGAATTTGGAAAAGCATTTTGGAGATGCTATTGGAGGAGTTCACCTTTTACCGTTTTTCCCATCAACAGTTGATCGTGGATTTGCGCCAGTTGACTATGACGAAGTGGATTCAGCTTTTGGTGATTGGGAAGATGTTCAGCGTTTAGGTGAGAAATACTATCTTATGTTTGACTTTATGATTAATCATATTTCTCGTCAATCCAAGTACTATAAGGACTATCAAGAAAAACATGAAGCTAGTGAATTTAAAGATCTCTTTTTAAACTGGGATAAGTTTTGGCCAGAAAATCGTCCGACACAGGCTGATGTTGATTTAATTTACAAGCGTAAGGATCGTGCACCAAAGCAAGAGATTGTGTTTGCAGATGGGTCAGTGGAACATTTGTGGAATACCTTTGGTGAGGAGCAGATTGATCTTGATGTGACCAAAGAAGTAACGATGGAATTTATCCGTAAGACCATTCAGCACTTGGCAAGTAATGGGTGTGATTTGATTCGTCTAGATGCCTTTGCATATGCAGTGAAGAAATTGGATACTAATGATTTCTTTGTGGAACCAGATATTTGGGATTTATTGGACAAAGTCCGAGATATAGCAGCCGAGTACGGTGCAGAGCTCTTACCTGAGATTCATGAACACTACTCGATTCAGTTTAAAATAGCGGATCACGATTACTATGTTTATGATTTTGCCCTTCCAATGGTGACTCTTTATACTCTTTACAGTTCCAGAACAGAGCGTTTGGCTAAGTGGTTAAAGATGAGCCCGATGAAGCAATTTACGACGCTAGATACCCATGATGGGATTGGAGTAGTAGATGTCAAGGATATCCTGACCGATGAGGAGATTGACTATACTTCAAATGAACTCTATAAGGTTGGAGCGAATGTCAAACGTAAGTACTCGAGTGCCGAGTATAACAATTTAGACATCTACCAAATCAATTCAACTTACTATTCTGCTCTTGGAGATAATGATATCAAGTATTTCCTTGCACGTTTAATTCAAGCTTTTGCTCCAGGTATTCCTCAGGTTTACTATGTGGGGCTATTAGCAGGCAAGAATGACTTGAAATTATTAGAAGAAACCAAGGAAGGTCGCAATATTAATCGTCATTACTATAGCAATGAGGAAATAGCAGAAGAAGTCCGACGTCCTGTGGTAAAGGCACTTCTCAACCTATTTTCTTTCCGTAATCGTTCAGAAGCCTTTGATCTAGAAGGGACTATTGAGATAGAGACACCAACAGCTCACAGCATTGTCATCAAACGTCAAAATAAAGATAAGTCCGTAACAGCAGTAGCAGAAATTGATCTGCAAAGTCAGACCTATCGAGTAATTGAGAATGGAGTTGAGGTAACATTTTGAAAACTTCATATGGTTAATACGCTAGGGTTTTTATTTTAGGAAACGTTTCCTTTGTTTTCAAATTGCTAAAAAAGTGGTAAAATAAAGGGTAGCTTACTATTATCTGAATCAGCTGATTTGGAGAGAAAGGATTCATTTTGAAATCAATAGGCTTTATTGAAAAGCTGAAAGGGTTGTCTAGTAAAGAGCTGATTTTATTGGGAATTATCCTGAGTATCTTTTTACCCTTTTATCTTTTTGTAGTTGTATTCTGTTTATATATTATTAGTTTGATTTTTACAGGAGACATGAAAAGTATTCTTCAGAAAATGGGGGAGCATCCGATGCTACTTCTTTTTCTTGGCTATAGTACTGTTATATCCATTTTTGCACAAAATTGGATGGGTCTTGTGGCTTCAGTAGGAATTTTTCTATTTACTGTTTTCTTTTTGCACTATCAGTCGATTTTATCACATAAATTCTTTCGATTGATTTTGCAGCTCATCTTGTTTGGTAGTGTCTTGTCAGCTGCTTTTGCGAGTTTAGAACATTTCCAAATTGTGAAGAAATTCAACTATGCTTTTCTTTCACCCAATATGCAGGTCTGGCATCAGAATCGGGCAGAAGTGACCTTCTTTAATCCTAATTATTATGGAATTATTTGTTGTTTCTGTATCATGATTGCTTTCTATCTGTTTACAACGACCAAACTGAATTGGTTGAAAGTATTCTGTGTGATCGCAGGCTTTGTGAATCTCTTTGGTTTGAATTTTACGCAAAATCGAACTGCCTTTCCTGCTATTATCGCTGGAGCCATTATTTATCTCTTTACGACCATTAAAAACTGGAAGGCCTTTTGGCTCAGTATTGGGGTCTTTGCAATTGGCTTGAGTTTCCTCTTTTCTAGTGATTTGGGAGTTCGGATGGGGACTTTAGACTCTTCTATGGAAGAACGCATTTCTATCTGGGATGCTGGGATGGCCTTGTTTAAGCAAAATCCTTTTTGGGGTGAGGGGCCATTGACCTATATGCACTCTTACCCTCGTATCCATGCTCCTTATCATGAACATGCTCATAGTCTTTATATTGACACGATTCTGAGTTACGGAATTGTGGGGACCATTTTATTAGTTTTGTCTTCGGTTGCTCCTGTTCGCATGATGATGGATATGAGTCAGGAGTCGGGGAAACGTCCGATTATCGGTCTTTATCTATCTTTCCTTACAGTGGTTGCTGTGCACGGAATCTTTGATTTGGCCCTCTTCTGGATTCAGTCAGGTTTTATTTTCTTGTTAGTTATGTGCAGTATTCCATTGGAGCATCGAACGTTGGTATCGGACATGACGGATTAAGTTGATAAGATTGAAATCTTCTACCTTGGGTGGGAGATTTTTTTACTTGGGAAAATTATTTCTAAATCGAAATAGTTGACAGATGAAATGTTGAGTGTTAGAATGGGTTTATTCATTTCGATATCGAAATAAATTGGAGGTATCATGAAAGATAGTCATTTGCTAGCCCATCATATTCGTTTGTTGAATGGGCGGATTTTTCAAAAGTTACTGAGCCAAGATCCTGAGTCTCTTTATAGGGGTGAACAGGGCAAGATTTTAGCGGTTTTATGGAATAGTGAGACAGGTTGTGCAACTGCGACAGACATTGCACTTGCGACTGGGCTTGCGAATAATACGCTGACGACTATGCTTAAAAAGCTAGAGAAACAAAATCTTGTAACTATTAGTCCATGTGGAGAAGATAAACGTAAGAAGTATTTGGTTTTAACAGAGTTAGGCAAGTCCCAAAAAGAAGTGGGACATCGTGTCAGTCAGAAGTTGGATACGATCTTTTATAAAGGATTTTCAGAGGAAGAAATTCGTCAGTTTGAAAGTTTTCAAGAAAGAATTTTGGCTAATCTGAAAGAGAAGGAAAATGAGCTTTAAAATGGAGCAAACTAGCCGTTTATAAGTAAAGGCCACTTTTGACTTTGTTTTTCCAACTCTTAGGACAGGGAAACTATGTGGTTCGCTATGGTCAGACTCAGATTGATGGCCTTGCCTATGCCCAGTATGATATCTTTCGTCTAGAAAACGAGAAAATGGTGGAGCATTGAGGCAATAAGAAAGTCATGCCTAAGGTAGAAGACTTGACCAATCGAGGCAAGTTTTAAATTGAGGATACAGAATGATTGAATACAAAAATGTGGCGCTACGCTACACAGAAAAAGATGTCTTGAGAGATGTCAATTTACGGATTGAGAATGGGGAATTTATGGTTTTAGTTGGTCCATCTGGCTCAGGTAAGACAACCATGCTTAAGATGATTAACCGTCTCTTGGAACCAACTGATGGAAATATTTATATGGATGGCAAGCGCATCAAAGATTATGATGAGCGTGAACTTCGTCTTTCTACTGGTTATGTTTTACAGGCTATTGCTCTATTTCCTAATCTAACGGTCGCGGAAAATATTGCCCTGATTCCAGAAATGAAGAGCTGGACTAAGGAAGAAATTGCTAAGAAAACAGAAGAGCTTTTGGCAAAGGTCGGTTTACCAGTGGCTGAGTATGGACATCGACTTCCTAATGAATTATCTGGTGGGGAGCAACAGCGTGTTGGAATTGTACGGGCTATGATTGGTCAGCCTAAGATTCTCCTCATGGATGAACCTTTTTCAGCCTTGGATGCTATTTCGAGAAAACAGTTGCAGGCTCTGACTAAAGAGTTGCATAAAGAATTTGGGATGACAACGATTTTTGTAACCCATGATACGGATGAAGCCTTGAAATTGGCGGACCGTATTGCTGTCTTGCAGGATGGAGAAATTCGCCAGGTAGCGAATCCCGAGACAATTTTAAAAGCTCCTGCCACAGACTTTGTAGCAGACTTGTTTGGAGGTAGCCTTCATGACTAATTTAATTGCAACTTTTCAGGATCGTTTTAGTGATTGGATGACAGCACTATCTCAACATTTGCAGTTGTCCCTCTTGACCTTGTTACTAGCTATTTTACTTGCAATTCCCTTGGCTGTTTATCTTCGCTATCATGAGAAGTTGGCGGATTGGGTTTTGCAGATTGCAGGGATTTTCCAGACCATCCCGTCATTGGCCTTGTTGGGACTCTTTATCCCCTTGATGGGAATCGGAACCTTGCCGGCTTTGACAGCGTTAGTGATTTATGCGATCTTTCCGATTTTGCAAAATACCATCACTGGGCTCAAGGGAATTGATCCAAGTCTACAAGAAGCTGGGATTGCCTTTGGGATGACCAGATGGGAGCGGCTCAAGAAGTTTGAAATTCCACTTGCTATGCCTGTTATGATGTCTGGGATTCGGACAGCAGCTGTCTTGATTATCGGTACGGCAACCTTGGCGGCCTTGATTGGGGCGGGAGGACTGGGTTCCTTTATCCTTTTGGGAATTGACCGTAATAATGCCAGTCTGATTTTGATTGGGGCCCTTTCTTCTGCAGTGCTGGCTATTGCCTTTAACTTCCTACTAAAAGTGATGGAAAAAGCAAAATTGCGGACGATTTTTTCTGGTTTTGCCCTGGTGACCATATTGCTCGGTCTGTCTTATAGCCCAGCTCTATTCGCTCAAAAAGAGAAAGAAAACTTGGTGATTGCTGGAAAATTGGGACCGGAACCAGAAATATTGGCTAATATGTATAAGTTGCTGATTGAAGAAAATACCAGCATGACTGCGACTGTTAAACCGAATTTTGGGAAAACAAGTTTCCTCTATGAGGCTCTGAAAAAAGGCGATATTGACATCTATCCTGAATTTACTGGTACGGTGACTGAAAGTTTACTTCAGCCATCACCGAAAGTGAGTCATGAGCCAGAGCAGGTTTATCAGGTGGCGCGTGATGGCATTGCCAAACAGGATCATCTGGCCTATCTCAAACCCATGTCTTATCAAAATACTTATGCTGTAGCTGTTCCGAAAAATATTGCTCAAGAATATGGCTTGAAGACCATTTCGGACTTGAAAAAAGTGGAAGGGCAGCTAAAGGCAGGTTTTACACTCGAGTTTAATGACCGTGAAGATGGAAATAAGGGCTTGCAATCAATGTACGGTCTCAATCTCAACGTAGCGACCATGGAGCCAGCCCTTCGTTATCAGGCGATTCAGTCAGGTGACATTCAAATCACGGATGCCTATTCGACAGATGCGGAGTTGGCGCGTTATGATTTACAGGTCTTGGAAGATGACAAACAACTCTTCCCACCTTATCAAGGGGCTCCACTGATGAAAGAAGCTCTTCTCAAGAAACATCCAGAGTTGGAGACAGTTCTCAATAAATTGGCTGGTAAAATTACTGAAAGCCAGATGAGCCAGCTCAACTACCAAGTCGGTGTTGAAGGCAAGTCAGCAGAACAAGTAGCCAAGGAGTTTCTACAAGAACAAGGTTTGTTGAAGAAATAAAAGGAAAGTCAGTGGTAGTCACTAGCTCCCTTCTTTAGCAGACAAAATCCCATCTCGTCTATAATTCGAGATGGGATTTTTAATGTTAGAGTAAGATAAACAAGAGCGTGATCAAAGCCGCTAGTGTGCCCCTTATAATGTGGTGTGATATATGTTGACTTTCTTGCTGTTGCCCATTCCAGTAAGCACCGTAGCAGATGATGCTAGAGCCCACTATCTATAAGATGACAGTTGCAAGCGGGATAAAGAAAAAGATAGCAAGAGCTAGTGAGGTGAGACAGCTTCCCACCAAGATACACATATTTCCCCAACAGTAGTTTTTTTCTTTCATGGCTGCGAAAGCAGCTGCGAGATGGAGAAGTGAAAAACCGAGAGCTAGTACAATTGTCAGTATTCCTAGGATAATAGAATTTAACATGGTTGATTCCTTTCTTTGTAACAGGATTAAATCTCGAGTGATTTTGTAGAAGTCATCTCAATCACATCTAAGTAAAATCTCACTACTTGGTCTTCTGTATAAGATTTTCCTTTTTTTAGCCACCAGGTCAGTGTTTCGATAAAATTGGTTACTACAAAATGTTTGAGGTAGGAGGCCGGTATGTTCGGATAGGCCTCTTGCAAGTCATCCGCCACCATGGGGTAAACATGGTGTTCTAGCTCTTTCTGGAGTTGACGGAGGAAGTAGTCATTTTTGGAAAATAGCAGACTGGTGATATGGTCTTGGTTTTTCTGAAAATGGAGAAAGAGGTGGGCGAGGTAATCCTCGGTTGAAATGGACTTCTTTCTTTCAAAGAGGTGATGGAAGAGGTAGCGACAAAGCTCGTCCAGAAGTAGTTCCTTGCTCTCATAGTGACAGTAAAAGGTGGATCGTCCCACATCTGCGAGATTAATGATATCCTGAACAGTAGTGGCCTCGTAGCCCTTAGCATTCAAAAGTTGTATAAAAGCTTGAAAGATGGCTTTTTTGGTTTTGCTGATACGGCGGTCAATGTTAGTCATATGGACACTTGAGGCAAATTGTTCAGAACTGAATAAAGCTGACGTTTTGCTTCTATCCTTTCTTTGAGTTTTAGTGGATAATGATAATGAACAAGGTGTTCATAAATCTATTATAACAAAGGAATGAGAAATATGAAGGCAAAATATGCTGTTTGGGTGGCTTTTTTCTTAAATTTGACTTATGCCATTGTTGAGTTTATTGCAGGTGGAGTATTTGGTTCTAGCGCTGTTCTTGCTGATTCTGTTCATGACTTGGGAGATGCGATTGCAATTGGAATATCAGCTTTTCTAGAAACAATCTCCAATCGTGAAGAAGACAATCAGTACACCTTGGGCTATAAGCGGTTTAGCCTGCTAGGAGCCTTGGTAACAGCTGTGATTCTCGTAACAGGCTCTGTTCTAGTCATTTTGGAAAATGTCACGAAGATTTTGCATCCGCAACCAGTCAATGATGAGGGGATTCTCTGGTTAGGAATTATTGCGATAACTATCAATCTGTTAGCGAGTCTGGTGGTTGGTAAGGGAAAGACAAAGAATGAGTCTATTTTGAGTCTGCATTTTCTGGAAGATACGCTAGGGTGGGTAGCTGTTATCCTGATGGCGATTGTTCTTCGATTTACGGACTGGTATATCCTAGATCCTCTTTTGTCCCTTGTCATTTCTTCATTTATTCTTTCAAAAGCCCTTCCACGTTTTTGGTCTACACTCAAGATTTTCTTGGATGCTGTGCCAGAAGGACTAGAGACAGGTGATTTGGAGAAGGATTTGGAGGCTCTGACCAATGTCAAAAGTGTCAATCAACTCAGCATTTGGTCCATGGATGGTCTGGAAAATAATGCCATTATCCATCTCTGTTTAGAAGATTGGGAGCAGATGACGGAAACAAAGAATCAAGTACGTCAGCTCATAGAAGGAAGAGGAATTCAGAATGTTACTATCGAAGTGGACACCAGTCAAATTAATCATGCGCAACATAAGCGGAGGGTAACAGACTTAGAGAAGTCCTACGGGAATCAACACTAGAAAAAGCGACTGGGACAAAACTCAATTTCAAGAGAAAATGAAATAAATCTTAACAAAAATCGCATAGTATCAAGGATTTTTAATACCTGATACTATGCGATTTTTGCTTTTTAAGACTTTTTGCCTAGTTTCTATGATATCTTATATGAAAGACGTTTTCTCCAAACTCTTTGACTAATGAAAAGCTATGGAAATATAGTAGATTGAAATAAGATGTGAACAAATCGATTAGGAAAGTCAAATTAATTCTTAGAAATATTTCAGCAGACACATTGTACTATTCTAGATTCAATCTGTTATAATAGAACTGATAATGATAAAAATTTTTCGATTAGGTACAAAATGCTTGACTTGGAGTCAACTCAAAGTTATATAATAAGATAAGTGAATTAGAATAGCGTAAACTCACTGAATGAAATGAGAGGAGGTTAGCGTGTGAATATTAAATCTGCCAGTGATTTGTTGGGAATTTCAGCGGATACGATTCGGTATTATGAACGGGTTGGTCTTGTGCCACCGATTACTCGTACTGCTACTGGGATTCGTGATTTTCAAGATCAGGATATCGAAGCGCTGGAATTTATTAAGTGTTTTCGTTCGGCGGGTGTCTCTATAGATAGTTTAGTTGACTATATGTCGCTCTACCAAAAGGGGGATGAGACGAGACAGGAGAGGCTTGGTATTTTAGAAGAAGAAAAGCAAAAATTAGAGGAACGCTTGTCTCAGTTACAGGTAGCTTTAAATCGTTTAAATCTCAAAATTAAACTTTACAAGGAAGGAAAATTTTAAATGAAATCAGCAGTATATACAAAGGCAGGCCAGGTTGGCCTTGCCAGCATTGAACGTCCGCAAATTATAGACGCAGATGATGTGATTATTCGTGTAGTTCGCGCGTGCGTTTGTGGTTCGGATTTATGGAGGTACCGTAATCCAGAAACGAAAGCTGGACACAAGAATAGTGGACACGAAGCGATTGGAATCGTTGAAGAAACTGGAGAAGCCATTACAACAGTAAAATCAGGTGATTTTGTGATTGTCCCTTTTACACATGGATGTGGGAAGTGTGATGCTTGTCTTGCTGGATTTGACGGCTCTTGCGACAATCATATTGGTAACAACTTGGGAGGCGATTTCCAAGCAGAATACATTCGATTCCACTATGCAAACTGGGCATTGATTAAAATTCCTGGACAACCTTCTGATTACACAGAAGGCATGCTCAAGTCCCTCTTGACTCTTGCTGATGTCATGCCAACAGGCTATCATGCGGCGCGTGTTGCAAATGTTCAAAAAGGGGATAAGGTTGTGGTCATTGGTGATGGGGCTGTCGGTCAATGTGCTGTCATCGCGGCTAAGATGCGTGGTGCGTCGCAAATTATTCTTATGAGCCGTCATGAAGACCGTCAAAAGATGGCTCTGGAGTCAGGAGCGACATCTGTTGTAGCTGAGCGAGGTCAAGAAGGTATTGCCAAGGTACGTGAAATCCTCGGAGGAGGAGCAGATGCAGCACTTGAGTGCGTCGGTACGGAGGCTGCTGTAGAACAGGCACTTGGTGTTCTTCATAATGGAGGACGCATGGGATTTGTAGGAGTTCCACACTATAATAACCGTGCTCTTGGTTCGACCTTTATGCAAAATATCTCTGTGGCAGGTGGAGCAGCTTCTACGACAACCTATGATAAACAATTTTTACTAAAAGCTGTTCTTGATGGTGATATCAATCCAGGTCGCGTCTTTACTTCAAGTTATAAACTGGAAGATATCGACCAAGCCTACAAAGATATGGATGAACGTAAGACCATTAAATCTATGATTGTGATGGACTAAAAAAGAAAATCCTAATGGAGATTTGAGACTCTCTATTAGGATTTTTTGTTATGTTTATACTCAATGAACATCAAAGAGCAAACTAGGAAACTAGTCGCAGATTTTACTTGAGTACGGCAAGGCGACGTTGACGCGGTTCGAAGGGACTTTCGAAGAGTATTAATTTGTGGAGTTATGGCAGAGTACTTTCTCTCAGAGTCAGTCTGGTTCCCAGCATGGTCAGGCTAGGGATTTTGCGACCATGGAGTACTTCCTTGTTCAGAATATCCATACCTGCTCGACCCATTTCTTCAGTATAAACCGTGATGCTGGAAAGGGGAGGATAAACCTGCTTGGTCAGGCTGGTGTCGTTGAAAGAAATGAGGCTGACGCGGTCTGGTAGACTGATTCCAGCTTCTTGGAGGGCACGGAGGGCACCAATGGCTAAACTATCGCTAGCAGCAAAAAATGCTGGTGGCAGTTGGTTACCCAAGTTCTGAATGGCATGTTTCATTAAGTCATAGCCAGACTGGGCGGTAAAGCTACCTTGAAAGACCAGTTCATCATGATAGATTCCTTTTGTTTGACTGTAGTTTCTGAAATTTTCCAGCCGCTTATCCTCAATGATTTCTTCTTGGTCTGTTGTTTCCTCAAGCCCTGTTAGAATCCCGATACGGTCCATTCCTTGGCTGAGGAAATAATCAACGACCTGTTTCATGGCAGTGTGAAAGTCTGTGATAATGCAGGAATGTCCTAGGGAAAGTGTATCGCTGTCTAGAAAGACTAGGGGCTTTTGGTATTCTTCAAAGGTAGAAATCTGAGCTCGGCTAAACTTTCCGATGCAGAGAATCCCAATCACTTCCTCGCTTAGGGTAAAAGGATGGTCATTAAAATAGCGCAAGATATCATAGTCCAACTCTTGGGCTCTTTTTTCTATTCCTAGGCGAATCTGGTAGTAGTAGAGGTCGTCTAGCTCCCCTTGTTCGCTGACCCATTGGATAATGGCAATCTTTTGCTTGGGCTTGTGGGACTCGCCTGTCTTGAGGTGCTTAGTGTAGCCCAGCTCTTCAGCGACAGTTAAAATACGGTGTCTGGTTTCTTCTGTAACAGATAGGCTCTGGTCGCGGTTGAGAACACGGGATACGGTCGCGATAGAGACAGAAGCTAGTTGTGCAATGTCTTTTAAGGTAGCCATAAATCCTCCTTGATGAGGTTAGTATATCATATTTTTCTGCTTTTTACCTACATTTTAGTAAAAGTTTAGTAAAAAGGATTGACCTTGGGAAATCCCTTGGATACAATAGAAGAAAACGATTACACGTTAAGGTGACTTAATGGACAGTCGGACAGTCAAAGGAGAATTCATATGACACAACATCTTACTGCTGAAGCCCTTCGTAAAGATTTTCTTGCCGTTTTTGGTCAAGAAGCAAACCAAACCTTCTTTTCACCAGGCCGTATCAATTTGATTGGTGAACACACGGATTACAATGGTGGGCACGTTTTTCCTGCTGCTATTTCCTTGGGAACTTATGGGGCGGCTCGCAAACGTGACGACCAAATCTTGCGTTTCTACTCAGCCAACTTTGAGGACAAGGGCATCATCGAAGTTCCTCTTGCTGATCTCAAATTTGAAAAAGAGCACAACTGGACTAACTATCCAAAAGGGGTTCTCCATTTCTTGCAAGAAGCTGGGCACGTGATTGACAAAGGGTTTGATCTTTATGTTTATGGGAATATCCCAAATGGTTCGGGCTTGTCTTCTTCAGCATCCTTGGAACTCTTGACAGGAGTCGTGGCAGAGCATCTCTTTGATTTAAAATTAGAGCGTCTCGATTTGGTTAAAATCGGAAAACAAACAGAAAACAACTTTATCGGAGTTAACTCTGGCATTATGGATCAATTTGCTATCGGCATGGGTGCAGATCAACGTGCTATTTACCTTGATACCAACACCTTGGAGTATGACTTGGTGCCGCTTGATTTGAAAGACAATGTCGTTGTTATTATGAACACCAATAAACGTCGTGAACTAGCAGACTCTAAGTACAATGAACGTCGTGCTGAGTGTGAAAAAGCAGTGGAAGAGTTGCAAGTTGCCTTGGATATTCAGACTTTGGGTGAATTGGATGAGTGGGCCTTTGACCAATACGGCTATCTAATTAAAGACGAAAATCGTTTGAAACGTGCTCGCCATGCTGTGCTTGAAAACCAACGTACCCTCAAAGCTCAGGTAGCCCTTCAAGCAGGAGATTTGGAAACATTTGGTCGTTTGATGAATGCGTCACACGTTTCCCTAGAGCATGACTATGAAGTAACTGGTTTGGAATTAGATACCCTTGTTCACACAGCTTGGGATCAAGAAGGTGTTCTCGGTGCTCGCATGACAGGGGCTGGTTTTGGCGGCTGTGCCATTGCCTTGGTACAAAAAGATGCTGTTGAGGCCTTTAAGGAAGCTGTAGGCAAACACTACGAGGAAGTAGTTGGCTACGCTCCAAGCTTCTATATCGCTGAAGTTGCAGGTGGGACTCGCGTCCTTGATTAGTCAAAAGGAGGTTCTATAGTGACCTTAATAGATAAATTTGTAACACATATCATTTCTGAAAGTTCATTTGAGGAAATGGATCGCATCTACCTGACCAATCGTGTCTTGGCACGAGTAGGAGATGGTGTTTTGGAAGTTGAGACAAATTTGGATAAATTGATTGACCTCAAGGACCAGCTGGTTGAGGAAGCCGTTCGATTAGAGACGATTGAGGATAGTCAGACTGCGCGTGAAATCCTCGGTGCTGAACTGATGGACTTGGTGACCCCTTGTCCCAGTCAGGTCAATCGTGACTTTTGGGAAACCTATGCCCACTCTCCAGAGCAAGCGATTGCGGATTTCTACCAACTCAGTCAGAAAAATGACTACATCAAACTCAAGGCCATTGCTAAAAATCTCGCCTATCGTGTACCGTCTGACTACGGTGAACTGGAGATTACCATCAATCTCTCTAAGCCTGAAAAGGATCCCAAAGAGATTGCGGCAGCCAAGTCGGTGCAAGCTAGCAATTATCCTCAGTGCCAGCTTTGTCTAGAGAATGAAGGCTACCATGGTCGGGTCAACCACCCAGCTCGCAGCAATCACCGCATTATCCGTTTTGAAATGGCTGGTCAGGAGTGGGGCTTCCAGTACTCGCCCTATGCTTATTTTAATGAGCATTGTATCTTTTTAGATGGGCAGCATCGTCCCATGGCCATCAGTCGTCAGAGTTTTGAACGTCTGCTGGATATCGTAGAGCAGTTTCCAGGCTATTTTGCAGGCTCTAATGCCGACTTGCCGATTGTGGGGGGCTCTATTCTAACTCATGATCACTATCAAGGAGGCCGTCACGTATTTCCTATGGAATTGGCTCCCTTACGAAAAACCTTCTCTTTTACTGATTTTGAGCAAGTCAAGGCTGGGATTGTCAAGTGGCCAATGTCAGTGTTGCGTCTGACTTCGGATTCCAAAGAGGATCTGATTAACTTGGCTGATAAGATTTTGCAAGAATGGCGCCAGTATTCAGATCCAAGGGTGCAAGTCTTGGCAGAAAGTAATGGAACACCACACCATACCATTACACCCATTTCCCGTAAACGCGATGGCCAGTTTGAGTTGGACTTGGTTTTACGGGACAATCAGACTTCAGCAGAGCATCCTGATGGCATCTATCATCCCCACAAGGATGTTCAGCATATCAAGAAGGAAAATATCGGCTTGATTGAAGTCATGGGCTTGGCAATCTTACCACCACGTCTGAAAGAAGAAGTAGAGCAAGTTGCAGCCTACCTTGTAGGAGAAGCTGATACAGTTGCCGATTATCATCAGGAATGGGCAGACCAACTCAAAGTCCAACATCCAGACCTAACAGATAAAGAAAAAGCCCTTGAAATCGTTAAGGACTCTGTGGGTGCTATCTTTGCGCGTGTACTTGAGGATGCAGGAGTTTATAAGCAGACGGAGCAAGGACAGGCAGCCTTTATGCGCTTTATAGAGCAGGTCGGAATTTTGTCAGACTAGGAACTTTCTCCTTGCACAGTTCTATAAAAAGTAGTATCATAGTGTCGTTTGAAATATCAGGAGGAAACGATGAAAGATTTTCATTTTGACGCTATATCTGCCTTTGAAAATTACGAAATTGAACAAATGAGAGATGGTCACGTTGTGGTGACGACAAAAGTAGTGGACTCGTCGCTCAACTACTATGGCAATGCTCATGGTGGCTATCTCTTTACCCTTTGTGACCAAATCAGTGGTTTGGTGGTCATCTCGTTGGGACTTGATGGAGTGACGCTCCAGTCCTCTATCAACTACCTCAAGGCAGGAAAACTCGACGATGTGCTGACCATTAAAGGAGAATGTGTCCATCAAGGTCGCACAACCTGTGTAGTGGATGTCGATATCACTAATCAAGAAGGCAGAAATGTCTGCAAGGCAACCTTTACCATGTTTGTCACAGGCCAGCGGTCAGAAGACAGACAGGTGAGGATATAACATAAAAAAGAGGCTCGCACCTCTTTTTCTTATTTCTTTTTATGATTTAATACGGCATTGAGGACAATGGCGAGTAGGCTGGCTACAACGATTCCGTTTGAGAAGAACATTTGGAAGGCTGTCGGCATGCTGACAAAGAGATTACTATTGTTGAGTCCGACACCTGCAGCGATGGAAACAGCTGCGATAAGGAAGTTATGTTCGTTGTTAGCAAAGTCAACGCGGGCGAGGATTTGCATCCCTTGAATCGATACAAAACCAAACATCACCAGCATGGCACCACCGAGGACAGGGCTTGGAATGATTTGGGCGAGGGCGCCAAACTTAGGAAGGAGTCCAAGGAGAACGAGGAAACCAGCTGCGTAGTAGATTGGCAGGCGAGTCTTGATACCTGATAATTTAACCAAACCAACGTTTTGTGAAAATCCTGTGTAAGGGAAGGTGTTGAAGATTCCTCCAAGAAGTACGGCCAAACCTTCTGCGCGGTAACCGTTGCGAAGGCGCGTGCTGTCGATTGGATCTTTTGTGATATCAGACAAGGCTAGGTAAACACCAGTTGATTCAACCATAGACACTGTTGCGATGATACACATCATGACAATAGATGAGATCTCAAAGGTTGGCATCCCAAAGTAGAGTGGAGTTGGGACATGGACAAGTGGTGCTGTTGCAACAGGAGAGAAGTCAACCAAGCCCATGGTAGCAGCAATGGCAGTTCCGACAACTAGACCAATCAAAATGGAGATAGACTTGATAAATCCTTTGGTAAAGATGTTAATCAAGAGGATGATCAAAATAGTGATGGCCGCAAGCAAGAGACTTTGACCAGTTGGCTCTGGAACGTTATTTCCCATATTGCCAATAGCGACAGGGATCAAGGTTAAACCAATCGTGGTAATAACAGATCCTGTTACGATAGATGGGAAGAGATTGGCTACTTTTGAGAAGACGCCTGAAATAAGAACCACGTAAATCCCTGATGCGATAAGGGCACCAAACATAGCGCCACTACCATGGCTTTGCCCAATCATAATCAAGGGAGCAACGGATTGGAAGGCGACTCCGAGAACGACTGGGAGTCCAATCCCAAAGTATTTGTTGAGTTGGAGTTGGAGGAAGGTTGCCACCCCACACATGAAGATATCTGTGGAAATCAAGTAGGTCAACTGCTCAGCTGAATAGCCAAGGGCTGTCGCAATCATGATAGGAACCAGGATGGATCCCGAGTACATAGCTAGTAAGTGCTGCAAGCCAAGAACGGCTGCTTGCGAGTGTTTTTCTTGAGTTTGCATTAGAGATCTGCCTCCTTAAATACGACCTGACCATTTTCAAAACGATCCAAGCGAGCGAGTGATAGGACAGGATAGCCTGCTTTTTCAAGCAAATCACGACCATCTTGGAAAGATTTTTCAATCACGATACCAATAGCTTCGACTGTGGCTCCGGCCTGTTCGATGATGTGAATCAAGCCTTTGGCAGCTTGTCCATTAGCAAGGAAATCGTCGATAATCAAAACCTTGTCCTCTGGTGAGAGGAATTTACCAGCGATAGAAACGGTGCTAGTCACTTGTTTGGTAAAGGAGTAGACTTCTGCAGTTAAGATGCCTTCGTTCATAGTGATGTTCTTAGCTTTTTTAGCAAAAATCATAGGGACATTTAAGGCTTCAGCTGTAAAAACGGCTGGGGCAATACCCGACGCTTCAATGGTCACGACCTTGGTAATACCAGCAGAAGCAAATTTTTCCGAAAAAACCTTACCAATCTCTCGCATCAAGCTAAAGTCAACTTGGTGAGTTAAAAAGGAATCTACTTTGAGGATGTTATCACCCAATATCTGCCCATCCTTGAGGATGCGCTCTTCTAATAATTTCATAAGACCTCCTAAAGTCTAAAAGGCAATCCATTTGCTTGTTTCAAATTTCTATCAAGTAAAACTAATAGAAAAAGGACCTACTTAATCTCTAAGTAAGTCCCTCAAAATAGGCATGGCGAAAAAAACCATACCCAAAGCTAACTTACTTATTGTTAGGTGTTCTGGCACCTTGTAGAAACGTCGTGCCAATTCCCGACATAAACAAGTAAAACGATATTCAATTTTAATTAGGCTTGTGCCAATATTTTTATTTTACACTAAATAGCTTTAGAAATCAAATGTTTTGTTAGTGTTTTGACTAAAAAAACGAACATATATAATAAAAATGGGCAAAAATTAACTTATTAGCTAACATTTAGAAGGTTTTTTCTAAGTTTAAAGACTTTTCCCAATCTTTATTATTCTACTCGCTAAATCTTAAAAAATAGCCATCTGGATCCAAAACTGCAAATTCATGAGGATAGATATAGTGATCCCCGACACGAAATGTTCTCTTGGTTAAAGGACGGTAAATAGGGTAGTTGGCCTCCATCACTTTTTGATAGAGTTTTGGATCATCCTTTATACCAAAAGAGAGATTGACTCCACGGCCAAATGGGTAGGTAAGGTTAGCCAGTTCCTCGGGGGTTCCTTCCTCTAGCATTAGCTGGCACTCTTCAAGAGAAAGGAAGAGAAAGTTTTCTTCTGGACGCTCGTATTCGATCCTAAAACCGAGTAAATCACAGTAGAAGGAACGGGACTGTTCGATATTCGATACCATAAACTCAGGAATAACTGCATTGAAGTTCATCGTGAAAATCCTTAAAGTTCAATTTCCAAGACAATTGGTGTGTGGTCTTGGCGAGCTCCTGAGTCAATCATGTCTGACTTGGTCACCTTGTCAGCGACGCGGTTACTTGTTAGCCAGTAGTCGATTCTCCAGCCTGTATTGTTTATTTTAGAAGTCTTGCTGCGTTGTGCCCACCAAGTGTAGCGTTCTGGGACATTGCCATGAATGTGTCGGAATGTGTCGGTAAATCCAGTTGCCAAAAGGTTGGTAAATCCAGCACGTTCCTCGTCGGTAAATCCTGGTGAACGGCGGTTGCTAGCAGGATTTGCAAGGTCGATTTCATTGTGGGCTACGTTGTAGTCACCAGTCGCAAGGACTGGTTTTTCTTTGTCTAGTTCAGCCAAGTACTCAGCATATTTGACATCCCAAACTTGACGTTCTTCCAAGCGTTTTAGGCTATCGCCAGCATTTGGTGTGTAAACTTGGGTCACGAAAAATGCATCAAATTCTAGGGTGATGATACGACCTTCCAAGTCCATGGTAGAAGGAGCACCAATTTCTGGGAAGCTGATAGTGGGCGTAAGTTCTTTCTTATAGAGGAACATAGTACCAGCATAGCCTTTGCGGGCAGGCTCTTGGGAAGAGCGCCACGTGTTCTCGTAGCCTGGAAAGAGTTCTTCTAAAATTTCCAGATGTTTCTTTGTAGGACCCTTGGCAGAAAGCTTGGTTTCTTGGATAGCAATAATGTCAGCATTTTCAGCGACCAAGGTTTGTAGGACTTCTTGGGACAATTTGGCGCGAGCTGAGTCGCTCGTTAGGGCTGCATTGAGGGAATCAATATTCCATGAGATCAGTTTCATAAAATTACCTTTTTCATTCAGATTATAGATTTTATTATATCAAAAAAAGGTCTATTTCCCCAACGTATGGTTTGAAAAATCAGCCTCTTTTGTTTATAATGTAAGAATGCTTTTATGAAAGGGAGTGAAAATACATGAAATTCTATTCTTATGACTATGTACTCAGCCAAATCAGTCAGCAAAATGGCATCATGATTGGTTTTGGGATTGTGCTCCTAGCCATCACAGGATTTTTTGCTTTTAAGGCTTATCATGATAAAAAGGGAACCAAGTTTCGTGAGTTGGTCATGATTTCAGCTTTGACATTGCTCGCTCTACTTTTGGTCAGTATCACGACTTATCAAAACAATCAAGTTTCTAACAACAAATTTCAGGCTTCACTTCATTTCATCGAGGTTGTTTCCAAAGACTTGGGAGTGGATAAATCAGAAGTTTATGTCAATACTTCTGCAACCACTGATGGAGCGCTTGTCAAGGTAGGTCCAAATGTCTACCGTGCCATGAACGGGAGCGAACCTGACAAGTATCTCTTAGAGAAAGTCGAATTGTATCAAACAGATGCGATTGAATTGGTGGAGGTGAACGAATGACACTCAATTATATGGAAATTTTAATCAAACTAGCCTTGGGTCTCTTTTCGCTGGTTTTCGTGATCAATGTGACTGGAAAGGGCAACCTAGCGCCTAACTCAGCAATAGATCAAATCCAGAACTATGTGCTCGGGGGTATCATCGGTGGGGTGATTTACAATAGCTCCATCAGTATCCTTCAATATGCAGTTATCCTGATTATGTGGACCATTCTGGTCTTGACTCTCAAATGGCTCAACAATAATGTTCGTTCTGTGAAACGCTTGATTGATGGAAAACCGACTCTCCTCATCAAAAATGGGCAGATTGACCCAGAAGCCTGTCGTTCAGTTGGCTTGTCTGCAGCAGATGTAGCTCTCAAACTTCGTAGCCAAGGCATTTTCCAGATGAAACAGGTCAAACGAGCTGTGCAGGAGCAAAATGGTCAACTCATCGTGGTTCAAATTGGAGATGAAAATCCTAAGTATCCAGTTGTGACTGACGGTGTCATCCAAGTAGATGTTTTGGAATCGATTGGCCGTAGCGAAGCGTGGCTGCTTGATAATCTCAGCAAACAGGGGCATGAAAATGTTGCCAATATCTTTATCGCTGAGTATGACAAGGGTGCGGTCACAGTCGTAACCTATGAATAAGAAAAACCTGGGGTCTTGTACTCTTCGAAAATCTCTTCAAACCGCGTCAACGTCGCCTTGCCGTATGTAGGTTACTGACTTCGTCAGTTCTATCTACAACCTCAAAGCAGTGCTTTGAGCAACCGGCGGCTAGTTTCCTAGTTTGCTCTTTGATTTTCATTGAGTATTGGCCTCAGGTTTCCATTTGCAATCAGAAAGGAATTTTATGTCCATTATTCAAAAACTTTGGTGGTTTTTCAAGTTAGAAAAGCGCCGTTATTTAGTCGGGATTGTGGCCTTGGTTTTGGTTTCCGTCCTCAATCTCATTCCCCCCATGGTTATGGGGCGGGTCATTGATGCTATTACGTCGGGACAATTAACCCAGCAGGACCTCCTTCTTGACCTATTTTACTTGCTACTTGCAGCCTTTGGAATGTATTATCTGCGCTATGTTTGGCGTATGTATATCCTTGGAACATCCTACCGTCTGGGGCAGATTATGCGGTCTCGCTTGTTTGAGCATTTCACAAAAATGTCTCCAGCCTTTTATCAGACCTATCGGACGGGGGATCTGATGGCGCACGCAACCAACGATATCAATGCCTTGACTCGTCTAGCAGGTGGCGGTGTTATGTCTGCGGTGGATGCCTCTATCACGGCTTTGGTGACTTTACTGACCATGCTCTTTAGTATTTCTTGGCAGATGACGCTAGTTGCCATTTTACCCTTGCCTTTCATGGCTTATGCCACCAGTCGTCTAGGGAGAAAGACCCATACGGCTTTTGGCGAATCGCAAGCTGCCTTTTCTGAACTCAATAACAAGGTGCAGGAGTCTGTGTCAGGTATTAAAGTAACCAAGTCTTTCGGTTACCAGGCGGACGAGCTCAAGTCCTTCCAGGCAGTCAATGAATTGACCTTCCAAAAAAATCTGCAAACCATGAAATACGATAGTCTTTTTGACCCCATGGTTCTCTTATTTGTTGGTTCTTCCTATGCCTTAACCCTCTTGGTCGGCTCTTTGATGATTCAGGATGGGCACATTACAGTTGGTAATCTGGTCACCTTTATCAGCTATTTGGATATGCTGGTTTGGCCTCTTATGGCTATTGGTTTCCTCTTTAATATTAGTCAGAGGGGGAAGGTGTCCTATCAACGGATTGAGGAACTCTTGTCTCAGGAATCATCTGTACAAGACCCTGAGTTTCCTTTGGATGGTATTGAAAACGGGCGCTTGCAGTACGATATTGATAGCTTTGCCTTTGAAAATGAGGAAACACTGACGGATATTCACTTTAGTTTGGAAAAAGGGCAAACCCTGGGCTTGGTTGGGCAGACAGGCTCTGGAAAAACGTCCTTGATCAAGCTTCTCTTGCGTGAGTACGATGTGGATGAGGGAGCCATTTATCTAAATGGTCACGATATTAGGGACTATCGTCTGACAGACCTTCGCAGTCTCATGGGCTATGTTCCTCAGGACCAGTTCCTCTTTGCGACCTCTATCTTAGACAATATCCGCTTTGGAAATCCTGATTTACCACTTTCAGCCGTAGAGGAAGCGACCAAGCTAGCCCAAGTTTACCAAGACATTCTAGCCATGCCTCAGGGATTTGATACGTTGATTGGTGAAAAGGGAGTCAGTCTTTCTGGTGGTCAAAAGCAGCGTCTGGCTATGAGTCGAGCTATGATTTTAGATCCAGATATTTTGATTTTAGATGATTCCTTGTCTGCCGTGGATGCCAAGACAGAGTATGCCATCATCGACAACCTTAAGGAGACGCGAAAGGACAAGACAACCATCATCACAGCCCATCGCCTCAGTGCAGTTGTCCATGCAGATTTGATTTTAGTTCTACAAAATGGACAGATTATCGAACGGGGTACACACGAAGACCTGCTAGCTTTGAATGGCTGGTATGCCCAAACCTACCAGTCTCAGCAGTTGGAAATGAAAGGAGAAGAAGATGCAGAATAAACAAGAACAATGGGCTGTATTGAAGCGATTGATGTCTTATCTTAAGCCTTATGGTCTTCTGACCTTTTTGGCACTCAGCTTTCTCTTAGTGACTACGGTCATTAAAAGTGTGATTCCCCTTGTGGCCTCCCACTTTATTGACCAGTATCTCAGCAATCTCAACCAACTGGCCGTGACCGTCTTGCTGGTCTACTATGGCCTTTATATCCTACAAACTCTGGTTCAGTATGTCGGCAATCTTCTCTTTGCTCGGGTGTCTTACAGTATTGTTAGGGATATTCGTCGCGATGCCTTTGCCAATATGGAAAAACTAGGCATGTCTTATTTTGACAAGATGCCAGCAGGCTCTATCGTCTCTCGTTTGACCAATGATACCGAGACTATCAGTGATATGTTTTCAGGGATTTTATCCAGCTTTATCTCAGCAGTTTTCATCTTTCTGACAACCCTTTATACCATGTTGGTGTTGGATTTTCGTTTGACGGCTTTAGTCTTGCTCTTTCTCCCCTTGATTTTCCTTTTGGTCAATCTCTATCGGAAAAAGTCTGTCAAGATTATCGAGAAAACCAGAAGTCTCTTGTCGGATATCAATAGCAAGCTAGCTGAAAACATCGAGGGAATCAGGATTATTCAGACCTTTAATCAAGAGAAGCGTCTGCAAGCAGAATTTGATGAAATTAACCAAGAACACTTGGTCTATGCCAACCGTTCTGTAGCCTTAGATGCCCTCTTTTTGCGCCCTGCCATGAGTTTGCTAAAACTCTTAGGCTACACTGTTTTGATGGCCTACTTTGGCTATCGTGGACTTTATCTGGGAATAACAGCAGGGACCATGTATGCCTTTATCCAGTATATCAATCGTCTCTTTGATCCCCTGATTGAAGTGACGCAAAACTTCTCAACCCTGCAAACGTCTATGGTTTCTGCAGGCCGTGTTTTTGCCTTAATCGATGAGAGAAACTATGAGCCCCTTCAAGAAAATGGCGAAGCTGAGGTCAAAGAAGGCAATATTCGGTTTGAACACGTATGTTTCTCATATGATGGCAAACACCCAATTCTGGATGATATTTCCTTTTCAGTGAACAAGGGGGAAACCATTGCCTTTGTGGGTCATACAGGTTCGGGGAAATCTTCGATTATCAATGTCCTCATGCGCTTTTATGAATTTCAGTCAGGGCGAGTTTTCTTGGATGATGTGGATATTAGGAACTACAGTCAGGAAGAACTGAGAAAAAATATCGGACTGGTCTTGCAGGATCCCTTCCTCTATCATGGAACCATTAAGTCCAATATCGCCATGTACCAAGATCTTAGTGATGAGCAGGTACGGGCTGCAGCTGCTTTTGTTGATGCAGATTCCTTTATTCAGGACCTTCCGCTGGGCTACGATGCTCCTGTTTCCGAGCGTGGTTCGAGCTTTTCTACTGGTCAGCGCCAGCTTCTTGCCTTTGCCAGAACAGTCGCCAGTCAGCCTAAAATCCTGATTTTGGATGAAGCGACAGCCAATATTGACTCTGAGACAGAAAGTTTGGTTCAAGCTTCTTTGGATAAGATGAGACAGGGACGGACAACCATTGCCATTGCCCACCGTCTTTCTACTATCCAAGACGCCAACTGTATCTATGTTTTGGACAAGGGGCGCATCATCGAGAGTGGTACTCATGAGGAACTCTTGACCTTGGGAGGAACCTATCACAAGATGTATAGCTTGCAGGCAGGGGCTATGTCCTAATACTCTTTGACAATCTCTTTAAACCAGGTCAACTTTATACACAACCTCAAAGCTGTACTTTGAACAGCCTGCGACTAGTTTCCTAGATTAATAAGAAGGAAATCCTTCAAATTACAGCTTTCTTTCACCGCCTTTTCCATTTTGTGGTATAATGAAAAATGTTGACAAATAGTATAATAAAAACAAAGGAGAAACAGCATGCTGAAATGGGAAGCCTTGCCCGTGGAAATGAAATCAAGCGAGGTTGAGTCTTACTACCAGCTTGTCTCTAAAAGGAAGGGTTCGCTGATTTTCAAGCGTTGCTTGGATTGGATTCTGGCTTTGATCTTGCTGATTTTGACTTCCCCAGTTTTTCTCATCTTGAGCATTTGGATCAAGTTGGATAGCAAGGGGCCAGTTATTTATAAACAAGAGCGCGTGACACAGTACAACCGTCGGTTTAAGATTTGGAAGTTTCGTACCATGGTGACGGATGCAGATAAAAAAGGCAGTCTGGTGACTTCTGCTAATGATAGTCGTATTACCAAGGTTGGGAATTTCATCCGCCGTGTCCGTTTGGACGAACTGCCTCAGCTGGTCAATGTTCTTAAAGGCGAGATGTCCTTTGTCGGTACACGACCTGAAGTGCCGCGCTACACAGAGCAGTATAGTCCTGAAATGATGGCGACCTTGCTCTTACCAGCAGGGATTACCTCTCCAGCTAGCATTCACTACAAGGATGAGGACACTATCATCAGTCAAATGACGGAGAAAGGTTTATCAGTTGACCAAGCCTATGTTGAACACGTCCTTCCGGAAAAGATGCGTTATAACCTCGCCTATCTCCGAGAGTTTAGTTTCCTTGGAGACATCAAAATCATGTTTCAAACCGTGTTTGAAGTGCTAAAATAAAGTAGTCATAAGAAAATGAGTACAGATAAAAGGAGCAAATCAATGCCAAATTACAATATTCCATTTTCACCACCCGATATTACGGAAGCAGAAATTGCTGAAGTAGCGGATACTCTTCGTTCTGGTTGGATTACAACTGGTCCTAAGACCAAAGAACTGGAGCGTCGCTTGTCTCAATACACACAGACTCCTAAGACTGTCTGCCTCAACTCTGCGACTGCCGCTCTTGAGTTGATTTTGCGCGTTTTGGAAGTGGGACCTGGTGATGAAGTCATCGTTCCAGCCATGACCTATACAGCTTCATGTAGTGTCATCACTCACGTGGGAGCAACACCAGTCATGGTGGATATCCAAGCAGATACGTTTGAGATGGACTATGACCTGCTGGAGCAAGCTATCACTGAAAATACCAAGGTCATCATTCCAGTAGAACTTGCAGGGATTGTTTGCGACTATGACCGTTTATTCCAAGTAGTGGAGAAGAAACGTGACCTCTTTACTGCTTCAAGCAAGTGGCAAAAAGCCTTTAACCGTATCGTGATTGTCTCTGATAGTGCCCATGCTTTGGGATCTACTTACAAAGGACAACCAGCTGGTTCTATCGCTGACTTCACTTCCTTCTCATTCCACGCCGTTAAGAATTTTACAACGGCAGAGGGTGGAAGTGCTACTTGGAAAGCCAATCCAGCGATTGATGACGAAGAGATGTACAAGGAATTCCAAATCCTTTCCCTTCACGGGCAAACTAAGGATGCTCTTGCCAAGATGCAGCTAGGCTCATGGGAATACGATATCGTCACACCAGCCTACAAGTGCAATATGACAGATATCATGGCTTCACTTGGTCTGGTACAATTGGATCGCTATCCAAGTTTGTTGCAACGTCGTAAGGACATTGTGGACCGCTATGATCGTGGTTTTGCAGGTTCTCGCATCCATCCTTTGGCACACAAGACTGAAACTGTCGAATCTTCACGCCACCTCTATATTACTCATGTAGAAGGAGCGAGCCTAGAAGAACGCAATCTTATCATCCAAGAATTGGCTAAAGCAGGAATTGCAAGTAACGTCCACTACAAACCGCTTCCTCTGCTAACAGCCTATAAGAATCTTGGTTTTGATATGGCGAACTATCCTAAGGCTTATGCCTTCTTTGAAAATGAAATTACGCTCCCTCTTCACACTAAATTAAGCGATGATGAAGTAGACTATATCGTTCAGACTTTGGTGAGAATTTCCGAAGAAATCCTTGATTCTGAAAAAAATTCATAAAAAAATCTTGACAAAGATAGAACAATAGCATATAATATTCTCAATAAATCAGAAAAGTAGTTATTTTTGATCTTCAGGGAGCCTGTGGTGATTGTGAACAGGTGGTTGGAAGTAGTGAAAGTGGGCTGATTTAAAAAATGAATTCGAAACAATGAAAATTCGGTGCGCACACCTTACAGTGCAACTTGTTGTTAGACAAGGTAGAGATGTAAAGGGGGATAGTCCCTTTATAATTGAGGTGGCACCGCGTTACCAACGCCCTCACATGGAATTTAATTCTGTGTGTGGGCTTTTTTCTATCCGTCATTTTGTTTATCTTTTATTAGGGCCTTAAGTCGCTTTGATGAACTTGAGTTCTATCTACAGCTCCTTGGCTACTATTAAAAGCAAACAAAAGGTCAAATGAATACAGAAAGAGGAAAATTTTATGACAACTAAAGGATATTTTGGACAATTTGGTGGTAGTTTTGTACCAGAACCAATTCAGGTTTTACTAGATGAATTGGAAGTGACTTTTGATAAGTACAAGGAAGATCCAGAGTTTTTGGCAGAATTTCGTCATTACTTGAAGGACTATTCCGGTCGCGAAACACCGCTCTATTTTGCGGAAAGTTTGACAAAGCACCTAGGTGGAGCTAAGATTTATCTTAAACGTGAAGACCTTAACCACCTTGGTTCTCACAAGCTCAACAACATTTTAGGACAAATTCTTCTGGCTAAACGTATGGGCAAAAAACGGGTTATTGCGGAAACAGGAGCTGGTCAGCACGGTGTTGCGACAGCAGCAGCTGCAGCCAAGTTTGGTATGGCCTGTGATGTCTACATGGGAGCAGAGGATGTGGAACGTCAACGTCTCAATGTTTTCCGTATGGAGATGATGGGAGCAACTGTTCACGCGGTTGAAACTGGGACACGAACTCTTAAGGATGCGGTTGATGCAGCCTTTGGAGCATGGATGAATGACCTTGAAGCCTTCTACGTTTTGGGATCTGCTGTAGGCCCTCATCCTTATCCTACCATTGTCCATGAGTTCCAAAAAGTCATTAGTGAAGAATCTCGCCGTCAAATCTTGGAAAAAGAAGGCCGTTTACCAGACTACGTTATTGCCTGTGTAGGTGGTGGTTCCAATGCCATCGGTGCTTTTTCTCAGTATGTGGCTGATGAAGAAGTTAAATTGGTTGGGGTCGAAGCTGCTGGTCATGGAGTTGACACAGACAAGCACGCAGCTACTATGACAAAAGGTAGTATCGGAATTGTCGACGGTATGAAGACCTATGCAGTCTTTAAGGAAGATGGAGAGCTAGCTCCAGTTTACTCTATCTCAGCTGGATTGGACTATCCAGGGGTTGGCCCAGAACACGCCTACTTTAAAGATTCTGGTCGCGTTGAATATGTAGCAGCGACAGACGAAGAAGCGGTTCAAGCCTTGCTCCTTCTCAGTAAGACTGAAGGAATTATCCCAGCTATTGAAAGTTCACACGCTATCGCAGAAGCAGTTAAACGTGCACCGAAACTAAGTAAAGATGAGATTATCATCATCAACGTCTCTGGTCGTGGAGACAAGGACGTAGCTGCGATTGCAGACTACCTAGAAGCTAAAAAATAATAGATGGAAAAATTACAGTCCTTTCTCTCACAGAGAGCTTGTGGTTGCTGGAAACAAGCAGAGAAAACTGTAAGGTTGGGTCCATTTGAAACAAGAGAAGAAAACATAATTCTCAAGGGAGTGCCCTTTATCGCACAGCCTGTTACAGGAAGGTTCTGAGACAGGAATGAGAGATAGGAGAAATCCTATAATTGAGGTGGCACCGCGAATTTCGTCCTCACGCAAGTTATTTTGCGTGGGGATTTTTTATACAGTCGCTACCAACTAGAATTAGAATCGAAAGGGAAATTACAATGGAACGAATCATTCATGGAGATGTCTTATCACCAATCCTGGCTTATATGCGCCTAAAGGGGCAACACAAGGTTATCTTAGAGAGTATTCCGAGAGACAAGGAAACCGCTCGTTTTTCTATCCTAGCCTATAATCCAGTTTTTGAGATTCAGTTTGAAAATGGAGTCCTTTATCAAAATGGTCAAGTGATTGACCGGGATCCCTTGGATTTTCTTTATGAAGTGACTCATAAGAGCCAGCACCATTCAGACCTCCCTTTTGGTGGAGGAGCCATTGGTTTTGTGGGTTACGATATGATTTCTCTTTATGAAGAAATTGGTCAAATTCCTGAGGACACAATTGGAACGCCAGACATGCATTTCTTCGTCTATGAGAGTTACATGGTCTTTGATCACAAGAAGGAAAAAATTCATGTCATCGAGGATGCTCTCTATAGTGAGCGTAGTCAAGAAGACTTGGAAAAAGCCTTGAACCAAGTGCTTGAGGAATTACGCATTCCTGCTCCAAATGAATTTGAAGACTTGGATCTATCTCCTCTGGACTTCAAACCCCATATCGCCCCTCAGAAGTTTGAGGAAATGGTGGAAACAGCGCGTGACTTGATTCGAAATGGTGACATGTTCCAATGTGTACTCAGTCAGCGCTTCTCAGCAGAAGTGACTGGAAATCCTTTTGACTTCTACAGAAATCTCCGCGTGACCAATCCATCTAATTACCTTTATTTCTATGACTTTGGGGATTATCAAATCATCGGAGCTAGTCCAGAAAGTTTGGTTTCTGTCAAAAATGGCATCGTGACAACCAATCCGATTGCGGGTACACGACCAAGAGGAGCTACGGATGAAGAGGACAAGGCTTTGGCGACAGACCTGCTTTCGGATGAGAAGGAAACAGCAGAGCATCGAATGTTGGTGGACTTGGGTCGTAATGATATTGGTCGCATCTCTGAAACGGCAAGCGTCCAAGTCACCAAGTATATGGAAGTGGAGCTCTTCCGCTATGTCATGCATTTGACCAGCGTGGTCAAGGGGCGTTTGCTTCCAGAACTCACTGCTATGGATGCCTTGAAAGCAACACTTCCTGCTGGAACAGTTTCAGGAGCACCAAAGATTCGAGCCATGAGACGCATCTATGAACTGGAAACAGAAAAACGGGGAGTATACGCAGGAGCAATCGGCTACTTGTCTGCTACGGGTGATATGGATTTCGCCATCGCTATCCGAACGATGGTTCTCAAAAATCAAATAGCCTATGTGCAGGCTGGGGCAGGGATTGTCTACGATTCCATCGCCCAAAACGAATATCAAGAAACCATTAACAAAGCAAAATCTATGACTAGAATTGGAGAACTAAGACCATGATTTTATTGATTGACAACTATGATTCTTTTACCTATAACTTGGCTCAATACATTGGGAATTTTGCAGAAGTTCAGGTCTTGAGAAATGATGATCCTAAGCTTTACGAAGAAGCTGAAAAAGCAGATGGTCTGGTCTTTTCGCCCGGCCCGGGTTGGCCAGTTGATGCTGGAAAGATGGAAAATATGATTCGTGACTTTGCTGGCAAGAAGCCGATTCTTGGAATTTGTTTGGGTCACCAAGCCATCGCAGAAGTCTTTGGTGGTAAGTTAGGTTTGGCTCCAAAAGTCATGCACGGGAAACAGAGTAATATCAACTTTGAAGCGCCATCTGTTTTGTATCAAGGTATCGAGGATGGCCGTGCGGTCATGCGTTACCACAGTATTTTGATTGAGGAAATGCCAGAAGACTTTGAAGTGACAGCTCGTTCGACTGATGACCAAGCTATCATGGGGATTCAACATAAAAACCTACCGATTTATGGCTTCCAGTACCATCCAGAGAGCATTGGAACGCCAGATGGCTTGTCTTCTATTCGGAATTTTATCGAGAAGGTTGTAAAGTGAGGAAACTAGGATGAAAGAGATTATTGAAAAACTAGCAAAATTTGAGAATTTATCAGGTGTGGAAATGACGGATGTCATTGAGCGTATCGTAACTGGACGTGTAACAGAGGCACAGATTGCTTCTCTCCTCTTAGCTCTTAAGATGAAGGGAGAAACACCTGAAGAACGTACAGCTATTGCCCAAGTCATGAGAGGCCATGCCCAACACATTCCAACTGAAATTCACGATGCCATGGATAACTGTGGTACAGGTGGAGACAAATCCTTCAGTTTTAATATTTCCACAACTGCAGCCTTTGTCTTGGCTGGTGGTGGTGTTCATATGGCAAAACACGGTAACCGCTCCATTTCTTCTAAATCTGGTTCTGCAGATGTCCTCGAAGTTTTGGGCATCAACCTAGACCTCAAACCAGCTGAACTAGGTAAGGTATTTGACCAAACAGGAATCGTCTTTCTCTTTGCCAAAAACATGCATCCAGCTATGAAATACATCATGCCAGCTCGTTTGGAATTGGGAATTCCAACGATTATGAACTTGACTGGTCCTCTGATTCACCCAATGGCCTTGGAAACACAGTTGCTTGGGATTAGTCGTCCAGAGCTGCTAGAAAGTACAGCTCAGGTTTTGAAAAATATGGGTCGCAAACGTGCCATTGTAGTAGCTGGGCCAGAAGGATTGGATGAAGCTGGTTTGAATGGAACAACCAAGATTGCTCTTCTTGAAAATGCAGAAATCACTTTGTCAAGCTTCACTCCAGAAGATCTGGGGATGGAAGGCTACGCTATCGAAGATATTCGTGGAGGCAATGCTCAGGAAAATGCAGAAATTTTGCTCAGCGTTCTGAAAAATGAACCAAGTCCATTCTTGGAAACGACAGTTTTAAATGCTGGTCTTGGTTTCTATGCCAATGGTAAGGCAGATAGTATCAAGGAAGGAGTTGAATTGGCACGTCAAGTGATTGCTAGTGGTAAGGCCCTTGAAAAACTCAGACTATTACAGGAGTACCAAAAATGAGTCAGGAATTTTTAGCACGAATCTTGGAGCAGAAGGCATGTGAGGTCGAGCAGATGGAGCTGGAGGAAATCCAGCCCCTGCGCCAGACCTATCGCTTGGCTGACTATCTAAAACAACACCAAGACCGTTTACAGGTAATCGCTGAAGTTAAGAAGGCAAGCCCAAGTCTGGGAGATATCAACCTCGATGTGGATATTGTGCAACAGGCCCAAACTTATGAAGAAAACGGAGCAGTGATGATTTCTGTTCTGACAGATGAGGTTTTCTTTAAAGGGCATTTGGATTATCTACGGGAGATTTCCAGTCAGGTAAACATTCCAACGCTTAACAAGGACTTTATCATCGATGAAAAGCAAATCATCCGAGCACGCAATGCAGGTGCGACAGTCATCTTGCTCATTGTGGCTGCCTTGTTCGAAGAGCGCCTCAAGGAACTTTACGACTATGCGACAGAGCTTGGTCTGGAAGTCTTGGTAGAGACTCACAATCTAGCTGAACTGGAAGTGGCTCATAAACTTGGAGCTCAAATTATCGGGGTTAATAACCGCAATTTGAAAACCTTTGAAGTTGATTTACAGACTAGCGTAGACTTGGCACAATACTTCAAGGACGATTGCTTCTACATTTCTGAATCTGCCATTTTCACAGGGCAGGATGCAGAGCGAGTAGCACCATACTTTAACGGCATTTTAGTAGGAACGGCTCTCATGCAGGCAGAAGATGTAGCCCAGAGAATCAAGGAGTTGCAGATTGACAAAGGTTAAAATTTGCGGACTATCGACCAAGGAAGCGGTGGAAACAGCCGTTTCAGCAGGAGCGGACTACATCGGTTTTGTCTTTGCACCTAGTAAAAGACAGGTGACTTTGGATCAGGCTTCCGCGTTAGCTGAAATCATTCCTGCAGATGTCAAAAAGGTTGGGGTATTTGTTTCACCAAGTCGGGCAGAACTGCTAGAAGCGATTGACAAAGTTGGTTTAGACTTGATTCAAGTTCACGGTCAGGTAGTGGATGATGTGTTTGAGGATTTGCCTTGTGCCAGCATTCAGGCTGTGCAGGTGGATGGAGAGGGGCATGTCCCCAATTCTCAGGCAGATTATCTACTCTTTGATGCACCTGTCGCTGGGAGTGGCCAAACCTTTGACTGGGGGCAACTGGATACGATTGGATTAACTCAGCCCTTCTTTATCGCAGGTGGGCTTAATGAAGACAATGTCGTAAAAGCAATTCAACACTTTACTCCCTATGCAGTAGATGTATCAAGCGGAGTGGAGACAGATGGACAAAAAGATCATAAAAAGATTAGAAGATTTATAGAGAGGGTAAAACATGGCATATCAGGAACCAAATAAAGATGGATTTTACGGAAAATTCGGAGGACGTTTCGTCCCAGAAACATTAATGACAGCAGTTTTGGAGTTGGAGAAGGCCTATCGTGAAAGTCAGGCAGACCCAAGTTTTCAAGAGGAATTAAACCAACTTTTGCGCCAGTATGTGGGACGTGAAACTCCTCTTTACTACGCAAAAAATTTGACCCAGCATATCGGCGGAGCCAAGATTTATCTTAAACGTGAAGACCTTAACCATACAGGGGCTCACAAGATTAACAATGCCTTGGGACAAGTTTTGCTTGCCAAACGCATGGATAAAAAGAAAATTATCGCTGAAACAGGTGCCGGTCAGCACGGTGTGGCAACTGCAACAGCCGCGGCTCTCTTTAACATGGAATGTACCATTTACATGGGTGAAGAAGATGTCAAACGCCAAGCCCTCAATGTCTTCCGTATGGAGCTTTTGGGAGCCAAGGTTGAGGCAGTGACAGACGGTTCGCGCGTGCTCAAGGATGCGGTCAATGCAGCCCTTCGTTCTTGGGTGGCTAATATCGATGATACCCACTATATCCTTGGTTCTGCCTTGGGACCTCATCCATTCCCAGAAATCGTTCGTGACTTCCAAAGTGTTATTGGTCGAGAGGCTAAACTACAGTACCGTGATTTGACAGGTCAAAATCTGCCAGATGCCTTAGTAGCCTGTGTTGGTGGTGGTTCTAATGCCATTGGTCTCTTCCATCCATTTGTGGAAGATGAGTCTGTAGCCATGTATGGAGCTGAAGCAGCAGGACTTGGTGTGGATACGGAGCACCATGCAGCTACCTTGACCAAGGGTCGTCCAGGTGTTCTTCACGGTTCCCTCATGGATGTGCTTCAAGATGCTCATGGTCAAATTCTTGAAGCCTTCTCTATCTCAGCAGGTTTGGACTATCCTGGTATCGGTCCAGAGCATTCTCATTACCACGATATCAAGCGTGCAACTTATGTGCCAGTGACAGATGAGGAAGCCTTGGAAGGATTCCAACTCTTGTCTCGTGTGGAAGGGATTATCCCAGCCTTGGAATCTAGCCATGCCATTGCCTTCGCAGTGAAATTAGCCAAAGAACTGGGTCCAGACAAATCCATGATTGTTTGTCTATCAGGTCGTGGGGACAAGGATGTGGTTCAAGTCAAAGACCGCTTGGAAGCAGATGCAGCAAAGAAGGGAGAAGCTCATGCCTAAGACACTAACAGAAAAATTAAATGCTATAAAAGCAGCTGGAAAAGGAATTTTCGTTCCCTATATCATGGCTGGAGACCACGAGAAAGGTTTGGTTGGTCTTGCTGAAACAATCCACTTTTTAGAAGACTTGGGAGTCTCTGCCATTGAAGTGGGCATTCCCTTTTCAGACCCGGTTGCAGATGGACCTGTTATCGAAGAGGCTGGCTTGCGCAGTCTAGCCCACGGGACCTCTACCCAGGCTTTGGTTGAAACCTTGAAAACCATTGAGACAGAGATTCCACTTGTCATCATGACCTATTTTAACCCCCTCTTTCAGTACGGTGTGGAGAACTTTGTCAAAGATTTGGCAGATACAGCGGTTAAGGGTTTGATTATCCCAGACCTACCTCATGAGCATGCTAACTTTGTAGAACCATTTTTGGCAGATACAGACATTGCTTTGATTCCTTTAGTAAGCTTGACCACAGGGATTGAGCGCCAGAAAGAGTTGATTGAAGGGGCAGAAGGATTTGTCTATGCCGTTGCCATCAACGGGGTGACAGGGAAATCTGGCAATTACCGTGCAGACTTGGACAAGCACTTGGCACAATTGCATCAAGTGGCTGACATCCCAGTCTTGACAGGTTTTGGCGTATCTAGTCAAGACGATTTAGAACGCTTCAATGCGGTGTCAGATGGTGTTATTGTTGGTTCGAAAATTGTAAAAGCTCTCCACCAAGGAGAGCCGATTGAGGACTTCATCAAACAAGCAGTAGCTTACCAAAAATAATTATACAAGCAGCGAGTAAGAGGAAAGGCACGAAAGGAAGTCTTTCCTTTTTCTTTTGCAGGAGAAAGGCTAGAATCCCTGTCGCAGAAGCAAATTGAATCAAGATGAGCAATTCGGTCGCACTAAAGACGAGAGAGCAGGAAGCTAAAAAGAGAAAATCCCCTGCGCCCATGCGGATATCGATAAAATGAGCCACAATTCCAAGAGCAAGGAAGAAAATCATGACCAGATTCCAACCGGAGCAGACCATTAGGAGTAGATGAAAGACAATCCAGACCAGTAAGGGATATTCCTGATGGCGAAAGTCGTAGATGCCCAAGGTCAAACCAGCAGTGATTAGGATGACTTGCTCCAAGGAAAGTAATTCCCAAGACCAAGCCAGAAAGAGGAGTCCTAAGCCTAGTTCAAAAAGGGCATACCAGACTGGATAAGGAGCCTTGCAGTAGCGACAGCGAAAGCGATTGAGCACCTGCGAGAGAATCGGAATCAAATCTAAGGGACGTAAGCGAGTCTGACAGGAATCGCAGTGGCTAGCTGGACTGATAATGGATTGCTCTGGAAAACGGTCAATGACCAAACCAAGAAAGGAAGCGAGAATGCTCCCGACAAGAAAAAAATAAAAATCAATCATACTTATCTATTCGTAAAAAATGGGAGAAGTAGTATAATGGAGAAACATAGATAAGATGAGGAGGGAAAGATGACAATTCGTTTTGAAGAAAAGGTGAGTATAGAAAATGCTCAGCTCGTATGCCAATGGTCCAACTCCCTTGGTAAATCCTTTCAAGAACAATGGATGGGAACAATGATTCCTTTTCCCTTGACCATTCAAGCCTTGCAAGAGTTGGAAGGAATCTTTTCAATCTTTGAAGGACAAGAGTTTGTCGGGCTTATCCAGAAAATCAGGCAAGAAGACAGCAATCTTCATATTGGAAGATTTTTTATCAATCCCCAGAAACAGGGGCAAGGCTTAGGTGGCCAGGCTTTAAGGAAATTTGTTAGTTTGGCTTTTAAAAATGGAGATATAGTTAGTATTTCTTTAAATGTCTACGAGGCAAATCAAAGAGCTTACAATCTTTACCAAAAAGAAGGTTTTGAGATCGTGGAAATCATTGAAGCACCAAAACGGAAATACATTATGAGAAAGTTGAGATAGAATGCAAAAAGTTTTGATTCCAAAGATATTCTGAATAACAATTACTTTTGATACAGTTTCATATTTTGTTAGGTTTTTATAAACAAAAAAAGAGAACGTTAGTGTACTGACGTTCTCTTTTTTTGTTCTAAAATGATATATAAAGTGTAAACCTTATTTTTCTTCTTTATGAAGCATATTTTTGACACCTTCGATAGCACCTTCTACAGCGTCTTTGGCATCTTCAGCAACTTCTTTTACTTTAGAAACAACTTTTTCAGTTGTTCCTTCTTTTTCCACTTTTTCATCACCGATGGCTTTTCCAACACCTTCTTTAATAGAACCTTTAGCTTGATTTAATTTTTCTTCTACTGACATGATTAATTCTCCTTTTAATTAGATTATTTTACGCGAGAGCTTTCTTGAGCTACTACACCAGTTGCTGCACTTTTAGCGTTTTCGAAACCTTCGCCAACTTTTTCTTGAACAGTAGCAACACCGCTACCAAGACCAGATTTTACTTTTTCAAATTGTTCTGAAGCAAATTCTCCAGTTGATTCAGCAACATCAGATACGCGGTCTTGAAGGCTTACTGAGTCCGCTTCGTATTGTTCTTTAGTTTTGATATCGATAACGTTTACGTTTACTTCAACAACTTCCAATTCAGTCATCTTGCTAACTTCAGCAACAACAACATCTTTGATTTGTTTGTATAGATCAGGAACATTCTTTTGGTATTCAACTACAACGTTAAGGTCAACAGCAACTTGTGACTTCCCAACTTCAACGTTAACTCCATTAGTTACATTATCAGAATTAACAATTTTGTCTTTTAAGTTAGAGAAGAAGCCACCGTCGATTTCCAAAAGACCTGAAATGTTTTCTAGAGATAGGCCGATGATTTTTTGAATTACTTTATCTTCATAAGTAAGTTCACCTTTAACATCTTGAGATACAGCAGTAGAATTTTTCTTTTCTACATTAACATTAGTGTTTTTTTCGTTTGACATAGGAAACTCCTTTATTAAATTATTTATTATTTACTTATTTATTTTCTATATAGATAGTTATTTGTCTATATAGTTGTTTTGGATATACAATCCAGCTGCTACTCCCAGTACTCCTAAAATTAAAACAAATATTGTTTTGAAGAAGCCAAAGGAGACAATCAAACAAGCGAGAAATACGCCTATTAGACCTGCTATAATTGGATATCGATACTGTTTAATCCATTCCATTTCTTACTTCCTTACTTTACTCGACTAGCAGTTTTTTTCTTTTGAGGTTTTGGTTTAGGCTGGTAGTCTTTTACTATAACTTCTAGTTTAACCTGACGCTCAATACCAAAGAATTGCTTCAATCCATTAGCTATTTCATTTTGAATTAGCTGGCATCTGTTAGCGATATTATCTGAAGGAATAACTTTACCTTCTACTTTAACGAAACATTTATTTCTTCGTAAATTTACATGGACAGTTGGATTTTTGATGAATTCATGATCGCTGACCAAACTTCTAACAAAACCTTCGATTGCTGAATTCTTTAATTTCAATGTATCGTTTTTAGTTTCAAGTTGAATTTCCAAATGACGTTTAGGATAAAACAACACAACTAACATTGATAACAAAACTAAAGTTGATAGAGCCACTATCCCCCAGAATACATATCTAGAGAGATAGAATTCAACGAAATGATTCTGTCTCCAGCTAAATAGCTGAATGCCTAGATCACTAACTTGATGATAATCTATCAAAACAGGAAGGAAAATTGTCAAGATTAAAATACAGAAAATAATTAAAAATATTTTCTTTGTTTTTGACATATACAATCCTTTCGATTTAACATTAAACTATTTTTACCTGTCTAATTATTTAAAAATAGTTTATTCTACAAGTAATTATTTTTTACCTGTAAAGAATGATACTATAGTAACAACAATTGCTGCTCCTGCAATAGATGGAATCAAAGCCATTCCAGCTATTGATGGGCCCCAACTACCTAAGAGGGATTGTCCTACAGATGATCCGACTAAACCAGCGAATACATTTGCGACTATTCCCATAGAACTATCTTTCTTAGTGATTCTACCTGCCAAGAGCCCAATAAGACCTCCAGCAATAATTGACCACAACATTGCCTACCCTCCTTTATTATTTTAATATCAAAAAATCAATTATTTTGGTTATTGCCATTATATAATTTTAAAAACCAAAAATATAGTGTTTCGACTTGAATTTGATTCTGTATTCACGCCCTCAATAGACGGTAAAATAAAAAAATTGTTTATATATTTCCTGTTTCGTGTTATTATACGAAATAAAGGATCTTAATAAAAGTCGTTATAGTATGCTATAGCTAGTCTGTATGGTATAATTGCAAGAGGTAAAATTTGATAATTTATAAAGAGAGAAAGATATTCATGAGAGATTTATTATCTAAAAAAAGTCATAGGCAATTAGAATTATTAGAATTATTATTTGAACATAAACGATGGTTTCATCGTTCTGAATTAGCAGAGTTACTAAATTGTACAGAACGAGCAGTCAAAGATGATCTATCCCATGTTAAATCTGCTTTTCCTGACTTGATTTTTCATTCTTCTACTAATGGTATACGCATTATTAATACCGATGATAGTGATATTGAAATGGTTTACCATCATTTCTTTAAGCATTCAACTCATTTTTCGATTTTAGAATTTATCTTCTTTAATGAAGGTTGTCAAGCTGAGAGTATTTGTAAAGAATTTTATATCAGTTCATCTACGCTCTATCGTATTATTAGCCAAATCAATAAAGTGATTAGAAAGCAATTTCAATTTGAAATCAGTCTGACTCCTGTTCAAATTGTTGGAAATGAGAGAGACATTCGTTACTTTTTTGCACAATATTTTTCAGAAAAATATTATTTTCTAGAATGGCCATTTGAAAATTTTTCATCAGAGCCCTTGTCACAACTGTTAGAATTGGTTTATAAGGAAACAAGCTTTCCAATGAATTTGTCAACTCATAGGATGCTGAAGTTGCTCCTAGTTACGAACCTGTATAGAATAAAGTTTGGTCATTTTATGGAAGTAGAGAAAGACTCTTTTAATGATCAAAGTTTGGATTTTTTGATGCAGGCAGAAAGCATAGAAGGTATTGCTCAGAGTTTTGAATCAGAATACAATATCTTGTTAGATGAAGAAGTGCTTTACCAATTATTTGTGTCTTACTTTCAAAAAATGTTTTTCATAGATGAAAGCCTCTTTTTGAAAGGCGTAAAAAAGGATAGCTATGTTGAAAAATCTTACCATCTATTGAGTGATTTTATCGATCAGATGGCAGTCAAGTATCAAATTGAGATTGAGAATAAAGATAATCTGATTTGGCATCTGCATAATACCTCACATTTGCATCGTCAAGAGTTGTCCACTGAGTTTATTTTATTTGATCAAAAAGGGAATACAATCAGGAACTTTCAAAATATTTTTCCTAAATTTGTTTCAGATGTAAAAAAAGAGCTTTCTCACTATTTAGAGACTCTTGAAGTTTGTTCTAGTTCAATGATGGTAAATCATCTATCTTATACCTTCATCACTCATACCAAACATTTGGTGCTTAATCTGCTACAAAATCAGCCAAAGCTGAAGGTTCTGGTCATGAGTAATTTTGATCAGTATCATGCAAAAACCGTTGCAGAGACACTTTCTTATTACTGTAGCAATAATTTTGAACTGGAAGTTTGGACTGAATTAGAGTTATCACTTGATTCTCTAAAAGAATCACCTTACGACATCATCATTTCTAATTTTATTATTCCTCCTATTGAAAATAAGAGACTTATCTATTCAAATAATATAAACACGGTCTCACTCATATCTTTGTTAAATGCCATGATGTTTATTCGATTAGACTAGTGAGTGAAAGAAGACCCCATCCATCTCTAGGGTAGATTTCCTATAGATAGGTGGAGTCTTTTTGAATATTAAAAAAGCTTCATATGATTTATCATGAGAATTGAAAAATACTCATTAAATAGACTCATATGAAACAATTCATTTTTATCATTAGCAGAGTTACTAGTTTCATTCATTTTGGAACTTATTTAAAATAGTATATACCTAGAGGTAAGTATCTGAAGTTGAAAACGAAAGACCTTTTAATCTTTACCAAAACACTTGAAACAGGATGTGTTACAGATTGAATCGAACCCTTTGTCTATCATTGGTTGGCTATGAGAACACGAGTTAGGATACCATCTGCATCACTAAATTCCAACTCTCTTGAGTTTATCCATGTGATTGGCACCCCAACTTCAGGTGTACTCTGGTCAATGACGAGGAGGTCCTCTTTACTTGTAACCTCGATGACATAGTAGGCTAGGCCTGGCAAGTCTTGCTGATGTTTGGCTAGACCTTTTCCGGATCACTCATTCATTGCCAAGTGACGAATTAATTTGTTGTAGTAAGATATGACATAATATTCTCCTTTTTTATTTCTTAAAGCTGAGGACTGTTTTTCCACGTGAGCGACCATTAGCGACTTTGTCTAAGGCGCTATTCACTTCTTCAAATGGATAAACTGTATCGATAGAGGGCTTGATTTTTAATTTACTAAAGAGGTCAGCTACCTCTTGTAATTGAGCGCCATTGCTTTCTACAAAAATGAAATGATAGTGAACGCCATATTTGTCAGCCATCTTATCAAATTTGCGACCGGCTAAGCCAAGAATCATCTGTTTCCATTTTGGTAGATTCATGCGTTTGGCAAAGTCACCATTTGGCATAGCACGGAGGGAAACAAGCTGACCACCTTTTTTCATGATAGACATTTGTTTTTCAGTCTCAGCGCCTCCAAGAGTATCAAGGACATAATCAACCTGGCTAACAGTTTTTGTATAATCCTCTGTTTTGTAATCGATGAAGCGGTCTGCTCCTAGCTTCAATACACGCTCAGCGCTATCTCCAGAACCGTTGGTAATGACCGTCAAACTTTTAGCTTTGGCAATCGGAATAGCCATTCCACCGACACCGCCTGTACCACCAGAGATAAAGATCGTCTTCCCAGCTTGAGCTCCCATGAGGTCAAGAGCCTGCATGATAGTCAAGGCAGTAAGCGGAACAGCAGCAGCTTCCTCGTCTGATAGATAGTCTGGAACCTTGGCTAGGGCTTGGCTATCGACAGCTACGTATTCTGCAAAGGCGCCGATATGATCAAGAGGCAGACGGCCAAAGACACGATCTCCTACCTGAATATTATTAACTTTCTTGCCAATGCTTTCAACGATTCCAACCACTTCATTACCTGCAGTTTGTGGGAGTTTGTAAGGGACGATCATCTTGACTTCTCCTCGGGAAATCATGTTATCGAGAGGATTAACCCCGGCTGCGGTGACTTTGACCAAGACTTGTTTGTCTGTAATACTTGGCTTAGCGATTTCTGTGATGTTTAGTGTGATATTCTTTTTGTTATAAGTAGTATGTTGTGCGGCTTTCATTGTCTTCTCTTTTCTTTTTTAATACGACTAATTATACTTGTATCTAATACAAGTATATGTTGTTTCAGGTAAAACTGACTTGATTTGCTATCAAATCAGTTTCGGACTTGTTTGGCTTGCTTATATAGATTGTCAATGACATCTTCTAAAGTTTGATTTGCTAATTCCTTCTCTAATTGAGATTCGGCACTAGCGAAAAGCGGTGAAACTGCTCCTTGGATATGTTTTCCAACGGGACAATCGGGATTACTATTTTGATGAACAGGAAATAAACTAATGTGATTGATTTCTTGAGTAGCATAGTAGATCTCTAGTAAAGTCATTTTCTTTGGAGACTTACTGAGTTGATAGCCTGTTTTTCCTTGATGTGAAGTAATCAGGTCTGCATTTTTTAATAAGGCAATCACTTTTCGAATGTAACTAGCGTTAGTCCCAACACTAGTAGCTAGTGCTTGAGAACTTAATATTTCCTTGCTTTCACTAATCATTGTTAAGATATGCAAAGCAACTGAGAATTTCGTATCCATCTGAACTCCTTTTTATAAACCTGTATCAGATACAAGAACAAGTATAACATAAATAAAAAGAAAAGCAAGACTTTTGTTTTAAATTCTTTAAAATTTTGAGTGTCATCAGATTAGAGATGTCAGGAAAGGGTGTTCATAAAATTATATCTTTAATATCTGTTGGTAGAAGAGATACGAAAAAAAGTCTTGATTTCAAGGCTTTTTCCTGTTGATTTAGATGCCTCCTACAGGGATTTGGAAAGGACCTTCATATTGACAGTAATTAAAAATATTGAAATATAAGTGATTTTAGGGAAATACTTTTAGGTATTTTCAATGTCATGATTTAAAAATGGGGCAAAAGTGGGGCAAAAACGATTGACTCATAAAGGTTCTTGGCATGAACTTATCTGCTGAATTTGACTATGCACCATGGAATCAAAGTGGCTTTAGACCAAGTGCTCTTTTAAAATATTTTAAGTATAAATACCTTGGTTTTGAACCTCAAGCTGAAAAAGAACTAGAGCAGTTCGAGGTAATGGATACCTTCAAAATAGAGTGAATGAAAAATAATTTGCTTGGATAAAAGACCGTCTTTTAGGCGTTCTTTTGTGATTAAATAAACGTTGGTACATGGGTTTTGTGGTATACTAGTATTAAAATATCATTCAGACTAGATAAGTAAGTATATTTTTCATGATCAGAAAGAGGTGAAAAATGTTGGCAAAGCTCTTACTAGTGGATGGAAGACTGTTACGTCATGGTTTGGAGGTTAAGCAATGAAGAGACTAAGTCTATTTGGTGCTGATTTTGAAGACAGTAAGAAGATTGTAACCAGTGGGAAGTATTCATTAACAGCAGGGATGCCAAACCCTATCCATATGAGCCTTCTCAATCGTCTCTTTACAGTTGTTTTTTGTGTATTTTTCTTTTTTGGCATCCTGGTCTATTTTTTATTAATCTCTTTGCCTAGTAATTTAGGGAAAGGTACAGACATTCGTTATCTTTCTTATGATGCGGCTGTCTTAATTCGATCTATAGGAGGTTTTTTAAAGCCTGTTAGTATTCTAGTCTATGTTGGTTTTCTTCTTGCTTCTATTCCAGTTTTTTGGCCGAAAAAGCGCTTGAGTAGTCAACTCTGGACCTATTTTCCTTTTTATTTCCCGTGGTTATCTGGGGYGTTTATTTCAGGGCTCTACTTTGCAAGTGCTGTAGCCTATGATGCCTATACTCTGCTGGGCTTCTGGCTTCAGCTGATAGTAGGAATTGCTCTCTTTGTCTGGATAATTGTTAATAAAATCCAGAATTTGAAACGACGATTGAATGATGAAGGAGAAAAGGTGCTTCTAAAGAAAGTCTTATTGATTACGCTAGGTATAATGGTCTTTCTTTTTCCAGTATCTTTAATTTATCATCAGGTAAACAAGTTACCGGTTTTGTGGTATTTTTATCCTTTCGGTTTAGTATTAATTCTTTGGTTTGTTATCTATGCTTATTTAGTGGCCTTTCTCATTGATGTCCATATTGTTCAAGCCTACTATATCTATAAGTATCCGATGGAATACAAAGAATATTTGGGGATTAGTGACCGCGAATGGTATAGCAAACGCTATTATAAGAAGTTAATCAAAAGCAGTCAACTAGAAGAGGAGTAGTGGGATATGAACCGTCAGTCAGAAGCATTAAATAAGGAATATTTTCAAGCGCTGGGTTCCACGCGAGCTTCTGTTAGAATGTTGAGTTTGGCCTGGGCTGGTTTGTTTGTATTGAGCATCGACCTGACTCACGTATACTTTTTTATCAAGGAGCAATTCACAGTAGATCCCTTTTCTAATGTCCCTTTTCTTTTTCTATGTCTCCTTCTATTACTCATGCTGGGCTGTCAGATTATGTCATTCAGCAAGACATTCATCTATAAACATCAACTCTTTAGTACTGCGATGCTCTTTGTACTAATCAATGGGATTCATCTTTCATTAGTTTTAATGGATTATATTCTCACTATTTTAACGAATGAGGTTCTAAAAAATTCGCTGATCTACTCGCTGCTTTATTGGTTAAGTTCCATTGGTTTATTCATGGGGTTAATTGTTTATAATGCCAGTTGGTTAAAAAAGCAACTAAGAAAAGGATTTTCAGAAAAACGAACAACTGCTAACTATATAGCCTTTTCAAGTGTTTACAGTAAACCATCCCTTTGGATTATTCTAGGAGTTACTTTGTTAGGCGGAGGATTGGCTAGTTTATCCGGTTATTATTTGCAAGCGTTTGGGATTGTGAGCAATATAGTCTTTACTTCAGCTTTTTCGAGATTAATCGTCGAAGTTGGGTATCTCCTTTATCTAAGAAGTAAGGACAAGACCTATTGGGAAGAAGTACCGAAGGAAGGTCGGAGTCAGTTCTTTTTGAAGGCCCTAGATTTCAAAAAGGCCAAGCACCGCTTAACCATAGAAGTTGTCTTATTTTTAACTCTAGCAGTGTGTTTAAAACTATTGAATATAGATGCTGAAAATAGCCCAAGTTGGCTCATAGGAACCATAAGAATTTTCGGTTATTCAATTCTTTTGGATACCACTATTAGTTTTATTTATTATCAGATTAAAAAAGAAGAGATAGAGAGTAAATGAAGAAAAAATCTATTTTTAAGGCAAGTTTTGAAGAAAGTTTAAACCTTGAAGATGATGGTTTTAGAAAGTTACAGCAAGAGCAACATGATAAGACTGCGAAATTTTTTAAGAATGGCCATGTTTCCCTTTGGTTTCGCATTCTAAGTTTTATTTTAAGCCTTATTTTTCCTGTCGGCTTTAACTTTATCTTGCTGGCTATCTCTATGGAGTTCCATGAAAGTGATACCTTGACCCTTCCAATAGCTAAGCACGAGTCTTTAACAGTAAATGTTTTTCTGATTTTGCTTATTATCTGGTTATCCTTGGTTGTGATTGGAAAATTTATTAAACGAACGTACTTATTACCGTATCGTTATCAGTTTCATGCTTTTACATTTATGATTTGGTTCTTATTGGAAATGGATCTAATATTTTTAGACTTTCTGCTAGCAAATTTGGCCTCTTGGGAAATTATTGGTATAGTTGGTTTCATTGTGATGATTATTTACTGGATGTTTAATATTGAGCTAGCGGGGTTAAGGAAACTCATGTATGGTGAGGTGTTGAAAGAGACATTTCGGAATAAGATTGCAAAAATGATTGCTCTCTATGGTATGGGGATTTTAGGAGTAGCTATGATCGTAAAGCATCTTTTGGGATTCTTTGAAATAGATATTTTAAACTCAATAAAAGGCTTTGGATTTCTGCTGTTATGGATTTTTTGTAATTTTGTATTGTTCGCCATCGTTATTTTTATCGGTTTTCCTTATTTCCTCCATGCCTATTATAAGTGGAAATACCCAGAAGAATACCGTGAGTGGGAGGGCCAGCTGTCGCAGCTCTATTGCTGTGGCAAAATAATATGATTCGATGGCTGAAGGCAGTTGAACGGTACAGAAATAGTAGAGTTAAGAAGGAAATATAACAAAGGAAATAGAAAGAGGTCAATATGTTTTTTCTCAGACGCCGTCGTGTATTTATCGGCGAATGTGATGGTCAAGCGGTCTATTATGACCAAAAGACGAGAGAGGCTTTAGCTGCTCCCAAGAGTGTCCTACTCAATACTGAAGGGGCTCGGAAGACCAACGCTTATATTCCTGAATTGGTGATTTTCTTCATGGCCGGTGGAACGGGTGGCTTTGGCTTCCTTGCAGCTATGAGTATAGGGGTCTATAACTGGACCAGTTTGACCTTTATCCTATTATTTTGGTTGGCTGAGTTTTTGTTTATGGTTGCTTTACTCGAACGAGCTCTCTATAAAAATGTACACAAGGCCCAGCCGACGACAGAAAAGGTTTTTTACTATGCGGCTTCTCATAACCTGATGGTGGGGGAAGATAACTTTGATCCAGCTAAGTTGTCTACTAAAATCTTCCGAATTGTTCGTTTTCTAATAGTTGCCACTAATATCTACCTGTTATATGTTTTTTATAGCTATACTCAAAAATTTGGTCAGGAAATTGAATTAGGTTATGAATTTTGGATAGCTGGATTATTACTCTTTGCACTCGTGTTAGTGTATAATCAAAACAATCCAGTTCGCTTTGTGAAGATTATGAGATTATATAGCCAAGGAAAAGTGCGATTTAAGAAAGAACAGGATGAAAGTGGAGCGTAGCATGTGCTAAATCGCTAGCAACGCAAAAAGCCCTACATCAGGGCTTTTTTACTTTCTAATATAAGAAATCAATTCCGTAGTTTTCTTTTAGATAGGTCGCCAACTCGGCTTTTTCTTCCTCTCTAAATCGACAGAGGCTAAGGGCGAGACACAATTTCAGAACACTTGTATCGATGATGACGTTTGACTTAGAGATATCCTCTAGCTGGGTCACCTCTCTCAGGTCAAAATCAATATAGTAAGCCTTGCTGTTGACATGGTCGGGGTCACTGACATCCACTTCGACATACGATGCTCGCAACAATTCTTCTTTAGGGATGAAGATTTCTTTTGAGGAGAAGAGTCCAGGATAGACATAAATCCCCTCAAAGGTGAATTCAAAGGAGACTTTGCGACTAGTCAGTCTTTTGATGCCTGCAATCGTTGAATAGATAGCAGCGAAAAAGAGGATGGTTGGAACCACAGTGAGAAGACTAAGCTGCGAAAAGTCGATCAATCCATGCGCGAGAAAAAAGAAAAATTGAAAGAATACACCCGATGCAAAGAGTAGATAGCCACCACCGACAAATTTTGAATAATAGATTTTCATAGAAACCTCCATCTATAGAATTGAACTCGCCAACACTTTTTCAGTAGAATGCGTATAGGACGTGGAGAGATAAAATTTTAGGTATTCTCATCATATCCTATGGAGTGAAGTTCTGTCAACCCTTTTGCAAGATGTGGCTCTTAGCTATCCTATGACCTAGTAAGTTGGTTTATGGTATACTAGGATAATAAAATTCCAAAATTTGAAGACTTGTTTTCATAAATAGAAAGAGGTAAGTATGTTTTTTCTCGGACGCCGTCGTGTCTTTATCGGCGAATGTGATGGACAGGCTGTTTATTATGACCAAAAGACAGGAGAGGCTCTAGTTGCTCCAAAGAGTAGGTTGCTCAATACTGAAAAAGCTGGGAAACGAATGCCTTTATTCCTGATTTGGTAATTCTCTTACTAGCAGGTGGACCTGCAATTTCGGGCTTCTTTTCCCTCAAGTTTATTGGTGTCTATAACTGGTTTAGTCTAACTTGTATTTTTCTATTTTGGTTGATGCAGTTTTTCTCGTTGGTTGCTTTACTTGAACGAGCACTCTATAAAAATGTTCGCAAAGCACAGCCGACGACAGAGAAAGTCTTTTACTATGCCGCATCTCATAATTTGTTTGCGAAAAATCAGTTTGATCCCAGACAACTGTCTGCTCTACCTTATCGATTTGCTCGCTATCTAATAAATATAGTGTCTATCTATTATTTTTTTGTATTTCTTGACTCTTCCTCTAAAATTTGGTCAACCGATTAATGAAAGCTATGGTGTGTGGTTTGCTGGCATATTATTCTTTATAATTTTTCTTATGTATAACCAAAACAATGCCGTTCGCTTTGTGAGGATTATGCGATTATATAGTCAAGGAAAAGTACGATTTAAGGAAGAAGTGGAACATTGAGCATCTATCTTTTGGGATGGCTCCTAAATACTTAGAAAAACAAAAAAGCCCTATATTACAAGGCTTTTCCTGTTGTATTTAGATGCCCCCTACAGGGATCGAACCTGTGACCCACGGATTAAGAGTCCGCTGCTCTGCCAGCTGAGCTAAGGAGGCAAAGAAAAAAGCTGTATTGGTGCCGAAACTTCACGGTTTGTATTGAACCCGCGCAATTAAGCAGGTGGGCAACTCGCTCTAACTGAAGCTGTTTCCGTGTGAGACGGCCTACATGCTGTTAGAAGACTTTTGTTTCCCTAATAATACAAAAAATAGTCGGTCAACACTTAAGTGTGAAGTCGTACACCACAGCGTTTCTATATTTATATGATACCACTTTTTTAAAAAAAATCAAGAGGAAAGTGCAATTTTTTGAAAAGGATTTCAGATTTTTCGCAAACGGTCGATGGCTTCCTTTCTTTGAGCCAAAGCCCGTTCATATTTACCAGTATCTTCTGCTTGGAAATAGTGCTGATTACGAATTTTTTCTGGCAGATAGTCTTGCTTGACCCAGTGACCTGGGTAGTTATGTGGATAGAGATAGTTTTGTGCGTTGCCTAATTCCTTGCTACCGCTATAGTGACCATCACGCAGGTGTCGCGGAATAGGCAAATGTCCTGATGTTTTGAGGTCAGCAAGTGCCTTGTCCATAGCCACATAGGCAGAGTTGGATTTTGGAGAAAGTGCCAAATCAATCACGACATTGGCGATGAGAATGCGTGCTTCTGGGAAACCAATCCTTTGTGCAGCATCCAGAGCAGTCACGGTGTGAATTTGGGCTTCAGGATTGGCCAAACCGATATCTTCATAAGCGATAACAGTCAAACGGCGAGCGAGACTTGGTAAATCACCAGCCTCAATCAAACGGGCAGCATAGTGAAGACTGGCATCAACATCTGAGCCACGGATAGACTTTTGCAGGGCTGAGAGAACATCGTAGTGTCCGTCTCCATCCTTGTCCATAGTGATGTAGCTTCTCTGAAGACTATTTTCCATGATGTCTAGAGTGATATGGCGGATGCCCTTATCATTCTCAGGAGTAGAGAGAACAGCTAAATCCAGCGAGTTGAAGGCAGAACGAAGGTCTCCGTTTGTAGATGTTGCGATGAAATCCAGCGCATCCGCATCTAGTTCTACTGGAAAATCAAAACCACGCTCAGAGTCAGTCAGGGCTATTTGAATGGCTCCTTTGACATCCTGGTTAGACAAGGGTTCCAACTCAAAAATCTGAACACGGCTACGGATGGCTGGAGTGACAGAAAAGAAAGGATTTTCAGTCGTCGCCCCAATCATGATGACCAGTCCGCTTTCTAAGAGAGGCAAGAGGAAGTCTTGTTTAGTCTTGTCAAGACGATGAATCTCGTCTAGTAGCAGTACAAGGCCACCTGAGAATTTAGCTTCCTCAGCAATTTCTTGCAGTCGCTTTTTACTATCAACTGTCGCATTGAAAGTTCGAAAGGCATACTTGGTAGTTCCAGCAATAGCTGAGGCAATGCTGGTTTTTCCGATTCCCGGAGGGCCATAGAGAATCATGGAGGACAGGCGGTTGGCCTCCACCATGCGGCGGATGATTTTTCCAGGTCCGACCAGATGTTCCTGACCGATGACCTGGTCGATAGTTTTAGGGCGCATGCGAAGCGCGAGATTGTCTGGCATAGCAGTCCTTTCTAACGTGGATTTTAGTGTCATATTTTTTGAGTAGAATGACTCATCTAATACATCTTACTATGTCCATTCTAGCCTATTAGTTGTGATATTTCAATGGTTTTGTAATATTCAGGGTGTGAGATAGAAATTTTTTGACTATTTAATTTGATGAGGAGAGGTATCAGCATGAGAGAATGGATTTCCCTTAAAACTCAAAATAGGATAGTTGAGTCTAAAGAAGTGGAATTGCTGATTTGAGAAATAACATTGCTAAATGTTATTGCATGAACTATAATGAAAAGAGAGGTGATAAGGAATGGAAATGATGGAATTACCAAGTCAGGAAGTTTTGATTTTTACAAAACAAATTCGTCATTGGATTCTTAGTGATCAAGTTATTTCAGGAAAAAGAAAATTTCTCTTCCGGGAAGATACTCCAAAAGAGATTTTGGATTTGTACGAAAACATTAAACCTAAACTTGATTTTGCTTACCAAGAAGTTCATTCTAAATAATTATGAATTAGAAAAATAGGTATGAATAAATTAGAAGCTCTTAGAACTGAATCTAGGATCTTTGATGGTATAAGAGAATAATACGTCTCATTCTTTACAATACGTGTAGCACGTGTTATAATGGTGTTGTCAGGAGGTAAAAGCGCTATGCCTATGACACAAAAAGAGATGGTTAAACTCCTTACGGCTCATGGTTGGATAAAGACCAAAGGCGGTAAAGGCTCCCATATTAAAATGGAGAAGCAAGGGGAAAGACTTATCACAATCCCTCATGGTGAGCTGAATAAGTACACTGAAAGAGGGATAAGAAAGCAAGCTGGGTTGTAAAATTCAGCCCCTGCTTTTTGATATGGAGGTAGTGAGATGTTAGTTACGTATCCAGCTTTATTTTATTATGACGATACAGACGGAGCAGAAGCGACTTATTTTGTCCATTTCCCGGATTTTGAATACTCAGCTACACAAGGAGAGGGGATTTCTGAGGCTCTGGCTATGGGTTCAGAGTGGTTAGGTATAACTGTCGCAGATTTGATAGAGAGTGATGGAGATTTGCCCCAGCCATCAGATATCAATAGCTTGTCTTTAATTGATAATGATCCTTTTAAAGATGATGAAGATTTTGTGTCAACCTATGACCTTGATAAATCTTTTATTTCTATGGTATCTGCTGATGTATCAGAGTACTTAGGAAGTCAAGAACCAATTAAAAAGACCTTGACCATACCAAGATGGGCAGATAAGTTGGGACGAGAAATGGGACTTAACTTTTCTCAGACTTTGACAGACGCTATTGCAGATAAGAAAATTCAAGCATAAGATTAAGTGTGACATCGTGGGAATAGTCAATAAAAAAAGCACTCCTAATTGTGCTGGTTACTTGTCTATTGATCCTATAGATTTGCTAGCCCTTTCGAGGGCTTTTTGTGTTGAGTTTTTGGAAAAAATAAGGAAATCAACCGTTTAAGAAAATCACTGATACCAAGGGATTAAATGAGGTAATATGGTATAATTAGGACATAAAATAATTTTGTGGTAAGATGGTAGTATCTATTTTAGCATATTTCCGAGCAATCGGGGCGATTAAAGAGTCGCATAGAAAGAGGACAAAATGGCAACATACGGATTTTTAGATGTTTTAGAGGAAGAGTTGGAGAAGAATTTTCCCTTTGACTTTGAGATTAGTTGGGACAAGCGCAACCACGCGGTTGAAGTGAGTTTTCTATTGGAAGCGCAAAACGCTACAGGTGTGGAGATGGTGGATGAGGATGGAGAAGTTTCGTCAGATGATATCCTCTTTGAAGAAGCAGTGCTTTTTTACAATCCTGCCAAATCAACAGTCAATGAGGAAGACTATTTGACGGTCATTCCTTATCTACCTAAAAAAGGATTTTCCCGTGAATTTTTAGCTTATTTTGCTCTTTTCCTTAAAGATACTGCCGAGGTTGGACTAGATGCCCTCATGGACTTTTTGGAAGACCCAGAAGCAGAAGAATTTATCATGGAATGGAACCAAGAAGTCTTTGAAGAAGGAAAAGTTGGCTTGGAAGAAGGAGAATTTTACCCTTATCCGAGGTATTAGGAGTCCAGCATGGAAATAGAAGTTACTGATTTCCAAGGTTGTAAGATTGCCTTGATTTGTGGGGATAAAATCCTGACTATCTTACGTGATGACAAGGACGATATCCCTTGTCCCAACATGTGGGAGTTGCCAGGTGGTGGTCGTGAAGGAAACGAAAGTCCTTTCGAGTGCGCAGCGCGTGAAGTTTATGAGGAACTGGGAATTCATTTAGATGAAGACTGTCTGCTTTGGAGCAAGATTTATCCTAGCGTAATCTTTAAAGACAAGCAATCGGTCTTTATGGTTGGTCAGCTAAGACAAGAACAATTTGACAATATCACCTTTGGAAATGAAGGGCAGGCCTATAAACTGATGAATATTGAGGAATTTCTCAATTCTAAACAAGCAGTGCCTCAGCTACAGGGTAGATTGAGGGATTATTTGGAGGAAGTAAGGTAGATGCCAAATCGTAGTAAGAATATCAATATGTTTCTCATGGATGGAGAAGTTACTGGGATAATTAAATGTACCTTGTCGAATTGGACAGGGGTGATTTATAAAATTCCTCGAATTCAATTGGCAGGTTTAAAATCACGTGATGAAATGAAGCAAAGTGGCATTTATTTCCTATTTGGTCGTAATGAGGATAAGCAAAAGGATGTTACATACATCGGGCAGGCGACGAATCGCAAAAATGGTGAAGGTGTCCTTTTACGTGTTCAGGAACATACTCGTGACAACCATGCAGATTATTTTAATGATGTCATTATTTTGACGACGCAGAATAACTCCTTTGGACCCACGGAAATTAGTTACTTGGAAAATAAATTTACACAACTAGCAAAGGACGCGGGGCGCTTCATTGTAAAAAATGGGAATGAGCCCAATTCTGGGAATGTAACAGAAGAAAAGCAATCTGAGTTGGATGAGGTTGTAGAAAATACTTTGATGATTGTAGGAACCTTAGGGTACCGACTGTTTGTTCCTATGACCAAGAAAACAGGTCAGAATGTTTCTGATGATAATTTAACTTATCTCTATCTAAAGCGAAAAACCAAGAAATCAAATAGAACGATCGAAGCAATCTGTGAACATACTTCAGAAGGGTTTGTTGTTTTAGAAGGCAGTCAAGTTGATGAAGTTGATTCACCCGCAATACCAGCAAGTCTAAAAGAATTGCGTGAGGAATTAATCAAATCAAATGTGATTAGAGATGGTGTTTTACAAGAAAAACAACTGTTCTCCAGTCCATCTTATGCAGCTGCTTTTGTGCTAGGAATGAATACGAATGGACGAACGGACTGGAAAAATAAGGACGGCAAGACTTTAAAAGAATTAGAAGAAACAATGGATTGTTAAGGAGAATCAGATGGAAACATGGCAAGAGTTAAAAGTTACAGTTAAGCGTGATGGAGAGGAGCTTGTCTCTAATCTCTTGATTGAGCTGGGTGCTCAAGGTGTTGCAATCGAAGACAGCATGGACTATGTGGGAAATGTGGACCGTTTCGGTGAAATTTTCCCTGAGGTCGAGCAACAAGAAGAAATCGTGGTGACAGCCTACTATTCGGAAACGGTTGATGTGGCAACGGTTGAAGCGGACTTGCAGGCTCGTCTGGTAGAGTTGGCAGATTTTATGGATTTGGGAGAGGTCAAGATTGGGACGACTGCCTTGGCTGAGGAAGACTGGGCAGACAACTGGAAGAAATACTATGAACCAGCTCGTATCACTCATGACTTGACCATCGTGCCGTCATGGACAGACTATGAGGCAACGGCGGGAGAAAAGATTATCAAGTTGGATCCTGGAATGGCCTTTGGGACTGGAACACACCCGACGACCAAGATGAGCCTCTTTGCCTTGGAGCAGGTTCTTCGAGGTGGAGAAACAGTGATCGATGTGGGGACTGGTTCAGGAGTTCTTTCTATTGCTAGCTCGCTTCTTGGTGCTAAGGAAATCTTCGCCTATGATCTGGATGATGTAGCGGTTCGAGTCGCTCAGGAAAATATTGAGCTCAATCCTGGCATGGAAAATATCCATGTGGCGCCAGGTGATTTGCTCAAGGGCGTGGAGATTGAGGCAGACGTCATCGTGGCCAACATCTTGGCGGATATTCTCATTCATCTGACGGATGATGCTTATCGCTTGGTCAAGGATGAAGGCTACCTGATCATGAGTGGCATTATCAAGGACAAGTGGGATATGGTGCGCGAGTCGGCTGAGTCAGCTGGATTTTTCCTTGAAACCCATATGGTTCAAGGGGAATGGAATGCCTGTATTTTCAAGAAGACCAAGGATATCTCGGGTGTGATTGGAGGCTAGCATGCAGCAGTATTTTGTCAAAGGCAGTGCAATCTCTCCTGTCACTATCGAGGACAAGGAAACCAGCAAGCATATGTTTCAGGTTATGCGCCTGAAAGAAGATGATGAGGTGACCTTAGTCTTTGATGATGGTATCAAGCGTTTGGCGCGCGTGCTGGATGTGGAAGCTCGTCAGTTTGAATTGGTAGAAGAACTAGATGACAATGTGGAACTACCAGTCCAAGTGACCATTGCATCTGGCTTTCCCAAGGGAGATAAGTTGGAGTTTATCACTCAAAAAGTGACGGAACTAGGTGCCAGTCAGATTTTGGCCTTCCCTGCCGACTGGTCGGTCGCCAAGTGGGATGGCAAGAAATTGGGTAAAAAGGTTGAAAAACTAGAAAAAATTGCCCTTGGAGCAGCAGAACAAAGCAAGCGTAATGTTGTTCCAAGTATTCAGCTTTTCGAGAAAAAAGCAGATTTTCTAGCTCAGTTTGACCAGTTTGACTCTATCATAGTGGCCTATGAAGAATCAGCAAAAGAAGGAGAAGCCGCTGCGCTCTTACAAGCGGTCTCTGGTCTTGAAAAAGGAGCCAAACTGCTCTTTATCTTTGGTCCAGAAGGTGGTCTGTCACCTGCAGAAATTGAGAGTTTCGAAGCTAAGGGAGCAGTATTGGCAGGTCTTGGTCCTCGCATTTTGCGAGCAGAAACAGCACCGCTTTACGCCTTATCAGTCCTTAGTGTTTTATTAGAATTAGAGAAATAAGAGGAAGAAAATGGAACAAAAACACCGTTCAGAATTTCCAGAAAAGGAACTCTGGGATTTAACAGCCCTATATCAAGACCGTGAGGATTTCTTGCGAGCAATCGAAAAGACTCGTGAAGACATCAATCAATTTAGCCGTGATTACAAGGGCAATCTTCATACTTTTGAGGATTTTGAGAAGGCCTTTGCGGAATTGGAACAGATCTACATTCAGATGAGCCATATTGGTAACTATGGCTTTATGCCACAGACGACAGACTACAGCAATGAAGAATTTGCGAATATTGCTCAAGCTGGGATGGAATTTGAAACAGATGCAAGTGTAGCTCTTACTTTCTTTGATGATGCTTTGGTAGTGACAGATGAGGAAGTCTTGGACCGCTTGGGGGAATTGCCTCACTTGTCGGCAGCTATTCGTCAGGCCAAAATCAAAAAAGCCCACTATCTGGGGGCTGATGTGGAGAAGGCTTTGACTAATCTCGGTGAAGTTTTCTACAGTCCGCAGGATATTTATACTAAGATGCGAGCTGGGGACTTTGAAATGGCTGACTTTGAAGCCCATGGCAAGACCTATAAAAACAGCTTTGTGACCTATGAAAATTTCTACCAAAACCATGAGGACGCTGAGGTCCGTGAGAAATCCTTCCGTTCCTTCTCAGAAGGACTTCGTAAGCACCAAAATACGGCTGCGGCAGCCTATTTAGCCCAAATCAAGTCTGAGAAAATATTAGCTGATATGAAGGGCTACGACTCAGTCTTTGATTATCTTCTAGCTGAGCAGGAAGTGGACCGTGCTATGTTTGACCGCCAGATTGATCTTATCATGAAGGACTTTGCGCCAGTCGCTCAGAGATACCTCAAGCATGTGGCTAAGGTAAATGGTCTTGAAAAGATGACCTTTGCAGACTGGAAATTGGACTTGGACAGCGCCCTCAATCCTCAAGTGACTATTGACGATGCCTATGATTTGGTCATGAAGTCGGTAGAACCTTTGGGTCAAGAATACAGTCAAGAAGTTGCTCGCTATCAAGAAGAGCGCTGGGTGGACTTTGCTGCTAACAGTGGTAAGGATTCTGGTGGCTATGCAGCTGATCCCTACCGTGTGCATCCTTATGTCCTCATGAGCTGGACAGGCCGTTTGAGCGATGTCTATACCTTGATTCATGAAATCGGGCATTCTGGTCAATTCATCTTTTCAGACAATCATCAAAGTTACTTCAATGCCCATATGTCGACCTACTATGTCGAAGCACCGTCAACCTTCAATGAATTGCTACTCAGTGATTATTTGGAACAGCAGTCTGACGACCCTCGTCAAAAACGTTTTGCTCTGGCTCACCGCTTGACAGACACCTACTTCCATAACTTTATTACCCACCTCTTGGAAGCGGCCTTCCAGCGTAAGGTGTATACATTGATTGAAGAAGGGGAGACCTTTGGAGCAAGCAAGCTCAACAGCATCATGAAGGAAGTCTTGACGGATTTCTGGGGAGATGCCATTGAAATTGATGATGATGCAGCTTTGACTTGGATGCGCCAAGCTCACTACTACATGGGCTTGTATAGTTACACCTACTCAGCTGGACTTGTGATTTCGACTGCAGGTTACCTCCATCTGAAACATTCAGAAACTGGAGCTGAAGACTGGCTCAATCTCCTCAAATCAGGTGGTAGCAAGACACCACTTGAGTCAGCCATGATCATCGGTGCTGATATTTCAACAGATAAACCACTCCGTGATACCATCCAATTCTTGTCAGACACAGTTGACCAGATTATCGCCTACAGCGCCCAGTTGGGAGAGTAGGGGAATAGAGAGGTTGTTCTAGAATGATGTTTATGAGCTTGTTAAGCGTCATTCTATTTGTTTTAACTGTAGCTATTTTCAAACACGCCGTTGAAGGTCGTGATGTTAAATTTGAACTTACTGTACAGTTGCTATTGATAGTTATTTGCTTCATTTTATATCAGATTGTGTTTAATTGAGAATTCAATATTAAGTCATTTAAGGACAGCTTATTGAGAAATGTAAAGGTATTGAGAAAGTATCCTCCTAACTAATAATGAAAACTAATAAAAGAGGTTGAATTATTTTCCAACCTCTTTTTGTGTATCTTAATGGAATTGCATACCACCATCAACGATAATGGTTTGACCTGTAATGTAGTTTGAATCTGGTCCAGCGAGGAAGCTAACTGCTGCAGCAACATCTTCTGGTTCAGATAAACGTTTCAAAGTAATATCTTTTGCGAATGTTTGCATACCCCACTCGTCGTCTTTTCCAGCATTTTTTCCAACTTCATGGGCGATATCATACATCATTGGTGTTTTAACGATACCTGGAGCATAAGCGTTAACAGTGATACCTGACTCTGCTAAATCACGTGCCAATGTTTGAGTAATACCGCGAACAGCGAATTTTGTACCGCCGTAAACAGTTAGATTTGGATTACCGACAACACCTGCTTGAGAAGTAGCGTTGATGATTTTACCACCGTGACCTAGTGCTTTAAATTGAGCCTGAGCAGCTTGTGCTCCCCAAATGACACCACCGACGTTAATAGCAAATGTGCGAGCGAATTGTTCCTCTGTAATTGTATCCAGAGGTGTAGTAGGAGCGACACCAGCGTTGTTTACCACAACGTTCAAGTCTCCGAAATGATCAACAACTTTTTGGAAAGCTGCAGCAACTTCTGCTTGTTTAGACACATCTGCTACAACAGCTAAAGCATTCTCTGCCGACAACTCAGCAACTGCTTTTTCAGCTGTTTCAGCATTGTAGTCTAAAACTCCAACCTTAAAACCATCTTGAACCAAGCGTTTTGCGATTGCAAAACCGATCCCTTGACCTGCACCTGTGACAATAGCAACTTTAGACATATGATTCCTCCTTGGTATCCACGATACCATTCAAACGTTCATCAAAGAACAGCAAAGTAGTAAAAATTAGTTCAAATTAGGGAATAAATAATTTATTAGAACTATATTGATATTATATACCTTTAGAAAAAATGTTTCAAATAAACACTACTATTTTTATAGAATTTTACCCTGAAACTTTCCAATCAATTTTCTTGAAACCTTTCCCTCTTTTGATAGACTAGTACCTAGTTTTTGAAAAAAGGAGAAAGAAAATGAAAAAACTTATTGCTGAGTTAATCGGTACGTTCATGCTTGTCTTCATCGGAACAGGAGCTGTTGTTTTTGGAAGTGGTCTTGATGGCCTAGGTCACCTTGGAATTGCCTTTGCCTTTGGTTTAGCCATCGTAGTTGCTACCTACTCAATCGGAACTGTTTCAGGTGCTCACTTGAACCCAGCTGTTTCGATCGCTATGTTTGTAAACAAAGGTTTGCCACCTTCAGAGCTTGTAAACTACATCCTTGGACAGGTTGTTGGAGCTTTTATTGCTTCTGGCGCTGTCTTCTTCCTCTTGGCTAACTCAGGTATGTCAACTGCTAGTCTTGGTGAAAATGCCTTGGCAAACGGTGCAACAGTATTTGGTGGTTTCTTGTTTGAAGTGATCGCAACTTTCTTGTTAGTTTTAGTTATCCTGACGGTGACATCAGTAAGCAAGGGCAGTGGCGCGATTGCTGGTTTGGTAATCGGTTTGTCATTGACAGCTTTGATTCTAGCTGGCTTGAACATCACTGGACTTTCAGTAAACCCATCTCGTAGCTTGGCACCAGCTGTCTTTGTAGGCGGCGCAGCCCTTCAACAAGTTTGGATTTTCATCCTTGTACCAATCGCTGGTAGAGCTCTTGCAGCATTTGTTGCAAAAAAACTTCATTGGGGCAGAAAAATAATTGAGACTCAAAAAGCCTTGCTCCTCATGATGAGGAACAGGGCTTTTTCGTATGATACTCTTTGAAAATCTCTTTAAACCACGTCAGTTTCCATCTGCAATCTCAAAACAGTGTTTTGAGCTGCCTTCGTCAGTCTTGTCTACAACCTAAAGGCAGTGTTTTGAGCAACTTGCGGCTAGCTTCCTAGTTTGCTTTTTTTTATTTTCATTGAGTATAAGTTTAACGGTTGTCAATTTTCTCTGGATAGAGGTCGTGTTGGAAGAGGCGTTGTTCGGCCAAGCCTTCATACTTAGTTCCAGGTCTACCGTAGTTGTAGTAGGGGTCAATTGAAATGCCACCACGCGGAGTGAATTTTCCCCAAACCTCCAAATAGCGAGGGTTTAGCAAGTTGACCAAGTCTTTCCCAATGGTATTGATACAGTTTTCATGGAAATCTCCGTGGTTTCGATAGCTAAAGAGGTAGAGTTTAAGCGATTTTGACTCGACACAGAGCTTGTCAGGAATGTAGGAAATATAAATGGTCGCAAAGTCTGGCTGAGCTGTAATTGGACAAAGCGAGGTAAATTCAGGACAGTTAAATTTGATAAAATAGTCATTTTCCACATGACGATTGTCAAAGGATTCGAGGACTTCTGGTTGATACTCGAAAATGTAGTTAGTTTCTTTGTTGCCGAGGAGGCTGAGGTTTTTCATTTCTTCTTGTTGTGACATGATTTTTTCTTTCTAATCTTAAACACCACGTTGATTGTCGTAGAGGAGGGTATGAAGTTGAGGAAGGACGCGGACATTGCCCCAGCTGTCGTCACCAGCGATGCGTTCCCAGAGTTCTTTGAGTCGGTCTAGTTGGTCTTGGACAATATTGCCTCTAGCCTTTGGCTCAGGGTTTCCTGCTGATAAGAAGAGAACATCCGGTTGGTAGCGCTCTTGTATGCCTCTGGCAAAGGCCAAATCAGCATCATCAAAGACAGGAATTTTAAAGGTGACTTTATCTGGATCCAGTTGGGAAACGATAAAGTCCAGGGTCTCAAAGTTGACTTCCATCTTGGATGAAGGAGGTTTGGGGCTCAGGGTGACTTGGTCGATGTCTTTTAACCAATTTTGCCAGCGGGAGCCTTGGGTCTCAACAGCCAGAGTGACACCACGTTCCTTGAGCTTAGTTACTAGCTCAGCCATGTTGGCTGCTAGGATAGCAGGATTTCCCCCAGATAGGGTGACGTAGTCGTAGCTTCCTAGTTTATCCAAGGCAGCAATGACTTCGTCAGCTGTCATGCGAGTTGGCTTTTCAGAACCATCCCAAGTAAAGGCGGAGTCGCACCAGTCGCAATGATAGTCGCAACCTGCAGTGCGGACAAACATGGTTTTCTGGCCAATAGCACGGCCTTCACCTTGAAAGGTTGGCCCAAAAATTTCTAGAACTGGTAGTTTGAGGACACGTTCTCTAGTCATCTAACCACTCCCGTCTAAACTCTGCAAAGGCAGTCGGAGTCTCATAGAGGCGAACGTATTCTAAACGGAGACCGCGCTCGTCTGGTAACTCTTGGTTCATGGTTTGGAAAATCCAGTAAACCATATTTTCAGCGGTTGTATTCATATAAGGCAGGGTTTCATTGAGATAGCGATGATCTAAGTGGGGCTCTAAGTAGTTCTTGTAGATGGCTTTAATATCTCCAAAATCATAGGTCATACCGCGTTCATCTAAAAATCCACTGACAGCAATCTGTAGATGATAGGTGTGACCATGAAGGGATTTGCATTTTCCCTCATAGTGAAAGAGGTGGTGGGCAGCGTCGAAGGTAAATTCTTTTGATACCAAGGTTCTGTGAGGATTGTAGACAAGAGACTCCCCAGTTTCCTGTTTGATTTCTTTAGGTGCAAAAAACATTAGGCCTCTCCTTTCTGTGAGAGATAGACATCTAGACCATGTTTCCGTAGGTGGCAGGCTGGGCAATCTCCACAGCCACTTCCGATAATCCCGTTGTAGCAGGTCAAGGTCTTTTCACGAACATAGTCAAAGACACCGAGTTGGTCGGCTAATTCCCAAGTTTCAGCCTTGTCAAGCCACATAAGAGGTGTTTGGATAACAAAGTCGTAATCCATGGCCAGGTTGAGGGTGACATTGAGTGATTTGACAAAGACATCACGGCAGTCAGGATAGCCTGAGAAATCTGTTTCGCACACTCCTGTCACGATATCCGTAATTCCACGTTGCTTAGCAAGGACTGCCGCGAAGGATAGAAAGAGGTGGTTGCGACCGTCAACAAAGGTATTGGGAACCTCTCCCTCTTTTTGTTCAATTTTCAAATCTGAAGTCAAGGCATTTTCAGTGATCTGTCCCAGCAGAGACATATCTAGGATATGATGACGAATGCCTTGTTCCTCAGCGATTTCTTTGGCCACTTGAATTTCAAGATGGTGGCGTTGGCCGTAGGCAAAGGTAACGGCTTCAACCGTTTCATAGTGTTGCTTGGCCCAGAAGAGGCAGGTTGTAGAATCTTGACCGCCACTAAAGACGACCAAGGCTGATTGACGTTTCATAGTACTCCTTCCAAAATGGGAAATGTTCAGAGCACGCAAAAAGCTCCCTTGAGGGAGCTAAAAAATACCAAGTAGAGGTTTTTTTTAGCGATGGCATGTCCCAAACATCGTAATATTCTACCTACAGTCTAGCATATTTTTTGAAAAATGGCAAAGGGCAAGAAAAAAGAGACCAAATGAATGCACTTGGTCTCTCTTGTGATTAGCTTAATTCAGCAACGATAGCTTTGATTTGTTCTGCTGTGTGAACACCGGCCACTTGTTTAACTACTTGTCCATCTTTTTTGAAAAGAAGAGTTGGAATAGACATGATTCCAAAAGCACGAGCTGTGTTTGGGTTTTCATCAACGTCCATTTTAACGATTTTCAAGACATCTTCTGAAAGTTCCTCAGACAATTTGTCCAAGATTGGACCTTGCATACGACATGGACCACACCAAGTTGCCCAGAAGTCTACCAAGACCAATCCGTCTTTTGTTTCTTGTTCGAATGTTGCATCTGTAATTGCTTTTGACATAGTATTTCTCCTTTTTTAGTTATATTGGCTTAAATCTTGTTTCTTGAGATAGAAGAAGATATCTCCATAAGTCCCATGGTAGTCCAAATCATGACCATTGTAAGTTAATTTTTGGACAGGGTAGTAGTCTGCGACGCCGATAAGGCAAGCTTGTTGTGAACGATCAAAGTCTTCATAAGAATCGAAGGTTATAGTTCTTTCGTTCTTGCTTGCATCTAGATAGGTAATTTCAATCATGTTTAAAACTCCTTTGTTTAATGATGACTTTATTTTACTCCTTGTAAAGGAGAATGTCAAGAAAAATGATTGCGCACGCAACTTTTTTATAAAATTATCTTAAACCCAGAAATCCAAACCAGCTTCCAAGCTTTCTTCGACAGCTTTTTGTAGAGAGGCCAGTGTCTTTTGCCCATCACTTGTCAGGCAGATAAAGCTAGAACGTCGATCTTGGTCACAACACCTGCGACTAAGCAGACCGCAATTTTTGGCTTCCAAGCGAGCCACCATCCGAGAAACAGCGCTCGGGCTCAAATGAAGCTTATCTGGCAGGTCAATCTGGCGTAGAGATTTTTCTTGTGCCAAGTCCAGATAGTAGAGCAGGTAGAACTCTTTCAAGGTTAGACTTTGCTCGCTCTGCTGGGCAATAGTCTCTTCCAAGAGGCTTTCAATTTCTTTCTGACGCCGATTGAAGTCAAACCATTTTTCCAAATAGGTCATAGTATCTCCTTTCTTTTTAGAGTTGTAATATAGAAGAAGGTCCATTCATAGACAGTCTCTGTATTACAAGATGATTGCGCATGCAATTATTATACTACTTTTCAAGAATGCTGGCAAGAAGGATGCTGAAATCTTTTACCCTAAATCAGGCCTGTTTTCACAAGTCAAGAATTGTTTGTATCCCCTTTCCATTTCTAATTTTCATTATCCCTTGTGCATTTCCTTGAAATTTTCTGAAAAAAGAGTAAACTGGTATGCAAGAAGTCTATTTCGTGGAGTTTAGGATGAAATTATATGTTCAATTAATGATTCTCTTTGTGATTTCTCTAATCGGAGAGGGAATTTCTAGTTTTTTTCATTTGCCCATCCCAGGCAGTATTATTGGTTTAATCATTCTCTTTCTCGCCCTACAATTCAAGTGGCTGAGAACCAGACATGTCAACATGGTAGGGAATTTCTTGCTGGCCAATATGACCATTCTCTTTTTGCCGCCAGCAGTGGGAATCATGGAGAAGTTTGATGTGATTGCTCCCTATCTTTTGCCAATTGTTTTGATTGTCTTTTTTGCAGCAGTGATTAATATCATCTTGATTGCGCTTGTGGTTCAATTTATCAAAAAACGCTATGAAGGTGACTATGAAGAAAGAGGTACCAAATGAGCGAATTTGTTTCCAATCCCCTGTTTGGGCTAGCCCTGTCTATCTTAGCCTATCTAGTGGGAATGCTGATTTACAGACGTTTTCCCCATCCATTGACAACGCCCTTGCTTTTGTCAGCTATTTTCATTATTATCTTTCTAAAGGTGACGGGGATATCTTACCAAGATTATTACCAAGGTGGGGTTTATCTGAACAACTTGATTGTCCCATCGACCGTGGCTCTGGGGATTCCGCTTTATAAGAGTTTTCACTTGATGAAGCACCATGCTCGGAGTATTCTCTTTGGTAGTTTGTTAGCGGTAGTGGTCAATACCTCTTTCACGGCCCTAGTGGCAAAGATTTTTGGCATGGACTTTTTTCTAGCCATTTCTCTCTTTCCTAAGTCAGTGACAACCGCTATGGCAGTGGGAATCACAGAAAAATTGCAAGGTTTGACGACTGTGACTTTGGTCGTTGTTGTGGCAACTGGGATTTTAACCAGTGTGATTGGCCCAACCCTTTTGAAGTGGTTGAAAATTGATGACCCAGTAGCGGTTGGTCTTTCCCTTGGAGGAACAGGTCACGCAGTCGGAACGGGTACGGCCTTTCGATACGGCTCTGTAGCAGGAGCCATGGGGGGCTTGGCTATTGGTGTCACCGGTATTCTTTATGTCTTTGTCAGCCCTATCGTAGCCAGTTTGATATTGAGTTAAATCAAAACCCAGCTGTTTAGCTGGGTATTTTTTATTGCAAATTAACCTTGTTTCTCAAAATATAGTAGGTTCCGAGATAAAAGATAGCTATGAAAATGAGTTCTTCAACAATGCCTACGCTTGCTCCCATATAGAAATTACCATTGAATCCTGCAAGTGAATTGACATAGAAGTTAGTACTGGTATTGAAGAAAACTCCAATAAATCCAATGACGATTTGGATACCAATGTAGGCTACAATTGACAGTGCGGTACGGTATTCGTTGAAAAGCTGTCCGATGGAGATGGCCAAGTAAATGCAGAGGATCCCTGAAATTGTACTAAGCAGGAAGGATAAGACAATAAGACCAAAGCCGGTAAAATGTTCTCCAACAAATGATAGAAGAGTAGAAAGTTGAACTTCATCAGAGTTTGTTGACAATAACATAATGTAGATACATAGGAGTAAGACAGCAGTGCTAATCACAGACCAGATAAAGGCACCGATTAGTTTGGCTGTGATGATATGGTGTTCGGAAACTGGCAAGGTCAAAGTCAGATAGCCTTGGCGGTCATAGACACTACCCTTGAAGCGACGGATAATCAAAATCAAGGTTGAAATCCCAAGTGTAATCATCAAGCCACCAAAGACTGTAGCTAGAAAAAATAGCATAGCAGATTGACTTTCTTGGTAAGGTAGATTTTTAAAGGATTGTGTCTGTATTCCGATAAGGGCAGAAAGTGCCAACACAGCACCATAGAGGGCTAAATACCATTTGTTAACATTTTTAAATTCATAACGAACTAAATTCCAAAACATAAATAATCTCCTTTGCTTAGGCCTTAAATTCCTGACGGAAGAGTTGGTCGATGGATTCACCTGACTCATAGCGAATGTCATCTACATTGCCTTGACGGACGACTTTTCCATCCTTTACAAAGATAATCTCATCCAAGATTGGTTCAATGTCTGAAATCAAGTGGGTTGAAATCAAGACAGTCGAAGTTGGCGAGTAGTTGTTGATGATGGTGTTCAAGATATAGTCACGAGCTGCGGGGTCTACACCCCCGATTGGTTCATCAAGGACGTATAGACGAGCATCGCGACTCATAACCAAAATCAGTTGTACCTTTTCTTTGTTCCCTTTTGATAATTTCTTGAAACGACTATTTTCATCGATGCCAAGGTCACGAAGAAGACCTTGAGCACGTTCCAGATTGAAATCTTTATAGAAGGTCTTGAAGTAGGTTAGGGCTTCCTTGACCTTCATCTGTTCGTTTAGATAGGTCGTATCAGGTAGATAAGAAACAATTGCTTTAGTTGCTGGGCTTGGTTCCATACCATTGATAAGGATACGGCCTGTCTCTGGTTGCAAGAGGCCATTGATTAGTTTAATCAAGGTTGTTTTTCCTGAACCGTTTGGTCCAAGGAGACCAACAATTTTTCCAGCTGGGATGTCAAGAGAAACATTTTCCAGGGCTGGGGTTGCTCCATAAGATTTGGATACATTTTCAAATGCTAGTAATGACATAGGCTTAAACTCCTTTAATATAATCACCGACTACGCCTGGTAGTTCTTCTTTTTCATAGCCAAAATGGGTCATGGAGGAAACGAAGTGTTCCAATTCTTCTTCCGATAATTGTTTGCGTGATTGGGCAATCAGTTCCCTATCCTCAGTCACAAATCGTCCAGTTGTTCGCTTGCTGTAGACAAATCCTTCTCGTTCAAGGTCTGACAAGGCTCTTTGGATGGTGTTGGGATTGACACCGGCTTCGCTAGCTAGCTCTCTCACGGTTGGAAGTTGTTGATTGGGTTCCAGTGTGTGGGAAACAATCTGAAGCTTGATTTTCTCCATAATCTGCAAATAAATGGGTTTATTGTTATCAAATGTCCAAGACATCACGATCTCCTTTCTATTTACCTTTGTGTTAATTAAATAACACAACAAAACAAAAAACTTGTCAAGCAAAAAGAAGAATTGTTTTGGGAATCGCTTAAAAAATGGTATAATGAAAAGAAAACGATAAGGAGGGAAAGGATGCGTTGTCCAAAATGTGGGGCTACCAAGTCAAGTGTTATCGATAGTCGCCAAGCAGAAGAAGGGAACACCATTCGTAGAAGACGTGAGTGCGACGAATGCCAACACCGTTTTACAACCTACGAACGAGTAGAAGAAAGAACCTTAGTGGTTGTTAAAAAAGATGGCACACGGGAACAATTCTCCAGAGATAAAATCTTTAATGGGATTATCCGCTCAGCCCAGAAACGTCCTGTGTCAAGCGATGAAATCAACATGGTAGTTAATCGTATCGAACAGAAACTCCGTGGTCGAAATGAAAATGAAATTCAAAGTGAGGACATTGGTTCTCTCGTCATGGAGGAATTGGCTGAATTGGATGAGATTACCTATGTACGTTTTGCCAGCGTCTATCGTAGTTTTAAGGATGTTAGTGAGTTAGAGAGCTTGCTCCAACAAATCACCCAGTCCTCTAAAAAGAAAAAGGAAAGTTAAATGAAGCCAATTGACCGTTTTTCTTATCTAAAGAATAATCGGGTGTCGCAAGATACCTCATCTCTGGTACAGTGCTACCTCCCGATTATCGGTCAGGAGGCACTGAGCCTTTATCTTTATACGATTAGTTTTTGGGATAATGGTAGAAAGGAATATCTTTTTTCAAGTATTCTTAATCATCTTAACTTTGGGATGGATAGACTGATAAAATCCCTGAAAATCCTATCTGCTTTCAATCTCTTGACTCTCTATCAAACTGGGGATGTTTATCAGCTAGCCCTCCATGCTCCTCTATCTAGTCAAGACTTCTTGGAACACCCTGTTTATCGCAGACTTTTGGAGAAGAAGATTGGTGATGCAGCTGTGGAGGATTTGAAAGTTGAGAGTGCTGATGGTCAAGAAATACCTGTCTCACTCAATCAAGTCTTTCCAGACTTGGCAGAAGTGGGAAGTCAAGAAGACCTTAGTCTCAAGAAGAAAGTGGCCAATGATTTTGACTTGGACCATTTTCGTCAGCTTATGGCTCGAGATGGGCTTCGTTTTGCGGATGAGCAGTCCGATGTCTTAAACCTCTTTGCCATCGCCGAGGAAAAGAAATGGACTTGGTTTGAGACCTATCAACTGGCCAAGTCAACAGCTGTTTCCCAGGTTATTTCAACCAAACGCATGCGGGAAAAAATCGCTCAAAAACCTGTTTCTTCTGACTTTAGTCCTAAGGAAGCAACCATTATCAAAGAGGCTAAAAGTAAAACGGCCCTGCAGTTCTTAGCAGAAATCAAGCAAACACGTAAGGGAAACATTACCCAAACAGAAAGAGAACTCTTGCAACAGATTGCTGGTTTGGGATTGTTGGATGAAGTCATCAATGTTATCTTGCTCCTGACCTTTAATAAGGTGGATTCGGCCAATATCAATGAAAAATATGCCATGAAGGTGGCTAATGACTACGCCTATCAAAATATCCGTAGTGCAGAGGAAGCTGTCCTGCGTATTCGTGAACGTGGCCAAAAAGCAAAAACGCAAAAGCAGAATCAGACTGCCCCAGCAAAAACCAATATACCCAAGTGGAGCAATCCTGAATACAAGAATGAAACGAGCGAGGAAACTCGTCTGGAACTAGAACGTAAGAAACAAGAACTATTAGCTCGATTAGAAAAAGGAGGAGATTAGATGGAAAGTGTCGGAGATGTACTCAAACGTCAACCTAGCCGATTTCAGTATCAAGATTTGGTCCAGAAAATCATGAAGGACCCTGATGTTGCGGACTTTATCCAGCAAGAATCCCTCAGTCAGGAGGAATTAAATCGTAGTATCTCCAAATTTAATCAGTACATCACCGAGCGCGACAAGTTCCTTCGTGGTGATACGGATTATATTGCCAAAGGATACAAGCCTATCCTAATCATGAACCATGGCTATGCAGATGTTTCCTATGAAGAAACTCCTGAACTAATCGCGGCTGAAAAAGAAGCGGCGATTAAAAACCGTCTTAAGCTAATCAATCTTCCAGCTAGTCTTAAAAAAGCTAGTTTAGCTCAAGTAGACTTGGATGATTTGGGGCGCCTGCCAGTTTTTGAAAAGCTCCTAGCCTTTGTGGAGCAATATCCAGCTATTCGAAAAGGTTTGTACTTGTATGGAGACTTTGGTGTGGGTAAAAGTTTCATGGTGGCAGCACTAGCTCATGATTTGTCAGAAAAACGTGGTGTTTCATCAACGCTCCTCCACTATCCGAGCTTTGTCATTGATGTCAAAAATGCCATCGGTGATGGCAATGTTAAGACCTTGGTGGATGAGATTAAGCTTGCTGAAGTCCTGATTTTGGATGATATTGGTGCCGAGCAATCAACAGCTTGGGTGCGTGACGAGATCCTGCAGGTCATTCTCCAATATCGTATGCAGGAAGATTTGCCAACCTTTTTCACCTCCAATTTCAATTTTGAAGATTTGGAGAAGCATTTTGCTAAAGGGAAAAATGGAAATGATGAAACATGGGAAGCTAGACGCGTCATGGAACGCATTCGTTATTTAGCAGAGGAAACAAGACTTGAAGGAGAAAACCGCCGATGACAGAAACAATCAAATTAATGAAGGCTCACACTTCAGTGCGTAGATTTAAAGAGCAAGAAATTCCTCAAGCAGACTTAAATGAGATTTTGACAGCTGCCCAGATGGCCTCGTCTTGGAAAAATTTCCAATCCTACTCTGTGATTGTGGTGCGAAGTCAAGAGAAGAAAGATGTCTTGTATGAATTGGTGCCTCAAGAAGCCATTCGCCAGTCTGCTGTTTTCCTTCTCTTTGTCGGAGATTTGAATCGAGCAGAAAAGGGGGCACGACTCCATACGGATGTTTTCCAACCCCAAGGGGTGGAAGGCCTCTTGATTAGTTCGGTCGATGCGGCTTTGGCTGGGCAAAATGCCTTGCTTGCGGCAGAAAGCCTAGGATATGGTGGAGTGATTATCGGCTTGGTGCGGTACAAGTCAGAAGAAGTGGCAGAACTCTTTAACCTGCCTGACTACACCTATCCTGTCTTTGGGATGGCACTAGGTGTGCCAAATCAACAGCATGATGTGAAACCAAGACTGCCACTAGAGAATGTTGTCTTTGAGGAAGAATACCAAGAACAGTCAACTGAGGCTATTGAAGCCTATGACCGTATACAGACTGAATATGCAGGTGCGCGTGCGACCACAAGCTGGAGTCAACGTTTAGCGGAGCAATTCGGCAATCCAGAACCAAGCTCAACTAGAAAAAATCTTGAACAGAAGAAGTTATTGTAGAAAGTGAGAAATTATGGCCCTACCAACTATTGCCATTGTAGGACGTCCCAATGTTGGGAAATCAACCCTATTTAATCGGATCGCTGGTGAGCGAATCTCCATTGTAGAAGATGTCGAAGGAGTGACACGTGACCGTATCTATGCAACGGGTGAGTGGCTCAATCGTTCGTTTAGCATGATTGATACAGGAGGAATCGATGATGTCGATGCTCCTTTTATGGAACAAATCAAGCACCAGGCAGAAATTGCCATGGAAGAAGCAGATGTTATCGTTTTTGTCGTGTCTGGTAAGGAAGGAATTACCGATGCGGACGAATACGTTGCCCGTAAACTTTATAAAACTCATAAACCAGTCATCTTAGCCGTTAACAAGGTGGACAATCCAGAGATGCGAAATGATATCTATGATTTCTATGCCCTCGGTTTGGGTGAACCATTGCCGATCTCATCTGTCCATGGAATCGGGACAGGGGATGTACTGGATGCTATCGTGGAAAACCTCCCACGTGAAGTTGAAGAAGAAAATCCAGATGTCATTAAATTCAGCTTGATTGGTCGTCCAAACGTTGGAAAATCAAGCTTGATCAATGCCATCTTGGGAGAAGATCGTGTCATTGCTAGTCCAGTCGCTGGAACAACGCGTGACGCTATTGATACCCATTTTACAGATACAGATGGTCAAGAGTTTACCATGATTGATACGGCTGGTATGCGTAAATCTGGTAAGGTCTATGAAAATACTGAGAAATACTCTGTTATGCGTGCCATGCGTGCTATTGACCGTTCAGATGTGGTCTTAATGGTCATCAATGCGGAAGAAGGCATCCGTGAATACGACAAGCGTATCGCAGGATTTGCCCATGAAGCTGGTAAAGGGATGATTATCGTGGTCAATAAGTGGGATACACTTGAGAAAGACAACCACACTATGAAAAACTGGGAAGAAGATATCCGTGAGCAGTTCCAATACCTGCCTTACGCACCGATTATCTTTGTATCAGCTTTGACCAAGCAACGCCTCCACAAGTTGCCTGAGATGATCAAGCAAATCAGCGAGAGTCAAAATACCCGTATTCCATCAGCTGTCTTGAACGATGTCATCATGGATGCTATTGCCATCAACCCAACACCGACAGACAAAGGAAAACGCCTTAAGATTTTCTATGCGACCCAAGTGGCAACCAAACCACCAACCTTTGTCATCTTTGTCAACGAAGAAGAACTCATGCACTTTTCTTACCTGCGTTTCTTGGAAAATCAAATCCGCAAGGCCTTTGTCTTTGAAGGAACACCGATCCACCTCATCGCAAGAAAACGCAAATAAAAAAGTAGAATCTGGAATGACATTTCCAGATTTTTTTGATAGAATGAAGTTGAAGAAAAGGCTATCAAAAAGAGGTGTCGATGATGGAACATTTGTTTAAATCCTTGCTTATATTTCCCGTTTTTTACTTTTTCAGCTGGATTGAAAAGGTCAATAGAGATAGTAAATTTTTCCCAATTTTTTACTATTTTTACTGGATTTACATCACCCTCTACGCTCTTTTTAGCCTTGTTTTGACAGTTTTTTCAGTCCTGTTTTTCAATATCGTCTTGAGAAATATGGCAGACATCAAGCTTTGGGGCAGTTGGTTATTATTACTACTTATTGCTTTTGCCAGTTCTTGGGTAACCTATATCTTTTTCAAAAAAATGCTCCGCTTGAGACAGGAACTAGGGAAGCCAAAAGGTGGAAGGCACTGATTTATATTGGTAATAACATTTAATAGAACGAAACTAAAGAAAACAATTTTAAAGAGGAGGTGTCGCTGATGAGATTGTCCTTTAATTGGTTTCATTTGATACTCTTATTTCCTTGTTTTTATTTTTTCTATTGGATAGACAATGCTGACAGAAACAGTAAAATTTTCCCAATCATCTACTATTTTTACTGGATTTATATTTCCCTTTTAGCTCTGTTTAGCTTGGATATGACAATTTTTTCATTCTTATTTTTCCCTTTTGTTCTAAAACATGATTCGGATGCTAGTACTTGGGGTGTTGGGTTGCTTTTGCTAGTCATATCTCTAGCCAGCGACTGGTTAGCCTATATCTTTTTCAAAAAAATGTTTCGCTTGAGACGGGAACTAGTGAAGTCTAAAGGTGGAAGGCATTGATTTATGTGGTTTTTTAATAGGAGGTAGCTTATGGCACATCTAAAATCATTTATTACACGTTATTCCAAGATCTATATGGGTTTAGTTCTGCTAATCTGGATTGCTTTTTTCTTTCTTCCTTGGGGCAGTCCGATTCTGGGGATGACGATTGATATCTATGTCATACAAAAAATCTTGCTAGTTTTTGGAATTTTGTCCATTTTGATGGCCTTCTTATCCAACGATGGGGTTCTCTTAATTTTTGGACTCATCTGTTGCATTAATCTTTGGATTAATCTATTTATCCTATTTGCTCTTTTGCCGATTTTTGGCAATTAAAGCATCCTAAAAGTCAGAGAGGTTAGCTTGGAAACTAGCCTCTTTTTCCTTTTCAAAATGGGGATTCTTCCTTGAAAATAATCAGTAATTGTGCTAAAATTAAAAGAACATTCTAAAATATTCGGAATTTAAAGTAAGGAAAAACATGGCTAATATTTTAAAAACAATTATCGAAAATGATAAAGGAGAAATCCGTCGTCTGGAAAAGATGGCTGACAAGGTTTTCAAATACGAAGACCAAATGGCTGCTTTGACTGATGACCAACTAAAAGCAAAAACAATTGAATTTAAAGAACGTTATCAAAATGGAGAATCACTGGATTCATTGCTTTATGAAGCATTTGCGGTTGTTCGTGAAGGTGCTAAACGTGTCTTAGGCCTCTTCCCATATAAGGTTCAGGTCATGGGTGGAATCGTTCTTCACCATGGTGACGTGCCAGAGATGCGTACAGGGGAAGGGAAAACCTTGACTGCGACCATGCCAGTATACCTCAATGCCCTTTCAGGTAAAGGAGTTCACGTAGTTACGGTCAATGAATATCTATCTGAACGTGACGCGACTGAGATGGGGGAATTGTACTCATGGCTTGGTTTGTCAGTAGGGATTAACTTGGCTGCCAAATCTCCAATGGAGAAAAAAGAAGCCTATGAGTGTGATATTACCTACTCAACCAACTCAGAAATTGGATTTGACTACCTTCGTGATAACATGGTCGTTCGCGCTGAAAACATGGTACAACGTCCGCTTAACTATGCCTTGGTCGATGAGGTTGACTCTATCTTAATTGACGAAGCTCGTACACCTTTGATTGTATCAGGTGCTAATGCGGTTGAAACCAGTCAGCTCTACCACATGGCAGACCATTATGTAAAGTCTTTGGACAAAGACGATTACATCATCGATGTGCAGTCTAAGACCATTGGTTTGTCTGATTCAGGGATTGACAAGGCGGAAAGCTACTTCAAGCTTGACAATCTCTATGACATCGAAAATGTGGCTTTGACTCACTTTATCGATAACGCCCTTCGTGCCAACTACATCATGCTTCTCGATATTGACTATGTGGTTAGTGAAGAGCAAGAAATCTTGATCGTTGACCAATTTACAGGTCGTACCATGGAAGGTCGTCGTTATTCTGATGGCTTGCACCAAGCCATTGAAGCCAAAGAAGGTGTGCCAATTCAGGATGAAACCAAGACATCTGCCTCAATCACTTACCAAAACCTTTTCCGTATGTACAAGAAATTGTCTGGTATGACAGGTACTGGTAAGACTGAGGAAGAAGAATTCCGTGAAATTTACAATATTCGTGTTATTCCAATCCCAACAAACCGTCCTGTTCAGCGTATTGACCATCCAGACTTACTTTTTGCTAGCATTGAAGCTAAGTTTAAGGCGGTTGTAGAAGATGTTAAGGCTCGTTACCAAAAAGGTCAGCCTGTCTTGGTTGGTACAGTAGCGGTTGAAACTAGTGACTACATTTCTAAGAAATTGGTCGCAGCTGGTGTTCCTCACGAAGTCTTGAATGCCAAGAACCACTACAAAGAAGCCCAAATCATCATGAATGCTGGTCAACGTGGTGCTGTTACTATCGCGACCAACATGGCCGGTCGTGGTACCGACATCAAACTTGGTGAAGGGGTTCGCGAATTGGGTGGACTTTGTGTCATTGGTACAGAACGTCATGAAAGCCGTCGTATCGATAACCAGCTTCGTGGTCGTTCAGGCCGTCAAGGGGATCCAGGTGAGTCACAATTTTACCTATCTCTAGAAGATGATTTGATGAAACGTTTTGGTTCTGAACGCTTGAAGGGAATCTTTGAACGCCTCAACATGTCTGAAGAGGCGATTGAGTCTCGTATGTTGACACGTCAGGTTGAGGCGGCGCAAAAACGTGTCGAAGGAAATAACTACGATACCCGTAAACAAGTCCTACAATACGATGACGTCATGCGTGAACAACGTGAGATTATCTATGCTCAACGTTACGATGTCATCACTGCAGACCGTGACTTGGCACCTGAAATTCAGGCTATGATCAAACGCACGATTGAACGTGTCGTTGATGGTCATACGCGTGCTAAACAAGATGAAAAACTTGAAGCAATTTTGAACTTTGCTAAGTACAACTTGCTTCCAGAAGATTCTATTACGATTGAAGATTTGTCAGGCTTGTCTGATAAGGCCATCAAGGAAGAACTCTTCCAACGTGCCTTGCAAGTTTACGATAGTCAGGTTTCAAAACTACGCGATGAAGAAGCAGTTAAAGAATTCCAAAAAGTCTTGATTCTACGAGTGGTAGATAACAAGTGGACAGATCATATCGATGCTCTCGATCAATTGCGTAACGCAGTTGGACTACGTGGCTATGCTCAGAACAACCCTGTTGTTGAGTATCAGGCAGAAGGCTTCCGTATGTTTAATGACATGATTGGTTCGATTGAGTTTGATGTGACACGCTTGATGATGAAAGCACAAATTCATGAACAAGAAAGACCACAAGCGGAACACCATATCAGTACAACAGCGACTCGCAATATCGCTGCCAACCAAGCAAATATATCTGAAAAACTGGATTTGAGCCAGATTGGACGGAATGAACTTTGCCCATGTGGTTCTGGTAAGAAGTTTAAAAACTGTCACGGTAAAAGACAATAAAAATGAGATAGTTTAGAGGCGGATACCTTGTGAAAAGTAAATTTTTACTTGGTATCCGTTTGCTTTATAAGGAGATGAGTTATGGTATTTACAGCAAAAAGTCCTAAAATTAATATTGAAGAAGTTCGTGCCTTATCAAAATTAGAAGGCCAAGCTTTGGAGAGAAAATCACAGCGCGATCAAGAGCTAGAAGCCATTATACGTGGAGAAGACCAGAGAATTCTCTTGGTAATCGGGCCATGCTCATCTGACAATGAAGAAGCTGTCCTTGAATACGCTAAGCGTTTGGCGACTCTACAAGAAGAAGTGGCAGAGCGTATCTTTATGGTTATGCGTGTTTATACTGCCAAACCTCGTACCAACGGAGATGGTTATAAGGGCTTGATTCACCAGCCTAATGCGACAGAAGCGCCTAGCCTCATTAATGGAATTAAAGCCGTTCGCCATCTTCACTATCGTGTCATCACGGAAACAGGTATGACGACAGCTGATGAAATGCTTTATCCTGAAAATCTTCCACTAGTGGATGATTTGATTTCTTACATGGCGGTTGGTGCTCGTTCAGTTGAAGACCAGCAACACCGCTTTGTGGCAAGTGGAGCAGATTTCGCGACTGGCTTTAAAAATCCAACTTCTGGAAATCTCAATGTCATGTTTAATGGGATTTATGCTGCTCAAAACAAACAAAGTTTCCTTTTCCTAGGAAAAGAAGTGGAAACAACTGGTAACCCGCTTTCACATGCCATTCTTCGTGGAGCGATTAATGAGTATGGTAAGAATATTCCTAACTACTACTATGATAATTTGATGGATACCATTGCCCAGTATGAGAAAATGGGCTTGGAAAATCCCTTTATCATTGTCGATACCAATCATGACAATTCTGGTAAGCAATACATGGACCAGATTCGAATTGTCCGCCAGACCTTGATTAACCGTGATTGGAATAAAAAAATCAAGCAGTATGTTCGTGGCTTTATGATTGAGTCTTATCTAGAAGACGGTCGCCAAAACGAACCAGAAGTATTTGGAAAGTCGATCACAGACCCTTGCCTAGGCTGGGAAAATACGGAAGCCCTTGTCAGAGAAATCTACCAAACGCTAGGAGAATAAGATGGCATTTATTGAAAAAGGTCAAGAAATTGATATTGAAGCAATCAAGGCAGAAACTCAATTGTCTGCGGAAGCCTTGCGCCTAAAGGAGCGCCGGGATAGAGAATTGGCAGACATTATTTCAGGAGAAGATGACCGGATCCTGTTGGTGATTGGTCCTTGCTCGTCTGACAATGAAGAGGCTGTCTTGGAATATGCCCGCCGTTTATCAGCCTTGCAAAAGAAGGTGGCGGACAAGATTTTCATGATTATGCGTGTTTATACAGCTAAACCTCGTACCAACGGAGACGGCTATAAAGGTTTGGTTCACCAACCAGATACCTCTAAGGCTCCAAGCCTGATTAACGGCTTACAGGCTGTGCGCCAGTTGCACTTCCGCGTGATTACAGAGACAGGTTTGACAACGGCAGATGAGATGCTTTATCCGTCCAATCTGGTCTTGGTAGATGATTTGGTCAGCTACCATGCTGTTGGAGCTCGTTCTGTGGAAGACCAAGAGCACCGCTTTGTGGCCTCGGGGATTGATGCACCGGTCGGTATGAAAAATCCAACCTCTGGAAATTTGGGTGTTATGTTTAACGGTATCTATGCCGCTCAGAATAAACAGACCTTCCTCTTTCATGGTCAAGAAGTTGAGACTTCAGGAAATCCCTTGGCCCACGTCATCCTTCGTGGTGCAGTTAATGAATATGGTAAAAACGAGCCTAACTTTTACTATGAAACTTTGTTAAATGCCATTGAACGCTATGAAACTATGGGACTTGAAAATCCTTTTATCCTCATCGACACTAACCATGACAATTCCGGCAAGCAATATATGGAACAGATTCGAATCGTTCGTCAGACCTTGCAAAATCGTGATTGGAATGAGAAGATTAAAAAGACAGTTCGAGGATTTATGATTGAGTCTTACCTAGCAGATGGTCGTCAAAATCAACCAGAGGTCTTTGGTTGCTCTATTACAGATCCTTGCTTGGGTTGGGAAAATACAGAGGCCTTGGTAGAAGAGATTTATGCTACCTTGACAAAATAAGTGAAAAGGATGGAGTTGGGGGAATCTCAACTCCTTTTGATAAGAATGATAGTTGGACACGGAATTGACATCGAAGAATTGGCTTCGATAGAAAGTGCAGTTACACGACATGAAGGATTTGCTAAGCGCGTGCTGACCGCTCAGGAAATGGAACGGTTTAACAGTCTTAAAGGGCGCAGACAAATCGAATATTTAGCTGGTCGCTGGTCTGCTAAAGAAGCCTTTTCCAAGGCCATGGGAACTGGTATTGGCAAGCTAGGTTTTCAGGATTTGGAAGTCTTGAACAATGAACGCGGGGCGCCTTATTTTAGTCAGTCACCATTTTCAGGAAAGATTTGGCTGTCTATCAGCCATACAGATCAGTTTGTGACAGCCAGTGTCATTTTGGAGGAAAATCATGAAAGCTAGTCCGCACAGACCAACCAAGGCTCTGATATGTCTAGAAGCTATTCGACAAAATATTCAGCAAATGGGGGCTCATATCCCTCAAGGAACGCTCAAATGGGCTGTGGTCAAGGCCAATGCCTATGGACATGGAGCAGTCGCTGTTGCCAAGGCGATTCAAGATGATGTTGATGGTTTTTGCGTTTCCAATATTGATGAAGCTCTTGAACTCAGACAAGCTGGACTCAGCAAGTCAATCCTCATTTTAGGAGTTTCTGAAATCGAAGCTGTTGCTCTAGCTAAAGAATACGACATCACCTTGACAGTAGCTGGATTGGAGTGGATTCAAGCACTCTTAGATAAGGAAGCTGACCTAACTGGATTGACAGTCCACCTCAAGATTGATTCAGGAATGGGAAGGATTGGTTTTAGAGAGGCCGATGAGGCTGAGCAGGCTCAAGCTTTGCTCCAACAACATGGTGCTCGTGTTGAAGGGATTTTTACCCACTTTGCTACTGCTGACGAGGAATCAGATGACTATTTTAATAAACAGTTAGAACGGTTTAAAACTATTTTAGCTAGTATGAAAGGTCTTCCAGAGCTGGTTCATGCCAGCAATTCTGCAACGACCCTTTGGCATGCAGAGACCATTTTCAATGCGGTTCGTATGGGAGATGCTATGTATGGCCTGAATCCCAGCGGAGAGGTTTTGGATCTGCCTTATGACCTGACACCAGCCTTGACCTTGGAATCTGCCTTGGTTCACGTCAAGACAGTTCCAGCTGGAGCTTGCATGGGCTACGGAGCGACCTATCAAGCGGATAGTGAGCAAGTCATTGCGACGGTGCCAATCGGCTATGCGGATGGTTGGACACGAGACATGCAGAATTTCTCTGTCTTGGTAGATGGACAAGCTTGCCCAATAGTCGGGCGAGTTTCCATGGACCAAATCACCATTCGTCTGCCTAAGCCTTACCCACTCGGAACCAAGGTCACCTTGATTGGCTCCGACGGAGATAAAGAAATCACAGCTACTCAGGTAGCGACCTACCGTGGAACTATTAACTATGAAGTGGTTTGTCTCCTCAGCGACCGCATTCCGAGAGAATATGATTAGAAAAGAAAGGAGTGGAGCATGAATCTACATCAACCCTTGCATGTCTTGCCTGGTGTGGGGCCAAAGTCAGCAGAGAAATATGCCAAACTAGGAATTGAAAGCTTGCAAGACCTCTTGCTCTACTTTCCTTTCCGTTATGAAGATTTTAAAACCAAGCAGGTTTTGGAGTTGGAAGATGGTGAAAAGGCGGTCCTTTCTGGTCAAGTCGTGACTTCTGCCAGTGTCCAGTATTATGGTTTCAAGCGCAATCGCCTGCGTTTTAGCCTCAAGCAGGGAGAAGTCGTTTTTGCGGTGAATTTCTTTAACCAACCCTACCTAGCTGACAAGATTGAACTAGGTGCAACTCTTGCCATCTTTGGAAAATGGGACCGCGCCAAGGCTAGTTTGACTGGGATGAAGGTCCTGGCTCAGGTGGAAGATGACCTCCAACCTGTCTATCGTCTGGCCCAAGGAATCAGTCAGGCTAGTCTGGTCAAGGTCATCAAGACAGCCTTTGATCAGGGACTGGACCTCTTGATAGAGGAAAATCTTCCCCAGTCTTTACTAGACAAATACAAACTCATGTCCCGTTGTCAGGCAGTCCGAGCTATGCATTTTCCTAAGGATTTGGCAGAATACAAGCAGGCCCTTCGCCGTATCAAGTTTGAGGAACTCTTTTATTTCCAAATGCAGTTGCAGACGCTCAAGTCTGAAAATAGAGTTCAGGGAAGCGGTCTGGTTTTGAACTGGTCTCAGGAAAAAGTGACAGAAGTCAAAGAAAGACTGCCATTTGCCCTGACCCCAGCTCAGGAAAAGAGTTTGCAGGAAATTTTGAACGACATGAAGTCGGACCACCATATGAATCGTCTCCTGCAAGGAGATGTGGGGAGCGGAAAAACGGTAGTCGCTGGCTTGGCCATGTTTGCGGCGGTGACGGCTGGCTACCAAGCCGCCCTCATGGTACCGACAGAAATCCTTGCAGAGCAACACTTTGAGAGTCTACAGAATCTCTTCCCGGACCTAAAACTCGCTCTTTTGACAGGTTCCTTAAAAGCTGCAGAAAAGAGAGAAGTCTTGGAGACTATTGCCAAGGGTGACGCTGATTTGATTATCGGAACTCACGCTCTGATTCAGGATGGGGTGGAGTATGCTCGCCTTGGCTTGATTATTATCGATGAGCAGCACCGCTTTGGTGTGGGACAAAGGCGTATTTTACGAGAAAAAGGCGACAATCCAGATGTCCTCATGATGACAGCGACTCCCATTCCACGGACGCTGGCCATCACGGCCTTTGGGGATATGGATGTTTCCATTATCGACCAGATGCCAGCAGGGCGGAAGCCTATTGTGACACGTTGGATCAAGCATGAGCAGTTACCTCAGGTTTTGACTTGGTTAGAGGGAGAAATTCACAAAGGTTCTCAAGCCTACGTTATCTCTCCCTTGATTGAAGAATCAGAAGCTCTGGATTTGAAAAATGCCATTGCCTTATCAGAAGAGATGACGGCTCATTTTGCAGGAAAAGCAGAGGTGGCCCTTCTACATGGTAAGATGAAGAGTGATGAAAAAGATCAAATTATGCAGGCTTTCAAAGAACAAAAAACGGATATTCTAGTTTCGACGACGGTTATCGAGGTTGGGGTTAATGTTCCCAATGCGACCGTCATGCTTATCATGGATGCCGATCGCTTCGGGCTTAGCCAACTTCACCAGCTCAGAGGTCGTGTCGGTCGGGGGGACAAGCAGTCCTATGCTGTTCTCGTTGCCAATCCTAAGACGGATTCTGGGAAAGACCGCATGCGCATCATGACAGAAACCACCAATGGATTTGTTCTTGCGGAGGAAGATTTGAAAATGCGTGGTTCTGGTGAAATTTTTGGAACCAGACAATCAGGACTACCAGAGTTCCAAGTGGCTGATATTATCGAAGATTTTCCGATTTTAGAAGAAGCCAGAAAGATTGCAAGCTACATTAGTTCGATAGAAGGTTGGCAAGAAGATCCAGAATGGCGCATGATTGCCCTTCATCTGGAGAAGAAAGAATACCTAGATTAAGCTTTCTCTAAGGAAATCTTATACTCAATGAAAATCAAAGAGCAAACTAGGAAGCTAGCCGCAAGCTGTACTTGAGTACGATAAGGCGACGCTGACGTGGTTTGAATTTGATTTTCGAAGAGTATTAAGCTAGCTTTCAGGTTTGCCCTTTATACTAGAGTCATCAAAAAGAAACGAGGGCTCTCACATGACAGTAGCTATTAAAGTAAATTACCAAACCACTTTCCAAAAGAAAGAAGCAAAAAACTAAGATTGAGCAGAAGAAGAAAGAGCGAAATGCTCTTTTTTGTTTCTAAAACTACTTTCAGCCCATCATCCTAAAAGTAAAGAATCTAAATTCACTTTCTATTTACCATTCTTTCTTGCATTGATTTCTTATATGTGCTACAGTTGTGATAGCGATTACAAAACAAAAGGAGCGTGCTATGAAAAATCTAGATTTGCTAGAAGAAATCAAGACTTATAAAGGAAGGGATGAGGTTCCAGAAGACTTTGATGCTTTCTGGGATGAAGAAGTGAAAAAAGTTTCAATACTACCAGTCTACCAGTTGGAGGAGAGAGATTTCCACATTCCTCAAGTCAAGTGCTATGAGCTCACTTTTGAAGGAACCAATGAAGGCAAGGTCTATGCACGCGTCGTTCTTCCAAAGTGTGAGGAGAAGGTTCCGCTAATTTTCCATTTCCATGGCTATATGGGGCGTGGTTGGGACTGGGCCGACATGCTGGCCTTTACCGTAGCTGGTTACGGTGTTGTGTCCATGGACGTTCGAGGCCAGTCGGGTTACTCACAAGACGGCTTGCGTTCTCCTTTGGGGAATACGGTTAAGGGGCATATTATCCGTGGTGCTGTGGAGGGTCGGGAACACCTCTTCTATAAGGATGTTTATCTGGATATTTACCAGTTGGTTGAAATTATGGCTAGTCTGCCTCAGGTAGATGAGAAGCGACTTTCCAGCTATGGTGCCTCGCAAGGAGGAGCTTTGGCCCTAGTTGCAGCAGCACTCAATCCTCGAATTCAGAAAACTGTTGCCATCTATCCTTTCTTATCAGACTTTAGACGAGTGCTTGAGATTGGCAATACCAGTGAGGCCTATGACGAACTGTTCCGTTATTTCAAGTTTCACGACCCCTTCCATGAAACTGAGGAGGAAATCATGGCGACCCTTGCCTATATTGATGTGAAAAATCTTGCCCATCGTATCAAAGGTGAGGTCAAGATGATTACAGGCTTGGACGACGACGTCTGCTATCCTATTACCCAGTTTGCGATTTACAACCGTCTGACTTGCGATAAGGTCTATCGTATCATGCCTGAGTATGCCCACGAAGCCATGAATGTATTTGTCAATGATCAAGTCTACAACTGGCTATGTGGTAGTGAGATTCCTTTTAAATATGTGAAGTGATGAATGAGAGAGCCCAGGAGCTCTCTTTTTTGTTATAAATGTTGAAAGTACTTTTAAAAATATTAAAATATTAAAATATTTCTGAAAGTAAAATCTATTCTATGACAAGCTTGAGATAAACCTATGACTTTGTTGTATAATAAAGAAAAAGTCTCTAGGAAAGGAGTGAAAGAGCTACTGTTTGGACTGCAGCTAGCTAAATTTTGAAAGAGAGAAGGAGAGGAACTATCGTTTATTAATTACTTTCTTGTGTTTTCCTATGGTGGGGAGTAAAAATTTTAAAACAAAAAGAAAGCGCTTTATTTTGGGTGATATTGAAAGGTAGAAAGATGAATCAGAAGAATTTTGACAGAAAACAAAGATATGGTATTCGTAAATTTGCAGTGGGTGTGGCCTCTGTAACCATTGGTGCGGTGGTGTTTGGAGTGAACCCTGTATTGGCAAATGAACAAGGGAACTCAACTGTAACCGCTGCTGAAAATAATAATCAAGATTTATCAGAATTACCAAAAGAAGTTTCTTCAGGCAGTTTTGCTCAGTTAGATAGTGAATTAGCTGGAAAAATGGCAACAGAGAAAGACAATGGTGTGGAAGTTGAACAGGATAAGTTAAAGAAAAATGAGACTACTGAAGTAGAGACGACCACTCCAACAAATACATCTGCAGCTGACAATACACCAGCTCCTGCTGATACACCAGAAACAGATTCTGCAACTACAGAAGCAAGTAACAAGGAGCAAAATAAAGAAGAAGAGGGAGTACTTCCTCGAGATTATTATGCTAGAGACATCGCAAACACAACTCCAGTAGTAGAAAAAGAAGATGTTGAAACAAATTCGGAAAATGTTCAGCGTGTAGACCTAGCCAGTGAATTAGATACATTGAAGAAGCTTCAAAATGCGACCATTCATATGGAATTCAAGCCAGATGCCAAAGCTCCAGCATTTTATAATCTATTCTCAGTGTCTAGTGATAAGAAAAAAGATGAGTACTTCACAATGGCTGTTCTCAATAATACAGCATTAATTGAGGGGCGTGATGCAAATGGAGCACAATTTTATGATAAGTATACGGATGCTCCATTACAAGTACGTCCTGGCCAGTGGAATTCAGTAACTTTCACAGTTGAAAAACCGACAGAAGAATTACCTAATGGTCGAGTGCGCCTCTATGTGAACGGGGTATTATCTCGAACAAGTCTGAAATCTGGTAAATTTATCAAGGATATGCCAGATATTACACATGCTCAAATCGGAGCAACCAAGCGTGCTAGTAATACTGTTTGGGGATCCAATCTACAAGTTCGGAACTTAACTGTCTATGATCGTGCTTTAACACCAGATGAAGTTCAAACACGGAGTCAACTATTTGAAAGAGGTGATTTGGAAAAGAAACTTCCAGAAGGTGCGAAAATCTCAGATAAAGAAGATATCTTTGAAGGCGGAATGCATAATCAACCAAATAAAGATGGGATTAAGAGTTATCGTATTCCTGCTCTTCTTAAGACAGATAAAGGTACTCTAATTGCTGGTGCAGATGAACGTCGTCTTCATTCAAGTGACTGGGGTGATATCGGCATGGTTGTTAGACGAAGTGAGGATAATGGGAAGACATGGAGAGACCGAGTATCTATTACAAATTTACGAGACAATCCAAAAGCCTCTGATCCATCAATCGGTTCACCAGTGAACATCGATATGGTTTTAGTTCAAGATCCTGAAACAAAACGAATTTTTTCTATCTATGATATGTTCCCAGAAGGGAAAGGAATCTTTGGAATGGCTGATCAAAGAGAAGAAGCCTATAAACAAATCGATGGCAAAACTTACCAAATTCTCTACAAAGAAGGCGAAGAAGGTTCCTATACAATACGCGAAAATGGCACAGTTTATACTCCAGATGGGAAAACAACTGATTATCGTGTTGTTGTAAACCCAGTTAAACCAGCTTATAGCGATAAGGGTGATTTGTATCAAGGAAATCAACTATTAGGAAATATTTATTTCACAAGCAATAAAACATCTCCATTTAGAGTTGCTAAGGATTCTTATCTATGGATGTCTTACAGTGATGATGATGGTAAGACTTGGTCAGCACCACAAGATATTACCCCAATGGTAAAAGCTGATTGGATGAAATTCTTGGGTGTGGGTCCTGGAGTAGGGATAACCCTTCGTACCGGTCCAAATAAAGGTCGAATCGTTGCTCCTGTCTATACGACTAACCGTACCAACCACCTCAATGGTTCCCAATCATCTCGAATCATCTACTCAGACGACCATGGAAAGACTTGGCATATGGGAGGTGGTGTCAACGACAATCGTACGCTTTATGATGGTACAGTTGTTGATTCAAGCACTATGAACAATTATTATGCTCAAAATACAGAGGCTTCTGTTGTTCAATTAAATAATGGTGATCTCAAACTATTTATGCGTGGTTTGACAGGTGATCTACAGGTTGCGACAAGTTATGATGGTGGTATTACATGGGACAACTATGTAGCACGCTATGATGTACCTGATGTTTATGTTCAAATGGCGGCGACTCATACGGTTCAAGATGGTAAGGAGTATATCCTTCTAGCAAATGCCAATGGCCCAGGCCGTAAGAATGGTTATATTCGAGTAGCTCGCGTAGAAGAAGATGGCGAGTTGACTTGGTTGCACCATCATTTGATTCAAGAAGGTGAGTATGCTTATAACTCACTTCAACAGATTGGACCAAAAGAATTTGGTCTCTTGTACGAGCATCATGAAGCTGGTGGCAATCCTTATACTCTATCCTTCAAGAAATTCAACTGGGATTTCTTGACCAAGGAAAGAATTTCTCCTAAAGAAGCAAAAGTAAAATATGCTATTCAAAAATGGCCAGGTATTATTGCGATGGAGTTTGATTCGGAAGTATTGGTAAATAAGGCTCCGACCCTTCAGTTGGCAAATGGTAAAACGGCAACCTTCATGACTCAGTACGATCCCAAAACTCTCTTATTTACAGTGAATCCAGAGGACATGGGTCAAAGGATTACAGGTCTAGTTGAGGGTGCAATTGAAAGTATGCACAATTTACCAGTTTCTTTGGCTGGCTCTAAACTAAGTGATGGTATTAATGGCAGTGAAGCTGCTGTCCATGAGGTTCCAGAGTTCACAGGAGGCGTTAATGCAGAAGAAGCAGCTGTGGCAGAGATACCAGAGTACACGGGACCATTAGCAACAGTAGGTGAAGAAGCAGCTCCAACAGTTGAAAAACCAGAGTTTACAGGTGGTGTCAACGCTGTTGAGGCAGCAGTCCATGAACTTCCAGAGTTCAAGGGTGGTGTTAATGCGGTTCTAGCAGCCTCAAATGAGATTCCGGAATATAGAGGAGGTGCTAACTTTGTCTTGGCTGCCTCAAATGACCTGCCAGAGTATAAGGGTGGAGTCAATGGCAATGAAGCAGCAATCCATGAAGTGCCAAAGTATAAGGGAGAAGTCAATGGCGATGAAGTAGCAATCCATGAAGTGCCAGAGTATAAGAGTGGAGTCAATGGCGATGAAGTAGCAATCCATGAAGTGCCAGAGTATAGGGGAGACACCAATCTAGTATTGGCGGCGGCAGACAACAAACTATCTCTAGTCCAAGATGTGACCTATCAAGCGTCAGCAGCTAAACAAGATGAACTTCCAAATACGGGAAGCAAGGAAACAGGCTCACTAATTTCTCTTGGCCTTGCGGGGGTCCTCTTATCACTCTTTGCATTTGGAAAAAAGAGAAAAGAATAATAAGTAAGAGTTATTTGAGTAGGTCTCGGAAGAGGTAGCAGGTTTTCAAGCCTGCTATCTTTTTGATGACATTCAGGTTGATTCGAAATCATAAGGAGTCTGAAACTACTTTCAGAAATAGCTGTTCTATAAAATACTTTTGAAACTGAAATCTATTCTACCACAAACGGTTGAAAGCGCTTTAAAAATAATATATAATGAACCCATAAGAACAAAGAAAAGGAGGAAAGAGGATGCCACAGATTACTAAAGAAGCCTTGATTGCACAAATCAAAGATGGAATCATCGTTTCTTGTCAGGCCCTTCCTCACGAACCGCTTTATACAGAAGCGGGAGGAGTCATTCCCCTGCTGGTCAAAGCGGCTGAGCAAGGTGGAGCAGTTGGTATCCGAGCAAACAGTGTTCGTGATATCAAGGAAATCAAGGAGGTTACCAACCTTCCAATCATTGGGATCATTAAACGAGATTATCCACCGCAAGAACCCTTCATCACTGCTACTATGAAAGAAGTTGATGAATTAGCAGAACTCGACATAGAAGTGATTGCTCTGGATTGTACCAAGCGTGAACGCTACGATGGTTTGGAGATTCAAGAGTTTATTCGTCAGGTTAAGGAAAAATATCCTAACCAGCTTTTGATGGCTGATACAAGTACTTTTGAAGAAGGACTAGCGGCTGTTGAAGCAGGAATTGACTTTGTCGGAACAACCTTATCAGGATACACATCTTACAGTCCAAAAGTGGATGGCCCCGATTTTGAATTAATCAAAAAACTCTGTGATGCCGGTGTAGATGTTATTGCGGAAGGAAAAATTCATACACCAGAACAAGCTAAGCAAATCCTAGGTTACGGAGTGCGAGGCATCGTTGTAGGTGGCGCTATTACTAGACCAAAAGAGATTACAGAACGCTTCGTTGCTGGTCTTAAATAACACAATTTAAAAACAGAGGAGAGTGGTGGATGCGTCGAATGAAATAAAAACGTATACAAATGCAAAGAACTCATTATCCAATATGGATACGCTTATCAATTAGGAGAATACAAATGAAATTTAGAAAACTAGCTTGTACAGTACTTGCGGGTGCTGCGATTCTTGGCCTTGCTGCATGTGGTAATTCTGGCGGAAGCAAAGATGCTGGAAATTCTGGTAGCGATAGCGGAAAAACAGAAATCACTTGGTGGGCATTCCCAGTCTTCACTCAAGAAAAAACTGGTGACGGTGTTGGAACATATGAAAAATCAATCATCGAAGCGTTTGAAAAAGCAAATCCAGATGTAAAAGTGAAATTAGAAACCATTGACTTTAAGTCTGGTCCTGAAAAAATCACAACCGCTATCGAAGCAGGAACAGCTCCAGACGTACTTTTTGACGCACCAGGACGTATCATCCAATACGGTAAAAACGGTAAATTAGCTGAGTTGAACGACCTCTTCACAGATGAATTCGTCAAAGATGTTAACAACGAAAATATTGTACAAGCAAGTAAAGCTGGGGACAAAGCTTACATGTATCCAATCAGTTCAGCACCATTCTACATGGCCATGAACAAGAAAATGTTGGAAGATGCTGGAGTTGCAAACCTTGTAAAAGAAGGTTGGACAACTGATGACTTTGAAAAAGTTTTGAAAGCGCTTAAAGATAAAGGGTATACACCAGGCTCATTGTTCAGTTCAGGTCAAGGGGGAGACCAAGGAACACGTGCCTTCATCTCTAACCTTTATAGCGGTTCTGTCACTGACAAAGATGTAACTAAATACACAACTGATGATCCTAAGTTCGTTAAAGGTCTTGAAAAAGCATCAAGCTGGATCAAAGATGGTTTGTTGAACAACGGTTCCCAATTTGACGGTGGAGCAGATATCCAAAACTTTGCGAACGGTCAAACATCTTACACAATCCTTTGGGCGCCAGCTCAAAACGGTATCCAAGCTAAACTCTTGGAAGCAAGTAAAGTAGAAGTGGTAGAAGTACCATTCCCATCAGATACAGGTAAACCAGCTCTTGAATACCTTGTAAACGGATTTGCAGTATTCAACAATAAAGACGACAAGAAAGTTGCAGCATCTAAGAAATTCGTTCAATTCATCGCTGATGACAAAGAATGGGGTCCAAAAGACGTTGTTCGTACAGGTGCCTTCCCAGTTCGTACTTCATTTGGTAAACTTTATGATGACAAACGTATGGAAACAATCAGTGGTTGGACTCAATACTACTCACCATACTACAACACAATCGACGGCTTTGCTGAAATGAGAACACTTTGGTTCCCAATGTTGCAAGCTGTATCAAATGGTGATGAAAAACCGGCGGATGCTTTGAAAACCTTCACTGAAAAAGCTAACGAAACAATTAAAAAAGCTACAAAACAATAAGCACTAATACTCAATGAAAATCAAAGAGCAAACTAGGAAGCAAGCCGCAGGCTGTACTTAAGTACGGCAAGGCAACGCTGACGTGGTTTGAATTCGATTTTCGAAGAGTATAAATCAGATTGATTCCTCCCTTTTCCCCGTGCATAGTCTATGTAAGAAAAGGGAGGATTTTGTTTGAAATGTAAGGAACTGTCACGAAATTAAAATGAAGTTCTTGCATAAGTGAATCTTAAAAAATTTCATTTTGATTTTAAAACAGTTCAAGAAAATCCAAAATATTTTATTTGTGAAAGAGAGGTGCCGACTGTGAAAGTCAATAAAATTCGTATGCGGGAAACAGTGATTTCCTACGCTTTCCTAGCACCAGTATTATTCTTCTTTGTCATCTTTGTATTGGCTCCTATGATTATGGGATTCATTACAAGTTTCTTTAACTACTCAATGACTAAATTTGAGTTTGTGGGCTTGGACAACTACATTCGCATGTTTAAAGACCCTGTCTTTATGAAGTCTTTGATTAATACTGTTATTCTGGTTATTGGATCGGTTCCGATTGTTGTGCTATTCTCACTCTTTGTAGCATCTCAGACTTATCATCAAAATGCCATTGCCAGATCCTTCTATCGTTTTGTCTTCTTTCTTCCTGTAGTAACAGGTAGTGTTGCCGTAACAGTTGTTTGGAAATGGATCTACGATCCACTATCAGGAATTTTGAACTTTGTCCTTAAGTCAAGCAATATTATCAGCCAGAACATTTCTTGGCTGGGAGATAAAAACTGGGCTTTGATGGCGATTATGATTATCCTTTTGACTACATCTGTTGGTCAACCGATTATCCTTTATATCGCTGCTATGGGAAATATTGACAATTCATTGGTTGAAGCAGCGCGTGTTGACGGTGCGACTGAATTGCAAGTGTTCTGGAAGATTAAATGGCCTAGCCTTCTTCCAACAACACTTTACATCGCAATCATTACGACCATCAACTCATTCCAATGTTTCGCCTTGATTCAGCTCTTGACATCTGGTGGTCCAAACTATTCAACAAGTACACTGATGTACTACCTGTACGAAAAGGCCTTCCAATTGACAGAATACGGCTATGCCAACACCATCGGTGTCTTCTTGGCAGTTATGATCGCTATCGTAAGCTTTGTTCAATTTAAAGTACTTGGAAACGACGTAGAATACTAAAGAAAGGAGACAGCTATGCAATCTACACAAAAGAAACCTTTAACAGCCTTCACTGTTATTTCAACTATTATCTTGCTCTTGTTGACCGTGCTGTTTATCTTTCCATTCTACTGGATTTTGACAGGTGCTTTCAAATCACAGCCTGATACCATTATGATTCCGCCACAGTGGTTCCCTAAAATGCCAACCATGGAAAATTTCCAACAACTTATGGTGCAAAACCCTGCCTTGCAGTGGATGTGGAACTCAGTGTTTATTTCACTTGTAACTATGTTTTTGGTCTGTGCAACTTCATCTCTAGCAGGTTATGTATTGGCTAAAAAACGTTTCTATGGTCAACGTATTCTTTTTGCAATCTTTATCGCTGCTATGGCGCTTCCAAAACAAGTTGTCCTTGTACCATTGGTACGTATCGTCAACTTCATGGGAATTCATGACACTCTTTGGGCAGTTATCTTGCCTTTGATTGGATGGCCATTCGGGGTTTTCCTCATGAAACAGTTCAGTGAGAATATCCCTACAGAGTTGCTTGAATCAGCTAAAATCGACGGTTGTGGTGAGATTCGTACCTTCTGGAGCGTAGCCTTCCCAATTGTGAAACCAGGATTTGCAGCCCTTGCAATCTTCACCTTCATCAATACTTGGAACGACTACTTCATGCAGTTAGTAATGTTGACTTCACGTCAAAACTTGACCATCTCACTTGGGGTTGCGACCATGCAGGCTGAAATGGCAACCAACTATGGTTTGATCATGGCGGGTGCCGCTCTTGCAGCAGTTCCAATCGTAACAGTCTTCCTTGTCTTCCAAAAATCCTTTACTCAAGGTATTACTATGGGAGCTGTTAAAGGATAATACTCTGCGAAAATCGAATTTAAACTACGTCAGCGTTACCTTGCCATACTTAAGTATTGCCTGCGGTTAGCTTCCTAGTTTGCTCTTCAATTTTCATTGAGTATAAGAGAATATAGAGGTTATAAGTGTCTACAAAATGTTTGGTATTTGCTTACCTTAGAGATTTTGTTAGACACTTATCAACTTACTTTATGATTTTAGTTAACTATCAGAAACGAAGGAAAGAGTATGATTTTTGACGATTTGAAAAACATCACCTTTTACAAAGGAATTCATCCCAATCTAGACAGGGCTATCGACTATCTCTACCAGCATCGTAAGGATTCTTTCGAATTAGGAAAGTATGAGATTGATGGGGACAAGGTCTTTCTAGTTGTTCAGGAAAATGTCCTCAATCAAGCTGAAAATGACCAATTTGAACATCATCAGAACTATGCTGACTTGCATTTGCTGGTAGAAGGACATGAATATTCGAGCTACGGTTCACGTATCAAAGACGAGGCAGTAGCATTCGACGAAGTAAGTGACATTGGCTTTGTTCATTGTCATGAACACTACCCACTCTTGTTGGGTTATCACAATTTTGCGATTTTCTTCCCAGGAGAACCACACCAGCCAAATGGCTATGCGGGTATGGAAGAGAAGGTTCGCAAATATCTTTTTAAAATTTTGATTGATTAAAAAATCAGGAGGAGTAAATATGGCACAAAAAGGAGTAAGCCTTATCAAGGCAGCATTTGATACAGACAACTTTCTCATGCGTTTTAGTGAGAAGGTCTTGGATATCGTGACAGCCAATCTTCTTTTTGTCGTCTCTTGTTTACCCATCGTGACGATTGGAGTGGCCAAAATTAGTCTCTACGAGACTATGTTTGAGATTAAGAAGAGCAGACGTGTGCCTGTCTTTAAAATCTATCTAAGAGCTTTCAAGCAAAATCTGAAGCTCGGTCTTCAGTTAGGTCTGCTTGAGTTGGGTATCGTCTCATTAAGCCTTCTAGATCTCTATCTCTTCTGGGGTCAGACAGCTATGCCTTTTCAAATGGTAAAAGCTATTTGTCTAGGTATTCTTATCTTCCTCACTATCCTGATGTTGGCTAGCTATCCCATCGCTGCACGCTATGATTTGACTTGGAAAGAAGTGCTAAAAAAAGGACTTATCTTGGCAAGTTTTAACTTTCCTTGGTTCTTCCTCATGTTAGTTATTCTCTTTCTCATTGTGATGGTTCTTTATCTGTCCGCCTTCAGTTTACTTTTAGGTGGCTCAGCCTTCCTGCTTTTTGGGTTTGGGCTCTTGGTCTTTATCCAGACTGGATTGATGGAGAAAATTTTCGCAAAATACCAATAGGATGGCTTGTTTCTGAAACGACTTTCAAGCTATAAACATTTCAAAATTCATATCGAAACTAAAATCTAAGTGTACACAAGATATTGAAAGCGTTTTTCACAAGGTGTATACTAAACACGTAAAGAATAAAACCTGCTTTTAGCAGAAAAAAAGAAAATTTAGGAGAAAATCTATGTCAGATTTAAAAAAATACGAAGGTGTCATTCCAGCCTTCTACGCATGTTATGATGATCAAGGAGAAGTCAGTCCAGAGCGTACGCGTGCCTTGGTTCAATACTTCATTGATAAAGGTGTTCAAGGTCTTTATGTCAATGGTTCTTCTGGTGAATGTATCTACCAAAGCGTTGAAGACCGCAAGTTAATCTTGGAAGAAGTCATGGCAGTTGCCAAAGGTAAATTGACCATTATCGCTCATGTTGCTTGCAATAATACTAAAGATAGTATGGAACTTGCCCGTCATGCTGAAAGCTTGGGTGCAGATGCTATTGCAACGATTCCGCCAATTTATTTCCGCTTGCCAGAATACTCAGTTGCAAAATATTGGAACGATATCAGTTCTGCAGCTCCAAATACAGACTACGTGATTTATAACATTCCTCAATTAGCAGGGGTTGCTTTGACTCCAAGTCTCTATACTGAAATGTTGAAAAATCCACGTGTTATCGGTGTTAAGAACTCTTCTATGCCAGTTCAAGATATCCAAACCTTTGTGAGCCTTGGTGGCGAAGACCATATCGTCTTCAACGGTCCAGATGAACAGTTCTTAGGTGGTCGTCTCATGGGAGCTAAAGCTGGTATCGGTGGTACATATGGTGCGATGCCAGAACTCTTCTTGAAACTCAACCAATTGATTGCTGATAAAGACTTAGAAACAGCGCGTGAATTACAATACGCCATCAACGCAATCATCGGTAAACTCACTGCTGCACATGGAAATATGTATGGTGTCATTAAAGAAGTCTTGAAGATCAATGAAGGTTTGAACATTGGTTCTGTTCGTTCACCATTAACACCAGTGACTGCAGAAGATCGTCCAGTTGTAGAAGCAGCTGCAGCCTTGATTCGTGAAACCAAGGAGCGCTTCCTCTAATCCATAAGGAGGTATTTATGACACACTACGTTGCAATTGATATCGGTGGAACCAACATCAAATATGGTTTGATTGACCAAGAAGGTCAACTTGTTGAATCGCATGAAATGCCAACAGAGGCGCATAAGGGTGGACCCCATATCTTACAAAAAACCAAAGATATCGTAGCTAGCTATTTAGAAAAAGGCCCAGTAGCAGGTGTTGCTATTTCTTCTGCAGGAATGGTGGATCCAGATAAGGGTGAGATTTTCTATGCTGGGCCTCAGATTCCCAACTATGCAGGAACTCAGTTCAAGAAGGAAATCGAGACTAGCTTTACGATTCCTTGTGAAATTGAAAATGATGTCAACTGTGCAGGTCTGGCTGAGGCAGTGTCTGGTTCAGGCAAGGGAGCGAGTGTGATACTTTGCTTGACCATTGGAACCGGTATCGGTGGTTGCTTGATTATGGATGGGAAAGTCTTCCATGGTTTTAGCAATTCAGCCTGCGAAGTCGGTTATATGCATATGCAGGATGGAGCGTTCCAAGACTTGGCCTCTACAACAGCCTTGGTGGAGTATGTAGCAGCAGGTCATGGAGATCCAGTTGACCAGTGGAATGGCCGACGCATCTTTAAGGAAGCCACCGAAGGCAATAAGATTTGCATGGCTGGTATTGACCGCATGGTAGACTATCTAGGAAAAGGTCTGGCAAATATTTGCTATGTAGCCAATCCAGAAGTAGTCATTCTCGGTGGTGGTATCATGGGACAAGAGGCTATTCTCAAGCCTAAAATTCGAAAAGCTTTGAAAGATGCTTTGGTACTAAGCCTGGCAGATAAGACGAGATTAGAATTTGCCCATCACCAAAATACAGCAGGTATGTTGGGTGCCTACTATCATTTCAAAACAAAACAATCCTAGTTTGGCTCTGCCAAACTAGGATTTTCTTACACGTTTTTGTCTACGATAACCGTTGAGTTTTTTATTTTCCCAGTAGCTATTAAAGATTTTCTCCTTGCTTTCACGATTGATTTCCAAAAAATAGGCATAAATCAAATCGATAAAGAAGAGCATAGGAAGCTGAGCGGATATACGTTGGATGTAGGAGGATTGGCTGTGACTGGCTACAAGGACAGTCTCTGTATAGGCCTGACTATCTTTGTTGGGAACACTTGTAAAGAGTACAGTCCTTGCTCCCATCTCCTTAGCGTCTAATAGACTATCTAAAATAGAAGGAGTTGAGCCAGAAAGTGAGAAACCGAGTACGAGACAATTCTCATCCATAATACTGGTTGTCCAAGCAAAGCCGTCTTGGTCAGTCAAGGCCTCGCAGACCACACCTAGACGCATGAAGCGTAATTTCATTTCACGAGCTACGAGGCCAGAACTCCCTGTTCCGAAGAAGTAGACACGCTCAGCATCTTCGATTAACTGGGCGATTCGCTCCAGTTGTTCTTCGTCAATCAAGTCCTGTGTTTGTTCTCTCATATTGCTATAACTTCTGAGGACTCGTTTTGTCAGTGGACTGTGCTTGTGAGAATGGGTGTCTTGTTTCTCTGCTTGGTGTTGGTATTGGAAAATAAATTCTCGATAGCCTGTAAAACCGCACTTTTTAGCAAAGCGGGTCAGAGCAGCTTGCGAGATATGTAATTTTTGAGTGACTTGCTGGGATGATAAATCATCTACAATGGTTTCAGCTTGCAAAAAATAGCGAGCGATTTCTTGCTCTAAATCTGTCATTTCTTCGAAGTGGGAATCAATGAGGGTTGCTATATCTGGTTTATCCATAGGGAAGGCTCCTTTAAATGAGTCGTATTGGAAAAAGGATAGATTATTGAACTTTTACATTCATTATAACATATAATATAGGGATGGATAAATAAAAACGTATTTTCCCGTAAAAAGGAAAAAAAGCTTTTTCCTTTTCCATAATTTTCTTCTCAAATTGTGGTACAATTAAGAGTAAGATTTTAATTATACTCTTCGAAAATCCAATTCAAACTGCGTCAGCGTCGCCTTGCCGTACTCAAGTACAGCCTGCGGCTAGCTTCCTAGTTTGCTCTTTGATTTTCATTGAGTATTAGAAATGAGACTGATTTGTATGAGAAAGTTTGATAGCCATTCAATTCCAATTCGGCTTAATTTATTGTTTTCGATTGTCATTTTACTCTTTATGGCTATTATTGGTCGCCTGCTTTATATGCAGGTTTTGAACAAGGATTTTTATGAGACAAAATTAGCATCTGCTAGTAAAACAAAGGTGACCACGAGTTCAGCTCGAGGCGAAATTTATGATGCCAGCGGTAAGCCTTTGGTTGAAAATACTGTGAAACAAGTTGTTTCCTTTACTCGAAACAACAAAATGACGGCTGCAGATTTGAAAGAAGCAGCCAAGAAGTTGCTAACCTATGTGGGAGTTTCTTCACCAACATTGACGGATAGACAGTTGGTAGACTATTACTTAGCAGATCAAACTGTCTATAAGAAAGCTGTGGAAAGCTTACCACGTGAGAAGCGCCTTGATTCTGATGGGAATCAATTATCTGAATCCGAGGTTTACAATAATACCGTTGAAAGTATCGATCCAAGTCAATTGACCTACTCGGATGACGAAAAGAAAGAAATTTACCTCTTTAGCCAACTCAATGCAGTTGGAAATTTTGCGACTGGGACCATAGCGACAGAGTCCTTGACAGATACTCAGATTGCTTTGATAGCTTCTGCTTCTAAGAATTTACCTGGCATCAGTATTTCAACCTCGTGGGATCGAAAAATCCTAGATACTTCACTTTCGTCTATAGTAGGAAGTGTATCCAGTGAAAAAGCTGGTCTTCCAGCTGAAGAAGCAGATGCTTATATCAAAAAGGGTTATTCTCTAAATGACCGTGTTGGAACCTCTTATCTAGAAAAACAATATGAAGAAACCTTGCAAGGAAAACGCTCGGTGAAAGAAATCCATCTAGACAAGTATGGCAACATGGAGAGTGTCGAAAATATCGAAGACGGTACCAAAGGGAATAATATTAAACTGACTATTGATTTATCCTTCCAAGATAGCGTGGACAATCTGCTTAAGAGTTATTTCAATTCCGAACTGGGAAATGGAGGAGCCAAGTATTCAGAGGGGGTGTATGCAGTCGCCCTTAACCCAAAAACAGGTGCGGTTTTGTCTATGTCAGGAATCAAACATGACCTGAAAACGGGTGAATTAACGACAGATTCCTTGGGCACTGTGACCAACGTCTTTGTACCAGGTTCGGTCGTTAAGGCTGCAACTATCAGCTCTGGTTGGGAAAATGGTGTTCTATCAGGAAACCAAACCTTAACAGATCAGCCTATTGTCTTCCAAGGTTCAGCTCCAATTAACTCTTGGTATACATTGGCATATGGATCTTTTCCTATTACAGCTGTGGAAGCTTTGGAGTATTCATCTAATACTTACATGGTTCAAACTGCTCTTGGAATTATGGGGCAGACCTACCAACCCAATATGACAGTTGCCACAGGCCAATTAGAGGCTGCCATGGGTAAATTACGTTCGACCTTTGGAGAATATGGACTTGGAGCTTCGACTGGAATCGATCTTCCAGATGAATCGACAGGATTTACACCAAAAGAATTTGATTTAGCCAACTATATTAATAACGCTTTTGGCCAGTTTGATAACTACACACCGATGCAATTAGCTCAGTATGTCGCTACTATTGCAAATAATGGAGTTCGTCTAGCTCCTCACATTGTGGAGGGGATTTATGGAAATAATGAACAAGGTGGCTTAGGCAATCTGCTTCAAGAGACGACTAGCAAAGAAATGAATAAGATTAATATTTCAGAGTCAGATATGTCGATTCTCCAACAAGGATTTTATCAAGTTTCACATGGCGGTAGTGCTTTGACAACAGGTCGTGCTTTTTCAAATGGTGCAGCTGTTTCTATTAGTGGAAAAACGGGTACAGCCGAAAGCTATGTGGCAGATGGTCAGCAAGCAACCAATACCAATGCGGTGGCCTATGCCCCATCTGATAATCCCCAAATCGCTGTTGCAGTGGTCTTTCCTCATAATACCAATCTAACAAATGGTGTAGGACCTTCCATTGCGCGTGACATTATCAATCTGTATCAAAAATACCATCCAATGAACTAGAAAGGAACATATGCTTTATCCAACACCTATTGCTAAGCTGATTGATAGTTATTCCAAGTTACCAGGTATCGGGATTAAGACGGCTACGCGTCTGGCCTTTTATACCATTGGAATGTCTGATGACGATGTCAATGAATTTGCCAAAAACCTCCTTTCTGCCAAGAGAGAGCTGACCTATTGTTCCATCTGCGGTCGCTTGACTGATGACGATCCTTGCTCTATCTGTACCGATCCGACTCGTGACCAGACGACGATTTTAGTTCTCGAAGATAGTCGCGATGTGGCAGCCATGGAGAATATCCAAGAATACCATGGACTCTACCATGTCTTGCATGGACTCATTTCTCCCATGAATGGTATCAGTCCAGATGATATCAATCTTAAGAGTCTCATGACTCGTCTGATGGATAGTGAAGTTTCAGAAGTAATCGTAGCGACCAATGCTACAGCAGATGGTGAAGCGACATCCATGTATCTTTCTCGCTTGCTCAAGCCGGCTGGTATCAAGGTTACGCGTCTAGCACGAGGTCTCGCCGTGGGAGCGGACATTGAGTATGCGGATGAAGTTACACTCCTAAGAGCTATTGAAAATCGAACAGAGTTGTAAGTGTAGACAAAGGAACACACTCAATTCGTTCATACAAAAATAAGGGAGACCGACAGTTGTTTTATCGGTCTCTTTTTAGATTTATTGAAGACCAGTATCAAGTTCAAGTTTCAAAAAAGAAGCAAATATGATATACTAAAGAACGAGTATTCTATTAGAATTGGAACAAATAATATGAAACAAACGATTATTCTTTTATACGGTGGACGTAGTGCAGAACGTGAAGTATCTGTATTATCAGCTGAGAGTGTCATGCGTGCAGTCAACTACGACCGTTTCACAGTCAAGACTTTCTTCATCAGCCAGTCAGGTGACTTTATTAAAACGCAAGAATTTAGCCAGACTCCAGGTCAAGAGGATCGTCTTATGACCAATGAAACCATTGATTGGGACAAGAAAATTGCTCCAAGTGTCATCTACGAAGAAGGAGCTGTTGTTTTTCCAGTTCTTCATGGTCCGATGGGAGAAGATGGCTCTGTTCAAGGATTCCTTGAGGTTTTGAAAATGCCTTATGTTGGTTGTAACATCTTGTCAGCTAGTCTTGCCATGGATAAAATCACGACCAAGCGCGTCTTAGGATCTGTCGGGATTGACCAAGTTCCTTATGTAGCCATCGTCGAAGGTGATGATATGACTTCTAAAATCGCTGAAGTGGAAGAAAAATTGACTTATCCAGTCTTCACGAAGCCGTCAAACATGGGTTCAAGTGTCGGTATTTCTAAGTCTGAAAATCAAGAAGAACTTCGCCAAGCCTTGGAACTTGCCTTCCGATATGATAGCCGTGTTTTGGTAGAACAAGGAGTAAATGCCCGTGAAATCGAGGTTGGTCTACTGGGCAACTACGATGTCAAAAGCACGCTTCCAGGAGAAGTTGTCAAAGATGTTGCCTTTTATGACTACGATGCCAAGTATATTGATAACAAGATTACCATGGATATCCCAGCTAAAATCAGTGATGATGTGGTAGCTGTCATGCGTCAAAATGCAGAAACTGCCTTTCGTGCCATTGGTGGGCTCGGTCTATCACGTTGCGACTTTTTCTATACAGATAAAGGGGAAATTTTCCTAAATGAGCTCAATACTATGCCAGGTTTCACTCAATGGTCTATGTATCCCTTGCTTTGGGATAATATGGGGATTAGCTATCCAGAGCTAATCGAGCGTTTGGTTGACCTCGCTAAGGAAAGTTTTGATAAGCGCGAAGCGCATTTGCTATAAAAATGAAAGAGGGGGTAGAAGCCAGAACCGTCGCTGTAGGTGAGTCGAGTTCTCGGACTTCAACCCTTTTTAAAGGAGTAGAAATGAAATTAACAATCCATGAAGTGGCCCAAGCTGTTGGAGCTAAAAATGATGTCAGCATCTTTGAGGATACTCAGTTGGAAAAAGCTGAGTTTGACAGTCGTTTGATTGAGCCAGGTGATTTGTTTGTGCCCCTCAAAGGTGTGCGTGATGGCCATGACTTTATCGAAACAGCTTTTGAAAATGGTGCAGTAGTAACTCTGTCTGAGAAAGAGCTTGCAAATCATCCCTACATTTTAGTAGATGATGTTTTGACTGCCTTTCAACAGCTAGCTACCTACTATCTTGAGAAAACAGGAGTTGATGTCTTAGCTGTTACGGGTTCAAATGGCAAGACAACGACCAAGGATATGTTGGCGCACTTACTGTCAACGACCTACAAGACCTACAAAACACAAGGCAACTACAATAACGAGATCGGACTTCCATACACAGTTCTCCATATGCCAGATGATACTGAAAAGTTAGTCTTGGAGATGGGACAGGATCACCTGGGAGATATCCATCTCTTGTCTGAATTGGCTCATCCAAAAACAGCTATCGTGACCTTGGTTGGAGAGGCTCATTTGGCTTTTTTCAAAGATCGTTCGGAAATTGCCAAAGGAAAAATGCAAATTGCTGATGGGATGACACCTGGTTCCTTACTTTTGGTGCCAGCTGATCAGATTGTAGAGGACTACTTGCCTACTGATAAAAAGGTGGTTCGTTTTGGTCAAGGAGCAGAGTTGGAAATTACCGACTTGGTTGAGCGCAAAGATAATCTGACCTTCAAGGCCAATTTCTTGCAGCAAGCTCTTGATTTGCCAGTGACTGGTAAATACAATGCCACCAATGCTATGATTGCATCCTATGTTGCTCTACAAGAAGGAGTTTCAGAGGAGCAAATTCGTCAGGCCTTCCAAAATCTTGAATTGACGCGTAACCGTACCGAGTGGAAGAAAGCGGCCAATGGAGCAGATATTCTGTCTGACGTATACAATGCCAATCCAACTGCTATGAAGCTGATTTTAGAGACTTTCTCTGCCATTCCAGCCAATGAAGGTGGCAAGAAAATTGCAGTTCTAGCAGACATGAAGGAACTCGGTGACCAGTCTATTCAACTCCATAATCAGATGATTTTGAGCCTTTCTCCAGATGTGCTGGATACCGTTATTTTCTACGGTGAAGATATCGCTGACTTGGCTCAATTAGCCAGTCAAATGTTCCCAATCGGCCACGTTTACTACTTCAAGAAAACAGAAGACCAAGACCAATTTGAAGACTTAGTTAAGCAGGTTAAAGAAAGCCTTGGAGCTAATGACCAAATCCTGCTCAAAGGCTCTAACTCTATGAATCTAGCCAAGTTGGTAGAAAGTTTAGAAAATGAAGCCAAGTGATTTTGTCAAGTATTTGCAAAGAATGATTGCCCTTACAGATACTGGATTAACCTTTACAAAGGACCCTTTTGACCGTGAGCGCTACGAAGACTTGCGAAGCCTGTTATCTGAAATGTTGAATCAGGGATTAGATATAGATTCCGAAGAAGTGGCAGAAGTCTTGAAGCCAACTTCTGCTTATGCGACTCCGTTAATGGACGTCCGTGCTTGGATTGTTGAGGACGAAAAGATTTGTCTGGTTAGGGGACAAGGAGAGAATGATTGGGCTTTGCCAGGTGGCTTTGGTGAAGTCGGCTATTCTCCAACAGAAAATATTCTCAAGGAATTGAAGAAGAAACCGGTTTTGAAGCTAAAGTAGAAAGACTACTAGCTGTTTTTGATACCAATCGTTTCCAACTACAGAGCAAACAATATACAAAATTTGTCTTTGAATGTAAGCTTCTTGATGGACAATTCCAAGAAAATCAAGAAATTGCTGATCTTCAATTTTTTGCTATTGACCAACTGCCAGCCTTATCTGAAAAACGCATTACCAAGGAACAAATAGAGATTCTTTGGCAGGTTTATCAAGGTCAGAGGGAGCAATATCTTGATTAAGAAGATGATTATCGTATTTCTAAATCCATTTTTCTTACGTAGCATGGTACAATAATAAGTAGGAACATTTTGAATCATGAGGAAGACTAGATGAATTTATGGGATATTTTCTTTACGACTCAGGCAACCGAGCCACCCAAATTTGACCTTTTTTGGTATGTCAGTATATTTACACTTTTGGCTTTGATCTTTTATACAGCCTATCGTTATCGTGAAAAGAAGGCTTATCAACGATTTTTCCAAATCTTACAGGCGGTTCAGTTGATCTTTCTTTATGGTTGGTATTGGATTACTCGTATGCCTCTGTCAGAAAGTTTACCATTTTACCATTGTCGTATGGCTATGTTTGTGGTGCTTTTGCTGCCTGGTCAGTCTAAATATAGGCAGTATTTTGCATTGTTGGGAACATTCGGGACATTAGCGGCCTTTGTTTACCCAGTGTCAGATGCCTATCCTTTCCCACATATTACGATTTTATCCTTTATCTTTGGGCACTTAGCTCTCTTGGGGAACTCATTGGTTTATCTCTTGAGACAGTATGATGCACGATTGCTGGATGTGAAGGGAATTTTTCTCATAACCTTTGCCCTAGATGCCTTAATTTTTGTGGTTAATTTAGTAACAGGTGGAGATTATGGATTCTTGACAAAACCACCATTGGTTGGAGACCATGGCTTAGTAGCTAATTATTTAATTGTTTCCCTGGTCTTGTCAGCGGCGATGACGTTGACAAAGAAAATTTTGGAACTATTTTTAGAACAAGAAGAAGAAAAAATGATTGCAAAGAAAGCATAGACATGAGCTTTCTTTTTTTCATAAATCTGATTTTTTATAAATTTTTTGGAAAAATCTAGTCTACTGAGTCTAAAATAGTACTATGTGGCTGTTGAAATATTTCTAGAAATTAATTTGACTTTTCTAAATGATTTGTACAGATCTTATTTCAATCTACTATAAAAAAGCTGTTAAGCGAATGTGAAAAAATGGTAAGTAAATTTAGGAAAAACCAAGCACGATTGGATTTTTTGTGTTATAATATTCTGTGAATAGTTATGCCCTATTTTAGCTATATTGAATAGAAGTTTGAAACTTGGAAGAGAGAGGATGCGATGTAATGACTAGAGATGGTTTTTTTACAGGCTTAGATATCGGAACTAATTCGATTAAAGTATTGGTTGCCGAGCTTAGAAATGGTGAACTTAATGTAATTGGTGTAAGTAATGCCAAGAGTAAAGGTGTAAAGGATGGGATTATCGTTGATATTGAAGCAGCAGCAACTGCTATCAAGTCAGCTATTTCCCAAGCAGAAGAGAAAGCTGGCATTTCAATCAAATCAGTGAATGTTGGTTTGCCTGGAAATCTTTTGCAAGTAGAACCAACTCAAGGAATGATTCCAGTTACATCTGATACAAAAGAAATTACAGATCAAGATGTCGAAAATGTTGTCAAATCAGCCTTGACAAAGAGTATAACACCAGATCGTGAAGTCATTACTTTTATTCCAGAAGAATTTATCGTAGATGGTTTCCAAGGGATTCGTGACCCACGTGGTATGATGGGAGTTCGTCTTGAAATGCGTGGTTTACTTTACACAGGTCCACGTACTATTTTTCACAATTTACGCAAGACAGTTGAACGCTCAGGAGTTCAAGTTGAAAATATTATTATTTCACCATTGGCTTTGGTTCGTTCAGTCTTGAATGAAGGAGAGCGTGAATTTGGAGCTACTGTGATTGATATGGGAGCGGGTCAAACAACTGTTGCTACAATCCGTAACCAAGAACTCCAGTTTACAAACATTCTTCAAGAAGGTGGAGATTATGTCACAAAAGATATCTCTAAAGTCTTGAAGACTTCACAAAAACTAGCTGAAGGATTGAAATTGAACTATGGTGAGGCCTACCCTTCACTTGCAAGCAATGAAACTTTCCAAGTTGAAGTAATTGGTGAAGTAGAGCCTGTAGAAGTTACAGAAAGTTACTTAGCAGAGATCATTTCAGCTCGCATTAAACACATTTTTGAACAAATCAAACAAGAGTTGGAAAGAAGACATTTGTTGGATCTTCCAGGTGGGATTGTTCTGATTGGTGGAAATGCTATTTTACCAGGTATTGTAGAACTTGCACAGGAAGTATTTGGCGTTGGTGTCAAACTTTACGTTCCAAATCAAGTTGGAATCCGTAACCCTGCCTTTGCTCATGTGATTAGTTTGTCTGAATTTGCAGGACAATTGACGGAAGTGCATTTATTAGCACAACGAGCAGTTAGAGGTGAGGATACTTTGCGTCATCAACCAATTAATTTTGGTGGGATGATTCAACGCGTTACGCAGGTAGCACAACCTACCCCTATTCAACCAGTTCAAAATACTGAGGTAGAGCAATCAGCTTCTACGAACGTAGTTGCTCCGAAAGAAGATAAAGTATCTTCTCAAAATAAACCAAAAATCGCAGATCGCTTCCGTGGTTTAATTGGAAGTATGTTTGATGAATAAAAGAGGAAAAATAAACTATGACATTTTCATTTGATACAGCAGCTGCTCAAGGTGCAGTTATTAAAGTAATCGGTGTTGGTGGAGGTGGCGGTAACGCCATTAACCGCATGGTTGACGAAGGTGTTGCAGGCGTAGAATTTATCGCAGCAAACACAGATGTACAAGCTTTGAGTAGTACAAAAGCTGAGACTGTAATTCAGTTAGGCCCTAAATTGACTCGTGGTTTGGGTGCTGGCGGTCGACCCGAAATTGGTCAAAAAGCTGCTGAAGAAAGCGAAGAAGCCTTGACTCAAGCTATCACTGGAGCAGATATGGTCTTCATTACTGCAGGTATGGGAGGCGGCTCAGGTACTGGTGCTGCTCCTGTTATTGCCCGTATTGCTAAAGATTTAGGTGCTCTTACAGTTGGTGTTGTGACTCGTCCTTTCGGTTTTGAAGGAAGCAAACGTGGTCAATACGCTGTGGAAGGAATCAATCAACTTCGCGAACATGTAGATACTCTATTGATTATTTCAAACAACAACTTGCTTGAAATTGTTGATAAGAAAACGCCACTTCTTGAAGCTCTTAGTGAGGCAGATAACGTACTTCGCCAAGGTGTTCAAGGGATTACGGACTTGATTACAAATCCTGGTTTGATTAACCTTGACTTTGCCGATGTGAAAACAGTTATGGCAAATAAAGGAAATGCCCTAATGGGTATCGGTATTGGTAGTGGTGAAGAACGTGTGGTAGAAGCAGCTCGTAAGGCAATCTACTCACCACTTCTTGAAACAACTATTGATGGTGCTGAGGATGTTATTGTCAACGTTACTGGTGGCCTTGACTTGACTTTGATTGAAGCAGAAGAAGCTTCAGAAATTGTTAACCAAGCAGCTGGTCAAGGAGTGAACATCTGGCTCGGAACATCAATCGATGAAAACATGAAAGATGAAATCCGTGTTACAGTTGTTGCAACTGGTGTTCGTCAAGATAGTGTTGAAAAAGTTGTTGGTCATGCACCAAGACAAGCTGTTCGTCATGAACAAGCAAGTCCTAGTCATGCACACAATCATAATCGTCGCTTTGATATGGCTGAAACTGCAGAAATTTCAAGTCCAGCACCTCGTCGTACAGAAGCTTCTCAATCTTCGGCATTTGGTGATTGGGACTTGCGTCGTGAGACAATTGTTCGGCCAACTGATTCAGTGGTATCACCAGTTGAACGTTTTGAAGCGCCATCTTTACACGATGAGGATGAATTAGACACTCCTCCATTTTTCAAAAATCGTTAAGTAAATGAATTTGAAAGAAAATACAGAACGTGTTTTTCAACAAATAAAAGAAGCAAGTCAGCAGGCAGGAAGAGAAGAAAATTCTGTTTCGGTTCTTGCTGTTACAAAATATGTAGACGTACCGACAGCGGAGGCTTTGCTTCCGCTAGGTGTGCATCATATTGGTGAAAATCGTGTGGATAAATTTCTTGAGAAATATGAAGCTTTAAAAGACAGAAATATTACCTGGCATTTAATCGGAACCTTGCAAAGACGCAAGGTTAAAGACGTCATTCAGTATGTTGATTATTTTCACGCTTTGGATTCATTAAAGCTAGCAGAGGAAATTCAAAAAAGAAGTGACCGAGTTGTTAAGTGTTTCTTACAAGTGAATATATCAGAGGAAGAGAGCAAACATGGTTTTTCAAAGGAAGAACTATTGGAGCTCTTGCCAGAATTGGCTTCCTTAGATAAAATTGAGTATGTCGGCTTGATGACCATGGCTCCTTATGAAGCTAATAGTGATGAGTTGAAAGAGATTTTTAAAGCAACACAGAATTTGCAACTAGAAATTAGAGAAAAACAAATTACCAATATGCCAATGATGGACTTGAGTATGGGTATGAGTCGTGACTACAAGGAAGCGATTGAATTTGGCTCGACCTTTGTCAGAATTGGTACAGCATTTTTTAAATAGGAAAGAAATATGTCTTTAAAAGATAGATTTGATAAATTTATAGATTATTTTACAGAAGACGGAGAAGATGTTGGTACTACTTATCAGCCTAAAACTGAAGAGCCAATTGTGACTTCAGGCCCGTATGTTCAAGAGTTACCTCAACAAGCTGGTAGTACGCCATCTAAAGATAAAAATATCACTCGTCTACATGCCCGTCAACAAGAGTTAGCTATGCAAACTCAACGTTCTACTGATAAGGTGACGATTGATGTTCGTTATCCTCGTAAATACGAAGATGCTACAGAAATTGTTGATTTATTAGTTGGTAATGAAAGTATTTTGATTGATTTTCAATATATGACAGAAGTTCAAGCACGTCGTTGTTTGGATTATCTGGATGGGGCTCGCTACGTTTTAGCAGGTAACATGAAAAAGGTAGCATCTACTATGTTCCTGCTGACACCAGTTGATGTTGTCGTGAATATTGAAGATATCAAAATTCCAGATGAATCACAAAATGGTGAATTTGGATTTGATATGAAACGTACGAGAATAAGATAATGCTCTTTCTCATTCGTTTTATTCAAAATGCAGTGGATATCTATTCACTGATTTTAATCATTTTTGCTTTAATGTCTTGGTTTCCCAATGCTTATGAATCACGTCTTGGTCGATTGATTATTAGCTTCGTAAAACCGATAATAGCTCCCTTGCAACGTTTACCTCTCCAGATTGCAGGTCTTGACTTGTCTGTCTGGATTGCGGTATTACTAGTTCACTTCCTAGGGGAACAGTTGATTCGATTTTTAGTGATTTTTCTATGAACAAGATGATTTATCAACACTTTTCTAAGAATGATTCGTCATTTATTGATAAGGGAGTAGAATGGATAAATAAGGTAGAAGATTCTTATTCTCCTTTTTTAACACCCTTTGTAAATCCCCATCAAGAAAAGATTTTAAAGGTTCTAGCATCAACCAACGGCATCTCCTACATGAGCAGTCGGCAGTTTCTTGAAACTGAATATGTTCGGGTTCTCCTGTACCCTGATTATTTTGAGCCAGAATTTTCTGATTTTGAACTATCCTTGCAAGAAATTGTCTATCCTAGTAAGTTTGAGCGCTTAACACATGCAAAAATATTAGGAACAGTTTTAAATCAGCTGGGAATCGATAGGAAGCTATTTGGTGATATCTTAGTCAATGAAGAGAGGGCGCAGATTATCATTAATCGACAGTTTATGCTCCTTTTTCAAGATGGTATTACGAAAATTGCTCGTTTACCGGTTCGTCTAGAAGAACGGAATTTTACTGAGAGAATTGCTACAGTAGAAGATTATCAAGAATTAGATATTCATATTGCTAGTTCTAGATTAGATGTTTTTCTAGCAGGTGTCTTCAAGCTGTCTAGAAATAAGGCAAGTCAGTTAATTGAAAAACAGGCAGTCCAAGTGAATTATCATTTAGTTGAAAAATCAGATTTTTCAGTTCAAGTTGGTGATTTGATTAGTGTAAGGAAATTTGGTCGATTGAAACTCGTTAGAGATAATGGGCAAACAAAAAAAGATAAAAAGAAATTAACGGTCCAATTGTTATTAAGTAAGTGAGGAAAAATATGCCAATTACATCATTAGAAATTAAAGATAAAACCTTTAGCACACGCTTCAGAGGGTTTGATCAAGAAGAAGTAGATGAATTTTTAGATATTGTAGTTCGTGATTATGAAGATTTAGTTCGCTCTAATCATGACAAGGATTTACATATTAAGAGTTTGGAAGAGCGTTTGTCTTACTTTGATGAGATGAAAGATTCATTGAGTCAATCTGTATTGATTGCTCAGGATACAGCTGAGCGAGTAAAACAAGCTGCAACAGAACGTTCAAACAATATCATCCACCAAGCAGAGCAAGATGCCCAACGTTTGTTGGAAGAAGCTAAGTACAAGGCAAATGAAATTCTTCGTCAAGCAACTGACAACGCTAAGAAGGTTGCTGTCGAAACTGAAGAATTGAAGAACAAGAGCCGTGTTTTCCATCAACGTCTTAAATCTACAATTGAGAGCCAGTTAGCAATTGTTGAATCTTCAGATTGGGAAGATATTCTTCGCCCAACAGCGACTTATCTTCAGACAAGTGATGAGGCTTTCAAAGAAGTGGTCAGTGAAGTCTTAGGTGACTCTGTCTTGCAACAACATCAAGAGGAAGAACCAATTGATATTACTCGCCAGTTTTCCCCCGAGGAAATGGCAGAGTTGCAGGCGCGTATCGAAGCGGCTAATAAGGAACTTGCAGAAGTCGAAGCAAGAGCTGAGCAGGAACAAGTGGTTTCACCAGCTCCGGTTGTTGAAGAAAGTCCAGCTCATCCAGTTGGTCCAATGTATGAGGAGCCAGAAGTAGCTCCAAGCCATTACTCAGGACCAACACCAGCTACTGAAGCTGTAAACTCAGAACCAGGTTTTGCGGCACCGCAAGAATCTGTTACAATTTTATAAGAAATAATCTGAGAACAATATTTTATCCTTATATTTCCAGCGAGTAGGAGATGGTGTGAGCCCTGCATTCCCTATTGATAAGATTATCCTCTCAAAAACTCAAGTCTGAATGGAGTAAGATTTGACGTTCCCCACGTTACGGGATAAGAGGGAGAAAGATGAAATCTTTTTCCGAACAAAGGTGGTACCACGATTTTCGTCCTTTTTGGAAGTCGTGGTTTTTAATTTGTTACTATTTATAAAGGAGATACCATGAAACTCAAAGATACCCTTAACCTTGGGAAAACAGCTTTCCCAATGCGTGCAGGCCTTCCAACCAAAGAACCGGTATGGCAAAAAGAATGGGAAGAAGCAAAATTGTACCAACGTCGTCAAGAGTTGAATGAAGGAAAACCTCATTTCACTCTTCATGATGGCCCTCCATACGCTAACGGAAATATCCACGTTGGTCATGCTATGAACAAGATTTCAAAAGATATCATTGTTCGTTCTAAGTCTATGTCAGGATTCTACGCACCATACATCCCAGGTTGGGATACACACGGACTACCAATCGAGCAAGTTTTGGCAAAACAAGGTGTTAAGCGCAAAGAAATGGACTTGGTTGAATACTTGAAACTTTGCCGTGAATACGCTCTTTCTCAAGTAGATAAACAACGTGAAGACTTCAAACGTTTGGGTGTTTCAGGTGACTGGGAAAATCCATATGTGACTTTGACTCCTGACTACGAGGCGGCGCAAATCCGTGTCTTCGGCGAGATGGCTAACAAGGGCTATATCTACCGTGGTGCCAAGCCAGTTTACTGGTCATGGTCATCTGAGTCAGCTCTTGCTGAAGCAGAGATTGAATACCACGATTTGGTTTCAACTTCCCTTTATTATGCCAACAAGGTGAAAGATGGCAAAGGTGTGTTAGACGCTGATACTTACATTGTTGTTTGGACAACAACCCCATTTACCATCACAGCTTCTCGTGGTTTAACTGTTGGTGCAGACATTGATTACGTTTTGGTTCAACCTGCTGGCGAAGCTCGTAAGTTTGTGGTTGCTGCAGAATTGTTGAACAGTTTGTCTGAGAAATTTGGTTGGGCTGATGTTCAAGTTTTGGCTACTTACAGTGGTTCAGAATTGAACCAAATTGTGACAGAACACCCATGGGATACAGCTGTAGATGAGTTGGTGATCCTTGGTGACCACGTTACAACTGACTCTGGTACAGGTATCGTCCATACAGCCCCTGGTTTTGGTGAGGACGACTACAATGTTGGTGTGGCTAATGGTCTTGAAGTTGCTGTGACAGTTAACGAACGCGGAGTCATGATGGCAAATGCTGGCGCTGAGTTTGAAGGCCAGTTCTATGACAAGGTGGTTCCAACTGTTATCGAGAAACTTGGTAACCTCCTTCTTGCCCAAGAAGAAATCTCTCACTCATACCCATTTGACTGGCGTACAAAAAAACCAATCATCTGGCGTGCTGTGCCACAATGGTTTGCCTCAGTTTCAAAATTCCGTCAAGAAATCTTGGATGAAATTGAAAAAGTGAAATTCCATTCCGAATGGGGTAAAGTCCGTCTTTACAACATGATTCGTGACCGTGGTGACTGGGTTATCTCTCGTCAACGTGCTTGGGGTGTTCCACTACCAATCTTCTACGCAGAAGATGGCACTCCAATCATGACAGCTGAAACGATTGAGCATGTAGCTCAACTCTTTGAAGAGCATGGTTCCATCATCTGGTGGGAACGTGATGCCAAAGACCTCTTGCCAGAAGGATTTACACATCCAGGTTCACCAAATGGTGAGTTCAAGAAAGAAACAGACATCATGGACGTTTGGTTTGACTCAGGTTCTTCGTGGAACGGGGTTGTGGTTAACCGTCCAGAACTCAAATACCCAGCTGACCTCTACCTTGAAGGTTCTGACCAATACCGTGGTTGGTTCAACTCATCACTCATCACATCTGTTGCCAACCATGGTGTAGCACCATACAAACAAATCTTGTCACAAGGCTTTGCCCTTGATGGTAAAGGTGAGAAGATGTCTAAATCTCTTGGAAATACCATTGCTCCAAGTGATGTTGAAAAACAATTTGGTGCGGAAATCTTGCGTCTCTGGGTAACAAGTGTTGACTCAAGCAATGATGTGCGTATCTCTATGGACATCTTGAGCCAAGTCTCTGAAACTTACCGTAAGATCCGTAACACTCTTCGTTTCTTGATTGCCAATACATCTGACTTTAACCCAGCTGAGGATGCAGTGGCTTACGAAGAACTTCGTTCAGTTGACAAGTACATGACCATCCGCTTTAACCAGCTTGTGAAAACCATTCGTGATGCCTATGCAGACTTTGAATTCTTGACGATTTATAAGGCTCTGGTAAACTTTATCAACGTTGATCTGTCTGCCTTCTATCTTGATTTTGCCAAAGATGTTGTCTACATCGAAGGTGCAAAATCCCTTGAACGCCGTCAAATGCAAACTGTCTTCTACGATATCCTTGTCAAAATTACTAAGCTCTTGACACCAATCCTTCCTCACACAGCAGAGGAAATCTGGTCATATCTTGAGTTTGAAGCTGAAGACTTTGTCCAATTGTCAGAATTGCCAGAAGCTGAAATTTTTGCTAATCAAGAAGAAATCTTGGACACATGGGTAGCCTTCATGGACTTCCGTGGTCAAGCTCAAAAAGCCTTGGAAGAAGCTCGTAATGCAAAAGTAATCGGTAAATCCCTTGAAGCACACTTGACAGTTTATCCAAATGAAGTTGTGAAAACTCTACTCGATGCAGTAAACAGCAATGTAGCTCAACTTTTAATCGTGTCAGACTTGACCATCGCAGAAGGACCAGCTCCAGAAGCTGCTGTTAACTTCGAAGATGTAGCCTTCACAGTTGAACGCGCTACAGGCCAAGTATGTGACCGTTGCCGTCGTATCGACCCAACAACAGCAGAACGCAGCTATAACGCAACCATCTGCGACCACTGTGCAAGTATCGTTGAAGATAACTTTGCGGAAGTAGTTGCAGAAGGATTTGAAGCGAAATAAGGTTGAAAAGTCTAGGGAAGACTCAATTTGAGAAGAAAAGACAACTAATCTTATAGTCTATAAAACGCATTGTATCAAGTTTTTGAACACCTGATATGATGCGTTTTTATTATGTAATACTCAATTAAAATCAATGATCAAACTAGAAAACTAGCTGCAGGTTGCTCAAATACCCGGAGTCCTGAATTAATTTTATCTACAACAGTTGCAGGAGTTTTACTTCCAACTGTTTTAAAAATTGCTATTTTAGTTTTAGGAATTGTTCCAATTGTATACTACAAGGGAGAAAGTCGTGGTGGTTCGGCTCCTTCTGTTTTGTTAATCGTAGGTTCTGTAGTAGGCTTGATTCCATTTTTAGGCTGGATTGGTGGAATCGTCCTTGTCATCGGAGGAGCTTTGTACTTGTCAAGCTTGAAACAATTCAAAATTGAAGGATAAGTTATTCTAGGTGAAGAGTCGAAGAGCTCTTCTCTTTTTAATCGATTTTGACTAGCTTTTTTGTGAAAAATTGTGTAAAATAGAATAGATAAACGAGGGAGAACCTCGGAGAATTTAAAGGAGAATCCATCTAATGGTAAAATTGGTTTTTGCTCGCCACGGTGAGTCTGAATGGAACAAAGCTAACCTTTTCACTGGTTGGGCTGATGTTGATTTGTCTGAAAAAGGTACACAACAAGCGATTGACGCTGGTAAATTGATCAAAGAAGCTGGTATCGAATTTGACCAAGCATATACTTCAGTATTGAAACGCGCGATCAAAACAACAAACTTGGCTCTTGAAGCTTCTGACCAATTGTGGGTTCCAGTTGAAAAATCATGGCGCTTGAACGAACGTCACTACGGTGGTTTGACTGGTAAAAACAAAGCTGAAGCAGCTGAACAATTTGGTGATGAGCAAGTTCACATCTGGCGTCGTTCATACGATGTATTGCCTCCAGCGATGGATCGCGATGATGAGCATTCAGCTCACACTGACCGTCGTTACGCTTCACTTGACGATTCAGTTATTCCAGATGCTGAAAACTTGAAAGTGACTTTGGAACGTGCCCTTCCATTCTGGGAAGATAAAATCGCTCCAGCTCTTAAAGATGGTAAAAACGTATTCGTAGGAGCTCACGGTAACTCAATCCGTGCCCTTGTAAAACACATCAAAGGTTTGTCAGATGACGAAATCATGGACGTGGAAATCCCTAACTTCCCACCATTGGTCTTCGAATTTGACGAAAAATTGAACGTCGTTTCTGAATACTACCTTGGAAAATAAAAAATTGTAAGCCTAGGATTGATTTCTAGGCTTTTTATGTTAGTATGGTAGTATGATAAGGAATAAAAAACAAGATTATGTATTGGCCTACAAGCGACCAGCGTCAAGAACATATAAGGGTTGGGAAGAAGAGGCCTTACCGATAGGCAATGGTTCTTTAGGGGCAAAAGTATTTGGCCTTATAGGGGCTGAGCGGATTCAATTCAATGAAAAAAGTCTTTGGTCTGGTGGTCCACTTCCTGATAGTTCCGATTATCAGGGTGGAAATCTTCAGGACCAGTATTTTTTTTTAGCTGATATTCGGCAGGCTTTGGAAAAGAGAGATTACAATACTGCTAAAGTGCTAGCTGAACAGCACCTGGTCGGGCCTAAAACGGGTCAATATGGGACCTATCTGTCCTTTGGAGATCTTCTCATTGAGTTCAGCCAGCAAGGTAAGACTTTGTCTCAGGTGACGGATTACCATAGACAGCTGAATATCAGTAAGGCGCTTGCGACGACATCTTATGCATATAAAGGGACGTATTTTAAACGTGAAGTTTTTGCGAGTTTTCCAGATGATCTCTTGGTTCAACGCTTTACTCAGGAAGGGTCGAAAGCTCTAGATTTTACTATAGAACTGTTGCTAAGTCGTGATTTGGCTTCTGATGGAAAATATAATCAGGAGAAGTCTGATTATAAGGAATGTCAGCTGGATATCTCTACTTCTAATATCTTGATGAAGGGACGGGTTAAGGACAATGACCTGCAGTTTGCTAGCTGTCTAGCTTGGCAAACAGATGGAGACATTAGAGTCTGGTCAAATAAGGTTCAGATATCAGGAGCCAGTTATGCCAATCTCTTCTTGGTCGCTAAGACGGATTTTGCTCAAAATCCTGCTAGCAATTATCGCAAGAAACTAGATTTGGAGCAGCAAGTAAAGGACTTGGTGGAGATAGCTAAAGAAAAGGGCTATGCCCAATTGAAATCAAGGCATATTGATAACTACCAAGCTTTATTTCAGCGTGTTCAATTGGATTTGGGAGCTGATGTATACACATCCACTACAGATGATTTGTTAAAAAATTATAAGCCACAAGAGGGGCAGGCTTTGGAGGAGCTCTTCTTCCAGTATGGACGGTACTTATTGATTAGTTCTTCCAGAGACTGCCCAGATGCTCTACCAGCTAATCTACAGGGAGTCTGGAATGCGGTCGATAATCCTCCTTGGAATTCGGACTATCACTTAAATATCAATCTGCAGATGAATTATTGGCCAGCCTATGTTACCAATCTCCTAGAGACGGCTTTTCCAGTCATCAACTATATCGATGATTTGCGAGTCTATGGTCGTCTAGCGGCTGCAAGGTATGCAGGAATCGTCTCTCAGAAGGGTGAGGAGAATGGTTGGTTGGTTCATACTCAAGCGACTCCTTTTGGCTGGACGGCACCTGGTTGGGATTACTATTGGGGTTGGTCACCAGCTGCCAATGCGTGGATGATGCAAACTGTTTATGAAGCCTATTCATTTTATAGGGACCAAGACTATCTCAGGGAGAAAATTTATCCCATGTTGAGGGAAACGGTACGTTTTTGGAATGCCTTTTTACATAAGGATCAGCAGGCGTATCGTTGGGTCTCTTCTCCGTCTTATTCTCCAGAACATGGGCCAATTTCGATTGGCAATACCTATGACCAATCTCTGATTTGGCAATTATTCCATGATTTTATTCAAGCTGCTCAAGAATTGGGGCTGGATGAGGACTTGTTGGCTGAAGTCAAGGAGAAGTTTGACCTGCTTAATCCTCTTCAAATCACTCAATCTGGTCGAATCAGGGAGTGGTATGAGGAGGAAGAGCAGCATTTTCAAAATGAGAAAGTGGAGGCCCAGCATCGGCACGCTTCCCATCTAGTGGGACTCTATCCTGGTAATCTCTTTAGCTATAAGGGGCAGGAGTATCTTGAAGCGGCGCGTGCTAACCTCAATGATCGTGGGGATGGCGGCACAGGGTGGTCCAAGGCTAATAAGATCAATCTCTGGGCGCGTCTAGGAGATGGCAATCGAGCCCATAAATTATTAGCAGAGCAATTAAAGACATCCACCTTTCCCAATCTTTGGTGTAGCCACCCTCCTTTTCAGATAGATGGTAATTTTGGTGCTAGCAGTGGCATGGCGGAAATGTTGCTCCAGTCTCATACAGCTTATCTGGTGCCCCTAGCTGCCCTACCCAATGCCTGGTCAAGAGGTTCTGTTTCAGGTTTAATGGCACGCGGACATTTTGAAGTTAGTATGCGGTGGGAGGATAAAAAACTCTTACAGATGACCATTTTATCAAGAAGTGGAGGAGATTTGCGAGTCTCTTATCCAGGTATTGAAAAAAGTGTGATTGAAGTGAATCAAGAAAAAGCAAAAGTGAAATGCATAGGGAATGATTGTATTTCAGTGGCGACAGCAGAAGGCGATTTTGTTCAATTTTATTTTTAAGAAGATAATAGAAGGCAGTGATTTGAGACTGCCTTTTTTGAAGGATTTGAGAATGTAAGCAGTTTCCAACTAGTTGAAAAAGCGTTATAATGGTAGTAGGAAGTAATTTGTTTGAGAGAGGGTGGGTCTTATGGCTTATATTGAGATGAAACGCTGTTACAAGCGTTATCAGGTTGGAGACACGGAGATTGTGGCCAATCGTGATGTGAATTTTGAGATTGAAAAAGGGGAGTTGGTGATCATTCTAGGTGCGTCTGGTGCAGGCAAGTCAACAGTTCTTAACCTGCTTGGGGGAATGGATACCAATGATGAAGGGGAAATCTGGATTGATGGTGCAAATATTGCAGACTATAGTTCCCACAAGAGAACCAATTACCGCCGCAATGATGTAGGCTTTGTTTTTCAGTTTTATAATCTAGTTTCCAATCTAACCGCTAAGGAAAATGTGGAATTAGCTTCAGAAATCGTGACAGATGCCTTGGATCCTGAGCAAGTCTTGACAGATGTAGGTCTGGCTCATCGTCTCAATAACTTTCCAGCTCAGCTTTCTGGAGGGGAGCAACAGCGAGTCTCCATTGCACGCGCAGTAGCCAAAAATCCTAAAATTCTCCTTTGTGATGAACCGACAGGCGCCTTGGATTATCAGACGGGGAAGCAAGTTTTGAAAATCCTCCAAGATATGTCTCGTCAAAAGGGAGCGACGGTAATTATCGTAACTCACAATGGAGCTTTGGCGCCCATTGCTGATCGCGTGATTCATATGCACGATGCCAGTGTCAAGGATGTGGTGATCAACCAGTATCCTCAGGATATCGACAGTTTGGAGTACTAGCATGATCAAGCGAAAAACCTATTGGAAGGACTTAATTCAGTCTTTCACAGGCTCTAAGGGGCGTTTCTTATCCATCTTAACCTTGATGATGTTGGGCTCTCTAGCCCTAGTAGGTCTCAAAGTAACTAGTCCCAACATGGAGGCGACAGCTAATGCTTATTTAAAAACTGCTCAAACCTTGGATTTGGCAGTTATGTCTAACTATGGTTTGGATCAAGCAGATCAAGAAGAACTAGAACAGATAGAGGGCGCAGAGGTTGAGTTTGGCTATTTGACAGATGTGACTATGGATAATGGGGAGGATGCCATTCGACTGTACTCCAGACCAGAGCGAATTTCAACCTTTCAGCTAAGAGAGGGGCGACTTCCTCAGACAGGACAGGAAATTGCTTTGGCTACTCATTTGCAAGACCAATACAGCGTGGGACAGGAGATTAGTTTTAAAGAAAAAGAAGAGAGTCATTCCTCTTTAAAAGACCATACTTATACCATTACTGGTTTTGTGGATTCAGCTGAAATTCTCTCCCAGCGAGATATGGGCTATGCGGGTAGTGGAAGTGGGACTCTGACAGCCTATGGAGTGATTTTACCGAGTCAGTTTGATCAGAAAGTCTACAATATAGCACGTTTGAAATATCAAGATTTAGCAGGCTTAAATGCTTTCTCAGTAGCTTATGAAGAGAAATCCAAACAGCATCAGGAAGATCTTGAACAAGCTTTATCAGATAATGGCAAGGCACGTCTGCAACTCTTGAAAAAAGAAGGCCAAGAGTCTCTAGACAAAGGTCAAGAAACCCTTGACAAGGCTGAGACTAATTTGCAGGAAGGCAAGCGTCGTTTAGCAGCTGCCTATGCTCGTTTACAGGCTCAAGAAAGTCAACTAGCCTTGCTTCCTCAAGCCCAGAGAGAGCAGGCGAGTGCTCAACTTACTCAAGCCAAGCAGGAATTGAGTAAGGAAGAGGACAAACTAAAGCAGGCTGAACAAAATCTAGCCCAAGAAAAGGAAAAATTAGAAAAACATCAGCAAGTCTTGGACACTTTGGCCGAACCAAAGTATCAAGTCTATAATCGTCAGACCATACCAGGTGGTCAGGGCTATCTCATGTACAGTAATGCTTCAGCCAGTATTCGGGCAGTGGGCAATATCTTTCCAGTAGTGCTTTATGCCGTAGCAGCTATGGTGACCTTTACAACCATGACTCGTTTTGTGGATGAAGAGCGAACACATGCAGGGATTTTTAAGGCCTTGGGCTATCGCAGTAAGGATATTATTGCCAAGTTTCTCCTTTATGGTCTAGTAGCTGGGACTGTCGGAACAGCTCTAGGTAGCATACTTGGACATTATTTACTAGCCGGTGTGATTTCAAGTGTCATTACAAAAGACATGGTGGTGGGAGAAACCCAGATTCAGTTCTATTGGAGCTATAGTTTATTAGCTCTTGGTTTAAGTTGGTTGGCGAGTGTGTTACCAGCCTACCTGGTAGCTCGTAGGGAACTTCACGATGAAGCAGCCCAGCTTTTACTGCCTAAACCACCTGTCAAAGGAGCTAAAATCTTACTGGAGCGCATCGGTTTTATCTGGCGTCGTCTCAGTTTTACTCATAAGGTAACAGCCCGCAATATCTTTCGTTATAAGCAACGGATGTTGATGACGATCTTTGGTGTGGCAGGTTCTGTAGCCCTGCTCTTTGCAGGTTTGGGAATCCAATCCTCTGTAGCAGGAGTTCCGTCTAGACAGTTTCAACAAATCCAACAGTATCAGATGATTATCTCTGAAAATCCTAGTGCGACCAATCAAGACAAGGCAGATCTAGAAGAAGTGTTGAAAGGGCAAGATATCCAAGCCTACCAGAAAATCTATTCAAAAACGCTAGACAAGGACTTCAAAGGTAAGGCTGGTCTTCAGACCATCACCCTTATGATGACAGAGAAGGAAGATTTGACACCCTTTATCCATCTGCAACATCATCAGCAGGAGCTGACATTAAAAGATGGCATCGTTATCACAGCTAAACTTGCCCAGTTGGCAGGTGTCAAGGCTGGGCAGACTCTAGAAATTGAAGGTAAGAAGCTAAAGGTCGCTGCCATTGCTGAGAACTACGTTGGTCACTTTATTTATATGAGTCAGGCTAGCTATGAGCAACTTTACGGACAGCTACCCCAAGCCAACACTTATCTGGTCTCGCTGAGGGATATCAGTGCTTCTAGTATCGAAAGACAGGCAGGCTTGCTTATGAATCAAGCTGCGGCGTCTAGCGTCGTCCAAAATGCTTCAGCCATTCGACTCTTTGATTCGGTCGCAAGTTCACTCAATCAGACTATGGCCATCTTGGTCATCGTATCGGTTCTATTGGCTATTGTTATCCTTTACAATCTGACCAATATCAACGTGGCTGAGAGAATCCGTGAACTCTCCACTATCAAGGTTCTCGGTTTTCATAATAATGAAGTCACCCTCTACATTTATCGTGAGACGATTGTGCTGTCCCTTGTGGGAATCGTATTTGGTCTGGTATCTGGTTTCTATTTACACCAATTTTTGATTCAAATGATTTCGCCTGCGACTATTCTTTTTTATCCGCAGGTAGGCTGGGAAGTCTACGTAATCCCAGTGGCAGCAGTAAGCATCATTTTGACCTTGCTTGGTTTCTTCGTCAATCATCATCTGAGAAAGGTTGATATGCTTGAAGCTTTGAAATCTATAGAGTAATACTTAATGAAAATCAAAGAGCAAACTAAGAAACTAGCCGCAGGTTGCTCAAAATACCGTTTTGAGCTAGTAGATAAGACTGACGAAGTTAGATCAAAACACTGTTTTGAGGTTGTGGATAGAACTGACGAAGTCAGCTCAAAACACCGTTTTGAGGTTGCAGATAGAACTGACGAAGTCAGTAACATATATCTACGACAAGGCCACGCTGACGTGGTTTGAATAGATTTTCAAAGAGTCAGGCAGTTCTTTTTAGCTGATTGATCTTATATTTACTCGTAAACAAAAATCCTCCGTTTCAAAGAGTAGGGAACTCTTTGTGACAGAGGATTTTTTCTATAGGGCTTTAGCAGCTGCAATTGCGGCTTCGAAGTTTGGTTCTGAGTTGATATTGTCCACGTATTCAACGTAGCGAATCGTATTGTCAGTATCGAGGACAAAGACTGCGCGTGCCAAAAAGTGCCACTCATTGATTAAGAGAGCATAATCACGTCCAAAGGAATGGTCGAAATAGTCTGAGAGCATGATGGCATTTTCAATACCTTCAGCACCGCACCAACGTTTTTGAGCAAAAGGGAGGTCCATAGAAACAGTCAAGACAACTGTGTTGTCTAGTCCAGCCAGTTCTTGGTTAAAACGACGCGTTTGAGTTGAGCAGATACCTGTATCGATAGAAGGCACGACACTCAAGACTTTTTTCTTCCCATCAAAATCAGCTAGAGATTTTTTAGAAAGATCTGTTGTAGTGAGTGAAAAGTCAAGTGCCTTGTCGCCGACTTGTAGTTGTTTACCTGTAAAGCTCACAGGATTTCCGAGAAAAGTTACCATAAAATACTCCAATCTTTTTTCTTCCATTTTAGCTGAAACAGCCAGAATTTTCCAATGATTTGACTGGAAATATGGACATAGAAAAACGCCAGCTCACGTGAGAATGACGTTTTTAGAAATTTATTTAGATAATCCTTCAGAAATCTTGTCAAGGTTGTATTTCATCATGTTGTAGTAGCTGTCGCCTTCTTTACCTTGTTCTGCGATAGAGTCAGTAAAGATTTGAGCGTAGATTGGGATATTTGTGTCTTGTGAAACAGTCTTCATTGGACGGTCATCCACACTTGATTCTACAAAGAGTGATGGAACTTTTGTCTGACGAAGTTTTTCAACCAAGGTCTTGATTTGCTCAGGAGTTCCTTCTTCTTCAGTATTGATTTCCCAGATGTAGGCACTTGGGACACCATAGGCTTTAGAGAAGTATTTGAATGCTCCTTCGCTGGTTACAATGAGTTTCTTTTCAGCAGGGATGTTATTAAATTTATCCTTACTTTCTTTATCAAGTTTGTCTAACTTATCAGTATATTCTTTGAGATTTTTTTCATAAAATTCTTTGTTGTTAGGGTCTTTGGCGCTCAATTGTTTGGCAATATTTTTAGCAAAGATAATCCCATTTTCAAGGTTAAGCCAAGCGTGTGGGTCTTCTTTTCCTTTTTCATTTTTTCCTTCAAGGTAGATAACTTCAACGCCTTCGCTGACTGCAAAGTAGTCTTTATTTTCAGTTTTCTTGGCATTTTCTACCAATTTTGTAAACCAGGCATTGCCACCTGTTTCAAGGTTGATGCCGTTGTAGAAAATGAGGTCAGCCTCAGAAGTTTTCTTAACATCTTCAGGGAGTGGTTCGTATTCGTGTGGGTCTTGACCAATCGGAACGATACTGTGAAGATCAATCTTGTCACCAGCAATATTTTTAGTAATATCAGCGATGATAGAGTTTGTAGCAACAACTTTTAGTTTTTGACCAGAAGCTGCATCTTTTTTTCCGCTAGCACATGCTACAAGAACAATAACGGAAAGAAAGAGAGCGAATAATGTACCTAATTTTTTCATTAGATCCTCCAATTTATTGGGGCATTGCCCCTTATTTTAACAAATGTTTATTTTTTAGTTTCAAATATCGTTGTTTTGGAGCGATAAAGAAGCTAATGAGAAAGAAACTAGCAGCTGTAAGCACGATACTAGAACCTGCCGCAAGGTTAAAGCTATAACCGATAAAGAGTCCCAAAACTGAAGCTATAGCTCCAAAGGTTGAGGAAAGAAAAATCATGCTTTTCAGGCTATTAGCATAGAGATAAGCAGTTGCAGCTGGGGTAATCAGCATGGCTACAATCAGGATAGTTCCAACACTTTGCATGGCTGTCACAGACACGAGAGTCAGGAGTACCATGAGAAGGTAGTGATAGAAATTGACAGGCATTCCCATGGCTTTAGCCAAGAGTTCATCAAAGGAAGTGATCAAGAGTTGCTTGAAGAAAATCCAGATTAACAAGAGAATGGCTGCCCCCACACCCATAGTAATAAACATATCCGTATCTTGGACGGCTAGGATATTACCAAAAAGGATATGGAAAAGGTCAGTTGAACTTTTAGCGACACTAATCAAGATGATACCGAGGGCTAAGAAAGAAGAAAAGGTAATGCCGATGGCGGTATCGCTTTTGATAATCGAGTTTCCCTTGATATAGGTAATGATGATAGCAGCGAGTAGTCCAAAGACAATGGCTCCAACAAAGAAGTCAATGCCCAAGATAAAGGAGAGGGCTACACCTGGTAAGACAGCATGTGAAATGGCATCTCCCATGAGTGACATCCCACGTAGGATGATGAAACATCCCACAGCTCCAGCTACGATCCCGATGACAATAGCTGTTATCAAGGCATTTTGTAGGAAATGGAATTTTTGCAATCCATCTATAAATTCTGCAATCATAGGTCACCTCCATTGAAAAAGAGTCGATTACCGTAAGCTTCTTTGAGATTGGCTTCGGTAAAGGTTTCTTTGGTTGGACCAAAAGCAATCACTTCTCGATTGACAAGTAAGACTTGATCGAAGTAGTGGGGAACCTTGCTGAGGTCGTGGTGAACGATAAGGACCGTCTTGCCAGCTTTTTTCAGATCTCTCAGCGTATTCATGATGATTTCCTCACTGACAGAATCAATCCCAACAAAAGGTTCATCCAGTAAGATATAGTCGGCTTCTTGAACTAAACATCTGGCAATCAAGACCCGCTGGAATTGACCTCCAGACAGTTGACTGATTTGACGTTCTGCGTAGTCAGCTAGGCCGACGATTTCAAGGGCTTCTTGCACTTTCTTCCAATGTTTAGCATTTAAACTGCGAAAGAGAGGGATAGAAGGAAAGAGTCCTAGCGAGACGCATTCCTTGACCTTGATGGGAAAGTTGTAGTCGATATTGATTTTTTGTTCGACATAGGCAATTCGGTGTAAGGATTTTTTAACTTCCTTGTCATCGAGAAATGCCTGACCTTGATGTGGGATAATTCCCAGCATACCTTTTAATAATGTTGATTTTCCAGCACCGTTTGGACCAATGATACCGGTAATTGTTGGTCCTTGGAGCACTAGTGAAATATCCTTTAGTGCCAACGTTTCTTTGTAGGAGACACTGAGGTTTTCGATACGTATCATACAGTTGTATTCCTCCTGTTTTTTAATATACCTTAATTTTATTTTTAAGTCAAGTTAATTTTGTAAAAATTTAAAATATTAACGATTAAAATAAGAAGGTAATTCGGCAATTTTAATTGCATTCCCAAGGGATTTTTGCTAAGCTAAGAATAAGTGAAAAATGAAAGCGAGAACAAGATGACACGTTATCAAGATGATTTTTATGATGCTATAAATGGTGAATGGGAAAAGACGGCCGTCATTCCAGCTGATAAATCGAGAACAGGTGGTTTTATCGACCTTGACGAAGAAATTGAAGACCTGATGCTAGCGACAACAGACAAGTGGTTGACAGGAAAAGAGGTTCCTGATGATGCTATCTTGGCAAACTTTGTCAAATACCACCGCCTAGTTCGTGATTTTGACAAGAGAGAAGCGGACGGTATCACACCTGTCTTACCTCTTCTTAAAGAATTCCAAGAATTAGAAACTTTTGCGGATTTTGCAAGCAAACTAGCTGCATTTGAATTAGCTGGCAAACCTAACTTTCTTCCATTTGGAGTATCACCAGACTTTATGGATGCTAGAACCAATGTTCTATGGGCCAGTGCTCCAGGAACTATCTTGCCTGATACAACCTACTATGCGGAAGACCATCCACAGCGTGAGGAATTATTGAACCTTTGGAAAGAAAGTACCTCTAATCTCCTCAAAGCCTATAACTTCTCAGATGAAGAAATCAAAGATCTTTTAGAGAAACGATTGGAATTGGACCGCCGTATCGCAGCTGTCGTTCTTTCAAACGAAGAGAGTTCAGAATACGCAAAACTTTACCATCCATATGCTTACGAAGATTTCAAAAAGTTTGCACCTGCTCTACCTCTAGATGACTTTTTCCAAGCTGTTCTTGGACAAGTACCTGATAAGGTCATTGTAGATGAAGAACGTTTCTGGCAAGCAGCAGAGCAATTCTATAGTGAAGAAGCTTGGCCTCTCCTCAAGGCAAGCTTGATCTTGAGTGTGGTAAATCTTTCAACTAGCTATTTAACAGAAGAAATCCGTGTCCTGTCAGGAGCTTATAGCCGTGCGCTTTCAGGAATTCCAGAAGCCAAAGACAAGGTCAAGTCAGCCTATCAGCTAGCACAAGGACCTTTTAAACAAGCTCTTGGCCTTTGGTATGCCCACGAAAAATTCTCTCCAGAAGCCAAGGCGGATGTGGAGAAAAAAGTGGCAACTATGATTGATGTCTATAAGGAACGTTTGGCTCAGAATGACTGGCTGACTCCTGAAACTCGTGACAAGGCCATCGTCAAACTCAATGTCATTAAGCCATATATCGGCTATCCAGAAGAATTACCAGAGCGCTACAAGAACAAGGTAGTGGATGAAAATGCTAGCCTTTTTGACAATGCTCTAGCCTTTGCGCGTGTGGAAATTAAGCACAGTTGGAGCAAGTGGAACCAGCCAGTTGACTATAAGGAGTGGGGAATGCCTGCTCATATGGTCAACGCCTACTACAATCCACAAAAGAATTTGATTGTCTTCCCAGCCGCTATCTTACAGGCACCATTCTATGACCTACATCAGTCATCTTCTGCTAACTACGGTGGGATCGGTGCAGTTATCGCCCATGAAATTTCTCACGCCTTTGATACCAACGGAGCATCCTTTGATGAAAATGGTAGCCTCAAGGACTGGTGGACAGAGAGTGACTATGCAGCTTTCAAGGAGAAAACACAAAAAGTCATTGACCAGTTTGATGGACAAGATTCTTATGGAGCAACCATTAACGGGAAATTGACCGTATCTGAAAATGTTGCTGACCTAGGAGGAATCGCTGCAGCGCTAGAAGCTGCCAAGAGAGAACCAGACTTCTCAGCTGAAGAGTTCTTCCATAACTTTGCTCGTATCTGGCGAATGAAAGGTCGCCCAGAGTTGATGAAACTCATGGCTAGTGTTGATGTGCACGCACCAGCTAAACTCCGTGTTAACATCCAAGTGCCAAACTTTGATGACTTCTTTACAACCTATGATGTCAAAGAAGGTGACGGAATGTGGCGCTCACCAGAAGACCGCGTGATTATTTGGTAATGTAAAAAATCTAGTCATCAGAAAAAGGCATCCAATCAGGTGTGAAAACCTTGATAGGATGCCTTTTGTAATGGAAAGATTTGCTGTATAATTTACTTATACTCTTCGAAAATCAATTCAACCACGTCAGCTTTATCTGCAACCTCAAAGTGGTACTTTGAGCAACCTGCGGTTAGCTTCCTAGTTTGCTCTTTGATTTTTATTGAGTATTAAATTGCGAAATTGATTGTCATCATCTTGCTAGAAAAAAGGATTGAAGGTTTTTTCGTGAGCGATGGTCGTAGCTGGACCATGCCCTGGATAGACATCATAGTTTGGTAGGGTGAAGAGTTGGGTCTGGATGCTATGAAGGAGTTGCTCCATGCTACCAGTCGGAAGATCAGTTCGTCCAATTGTTTCACGGAAAAGAGCATCACCTGTCAAGACTAGGTGAGCATCAGGAAAGACGATAGAAACACCACCGATAGAGTGACCTGGTGTTGGCAAGACAGTAAAACGAAATTCCTCTAGTTGGTATTCTTCATGAAAGACAAAGGTGTGTTCTGCAGGTTTTGCGACCACATCTTCCATATCATCGTGACGAGGGAGACCAGAGAGATTATCGACAGGAGTATAGAGCCAGCTGGCTTCACTCTCTGCGATATAGACAGGGGGATTGCCAAAAGTCTTGCGCACCAAGTCCAGACTCATGATATGGTCATAATGAGCGTGGGTCAATAGAATAGCGCAGATCGGTTTGTTGATGTTCTCTATTGTCTGACGAATGGCGTCCCAATGGCTACCAGGATCGACGACGATGAGGTGTTTTTCGCCTTCCAAGTAATAGGTATTTTCATAAGCAACAGGATTCACGGTTTTATGGATTTTCATACTAGCTCCAATCTTAAAGAATGTACTAATACTCTTCGAAAATCTCTTCAAACCGCGTCAACTTTATCTTCAACCTCAAAGCGGTGCTTTAAGCAACCTGCGGCTAGTTTCCTAGTTTGCTCTTTGATTTTCATTGAGTATAAATTAAGTATAGCACAGTTGGGGAGAATAAGCATAAAAAGGGAATAGTTCTAGAAAGAAGAACTAGATTTAGATAAAAAAATAAGCCCCGAATGAGTTCGAGGCTTAAACTGTTTTAATTGCCAGCATAATATTTTTGGATTCCCTTGACAATCCCTTCAACTAGTTTATCTTGGTAGTCACTACTGCAGATTTTTTGGTTTTCTTCTGGATTATCCATATAGCCCATCTCTAGCAAAACAGCTGGTTTAGCTGTTTCACGAAGAACAGCAAAGGTTGCTTGCAAGAGCCCGGCATCTCTAGCTCCAGTTTCAGCTAGCAGTGAAGAATGGATATCGGCTGCGAGACGATTGCTTTCACTCATCCGTTCAGGATTGTTGTGCCAATCCTTGTTAATCTTGCTAGGGAAACCAGGTTCATCCTTGTAAGAATAGGTCTGGATACCTAGGTTAATGGTTGTATCATTCCCTTTTGCATTGAAATGAAGGCTGATGAAAAAGTCAGCATTAGTCTTGTTGACCATACGAGAACGTTCGGTAATAAAATCAACGTCTACATCACTGTCTCGAGAGGTGAGAACGGTATAGCCGAGTCCTTCTAGTCGTTTACGTAGCTTACGATAAACTTGTAGGTTCAATTCTTTCTCAGCTATGCCATAGTAATAAGCCCCGCGATCCTTACCACCGTGTCCTGGATCGAGAAAGATAGTTTTAGAGTAATGTCCTTTTTGAAAACCTTGTGCTAATTCACGAACCCATTTTCCATTCCCTTGGAAGAGCTGGTTTTTACCATCCACCGCATAGGTTCCTGTAACATACACACCATCGTCTTTAAGATAGTACCAAGCTTGATAGTCTGGGTCATAAATCCATTCCTTATGGGCCATGTAGCCACCAGATTTTAGATAGTAGGAACCAATCCATTGTTTTTGGGCATAGCGTCCGCCAGATTTTAGGTAAAACCAACTAGAGTAGCTTTGGTCGTAGACCCATTCCTTATCTGCCATAGCACCGCTGGATTTGAGGTAGTAATCGTCTTTCCAGACATTGGACAACATTCTACCATAGCCATCAAAAGCATACCACTTGCCATTGATTTGGCTCCATTGGTTGGATAAATATTTACCTGAACCATTGATATAGTACCAATTATTTCCCATTTGGTACCAGCTGTTTTCAAGCAAGTAGCCATGACTATCAAAGAAATAACCATCATAGAGAGTATCTGTAAATTTGACCCCAGTTTGACTATAAAAAGTCCACTTGTTCCCTTCTTTTACCCAGCCAGTCTGTAGAGGTTGATTGGGTTTGGTTTCCCTAGAAAGAGAAGGTTTGCTTTCTTGCTCACTTGAAGTAGCTGTACTTGACGAAGTTTCTGTATTAGCTTGAGAACTGCTAGTATAAGCATTTGTAGAACTGCTTGTTGAGCTACTGGGTGAACTAGTCATAGAGCTAGTAGTGGAACGACTCGTATCATCAGCTAAAACGACTTGGTTTGATAAGCCAAGAATAGCCAAAGTTAAAAGTGTCAGTCTTTTGTGTGATTTCATCTTGTTTGCCTTTCTAGAGAAATGAAATTTCAGTAATTATCGTAAAAAACTGTTCTTATTACCATTATACACTAAAAAAGTTAGAAAATTACCAAAATATCAAACCTTATTTATTGAAAAAAGAAGAATGTGTTTTCATTTTCCTGACTTTTAGTGTAGCCTATATCAAAAAAGATAGATGAAAATCAGATAATTTTATTATTTTAGTGTGAATCTTTTTTATCCTCCTTCCCAACAACTTGAATAAGCTTTAGAATCCTCTTTTTCTAGTTTTCATATCCTCAAAAAAGTGTTAAAATGGTAGGAAGAATGGGAGAGTTTGCATGCCAAAAGAAGTAATTTATTCAGGCGATGAAGTCGTCGCTTTAACGCAAAAATATTTATCGAAAGAAGATGTGGCTTTTGTCCATAAGGCCTTGGTCTATGCGGTGGAATGCCACAGTGGTCAATACCGTAAATCTGGCGAACCCTACATTATTCATCCTATCCAAGTAGCAGGTATTTTAGCCAAACTTAAGCTAGATGCTGTAACGGTAGCCTGTGGTTTCTTGCATGATGTGGTAGAAGATACAGATGCGACCTTGGATGATTTGGAAAGAGAGTTTGGCCCTGATGTGCGGGTAATCGTTGATGGCGTTACCAAACTTGGTAAGGTTGAGTACAAATCGATTGAGGAGCAATTAGCGGAAAATCATCGCAAGATGCTCATGGCCATGTCTGAGGACATCCGCGTTATCTTGGTCAAATTGTCTGACCGCTTGCACAATATGCGGACCCTGAAACATCTTCGAAAAGACAAGCAGGAGCGTATTTCCAAAGAAACCATGGAAATCTATGCCCCACTTGCCCACCGTTTGGGGATTTCCAGTGTCAAATGGGAGTTGGAAGACTTATCTTTCCGTTATCTAAATCCAACGGAATTTTACAAGATTACCCATATGATGAAGGAAAAGCGCAGAGAGCGTGAGGCCTTGGTGGATGAGGTAGTCACAAAATTAGAGGAATATACGACGGATCGTCACTTGAAAGGGAAGATTTACGGTCGTCCCAAACATATTTACTCGATTTTCCGCAAAATGCAGGATAAGAGAAAACGTTTTGAGGAGATCTATGACCTAATTGCCATTCGTTGTATCCTAGACACTCAGAGTGATGTCTATGCCATGTTGGGATATGTCCAAGAGCTTTGGAAACCAATGCCTGGACGCTTTAAGGACTACATTGCCAACCGTAAGGCCAATGGTTACCAGTCTATCCATACGACTGTTTACGGACCAAAAGGACCGATTGAGTTCCAGATTCGTACCAAGGAAATGCATGAGGTTGCTGAGTACGGGATTGCGGCTCACTGGGCTTATAAGAAAGGCATCAAGGGTCAGGTTAATAGCAAGGAATCTGCCATTGGGATGAACTGGATCAAGGAGATGATGGAGCTTCAAGATCAAGCAGATGATGCCAAGGAATTTGTAGATACTGTCAAAGAAAACTATCTGGCTGAGGAGATTTATGTCTTTACTCCAGATGGCGCGGTTCGTTCACTTCCAAAAGATTCTGGCCTGATTGACTTTGCCTATGAGATTCATACTAAAATTGGGGAAAAAGCAACAGGTGCCAAGGTTAATGGCCGCATGGTACCATTGACTACCAAGCTAAAAACAGGTGACCAGGTTGAAATCATCACCAATCCAAACTCATTTGGACCAAGCCGTGACTGGCTTAATATGGTCAAGACCAGCAAAGCCCGAAACAAGATTCGTCAATTCTTTAAGAACCAAGACAAAGAATTGTCCATCAATAAAGGTCGTGAATTGCTGATTAGTCAGCTCCAAGAAAACGGCTATGTGGCTAATAAATTTATGGACAAACGTCACATGGATGAAGTCCTTCAAAAAACTAGTTACAAAACAGAAGAAGCTCTTTTTGCAGCCATTGGTTTTGGAGAAATCGGAGCCATCACTGTCTTTAACCGTTTGACGGAGAAGGAACGCCGTGAAGAAGAGCGTGCCAAGGCTAAGGCAGAAGCTGAAGAATTGGTCAAGGGTGGCGAAGTAAAGGTGGAGAACAAGGATAGGCTTAAGGTTAAGCATGAGGGTGGAGTAGTCATCCAAGGTGCTTCTGGTCTCTTGATCCGGATTGCCAAATGTTGTAACCCTGTTCCAGGTGATGACATCGTCGGCTATATTACCAAAGGACGCGGAGTTGCCATCCACCGTGTAGACTGTATGAACCTTCGTTCGCAGGAAAATTATGAGCAACGTCTACTCGATGTTGAATGGGAAGACCAATTCTCAAGCAAGGAATATATGGCTCACATCGATATCTACGGACTCAACCGTACAGGACTATTGAACGATGTACTGCAAGTTCTCTCAAACACAACAAAAAATATCTCAACAGTTAATGCCCAACCAACCAAAGATATGAAATTTGCTAATATCCATGTTTCCTTTGGAATTTCAAACCTTTCAATGCTGACCACTGTAGTTGATAAGATTAAGAGTGTGCCAGAAGTTTACTCTGTCAAACGGACTAATGGTTAAGTTGGTTTGATATAATCAGAAAGGATTGCTATGAGAATTATCGTTCAGCGTGTCAAGAAAGCTCAAGTCTCTGTTGAAGATCAGGTGCAGGGAAAAATCAACCAAGGCCTTTTATTGCTGGTTGGTGTTGGACCAGAGGACCAAGAGGAAGATTTGGACTATGCTGTGAGAAAACTGGTCAATATGCGGATTTTTTCAGACGCAGAAGGCAAGATGAACCTGTCTGTCAAAGATATTGAAGGAGAAATCCTCTCCATCTCTCAGTTTACTTTGTTTGCCGATACCAAAAAAGGTAATCGTCCAGCCTTTACAGGGGCAGCTAAACCGGATATGGCATCAGACTATTATGATGCTTTCAATCAAAAATTAGCGCAAGAAGTGCCCGTTCAGACAGGCATCTTTGGAGCGGATATGCAGGTTGAGCTGGTCAATGATGGCCCAGTCACCATTATCCTTGATACTAAAAATAGATAAGAAAAACCAAGCTCACGGGCTTGGTTTTTCTCATCTATCATAAAATACCTCAAAATGCAATGGGTTCCTGATATGCTTGAGGGAAGTCTCTTTTCAGGCTCTGGCTTATGCGGTAGGAAGGGATGAGATGTCCTAGGATGAGGAGAGTCCCCTGAAGGAAGAGTGGGACACCCCTTAAAAACAGCACAGAGAGAATGATCAGGCTATCCCACAGGAGGATTTGTAAGGCAAAGCGCCAGAATCTCGGTCTAATCAGGGAATAGAGGTGACTAAAGTGGTCACAAAGTTGATTTGAAAGATAGGTCAATAGCACAGGATGAAAGAAAATGAGCCAACCGCTATAAATCAAAATCCAGTTCCAAGTAAGCCCCCCCCCCTTTTTTATCTATCTTCATTCTACTCCAAAAGAATGGGAGTTACAAGTAAAATGGTAAAAAATTTTAGTAAGGAGATTCTGTTAGATTTCCCTTTTATTGTTCCACCTCTTCATCATTCCAGACAAATAAAGCTCCGATTGCATTGAGGATATAAAAGATGTATTTACCGATATTGGCGAAATTTCCTTGAATGCCAGCCTTTGTCAGCTGCACAAAATTGTAAATCAACCAAAAACCCCATTGAGTTGTTAGTTTCAATGCGTTCAAAGCATTGGCAATGAGGGACAGTCCAAAGGCAATAGTTGTTACGTAGGCAAGGAGATTCATCTTACCTCCATAGCCAATATAGTTGGTCACAAAGGCAAAGAGGAAGGCGATGATGGAAATGATGATGGCCGCCAATTTTACCTGTTTTGGGCTCATTTGGTTGGGTTTGCCTTCTTGCGAAGCTTCCCATTTCTTAATCGCAAAGGTATAGATGAGAAAGGTGACGGGATAGGTGATAATGGCCGCCTTATTTCCAAGGATATAATCAATGGTACCAGACAAAATCGTATTGACAATACCAAAGTAATTTCCCCATTTGCTTAATTTTCCCGTGAAGCGAGTGGATAACATGGAAATCCCAACGTTGGTTACAGAAATCAATCCAAAGGGAATAAGGGCAGTCCATGGTCCCCAGTCTACGAATTTGTCGAGACGGGAGTTGAGGTAACCAGATGCAATTGCAATTCAAACGACCAAAGCAACTCCGAAAAGGTCAAACCATTTAGATGTCGCAAAAATTTTTAGTGATTTTTTCATAGGTTAAACTATCTTTCTTATTTTTTACAAACATTCTACAACTAAATGAGAGTAAAATCAAATAATAGAAATAAAACCCTGAAAATCAAGTTTTCAGGGTTGGTAGGGGACTTGAGAAATTAGTCGATTTTTTCGACATAGAGTTGTTTGGCAATGTCCATATTTACTTGTAAATCCTCGTTTTTACTGAGGATAGTGAAGGTATTGCTGAAGCCATCAAACTGCTTGACTTGGAGCTGGTCACCGATGTGAAGGGAGTGCTTGTCCAGATAATGGAGAATGTCAAAACTATCGTGAACTCGAGTCAGGCGGTAGGATCCAGTCTCTTTAATATCAGCTAATGGTAGGTTGTTGATTTCAACCAAGAGTTCTCCCTTAGCAGGAATAGTTCCTCCGTGAGGGCAGGTCTTGGGGAAGCCAAGTAATTTTTCTAGTCTCTCCACGAATAGTTCAGAGACAGTGTGTTCCAATACCTCAGCTTCCTCGTGAATCTGGTCACTCGTATAGTCTAAATGATGAACTAGAAAAACTTCAATCAAGCGGTGTTTACGATAGAGCTCAGAGACCAGTTTGAGGCCGAGGTTAGTCAGTAGATAGCCACATTCCTTGTCCTTTAGGATGAGATTTTCGCTCTTCATTCGTTTAATCATTTCAGTTACGGCAGGGGGAGAGACTTGCATGCGGGCCGCAATTTCCTTATTGGTAATTTTATGCAAATCTAAGCCAATTTCATAAATACACTTTAGATAATCTTCTTTATTCGGGGTCATTCGTTTCCTCTTGTCTAATATCTTTATCTAGTATATCAAAAAAAGCTAGATTTCTCTAGCTGTGACTTTTTATGTTATACTTATTGCAAGAGAAAAAACGAGGAGATGGATATGACGAAAATAGCTCTTCTTTCAGATATTCATGGAAATACCACCGCCTTGGAGGCTGTTTTGGCAGATGCTCGGCAGCTAGAAGTGGATGAATACTGGCTTCTAGGAGACATTCTCATGCCAGGGACAGGGCGTAGAAGGATTTTGGACTTATTGGCTCAACTACCGATTACGGCTAGAGTTTTGGGAAACTGGGAGGACAGTCTTTGGCATGGTGTCCGCAAGGAATTGGATAGTACTCGTCCCAGTCAACGCTATCTCTTGCGCCAGTGCCAGTATGTTTTAGAGGAAATTTCCCTAGAAGAAATTGAACTGCTCCACAATCAACCACTCCAGATTCATCGTCAGTTTGGGGATTTGACGGTGGGAATTAGCCATCATCTGCCTGATAAGAACTGGGGACGAGAGTTGATTCATCTGGGAAAACAAGAGGATTTTGATCGTCTTGTCACCAATCCGCCTTGCGATATTGCTGTTTATGGTCATATCCATCAGCAGTTGCTTCGTTACGGGACTGGTGGCCAATTGATTGTTAATCCAGGTTCGATTGGGCAACCTTTCTTTCTAGATGCCCAGTTGCGGAAGGACTTGCGGGCCCAGTATATGATTTTAGAGTTTGATGACAAGGGCTTGGTAGATATGGACTTCCGACGGGTGGATTACGATGTGGCAGCTGAATTACAGCTGGCTAAAGACCTTAAACTTCCCTATTTTGAGGTTTACTATGAAAGTCTGGTCAATGGTATCCATCATACTCATCATCAGGAATTTTTGAGAGAATTGGCCCAGAAAGAGGGCTACGATAGGGAATTAGATGCCTGGTTAAAAAGTAGTAACGATTGACATTACAACTAAAAAGGGTATAATAAAAGAAAAAGAAGAGTAGAGGCAGGCTAGCCTCGTAAAAAGGAGGAGAGGATGCAAATTCCAAGTAGATTTACCATTGCGACTCATATGCTGATTATCATCGCTCTCAAGGGGAAGGAAAGTAAGGTGACCAGTGATTTTCTGGCTGCTAGTGTCGGGGTCAATCCTGTCATTATCAGAAAGACCTTGTCCCAGTTGAAGAAGGCAGAGCTGATTTCAGTCGCGCGTGGAACGGGCGGAACAGAGATTGTCAAGGACCTCAAGGATATTAGTCTATTAGATGTTTATCAAGCGGTTGAGTGTCTTGGTAAGACAGGTCAACTCTTTAGTTTCCATGATAATCCAAATCCAAATTGCCCTGTAGGAGCTCATATTCATGATGTTTTGGATCAAAAATTGGAGAGAATTCAGCTGGCTATGGAGGCTGAGCTTGGTCAGACCAGTCTAGAGCAAGTGGTAGCTGATGCAGAGAGTCAGATGAAGGAGTGAGAGGGATAGATGCCCTCTTTTTTCTTTGGCTAATTATGATCAATAATTATGATAAAATGTACTCATAAAAGGAGGAAGAAATGCCTCTCGTTATAGGAATTGTATTAGCCTCTATCCTGTCATTTTAGAAAGATAATAGAAGTTTGTGGAAGCCAGTATTATTCTTATTATCCCTCATTTCAAGTTAATTTTATCTACATACCATCTGCTTTTATTCGGGAGTTCGTAGCGATCTGTGTCAAGATGAAATGGCTCTTCCTTGCTTTTTGTGTCCTACTATTAGCCATCAGTTTGCTATCCAATAAAAGAATTCTTTTGTAGTTATACTCTTTGAAGACCTCTTCAAACTACGTCAGCTTTATCTACGACCTCAAAGCTGTACTTTGAGCAATTTGCGGCTAGCTTCCTAGTTTGCTCTTTGAGTTTCATTAACGATTAGATTCTATTTAAAAAGACTTAGAACATACATGAAAGTATGTATTCTAAGTCTTTTATTTTGTAGACATTTGATTTTTGAAAGGTACTATCTATTTTTCCAGGCTTGGTAACGGGTATCAATCAATAACTGCGTAAGGCGTCCCATGGTTTCCCTTTCTTCTGGAGTGAGGGATTGCGCTTGGACGAAGAGATGATGAATGTGTTCGATAGCCTTGAAGGAAGATAGGTCATTGATAGAAGTAATACCAGCATCAAGAATAGTGCCAAAGAAGAGATCAAAGTAGAGCTGGAGTTCCTCGTCAGGGACTGTGGCCACCCACTCCTTAAAGGTTGTGTCTACTTGTTTGCTATCACTGTTAGTTTTATCCAGTTGAACGAAGTGCTTGTCCTCAATCTGCCAACTAAAGGTATCGTGCTGGGCGATGCCACCTAAGGCAGTACTGTATACGATGATTTGCTGGTTAGGGATTTCCAGCATCATACCGATAATGGAACCTTGTGGAATGAAAACATTGGTTCTATCCATTATCCTTTGATAGCCCTTGGTTTGTGTCAAATCTGTGTGGAGACCGGGCGCATCAAAGGTATAAATTGCTGTGATTTGATTTTGCAAGTTTTTCTTAACTTGACTAGCAGCATAGATAGCTAGATTTCCTCCCTTGGAATGTCCAGCCAGAATGACCTTTTGCTTAGGATGGTGGATAAGAAAATTTCTTAAATAACGTAGGGCGTGCTTTTGAGCAGGAATTTCCTTCATATAGGTCAGGTGGAAATCTTCCTTCCAGCCAATGATGCTGTCATCAGTTCCACGAAAGACAATCAGATAGGTATCGAGAGTGAGGCGGTAGGTCATAGCCGCAAACTGCTTTTGCAATTCAGGGTCAATGTCATTGATAAAATGGGAGAGTTTACAATTTTTGAAGCGCTTGTGTTGAGCCAGTTCGTCCAATAACTGGAGGTGATTTTTGCTGGTCAGCATGTTAGTCTCCCTTGGAACCTGAGGAGCCAGGTCTAAAAGTCGCTGAGGAGTTATGGAGACCAGATTATCAAAGGAGAGGTAGGTGATTTCTGTTAAGGCTAGAATGTCTAATTCATTTAAAGGAAGATCGTAAAAGGAATCGTATGCGACATCTTTCAGATAGTCAAAAATATTAGCCATAGGTGCTCCTTTCTTTTCTTTATCTTATCAAATTTTCCTCAAATTAGCTAGTAGGATTGTTTCATTTTCAGACCTTCTAGTATGAAAAAATCTGTTATAATAATAGAAAAGGAGGAGCGCATGCACAAGATTTTATTAGTAGAAGACGATCAGGTCATTCGTCAACAGGTCGGGAAAATGCTCTCTGAATGGGGATTTGAAGTGGTTCTGGTAGAAGACTTTATGGAAGTGTTGAGTTTATTTGTTCAGTCGGAACCTCATTTGGTCCTCATGGATATTGGTTTGCCCTTATTTAATGGCTATCACTGGTGTCAGGAAATTCGCAGGATTTCCAAGGTACCCATCATGTTTCTGTCTTCGAGAGACCAAGCTATGGATATTGTCATGGCAATCAATATGGGGGCGGATGACTTTGTAACCAAGCCTTTTGACCAGCAGGTTCTCTTGGCCAAGGTTCAGGGCTTATTGCGCCGTTCCTATGAGTTCGGGCGTGACGAGAGTTTACTGGAATATGCTGGTGTTATCCTCAATACCAAATCCATGGATTTACATTATCAAGGTCGAACCTTGAATTTGACTAAGAACGAATTCCAGATTTTACGTGTTTTATTTGAACACGCGGGCAATATCGTAGCGCGTGACGATCTGATGCGGGAACTTTGGAACAGTGACTTTTTTATTGATGATAATACCCTCTCTGTTAATGTGGCTCGTTTGCGTAAAAAATTGGAAGAGCAGGGCTTGATAGGATTTATCGAGACCAAGAAAGGAATAGGGTATGGACTGAAGCATGCTTGATTGGAGACAATTTTTTATAGCCTATCTGCGCTCCCGTAGTCGTCTGTTTGTCTATCTGCTTGCCTTGGCGTTTCTGGTTTTGCTCTTTCAGTTTTTATTTGCAAGTTTGGGAATTTACTTTCTCTACTTTTTTCTCTTGTGTTGCTTTGTAACCATTTTATTTTTCGCTTGGGACATATTGGTGGAAATGCAGGTCTATCGCAAGGAAATTCTCTATGGGGAGAGGGAAGCTCAGTCTCCTTTGGAAGTAGCTTTAGCAGAAAAATTAGAAGCGCGTGAGATGGAACTCTATCAGCAGAGGTCAGATTCAGAAAGAAAACTGACGGATTTGCTGGATTACTATACCTTATGGGCCCATCAGATTAAGACCCCCATTGCAGCCAGTCAACTCTTAGTTGCAGAAGTAGCCGACCGCCAACTGAAGCAGCAATTAGAACAGGAAATTTTCAAGATCGACTCCTATACCAATCTGGTTTTACAGTATCTGCGTTTAGAAAGTTTCCATGATGATTTGGTCTTAAAGCAGGTTCAAATTGAGGACCTTATCAAGGAAATAATTCGTAAATACGCTCTTTTCTTTATTCAAAAAGGCCTAAATGTCAATCTACATGACCTTGATAAAGAAATCGTGACGGATAAAAAGTGGTTACTAGTGGTCATAGAGCAAATCATCTCAAATAGTCTCAAGTACACTAAGGAAGGTGGTCTGGAGATTTATATGGAAGGGCAAGAGCTTTGTATCAAGGATACGGGAATCGGGATAAAAAACAGTGATGTACTTCGAGTCTTTGAACGTGGCTTTTCAGGCTATAATGGGCGTTTGACCCAGCAGTCATCTGGACTTGGCCTCTATCTATCTAAGAAAATTTCTGAAGAACTGGGTCACCAGATTCGCATTGAGTCTGAGGTTGGAAAAGGAACGACAGTGCGGATTCAATTTGCTCAAGTGAACCTAGTCCTTGAGTGAGCATAATAGATAAGAACCCAGGATAAGACGAAATGTATTTGAATTTCTTAACTTAATGGCATTGAGTAGTCTACAATAATATTTTTTACACTCTTGCGGTCGGACTGTTGATTCTGAATGATTGGACGTTTCTGGCTGAACATCAAAATGGAGAAATGGATTGTCAAACACACTCATCCTGTTTAACGATTAAAACGGCATCTTTTTTCAGAGGAGATACCGTTTTTCCTTCTTCGGATAAGGAAACAAAAATTTCTGGCTTTAACTATCTGTTAAATTTATAGATTTCTTCATATAAATGCTGTAAAATTTTTGGTATAATGTTAAGGATAGATTGATGGATATTTAAAGGATCATTTTCAAAAGAATAAGAGATGAGAAGAAAAATATGTAAGACGGGACAGAAGTCTCTCTACCATCATCCATGCAGAAACAAGACTATATGAAATAAAAGGAGTAACCAATGACCAGAAACTATTCAACACGTGAATTTCGCGAGAAACTATATGATGATCTTCATGTTCGATTAAGAGATATAGTGATTTTGATGTGTGCGATTTTTATTGCCTCTATAGGTTTAAATATGAACTCAACAGCTGTCATTATTGGAGCCATGCTGATTTCCCCTCTTATGACACCGATTGTTGGACTGGGGTTTGGTTTAGCTATTTTTGATACGCGTTTAATCAAGCAATCTCTAGAGGTTTTATTTACTCAAGTATTGGTCAGTTTGCTTGTGTCGACTCTGTATTTCTGGATTTCTCCCTTATCTTATGAAAGTAGCGAATTGATTGCACGAACCTCTCCAACCATTTGGGATGTTCTCATTGCTATTGCGGGTGGGATAGCCGGTTTCATTGGTTCAAGGAAAAAAGAAGCAAACAATATCGTACCAGGAGTAGCCATCGCAACAGCTTTGATGCCACCTATCTGCACTGCAGGCTATGGTTTAGCTACTGGAAATGTACGATTTTTATTTGGAGCTCTCTATCTTTTCTTGATCAACTTTGTCTTTATCATGCTAATCAACATGGTTGGAACAAGAATTTTGATGAGAAAATCTCCCTTAAGTTCATTTAAAGAGCTAAATGTTAAAATGAGAATTGGATTGATAATCTTGATTGTATTATTGATTCTTCCAGCCAGCTATTCAGCAGTCACTCTGACGATAGATCAAGCGCGAAAAGAAGGGATTAAAAAGTTTGTAGGCAAAGAGTTCGCCAATCATACGGTCATTAATCAAGTCTACAAGTCAAGGAATAATGAATTGGTCTTGACAGTTGTTGGAGATCCGATTTCAGAAGAAGAATTAGAAACGCTCCACCAAAAACAAGCTTCTTACGGTATTCAATCTGTTCAATTGAAAGTCAATCAAGTCCATAATTCGACAAAAATAGATAGTGAGACGACCAAGGAATTTTACGAAACCATTAACCAGTATATCGATCAAAAACTCTCTGAAAAAGATTCACAAAAAGATCTCGTAAAAGAAAAAGAAGCAGACAAGGATTGAGGATATTGATCTTTTCCAACTCATGGGAGCAAATCTTGTGTGGTGGTTTGGCCAATCGCTACTAGCTCAGATTAAATAAAATCGAAAAAGCAACAACTGAAAATTGTACTGACCCCCAAAAGTTAGACAATTAATTTATTCAAAGGATTTAGTTCTGTATTGCACAGGACTGAGTCCTTTTAGTTTTACCTTAATTCGCTTATTGTTGTAGTAATCAATATAGTCTACAATGGCTTGTTCCAATTGGTTAA
>NZ_QQRU01000008.1 GCF_003428885.1 Streptococcus sp. LQJ-218
ATATTCAATTTTGAGTAGGTATTACTCAGAGTTAAGTGACGATAGCCTAGGAGATACACCTGTACCCATGCCGAACACAGAAGTTAAGCCCTAGAACGCCGGAAGTAGTTGGGGGTTGCCCCCTGTGAGATAAGGAAGTCGCTTAGCTTTTATCCGCCATAGCTCAGTTGGTAGTAGCGCATGACTGTTAATCATGATGTCGTAGGTTCGAGTCCTACTGGCGGAGTAGTTATTTCAAGGAGGTTTAGACCTCTTTTTATGTAATTAATAAGGCTCTTTGTCAACTGTAGTGGGTTGAAGTCAGCTAAGATCGAGAAAGGACAAATTTTGTCCTTTCTTTTTTGATGTTCAGAGCGATAAAAATCCTTTTTTTGAAGTTTTCAAAGTTCCGAAATCCAAAGGCGTTTCGTTTGATAAGTTTGATGAGATTATTGGTGGCTTCTAATTTGGCGTTGGAATAAGGTAATTGAAGAGCGTTGACGATTTTCTCTTTGTTCTTTAGAAAGGTTTTAAAGACAGTTTGAAAAATAGGATGAACCTGCTTCAGATTGTCCTCAATGAGTCCGAAAAATTTCTCTGGTTTCCTATTCTGAAAGTGAAAAAGTAAGAGCTGATAGAGCTGATAGTGGTGTTTCAAGTCTTCTGAATAGCTCAAAAGCTTGTCTAGAATTTCTTTATTGGTTAAGTGTATACGACTGGGAGAATGTTTCAGCCTGAGCCTAGAAATTCGAAATCGAAGCTGTTTAGCCAAGTCATAGTAAGGACGAAACATATCCATCGTAATGATTTTCACTTGACAACGAACGGCTCTATCGTAGCGAAGAAAGTGATTTCGGATGACAGCTTGTGTTCTGCCTTCAAGAACAGTGATAAGATTAAGATTATCAAAATCTTGCGCAATGAAACTCATCTTTCCCTTTGTAAAGGAGTACTCATCCCAGGACATAATCTTAGGCAGACGAGAAAAATCAAGCTTAAAACGGAAGTCATTGAGCTTACGAATGACAGTTGAAGTTGAAATGCCAAGCTGATGAGCAATATCGGTCATAGAAGTTTTTTCAATCAACTTTTGCACAATTTTTTGGTTGATGATACGAGGGATTTGATGATTCTTCTTGACGAGAGAAGTCTCAGCAACCATCATTTTTGAACAGTGATAGCACTTGAAACGGCGTTTTCTAAGGAGAATTCTAGAAGGCATACCAGTTGTTTCGAGGTAAGGGATCTTAGAAGTTTTTTGAAAGTCATATTTCTTCATTTGATTTCCACAATCAGGACAAGAAGGGGCCTCATAATCCAGCTTAGCGATAATTTCTTTGTGGGTATCCCTATTGATGATTTCTAGAATCTTGATATTTGAGTCTTTAATATCGAGTAGTTTTGTGGTAAAATGTAATTGTTCCATAGGATTCTTTCTAATGATGGTTTGGTCACTTTTCATTATAGATCTTATGGGACTTTTTTCTACACAATAATAGGCTCCATAATATCCATAGGGGATTTACCCATTACGAATATTATAGAGCTAAAGTTTTAAGGCGGTTTTTAGGACTTTAATCGTTTGAAATTTAGTTAGTAAATCTATTCCTATTCTGTCACTTTTTTCTATTTGTTATCTTTTTGAGGTTGATATTTGAGCAATTCAGGATTTGATAATAACTGTTTATAATTTTTTGTTAGAATAAGGTCATAAAAAGAAAAGGAGTATAATTATGCTACAAAATATTTATAATCAGATGACAGATTTCTATAACAGTATCGAAGAAGAGTATGCTACTTTCTTTGGTGATAGTTGGGACTGGGAACATTTTCATTTTAAATTTTTGATTTATTATCTTTTCCGATATGGCATTGGTAATCATCGGGATTTTATTGTTTACCATTATCGTGTTGCTTATCGTTTGTATCTTGAAAAATTGATAATGAAACAAGGTTTTGTTGCTTGTTGAGACAGTATGAATTAATTTCCGAACAAATTTAACTTTTTGTGGGAAAATAATGATAAATAGCCGGAATTTTTTCTAAAACATTTTTTAATAGTTGGAAATAGCAACTCTTTCTATTGTTTCTTCTTGATAAAAAGGCAATTTTTTCTTATAATAAATTGTAAGATATAATTGCAGGTGAGAGTCCTGCCATGTATGTGAGAAAGGAAGAGCCTGAGGGCTCAGACAAGATTATGACTTCAGTTGTTGTTGTAGGTACCCAATGGGGTGATGAAGGTAAAGGGAAGATTACTGACTTCCTTTCAGCGAATGCAGAAGTGATTGCACGTTACCAAGGTGGTGATAATGCAGGTCACACGATTGTGATAGATGGTAAGAAATTTAAGTTGCACTTGATTCCATCTGGGATTTTCTTCCCTGAAAAAATCTCTGTTATTGGAAATGGGATGGTTGTAAATCCTAAATCTCTTGTAAAAGAGTTGAGCTATCTTCATGAGGAAGGTATTACAACTGATAACTTACGAATTTCTGATCGTGCGCATGTTATTTTGCCTTATCATATCGAGTTGGATCGTTTGCAAGAAGAAGCTAAGGGTGAAAATAAGATTGGGACTACTATCAAAGGGATTGGTCCAGCTTATATGGACAAGGCTGCTCGTGTTGGGATTCGTATCGCAGATCTTTTGGATAAAGATATTTTCCGTGAGCGTTTAGAACGTAACCTTGCTGAGAAGAATCGTCTTTTTGAAAAATTGTATGACAGTAAAGCGATTGATTTCGATGATATTTTTGAAGAGTATTACGAATATGGTCAACAAATCAAGAAGTATGTGACAGATACATCTGTCATTTTGAACGATGCGCTTGATAATGGCAAACGTGTTCTCTTTGAAGGTGCACAAGGTGTTATGTTAGATATTGATCAAGGTACTTATCCATTTGTTACGTCATCAAATCCTGTGGCTGGTGGTGTGACTATCGGTTCTGGTGTTGGTCCAAGCAAGATTGATAAGGTTGTAGGTGTATGTAAAGCCTATACCAGTCGTGTAGGAGACGGTCCATTCCCAACTGAGTTGTTTGATGAAGTGGGAGAAAGTATCCGTGAAGTAGGTCATGAGTATGGTACAACTACTGGTCGTCCACGTCGTGTGGGTTGGTTTGACTCAGTTGTGATGCGTCATAGTCGTCGTGTTTCTGGTATTACTAATCTTTCATTGAACTCTATCGATGTTTTGAGCGGTTTGGATACAGTGAAAATCTGTGTGGCCTATGATCTTGATGGTCAACGTATTGACTACTATCCAGCTAGTCTTGAGCAATTGAAACGTTGCAAGCCTATCTATGAAGAGTTGCCAGGTTGGTCAGAAGATATTACCGGAGTTCGTAATTTGGAAGATCTTCCTGAGAATGCGCGTAACTACGTTCGTCGTGTGAGTGAATTGGTTGGCGTTCATATTTCTACTTTCTCAGTAGGTCCTGGTCGTGAACAAACAAATATTTTAGAAAGTGTTTGGTCCTAAGATATTTTTAAGATTTGTTTAAGATAGGTCGGGTATACTATAGACAGTTACAAGAAGACCTCCTAACTTGTTGTAACAATATCCTAAACTTTTCTTTTTCATAATAATCTCCCTATAAAGTCACCGCATTCGGTGGCTTTTTTTGTCTTGGGATTCATGATATAATAATAAAATCGACAAGTAGAAAAAGGGAAATTGATGAATTATACAGTTGAAGAAAAAGAAGTCTTTATGAGGAAAGCTTTGAGAGAGGCTGAGATTGCTCTTGAACACGATGAAATTCCAATTGGTTGTGTGATTGTCAAGGACGGAGAAATCATTGGTCGTGGGCATAATGCGCGTGAGGAATTGCAACGAGCGGTTATGCATGCGGAAATTATGGCTATAGAGAATGCGAATCTGAGTGAGGAGAGCTGGCGCTTGCTGGATTGCACGCTTTTTGTGACCATTGAGCCTTGTGTCATGTGTAGTGGAGCTATTGGACTCGCCCGTATTCCAAACGTAGTCTATGGGGCTAAAAACCAGAAATTTGGTGCTGCTGGGAGCTTGTACGATATCTTGACAGATGAGCGTCTCAATCATCGTGTGGATGTTGAAACGGGAATTTTGGAAGATGAATGCGCAGCTATTATGCAGGATTTTTTTAGAAATAGACGGAAAAAATAATTTTGCTTTTAAAATGAACAGGAATGTGATATAATAAATAATGGAGCAACAGTTCTGCGTGAAGCGGGTCAGGGGAGGAATCCAGCAGCCCTAAGCGATTTGAATTGTGTGCTCTTTTTTTCGTGCTTTTTCCGAATAAATAAGATAGAATAATCTAGAATAAATGATGATAGAAAAGAGAAGATGATGAAAATTCGTGGTTTTGAATTGGTTTCGAGTTTTACAGATGAAAATTTATTGCCCAAGCGCGAGACAGCGCATGCGGCTGGTTACGACTTAAAGGTTGCAGAGCGTACAGTGATTGCACCAGGAGAAATCGTTCTCGTCCCAACTGGGGTCAAGGCTTATATGCAACCGACTGAGGTTCTCTATCTCTATGATCGTTCTTCAAACCCTCGCAAGAAGGGCTTGGTTTTAATTAACTCCGTTGGGGTCATTGATGGGGACTATTATGGAAATCCTGGAAATGAAGGGCATATTTTTGCGCAGATGAAGAATATCACAGACCAAGAGGTTGTTCTTGAAGTTGGGGAACGTGTAGTTCAGGCTGTTTTTGCACCATTTTTAATCGCAGATGGAGATGAGGCAGACGGCGTGCGGACTGGTGGATTTGGATCGACTGGGCACTAAGATGAAGATTATCTTTGTGCGTCACGGGGAGCCAGATTACCGTGAGTTAGAGGAGCGTTCTTATACGGGATTTGGAATAGATTTGGCACCCTTGTCTGAGAAGGGACGGCAGCAAGCTAAGGAACTGGGCAAAAATCTTTTGCTACACTCAGCTGAAATAATCGTATCTTCTGCAGTCACAAGAGCTTTAGAAACGGCTTCTTATGTGGTTTGTGCTACGGAACTTCCTTTAAGAGTAGAGCCTTTATTACATGAATGGCAGGTCTATGAAAGTGGCACAGATAATTTTGAAAAAGCTCGTATTCTGTTTCTAGAAAATAGAGGGGAGTTACTTCCTAATAGTCCTATTCAATATGAGACAGCTGAAGAGATGAGAGCTCGATTTCTCGAATCTATGGGCAAGTATCGGGACCATCAAACTGTGGTAGTTGTCACTCATCGGATGCTGATACGGCAGTTTGTGACAAATGAGAAGATTGATTTTTGCCAAGTGATTGAGTGTGAGATAGAGATTTAGAAAGAGGTTTATTATCGCAAAGAAAAAAGCGACATTTGTATGTCAAAATTGTGGGTATAATTCCCCTAAATATCTGGGACGTTGCCCCAACTGTGGGTCTTGGTCTTCTTTTGTAGAAGAGGTTGAGGTTGCCGAGGTCAAAAATGCGCGTGTGTCCTTGACAGGGGAGAAAACTAAGCCCATGAAACTGGCTGAGATTACTTCAATCAATGTTAATCGAACAAAGACAGAGATGGAGGAGTTCAACCGTGTGCTTGGAGGCGGAGTGGTACCAGGAAGTCTTGTTCTCATCGGTGGGGATCCTGGGATTGGGAAATCAACTCTCCTCTTACAAGTATCGACCCAGTTGTCTCAAGTGGGGACTGTTCTCTACGTCAGTGGGGAGGAGTCTGCCCAGCAGATTAAACTCCGTGCAGAACGCTTGGGAGATATTGATAGCGAGTTTTATCTCTATGCAGAGACTAATATGCAGAGTGTTCGCGCAGAGGTAGAGAGAATCCAGCCAGATTTTCTCATTATTGACTCTATCCAGACCATTATGTCTCCTGAAATTTCAGGGGTACAGGGATCTGTTTCTCAAGTGCGTGAGGTGACGGCAGAACTGATGCAGCTGGCCAAGACCAATAATATCGCCATCTTTATCGTAGGACATGTAACCAAGGAAGGTACCTTGGCTGGTCCTCGTATGTTGGAGCATATGGTGGATACGGTACTTTACTTTGAAGGGGAGCGCCACCATACCTTTCGTATTTTGAGAGCGGTCAAAAACCGTTTTGGTTCGACTAATGAGATTGGGATTTTTGAGATGCAGTCAGGTGGCTTGGTTGAGGTCCTCAATCCGAGTCAAGTTTTCTTAGAAGAGCGTTTAGACGGGGCAACTGGTTCTTCCATCGTTGTGACCATGGAAGGGACGCGTCCGATTTTGGCGGAGGTTCAGGCTTTGGTGACACCGACCATGTTTGGAAATGCCAAGCGTACTACGACAGGACTTGATTTTAATCGTGCGAGCTTGATTATGGCTGTTTTGGAAAAGCGGGCAGGGCTACTTTTGCAAAATCAAGATGCCTATCTAAAATCTGCTGGTGGTGTTAAACTAGATGAGCCTGCGATAGACTTAGCTGTGGCGGTTGCCATTGCATCAAGTTACAAGGATAAGCCTACCAATCCTCAGGAATGTTTTGTGGGAGAACTCGGCTTAACGGGAGAAATTCGGCGCGTGAATCGTATCGAGCAACGCATCAATGAAGCTGCTAAACTGGGCTTTACTAAGATTTATGTACCGAAGAATTCCTTGACAGGAATCACTCCACCCAAGGAAATTCAGGTCATTGGAGTAACAACGATTCAGGAAGTTTTGAAAAAGGTCTTTGCATAATTCGTGACAAATCCTCTTAAAAATGATAAGATAGGAGAAATATTTGACTATCAAATTTTCAAGGAGGGAATCGTGTCGTATTTTGAACAGTTTATGCAAGCCAATCAGGCTTATGTTGCTCTACATGGGCAGTTAAATCTGCCACTTAAACCTAAAACTAGAGTAGCCATTGTGACCTGTATGGACTCACGTTTGTACGTTGCGCAAGCTCTGGGCTTGGCACTTGGGGATGCTCATATCTTGCGAAATGCAGGTGGTCGAGTAACTGAGGACATGATTCGTTCGCTAGTTATTTCCCAGCAACAAATGGGGACAAGAGAGATTGTGGTATTGCACCATACAGACTGTGGAGCTCAGACCTTTGAAAATGGCCCTTTTCAGGAGTATTTAAAAGAGGAACTAGGTGTTGATGTGTCAGACCAGGACTTTTTGCCTTTCCAAAATATAGAGGAGAGTGTACGCGAGGACATGCAACTCCTTATCGAGTCCCCCCTAATACCAGATGATGTCATTATCTCTGGTGCTATTTACGATGTAGATACAGGAAATATGACAGTCGTAGAATTATAAATACTTGATTTAGAAAGAAAGTGTATGAAGAAAAACAGTATACTATTTATTTTTATTTTATTGCTATGTATTGGTTTACAGTATGAAACCATCTACTATACGGACGGTTCGATGTCAGGTGCGGAATTTAGACTAATGGGAGTTTCTATCTTTCTAGCTCTTTTTTACATGATTCCGGCTCTTTATTTCCTTTTCCGTTTTGGAAAAAAGTGGGAATTGCCAAAGAAGGCCTTGATCTTGTCTTTATTGGGTGGAATGTTCCTCTCAGGTTGGTTGTCTAGCTTTGCGAATACCTATATCCATGATTTATTGGGTGCTCTTTTCCCAGATAGTGCATTTTTAAATGCCTTTGAAAGTGCGATTGTGGCTCCTTTGGTAGAAGAGCCGTTGAAATTGTTGCCACTTATCTTTGTTTTAGCTTTGATTCCTGTGCGAAAATTAAAATCTTTGTTTTTATTAGGGATTGCTTCTGGTTTGGGATTTCAAATGATTGAGGATATTGGCTATATTCGTACGGATTTGCCAGAGGGATTTGACTTTACTATTTCGAGAATTTTAGAGCGTATCATCTCAGGAATTGCCTCTCACTGGACTTTTTCAGGTCTGGCTGTAGTAGGTGTTTACTTGCTTTACAGAGCCTATAAAGGACAAAAGGTTGGCAAGAAAGAGGGGCTTATTTTCCTAGATTTAGCCTTAGGAACTCACTTCTTGTTTAACTCTCCTTTTGTAGAATTAGAGACAGAGTTGCCAGTAGCGATTCCAGTAGCTACGGCTATTACTCTTTATGGTTTTTACCAGGCTTATCGCTTTGTTGAGAAGCACAATGAGTTGATGAACTAGAATATTTTTCAAAAGAATGATGCAAGGGTACAAATATGGTACCCTTCTTTTATTTTTGATTGAAAAATACTGCAAAAAGCGCTACAATGGTAGATGGAAAAATCTTGTGAAAAGCACAAGCGATACATATATACCGGAGGAAATCATGTCTTTTTCTGATTTAAAGCTGTTTGCCCTTTCTTCTAATCAAGAATTGGCAGAGCGTGTGGCGCAGGAGATTGGGATAGAGTTGGGGAAATCAAGTGTCCGCCAATTTTCGGATGGAGAGATTCAGGTCAACATCGAAGAATCAATCCGTGGGAAACACGTCTTTATCCTACAATCAACTAGCTCGCCTGTAAATGACAACCTGCTTGAAATTTTGATTATGGTAGATGCTTTGAAGCGTGCCAGTGCAGAATCTGTCAATGTTGTCATGCCTTACTATGGGTATGCACGTCAGGATAGAAAGGCGAGAGCGCGTGAGCCAATCACTTCAAAACTTGTCGCAAATATGCTTGAAGTAGCTGGAGTGGATCGTTTATTGACCATCGACTTGCATGCTGCGCAGATTCAAGGATTCTTTGATATTCCTGTGGATCATTTGATGGGGGCTTCTCTGATTGCGGATTATTTTGAGCGTCGTGGCATGGTTGGTTCTGACTATGTGGTTGTCAGCCCAGACCATGGAGGGGTGACTCGTGCCCGTAAGTTGGCAGAATTTTTGAAAACACCTATCGCTATCATTGATAAACGTCGTAGCGTTGATAAGATGAATACTAGTGAAGTCATGAACATCATCGGTAAGGTCGAAGGCAAGACTTGTATCTTGATTGATGATATGATTGATACAGCAGGAACGATTTGTCATGCGGCAGATGCCCTTGCAGAAGCTGGTGCTGTTGAAGTCTATGCAAGCTGTACGCACCCAGTTCTTTCTGGTCCTGCTATGGATAATATCCAAAATTCAGCCATTAAGAAACTAGTTGTTTTGGATACTATCTATCTGCCAGAAGAACGTTTGATTGATAAGATTGAGCAGATTTCAATCGCTCATCTTCTAGGGGATGCTATCGTACGTATCCATGAAAAACGCCCACTTTCTCCACTTTTCGGTATTGAGAAAAAGATTTAATGAATTCGTTGGATCAGACAAAACTCCTAACAAAATGATAGACCTTGTTGGGAGTTTTCTTAATTAGATCAGAAAAATGTGAAAATTTCACTAATTCTTCGTTTTTTAGTCCATTTTTTCCTTAATCTTTTGAGAATATTGCTTGTTTTTTAAGAATATAATAAATTTTACTAGATTTTTACCAGGAATTTTAAAAAAAGATTAAGAAAAAGCTTGACAACCTAGATATATGTGATATAATTTGAGTTAATAAGGTTTATCCTTATAAATAAAATTAAAATTAAAGAGGAGATAAGACAATGAAGAAAGTTTTATTGACATCAGTAGCAGCTCTTGCAGTATTCTCAGCAGCAGCTCCAGTTTTTGCACAAGGAGAAAATCCAGCTTCTTCTAACCAATTGATCCAAAAGAAATATGTTTCTGAACGTGATATTGCAGACGAAGTAAATACACAAGTTGCAGCACATGACGCTGAAATTCGTGCCGAAGTTGCAACACAACCTTCTGTAGTGGCAGCTCAAGCAACTCTTGATGCAGCTAAAGATTACACTGGTCATGATCATGATGTAAAACTTGCTCGCGCTCAAGAAGACTTTGATCGTGTTTACAACGAAGCTTACAACATTGTTCGTAACCGTTACGTTCAAGTAATGCAACAAAAACTTCGTGACACTCTTGCGAACCAGTATAATGATCCAATCAAAGATAACGAACCAAATGATAAACGTATTGCTGACGACCAAGCAGCACAAGGTAAAGCGCCTGCAGCATCAGCTGATGATCAAGATGCAACTAAACCAGCAGATGGTAAACCAGGTGCTGTAGACCAAGCTAAAAAAGCAGACGATGCTGCTAAAAAAGCAGGCGCAACTGCTAAAGCAGGTCAAAAAGCCCTTCCAAAAACACACGCTGCTAAATAATTTTATTTAAAAAGTAGCCAATCACTGAAACTTGGTTTCAGTGATTTTTTTGGTAAAAAATGAGGGAGGAAAAGATGAGTAGACGTTCTACGACAAAGAAATCACCAATTACTAAAATAATTGCTTCAATCGTTGCAGTAGCTATCGTTGCTTTGGGAGGCTTCTTTATCTATAAGAGCTTCCTAGCTCCAAGTGGAGATAAGCTAAATGATGCAAAGATTACTCAGGAAGCTCCAAAACAAGCCTATACTACTAGCGCAGAAGAAAAGGAATACCTCGCAAATAAATTTAAAGGCTTGCTTGCAACAAACTCTGAAACAGTTGGTTATGTCTATATTCCTGGTACTCAATTGGATGAACCAGTCGTTCAAACAACTGATAATTCAACTTATTTAGATAAGAGATTTGATGGTGGTCACGAACCTTATATGGGAACAGTGTTTATGGATACAGATAATAAAAAGGATTTTAGTGACCGTTTAACTTGGTTATTTGGTCATGCTCGTGGTAGTAAAGTTGGGGATCATCGTATGTTTAATGATGTGAACTACTATAGTCGTCAAGATTATTTTGATGAACATCCATATGTTGTGATTGAGACTCCAGAGAGAAAGTATTACTATGAAGCAGTTGCTATGATTATAGTACCAGAAGAAACAGCCTTTTATCGCACTTCATTTGATGATGATAAAGATTTTCAAACTCAGTTAACAACTATTTATGAAACAGCTGAAGTTAAGAAACCAAATGTTAAAGTGTCAGCTAAAGATAAGTACTTAGTTCTTTCAACTTGTCGTGAAGAAGATGAAACGATTCGTGCGAATCTATATCTTCGTCAAATACCAGACTCAGAAATGAGTGAGTTTGTCAAACAACACAAAGATCAATTAATGTATAAACCAACAAGATAAATATATAGACTATTACTACAATAGGAATGAATATAGTCTAGCAAGAATAAAAGTTCTTTGCAGTGAAAAAGGATTTCACTTTTATAATTATAAATCATAACAACAGAATTTAGTCATGGGCTAAGTTCTGTTTTTTAAAAACTAAATGGCTATATTCGAAAAAAGATTGAAAAATACTTGGTCTGACTCTTCCCAATGGTATTTTTTGGTGCTTTCCTTTATAATGGGTGTATGGATAAGAAAAAATTATTATTGATTGATGGGTCTTCTGTTGCTTTTCGGGCGTTTTTTGCGCTCTATCAGCAGTTGGACCGTTTTAAGAATGCGGCTGGTTTACATACCAATGCGATTTATGGCTTTCAGTTGATGTTGAGCCATTTGTTGGAGCGGGTTGAGCCTAGTCATATTTTGGTGGCTTTTGATGCGGGAAAGACGACCTTCCGTACCGAGATGTATGCGGACTATAAGGGTGGTCGAGCTAAGACTCCGGATGAGTTTCGTGAGCAATTTCCTTTCATTCGTGAGTTGCTGGATCATATGGGGATTCGTCATTATGAGTTGGCTCAGTATGAGGCAGATGACATCATTGGGACACTGGATAAGCTAGCTGAGCAGGATGGTTTTGATATTACCATTGTCAGTGGGGACAAAGACTTGATTCAGCTGACGGATGAGCATACAGTTGTTGAAATTTCTAAGAAAGGTGTGGCTGAGTTTGAGGCCTTTACGCCAGACTATCTCATGGAAAAGATGGGCATCACACCGACTCAGTTTATCGATCTAAAGGCGCTCATGGGTGATAAGTCGGATAATATCCCTGGGGTGACCAAAATTGGTGAAAAGACGGGTATCAAGCTCTTGCTGGAGCATGGCTCACTCGAGGGGATTTATGAAAATATCGATGGGATGAAGGCTTCTAAGATGAAGGAAAATCTCATCAATGATAAGGAACAGGCCTTTTTATCGAAAACACTAGCGACCATTGATACCAAGGCACCGATTGAGATTGGTGTGGAGGATTTGGTCTATAGTGGTCCAGATGTGGAAAATCTCGGGAAATTCTACGATGAGATGGGCTTCAAACAGCTCAAGCAGGCTTTAAATGTGTCGTCAGCTGATGTGGCTGAGAACTTGGACTTTACTATTGTTGACCAAATCAGTCAAGACATGCTGAGTGAAGAGTCTATCTTCCATTTTGAGCTTTTTGGTGAGAATTACCATACGGATGATTTGGTTGGTTTTGCCTGGTCTTGTGGGGAAAAGCTCTATGCTACAGACAAGCTTGAACTTTTGCAAGAGCCGATTTTCAAAGACTTTCTAGAAAAAACACCTCTGAGAGTGTATGACTTTAAGAAGGCTAAAGTTCTCTTGAATCGTTTTGGTGTGGATTTGCAGGCGTCTGCTTTTGACAGTCGCTTGGCTAAATACCTCCTTTCGACTGTGGAGGACAATGAAATTGCGACCATCGCTAGTCTTTATGGTCAGACTTATTTGGTCGATGATGAGACTTTCTATGGTAAGGGAGTCAAGAAGGCCATTCCTGAACGCGAGAAATTCTTGGAACATTTAGCTCGCAAGCTTGCAGTTTTGGTTGAAACAGAGTCTGTTTTGCTTGAGAAACTAAGCGAAAATGGGCAATTAGAGCTTCTTTATGATATGGAGCAACCTCTGGCTTTTGTCCTTGCTAAGATGGAAATTGCTGGGATTACGGTTAAGAAAGAGACCTTGCTTGAGATGCAGGCTGAAAATGAGCTTGTCATTGAAAAACTGACTCAGGAGATTTATGAACTGGCTGGTGAGGAGTTTAATATCAACTCGCCTAAACAGCTGGGCGTGCTTCTCTTTGAGAAATTGGGACTTCCTCTCGAATACACTAAGAAAACCAAGACTGGATACTCGACAGCGGTGGATGTCTTGGAGCGCCTTGCTCCTATTGCGCCAATCGTTAAGAAAATCCTAGACTATCGTCAGATTGCTAAGATTCAATCTACCTATGTGATTGGTTTGCAGGACTGGATTTTGGCTGATGGAAAGATTCATACTCGCTATGTGCAGGATTTGACCCAGACCGGGCGTCTATCTAGTGTGGATCCAAACTTGCAAAATATTCCTGTTCGCTTGGAACAAGGTCGTCTCATTCGTAAGGCTTTTGTACCTGAGTGGGAGAATAGTGTGCTGCTCAGTTCCGACTATTCACAGATTGAATTGCGCGTTTTGGCGCATATCTCTAAAGATGAACACTTGATCAAGGCCTTTCAAGAGGGGGCAGATATCCATACTTCGACAGCCATGCGAGTCTTTGGCATTGAGCGTCCTGAGGATGTGACTCCAAATGACCGTCGCAATGCCAAGGCTGTCAACTTTGGAGTGGTTTACGGGATTTCAGATTTTGGTTTATCTAATAATTTGGGTATTAGCCGTAAGGAAGCCAAGGCCTACATTGATACCTACTTTGAACGCTTCCCAGGTATTAAAAACTACATGGATGAAGTGGTGCGTGAGGCGCGTGATAAGGGCTATGTGGAGACCCTCTTCAAGCGTCGTCGTGAGTTGCCAGATATCAATTCACGTAACTTTAACATTCGTGGTTTTGCGGAGCGTACAGCGATTAACTCACCTATACAAGGATCGGCTGCAGATATTCTCAAGATTGCTATGATTCAGCTGGATAAAGCTTTGGTTGCAGGTGCTTATCAGACTAAGATGCTTCTACAAGTTCACGATGAAATTGTCCTTGAAGTTCCTAAGTCTGAATTGGTAGAGATGAAAAAATTGGTCAAACAAACCATGGAAGAAGCTATTCAACTCAGTGTTCCCCTCATTGCAGATGAAAATGAAGGGGCAACTTGGTACGAGGCTAAATAAAAAGGGGGCTAGTCCTCCTTTTTTGTAGTAGAATATGATGCAAGCCTTTTCAAATTGTGCTATACTGAAGAAAAAGGAGGATTTCTATGAGTCAAGAATTTATCAATCCAAGTGATGGCGTGATTCGTCAGTATCTCGCAACAAGTAAAACCCTTGCTGTGGTGGGTTTATCAGACCGTGAGGAAACAACCAGCAATCGAGTAACCAAGGAAATGCAGGCTCGGGGTTATAAAATCATCCCAGTCAATCCCAAGGCGGCAGGTGGCGAAATCTTGGGTGAAAAGGCTTATGCTAGCCTAGCTGAGATTCCTTTTCCTGTAGATATTGTCAATGTTTACCGTCGCAGTGAGTTTTTGCCAGATGTGGCGCGTGATTTTCTCAAGGCTGATGCTAAGATTTTTTGGGCACAGCTAGGACTTGAAAGTTTAGAAGCGGAAGAAATCTTGCGTGCTGGTGGATGTGATGACATTGTGATGAATCGTTGCATCAAGAGAGAACATACACGCTTGATTGAGGAAGCATAAGAAAAAGGTAGCTGATTGGCTATCTTTTGTATTAGAAAATTCCGATAAGGGTCTGCACACCAAGACTAGTGAGGATGATGGCAATCCAGCAAATGGCTCCGAGAACAATGGATTTTCCGCTGGATTTGATCATAGTGACAAGATTTGTTTTGAGGCCGATAGCACTCATGGCCATGACAATAAGGAATTTAGAGAGTTCTTTGAGAGGGGTAAAGAAACTACTGGACACACCTAGAGAGGTGAGTAGTGTAGTGAGGAGAGAGGCAAGGATAAAGTAAAGGATAAAAAGTGGGAAGACTTTTTTCAGTTGTAGGCTTTGCTTGTTTTCTTGCTTACGACTTTGCCAGTAGGATAGAAAGAGCGTGATAGGGATAATGGCCAAAGTACGTGTGAGTTTAACAATGGTTGCAGACTCGAGGGTATTGCTTTGGTAAAGACTGTCCCAAGCGCTGGCGGCAGCCGTTACAGAGGAAGTGTCGTTGACCGCAGTCCCTGCAAAGAGGGCGAAGCCTTCATTGGATAGATGAAGCCAAGTGCCGAGGGTTGGAAAGATGAGCGCAGCCAAGACATTGAAGAAAAAGATAACGGAGATGGCTTGGGCTACTTCCTTTTCCTTAGCATCAATAACGGGCGCTGTCGCTGCAATGGCAGAGCCACCGCAGATAGAAGAACCTACTCCAACCAAGGTAGCCAGTTTTGTGTCCAGTGCAAAGAAACGCTGGAAGAGGTAGGCAATAATCAAGGCTATTGAAATGGTGGACAGGATAACGGGGAGTGAGGATTGGCCAACTGCAAAGACCTGCGAGATATTAAGACCAAAACCAAGCAAGACAACGGCATACTGGAGCAATTTCTTGGAACTGAAGGTCAATCCAGCATCCAGTTGTTTATAGGACGAGAGAAAGGGATGTAGGAGCATTCCCATGAAAATGGCAAAAACGGGCGCGCCAATAACAGGGAAGAATCCTCCTAAGTACCAAGATACAATAGAAATGAGAAGGCAGGCCAAGATACCTGCTCCATTTTTTGATAGAAATGACATAAAAACCTCCGAATAGAATCTCTTATCATTATAGACCTATAAACAGGAAAAGTAAAGTAGAAAGAGGAAAAGCTATTCTATAATGTATTTTTGCGGTCGGGGGGCTTTTGTAGTATAATAGAGATATGTTTTGACAGTAGGAGGTATCTATGGACTTAACTAAGCGCTTTAATAAACAGTTAGATAAGATTCAAGTCTCGTTGATTCGTCAGTTTGACCAGGCTATTTCGGAGATTCCTGGGGTCTTGCGTTTGACTTTGGGGGAACCTGATTTTACAACGCCAGACCATGTCAAGGAGGCGGCCAAGCGAGCGATTGATCAGAACCAATCCTACTATACAGGGATGAGTGGCCTGCTGACTCTACGTCAGGCGGCCAGTGACTTTGTTAAGGAAAAGTACCAACTGGACTATGCTCCTGAAAATGAAATCTTGGTTACAATTGGAGCGACAGAGGCTTTATCGGCTACTTTGACAGCTATTTTGGAAGAGGGAGATAAGGTGCTCTTGCCAGCTCCTGCCTATCCAGGTTATGAGCCGATTGTCAATCTGGTTGGGGCAGAGGTTGTCGAGATTGACACGACTGAAAATGGGTTTGTCTTGACTCCTGAGATGTTGGAGAAGGCCATTTTGGAGCAGGGTGATAAGCTCAAGGCGGTTATTCTTAACTATCCAGCTAATCCGACAGGAATCACCTATAGTCGGGAGCAATTGGAAGCCTTGGCGGCTGTTTTACGCAAGTACGAAATTTTCGTTGTCTGCGATGAGGTTTACTCAGAATTGACCTACACAGGGGAAGCCCATGTGTCTCTAGGAACCATGTTGAGAGACCAGGCCATTATCATCAATGGTTTATCTAAATCACATGCCATGACCGGTTGGCGTTTAGGTTTTATCTTTGCTCCTGCGGCCTTCACTGCCCAGATAATCAAGAGTCACCAGTACTTGGTCACTGCCGCAAATACTATGGCTCAACATGCTGCGGTGGAAGCCTTGACAGCTGGTAAAAATGATGCGGAACCTATGAAGAAGGAATACATCCAGCGTCGAGATTATATTATCGAGGAAATGACTGCTCTTGGTTTTGAGATTATCAAACCAGACGGTACCTTCTATATCTTTGCTAAGATTCCAGCTGGTTACAATCAAGACTCCTTTGCTTTTCTGAAGGATTTTGCTCAGAAGAAGGCTGTCGCCTTTATCCCTGGTGCAGCCTTTGGGCGTTATGGAGAAGGTTATGTTCGTCTGTCTTATGCAGCTAGCATGGAGACTATCAAAGAAGCCATGAAACGACTTGAGGAGTACATGAGAGAAGCATGATTCAGTCTATCACGAGTCAAGGTTTGGTGCTCTACAATCGTAACTTTCGTGAGGATGACAAGCTAGTCAAGATTTTTACAGAGCAGGCTGGTAAGCGGATGTTTTTCGTCAAACACGCTAGTCAGTCCAAACTAGCTCCGGTTATTCAGCCCTTGGTACTAGCTCGTTTTCTCTTACGAATCAATGATGACGGACTCAGTTACATTGAGGACTATCACGAGGTGATGACTTTTCCCAAGATTAATAGCGACCTCTTTGTCATGGCCTATGCGACCTACGTGGCCGCTCTTGCAGATGCTAGTTTGCAGGATAATCAGCAAGATGCTCCTTTGTTTGCTTTTTTGCAAAAGACTTTGGAATTGATGGAAGCTGGCTTGGATTATCAGGTTTTGACTAATATTTTTGAAATTCAAATCTTGACTCGATTTGGGATCAGCCTCAATTTTAATGAATGTGTTTTTTGCCATCGGGTCGGTCAGGCTTTTGACTTTTCTTTTAAATATGGAGCCTGCCTCTGTCCAGATCATTATCATGAAGACGAGAGACGTTGCCATCTCAATCCCAACATTCCTTATCTGCTTAACCAATTTCAAGCCATTGATTTTGAAACCTTGGAGACCATTTCGCTCAAGACTGAAATCAAGCAAGAGCTACGACAATTTATGGATCAACTCTACGAAGAGTACGTTGGAATTCACCTAAAATCAAAGAAATTTATTGATTCCCTAGCCGATTGGGGACAATTACTAAAAGAGGAAAAGAAATGAAAAAAATCGCAGTAGATGCCATGGGTGGCGATTATGCACCTCAAGCCATCGTTGAAGGTGTCAATCAAGCCCTAGCTGACTTTTCAGATATCGAGGTTCAACTCTACGGAGATGAAGCTAAAATCAAGCAATATCTTACAGCGACAGAGCGCGTCAGCATTATCCATACGGACGAGAAGATTGATTCAGACGATGAACCTACGAGAGCTATTCGGAAGAAGAAAAATGCCAGTATGGTATTGGCGGCCAAGGCTGTCAAAGAAGGCGAAGCAGATGCTGTTCTCTCAGCTGGGAATACAGGTGCTTTGTTGGCTGCTGGATTCTTCATCGTGGGTCGTATCAAGAATATCGACCGTCCTGGACTCATGTCGACCTTACCGACTGTAGATGGGAAGGGGTTTGACATGCTGGACCTCGGTGCCAATGCGGAAAATACAGCCCAGCACCTTCATCAATATGCGGTTCTAGGTTCTTTCTATGCTAAAAATGTCCGTGGCATTGCGCAACCACGTGTTGGCTTGCTCAATAACGGGACAGAGAGTAGTAAGGGCGACCCGCTTCGTAAGGAAACCTATGAATTACTGGTGGCTGATGAAAGTTTGAACTTTGTCGGAAATGTGGAAGCGCGTGATTTGATGAATGGCGTTGCGGATGTTGTCGTGGCAGACGGTTTCACGGGAAACGCTGTACTCAAATCCATCGAAGGGACAGCCATGGGAATCATGGGCTTGCTAAAAAATGCTATCACAGGTGGTGGCTTTAGAGCCAAACTAGGTGCCATCCTTCTCAAGGACAGCCTCAGAGGTTTGAAAAAACAGCTCAACTACTCAGATGTTGGAGGTGCAGTCTTGTTTGGTGTCAAGGCGCCGGTTGTCAAGACTCATGGTTCCAGCGATGCCAAGGCTGTATACAGTACGATTCGTCAGATTCGTACCATGCTAGAAACAGACGTAGTTGCTCAAACTGCGCGTGAATTTTCAGGAGAATAAAAGAGATGACAGAAAAAGAAATTTTTGACCGTATTGTGACCATTATCCAAGAACGACAGGGAGAAGACTTTGTCGTGACAGAATCCTTGAGTTTGAAAGACGACTTGGATGCTGACTCAGTTGACCTGATGGAGTTTATCTTGACACTGGAAGATGAATTTAATATCGAAATCAGCGATGAGGAAATTGACCAACTCCAAAGTGTAGGAGATGTGGTAGAAGTCGTCAAAAGTAAAGAATAGCAAGAAGCAACATGCAAGTCGTGTTGCTTTTTATTGTTAGGAAAAATAAAAAATTTAGAACTTTTAGTGGGAATTACGAATAGATAGATAAGAAAGAAAAAGGAGGAATATTTATGTATGTGACTGGTTTTTATACGTAGTTCATTAAATTATTATTCAAATAAAATTTAATTTAGTTGTACATTTTTGAATTGTTTTTCGAATAAATAAGTGAGACGAGAAGGAAGGAGACTACGCGATGTATTTACCAATCTTATTGCCATGGTTTATCAAATGGTATTTAAAATAAATGAAATTTACCTGTTCATTTTAAACCACTTCTCAAATAGATAAGTGAGAAGAAAAGGAAGAAAAAAGAATTCAGTAATTCATCCATTCTGGTTTTTAAAATGGTTTAAGGTCCAGGAGTCGTAAACTAAAAAACGGAAATAAAGGAGACAAAAGATGACAAAATGGAACAGAACTTTGTAGCTCTTACAGAAGAAGAGTTGGTGAATGTAGATGGGGGATTCTTTGGTCCTGTATTGTTTACTATTTGGGGAACAGAAGTATGAGTAGGCCATCCTCTATCAGCAGGTGTAGCAGTAGGTTTTGCTGCTCTAGCTACTAATTAATAGATGAAGGGGATAGATAATGAATTATAACTTTGAAAATATGAAATCAGATGAATTGGAAAAAATTTTAGGTGGCTCTGTAGTAGGTGCTCTTTCGTTAGCATGGGGTGTAACCAAGGCGGTTGGAATCATTGGTGGGACAGCTGTTTCTGTTTACGTTGCAGGAAAAAGCGTTAAAGCAATAGGTGATTTGGGACTTTCAAGATTGCGATAATTTTTTAATATTTATGAGGTGATGCAATGAAAAATGAAATAACTAATGAAAAATGAAATAACTAAAGTAATAAAAATTGTTTTATTATTTATCTCTATGGCTATCATGAATTTGATGTTGCTTGGAATATTAGCTATGCTTGGTTTTTCTTTGACGGGCAGTGTATCTAGTTACCTCGTGTTACCTTTATTTTCTACTCTTATGTTGCTCTTCATTAACAAGATGATAACAAGGTTAGACAGACAGAAGGAAAAATAAGAGCTTGCTATGAAAAATTTTTTATTAGGTTTTGTTTTAACAGCTTACAGCATATTATTAATTTATTCTCTATTTAATTTAGAAAAGGTATCGTTGGAAAGCTGTATTTTGTTAGTAGCATTGACATACTATATTAATAAAAAAGAAACATTTAAACCAAAAGTGAATTAGACTAAGAATATTTTAGGAAATGATCATCAGTTTACAGCAATGACAGAAAAAAACGATAATCAATGAAAACAAGAACAGAGCAAAGAGTTTCGTAAAAGGTATATTATCGGAGGTTTATCTAATGTATGGCTAGTTGCATGGGGTTACTCTTTCTAAGATAAAACACTTTGGAGAAATCATAAATTTTCAAATAAAATTTAATTTAGTTGTGTATTTTCGGATTATTTTTCGAATAGATAGGTAAGAGGGAAACGAAAGGAGTCTAGTTCATGTATCTACCAATTTTCTATCCGTGGTTTGCTAAATTATTTTTCAAATAAATTTAATCTAGTTGTACGTTTTCGAATTATTTTTCGAATAGATAAGTGAGAAGAAAAGGAAGGAGATTAGAAATGATTATTTCAGCTATTTATCCAACTTGGCTATTTAAGTGGCTTAGAGGCTAAACATTAAAAATATAACAAAACATAAAAATTGAGGAGAAAAAAAGATGACAAATTTTGACAAAATGGAACAGAACTTTGTAGCTCTTACAGAAGAAGAGTTGATGGATGTGGATGGAGGAGCAATTCCTCTTGTAGCTTGGGCAATCGCTAATCCTGTGACGGCAGCCAAAATTGCTGGTGGAGTTGCTGCAGTGGGAATTGCAGGTTATCATTATGTGACAGGTAAGTGGTAAAAATTAAAGGAGAAATTGCTATGGAAAAATCTATTTTAAAATTTGAAAAAATGACTAATACAGACTTGCAGGAAATTCAAGGGGGAGCATTTCCTCTCCTTATCCCTATTGCCACTGGTTTTGTTAAAGGATTTGTATATACTGGTGGAGCTATTCTGACAACTCGGGCACTCTTGTCAGGTAAATAGGAGTCTATTATGAAACAATTCTTATTAGGTTTTGCTGAGGGGTATTTTACCGTATCGCTCATAATCTACATCGCAACGTATTTGATTTTGAGAAATCCAATCAATACCCTATTTTATCCAGAAATTTACCCTATTTTATTTGGACTCTTTTATCTAGGATATAAGGCCAATAAAAAGCAAGTAGAGTGAGCAGTTAAGAATGACTTTTTAGTCTGTGCTAAAAATAGCTAGGCTAGAATCTAAGAATGCATCACATTGGAGTTTAATATGAAATTTGTTAAATCAATACTGAAAGTGTGGCCTGAAATCATGGTATCACTTAGTTCGATGTTCTATATAATCATCAGATTGGTAACTGACATAAATAAAGTATCTTTACCTACTTGGTTTAATAGTTTCAATATACCAACGATTGCATTATTTATGATGGTCTTCATTCTTTTATACAGAAGTAAAGAAAAAAAGAATGGATAAATTTGAGGTAGTAGACGCTCTATAGGGAATAGGTGTCTTATAGTAATGAATCAAAAAAAGAAGTAACTATGAATCGTAATTTAGAATGGTGTTATCTATTCTGACTATGAATAGATCATACCATAGGTGGCTTAGAAATAGCAGGGACATTAAAAATTGAAGTAATAAATAAGATGTCGTAAATGTTACTATCAATGATTTATTTGTCCCAAGCTTGCCTAGTGTGTCAGTAAAACATCAATTTCCTTTCATACCATATTTTTAGTAGGTAGGACATTTGTTCTACCTATTTTTTTGTAAAAAAGTGCAGTTGGGAGGGAGATAGGCGCATTTGGGAATGAAGTCCAGCTTTTGTTTGGGGATTGGGGTAAGATAGTTGTTATCAGATGAGTTTAGGAAAAGGAGATGAATATGAAATTTGGGAAACGTCACTATCGTCCGCAGGTGGATCAGATGGACTGCGGTGTAGCTTCATTAGCCGTGGTTTTTGGCTACTATGGTAGCTATTATTCTTTGGCTCACTTGCGAGAATTGGCCAAGACGACCATGGATGGGACGACAGCTTTGGGCTTGGTCAAGGTGGCAGAGGAGATTGGATTTGAGACGCGAGCCATTAAGGCGGATATGACGCTATTTGACTTGCCAGATTTGACTTTTCCTTTTGTTGCCCATGTGCTTAAGGAAGGGAAATTGCTCCACTACTATGTGGTGACTGGGCAGGATAAGGATAGCATTCATATTGCCGATCCAGATCCTGGGGTGAAATTGACCAAACTGCCACGTGAGCGTTTTGCGGAAGAATGGACAGGAGTGACTCTTTTTATGGCACCTAGTCCAGACTACAAGCCTCATAAGGATCAAAAGAATGGTCTGCTCTCTTTTATCCCTATATTAGTGAAGCAGCGTGGCTTGATTGCTAATATCGTTTTGGCGACACTCTTGGTAACTCTGATTAACATTGTGGGTTCTTATTATCTGCAGTCTATCATTGATACCTATGTGCCAGATCAGATGCGTTCGACCTTGGGGATTATCTCTATTGGGCTGGTGATTGTTTATATTCTCCAGCAGATCTTGTCTTACGCTCAGGAGTATCTCTTGCTTGTTTTGGGGCAACGCCTGTCGATTGACGTGATTTTATCCTACATCAAGCATGTTTTTCACCTGCCTATGTCCTTTTTCGCGACACGTCGTACAGGGGAGATCGTGTCTCGTTTTACAGATGCTAATAGTATCATCGATGCGCTGGCTTCGACCATTCTTTCGATTTTTCTAGATGTGTCAACGGTTGTCATTATTTCCCTTGTTTTATTTTCACAAAATACCAATCTCTTTTTCATGACTTTATTGGCGCTTCCTATCTATACAGTGATTATCTTTGCTTTTATGAAGCCGTTTGAAAAGATGAATCGGGATACCATGGAAGCCAATGCGGTTCTGTCTTCTTCTATCATCGAGGACATCAACGGTATTGAGACGATCAAGTCTTTGACCAGTGAAAGTCAGCGTTACCAAAAAATTGACAAGGAATTTGTGGATTATCTGAAAAAATCCTTTACCTATAGTCGGGCAGAGAGTCAGCAAAAGGCTTTGAAAAAAGTTGCCCATCTCTTGCTCAATGTGGGTATTCTCTGGATGGGGGCTGTTCTGGTTATGGATGGTAAGATGAGTTTGGGGCAGTTGATTACCTATAATACCTTGCTGGTTTACTTTACCAATCCTTTGGAAAATATCATCAACCTGCAAACCAAGCTTCAGACAGCGCAGGTTGCCAATAACCGTTTGAATGAGGTTTATCTGGTAGCTTCTGAGTTTGAGGGGAAGAAAACGGTTGAGGATTTGAGCTTGATGAAGGGAGAGATGACCTTCAAGCAGGTTTCCTACAAGTATGGCTATGGTCGAGATGTCTTGTCGGATATCAATTTGACTATTCCGCAGGGTTCTAAGGTGGCTTTTGTAGGGATTTCAGGATCAGGTAAGACGACCTTAGCCAAGATGATGGTTAATTTTTACGACCCTAGTCAGGGAGAAATTAGTCTGGGTGGTATCAATCTCAATCAGATTGATAAAAAGGCTCTGCGTCAGTACATTAACTATCTGCCTCAGCAGCCCTATGTCTTTAACGGAACGATTTTGGAGAATCTTCTTTTGGGAGCTAAGGAGGGGACGACTCAGGAGGATATCTTACGGGCGGTCGAATTGGCAGAGATTCGGGAGGACATTGAGCGCATGCCACTGAATTACCAGACAGAACTGACTTCGGATGGGGCAGGGATTTCAGGTGGTCAACGTCAGAGGATTGCTTTGGCGCGTGCTCTCTTGACAGATGCGCCGGTCTTGATTTTGGATGAGGCGACCAGCAGTTTGGATATTTTGACAGAGAAGAGGATTATCGATAATCTCATGGCTTTAGACAAGACCTTGATTTTCATCGCCCACCGCTTGACCATTGCTGAGCGGACAGAGAAGGTTGTTGTCTTGGATCGGGGCAAGATTGTCGAAGAAGGAATTCATGCTGATTTGCTTGCACAGGGTGGTTTTTATGCCCATTTGGTGAATAGCTAGAAAGAGGAGAGGATGAAACCAGAATTTTTAGAAAGTGCGGAGTTTTATAATCGTCGTTACCATAATTTTTCCAGTCGGGTGATTGTCCCCATGTCTCTTCTGCTCGTGTTTTTGCTTGGCTTTGCAACTTTTGCAGAGAAGGAGATAAGTTTGTCTACTAGTGCGACTGTAGAACCTAGTCGTATCCTTGCAAATATTCAGTCAACTAGCAACAATCGCATTCTTGTCAATCATTTGGAAGAAAATAAGCTGGTTAAAAAGGGAGAATTGTTGGTTCAATACCAGGAAGGGGCAGAGGGTGTCCAAGCGGAGTCTTATGCCAGTCAGTTGGACATGCTTAAGGATCAAAAAAAGCAATTGGAGTATTTGCAAAAAAGTCTGCAAGAAGGGGAGAACCACTTTCCAGAGGAGGATAAGTTTGGCTACCAAGCCACCTTTCGCGACTACATCAGTCAAGCAGGCAGTCTTAGGGCTAGTACATCGCAACAAAATGAGACCATCGCGTCCCAGAATGCAGCAGCTAGTCAAACCCAAGCCGAAATCGGCAACCTCATCAGTCAAACAGAGGCTAAAATTCGTGATTACCAAACAGCTAAGTCAGCTATTGAAACAGGTGCTTCCTTGGCCAGTCAGAATCTAGCCTACTCTCTCTACCAGTCCTACAAGTCTCAGAGTGAGGAAAATCCGCAAGCTAAATCTCAGGCTGTTGCGCAGGTTGAAGCACAGCTTTCTCAGTTAGAATCTAATCTTGCTACTTACCGTGTTCAGTATGCAGGTTCAGGTACCCAGCAAGCCTATGCGTCAGGCTTAAGCAGTCAATTGGAATCCCTTAAATCCCAACACCTGGCAAAGGTTGGTCAGGAATTGACCCTTCTAGATCAGAAAATCTTGGAGGCAGAGTCAGGTAAGAAGGTACAGGGAAATCTTTTAGACAAGGGAAAAATCATGGCGAGTGAGGATGGGGTGCTTCACCTTAATCCTGAGTCCAGTGACTCTACCATGGTAGCAGAGGGGACTCTACTAGCCCAACTCTATCCGTCCTTGGAAAAAGAAGGGAAAGCTAAACTAACAGCTTATCTTAGTTCAAAAGATGTAGCAAGGATCAAGGTCGGTGATTCTGTTCGTTATACGACGATTCATGATGCCAAGAATCAACTTTTCCTAGATTCTACTATTACCAGTATTGATGCGACAGCTACTAAGACTGAAAAAGGGAATTTCTTTAAAATCGAGGCGGAGACTAATCTGACTTCCGAGCAGGCTGAAAAACTTCGGTACGGAGTGGAAGGTCGCCTGCAGATGATTACAGGTAGGAAAAGTTATCTAYGTTATTATTTGGATCAATTTTTGAACAAAGAATAATGTTCGTATTTTGGTAGTTAAATGATTTTAAAACTGTGAGAAAGATTCTTCTTGCAGTTTTTTCTTTACAATTTTTGAAACACATCTGTTATTTATTCGTTTAAATTCTTGTATTTTTTGGTTTTTTATGGTAGAATGTGCTCAAGTAATACGAAAGGCGAACTTTAAAATGTCAAAACAATTGATCTATTCGGGAAAAGCTAAAGATATCTATACAACTGATGATGAAAATCTTATTATTTCAACTTATAAGGACCAGGCGACTACTTTCAATGGTGTCAAAAAGGAGCAGATTGCAGGAAAGGGAGTGTTAAATAATCAGATTTCATCTTTTATTTTTGAGAAATTAAATGCGGCTGGCGTGGCGACTCACTTTGTGGAGAAACTTTCAGATACGGAACAACTCAATAAAAAGGTGGAAATCATTCCTTTGGAAGTCGTGCTTCGCAACTACACAGCTGGTTCCTTTTCAAAACGTTTTGGCGTAGATGAAGGTATCGCCCTTGAGACTCCAATTGTCGAATTTTACTACAAAAATGATGATTTGGATGATCCCTTTATCAATGACGAACATGTGAAATTCCTACAGATTGCGGATGACCAGCAAATCGCCTACTTGAAGGAAGAAACCCGTCGTATTAATGAACTTTTGAAATCCTGGTTTGCTGAGATTGGACTTAAGTTGATTGACTTTAAGCTAGAGTTCGGTTTTGACAAGGATGGTAAGATTATCTTAGCAGATGAATTTTCACCAGATAACTGCCGTTTGTGGGATGCGGATGGCAATCACATGGATAAGGATGTTTTCCGTAGGGGATTAGGAGAACTAACAGATGTTTACGAGATTGTTTGGGAAAAGTTGCAGAGTTTAAAATAATCTGTTAGCAACGGAAAACCTTCGTCTCTCAACTAAAAGGACTTAGGCTGAAAAAGGTCCCCCAGACCTTTTCACTCCTTAGGGGACTAGGGAAGTTTGACAGATGTGTACAAGGTTATGTTGGAGAAATTGTAGGGATTGAAGTAAAATTTTATTTGGTCGCCACTACAATCTTTAAGTAGAAATAGATAAAGGAACTAAAATGGATAAACGTATTTTCGTTGAGAAAAAGGCCGATTTTCAGGTCAAGTCAGAGAGTTTGGTTAGAGAACTCCAGCATAACTTGGGACTTTCAAGCTTGAAAAGTATTCGTATTGTGCAAGTTTATGATGTATTTGACTTGGCAGAGGACTTATTTGCACCCGCAGAGAAACACATTTTCTCTGAGCAGGTGACAGACCATGTTTTGGATGAAGCGGTTGTGCGGGCAGATCTTGCTAACTATGCTTTCTTTGCGATCGAAAGCTTGCCTGGTCAATTTGACCAACGCGCAGCATCTTCACAGGAAGCCTTGCTTTTGCTGGGAAGTTCGAGTGATGTGACAGTTAATACAGCACAATTGTACTTGGTTAATAAAGACATTGATGCGACTGAGTTAGAGGCGGTCAAGAACTACTTGCTCAACCCAGTCGATTCTCGTTTCAAGGACATCACGACAGGGATTGCCAAGCAGGAATTTTCAGAGTCAGACAAGACCATTCCAAAATTGACTTTCTTTGAAAGCTATACAGCAGAAGACTTTGCTCGCTACAAGGCTGAGCAAGGGATGGCCATGGAAGTGGATGATTTGCTCTTTATCCAAGACTATTTCAAGTCAATCGGGCGCGTGCCAACGGAAACTGAACTCAAGGTTTTGGATACTTACTGGTCTGACCACTGTCGTCACACAACTTTCGAGACTGAGTTGAAGCACATCGACTTCTCAGCTTCTAAATTCCAAAAACAATTACAGTCAACCTATGACAAATATATCGCCATGCGTGATGAGTTGGGACGTACCGAGAAACCTCAAACCTTGATGGATATGGCCACTATTTTCGGTCGATATGAGCGTGCTAATGGACGTTTGGACGATATGGAAGTGTCTGATGAAATCAATGCCTGCTCTGTTGAAATTGAGGTGGATGTTGATGGGGTCAAAGAACCATGGCTTCTCATGTTTAAGAACGAAACTCACAACCACCCAACGGAGATTGAGCCATTTGGTGGTGCGGCTACCTGTATCGGTGGTGCCATTCGTGACCCATTGTCAGGTCGCTCATATGTTTACCAAGCCATGCGGATCTCAGGAGCTGGTGATATTACGGCACCAATCGCTGAAACGCGTGCTGGGAAATTGCCACAACAGGTTATTTCTAAAACAGCGGCTCATGGTTATTCTTCATATGGGAACCAGATTGGTCTGGCAACAACTTATGTTCGTGAATACTTCCACCCAGGCTTTGTAGCTAAACGCATGGAGCTAGGTGCAGTTGTCGGAGCGGCTCCTAAGGGCAATGTTGTCCGTGAAAAACCGGAAGCGGGAGATATGATTATTCTTCTTGGAGGCAAGACTGGACGTGATGGTGTCGGTGGTGCGACAGGTTCTTCTAAAGTTCAAACGGTTGAATCTGTTGAAACAGCTGGTGCTGAAGTTCAAAAAGGGAATGCCATCGAAGAGCGTAAGATTCAACGCCTTTTCCGCAATGGGGAAGTGACGCGTCTGATCAAGAAGTCCAATGACTTTGGAGCTGGTGGTGTCTGTGTCGCCATCGGTGAATTGGCAGATGGTCTTGAAATCGACCTCAACAAGGTTCCTCTTAAATATCAAGGATTGAATGGTACCGAAATTGCCATTTCTGAATCTCAAGAACGGATGGCTGTGGTGGTTCGTCCTGAGGACGTAGATGCCTTCGTTGCGCAATGTCACAAAGAGAATATTGATGCTGTTGTGGTGGCGACAGTAACTGAAAAATCAAATTTAGTCATGCACTGGAATGGTGAGACAATCGTGGACTTGGAGCGTCGTTTCCTTGACACCAATGGTGTGCGTGTGGTCGTTGACGCCAAGGTTGTGGACAAGGATGTCAAACTCCCAGAAGAACGTCAAACATCTGCTGAAACCCTTGAAGCAGATACCCTTGCCGTTCTATCTGAACTCAATCATGCGAGTCAAAAAGGATTACAGACTATCTTTGACTGTTCTGTTGGTCGTTCAACGGTCAATCACCCACTTGGCGGTCGCTACCAACTTACACCAACTGAGGCATCTGTGCAGAAATTACCAGTTCAACACGGTGTGACTCACACTGCGTCAGTCATGGCCCAAGGTTTCAATCCATATGTGGCAGAATGGTCTCCATACCATGGTGCTGCTTATGCGGTTATTGAAGCAACTGCTCGTTTGGTGGCTGCTGGTGCCAACTGGTCTAAGGCTCGTTTCTCTTACCAAGAGTATTTCGAGCGTATGGATAAACAAGCAGAGCGTTTTGGTCAGCCAGTAGCAGCTCTTCTGGGATCAATCGAAGCTCAGATTCAACTTGGTTTGCCATCTATTGGTGGTAAGGACTCTATGTCAGGTACCTTTGAAGAATTGACAGTACCGCCAACCTTGGTAGCCTTTGGTGTGACAACAGCAGATAGCCGTAAGGTGCTCTCCCCTGAGTTCAAGACTGCTGGTGAAAATATCTACTACATCCCAGGTCAAGCCCTTTCTGCTGATATCGACTTCGATTTGATTAAGAAGAACTTTACTCAGTTTGAAACCCTTCGAAAGGCTCACAAAGTGACAGCTGCATCAGCGGTCAAATATGGTGGTGTGGTTGAAGCTCTTGCCCTTGCAACATTTGGTAACCATATTGGTGCCACTGTAACCCTTGAAAATCTTGAGACTGCCTTGACAGCTCAATTAGGCGGATTTGTCTTCACATCTCCTGAAGAAATTGCTGGAGTAGAGAAAATCGGTCAAACGAAAGCAGACTTTACACTAACTGTCAACGATGTGAAGCTAGATGGACACAAGCTTGACAGTGCCTTCCAAGGAAAACTGGAAGAAGTTTACCCAACAGAATTTACTCAAGCGAAAGAACTTGCTGAAGTACCAGCTGTGGCATCAGCTGTTGTGATTAAAGCCAAAGAAAAGGTTGAAAAACCAGTGGTCTATATCCCAGTCTTCCCAGGAATCAACTCAGAATATGACTCAGCAAAAGCCTTTGAAAAAGAAGGTGCAGAGGTTAACTTGGTACCATTTGTGACCTTGAATGAAGTTGCTATTGTCAAGTCAGTCGAAACCATGGTTGACAACATCGGCAAGGCTAACATCCTCTTCTTTGCAGGTGGCTTCTCAGCAGCCGATGAACCAGATGGATCCGCTAAATTTATCGTTAATATCTTGCTTAACGAAAAAGTGCGTGTAGCTATTGATAGCTTTATCGCCCGTGGTGGCTTAATTATCGGCATCTGTAATGGATTCCAGGCTTTGGTCAAATCAGGTCTTCTTCCATACGGAAACTTTGAAGATGCCAGCAGTACCAGCCCAACTCTTTTCTACAATGATGCTAACCAGCACGTGGCTAAGATGGTGGAAACTCGTATTGCCAATACTAATTCACCATGGTTGGCTGGAGTAGAAGTGGGCGATATCCACGCTATTCCTGTTTCGCACGGTGAAGGGAAGTTTGTCGTGACGGCTGAGGAATTTGCGGAGCTCCGTGACAATGGTCAAATTTTCAGCCAATACGTTGATTTCGAAGGCAAACCAAGCATGGATTCTAAGTACAATCCAAATGGTTCTGTCCATGCCATCGAAGGAATTACCAGCAAGAATGGTCAAATCATTGGGAAGATGGGACATTCAGAACGTTATGAAGACGGTCTTTTCCAAAACATCCCAGGAAATAAAGATCAGCACCTGTTCGCGTCGGCTGTGCGTTATTTCACAGGAAAATAAAAGGTATATAAAATGACATACGAAGTAAAATCTCTTAATGAAGAATGTGGTGTTTTTGGTATCTGGGGTCACCCAGACGCTGCCAAATTGACCTATTTTGGACTCCATAGTCTTCAGCACCGTGGTCAGGAGGGGGCAGGAATCCTCTCCAATGACCAAGGAAAACTAAAGCGCCATCGTGACATGGGGCTTTTATCAGAAGTCTTCAGAAATCCTGCTAATTTGGATAAATTGACAGGAACTGGTGCGATTGGGCATGTGCGTTACGCGACTGCTGGCGAAGCTTCTGTAGATAATATCCAGCCCTTCCTCTTCCGTTTTCACGATATGCAGTTTGGCTTGGCTCATAATGGGAATTTGACCAATGCAGCCTCTCTCAAGAAAGAACTGGAACAAAGAGGAGCGATTTTCAGCGCGACTTCGGACTCTGAAATCTTGGCTCATCTCATTCGTCGCAGTCACAATCCGAACTTAATGGGAAAAATCAAGGAAGCGCTCAGCCTTGTCAAAGGTGGTTTTGCCTATATCTTGCTATTTGAAGACAAGTTGATTGCCACTCTTGACCCCAATGGTTTCCGTCCGCTTTCTATCGGAAAAATGGCCAACGGAGCAGTAGTTGTTTCCTCTGAAACCTGTGCTTTTGAGGTCATTGGTGCCGAGTGGATTCGTGATTTGAAGCCAGGTGAGATTGTGATTATTGATGACAAGGGCATCCAGTATGATAGCTATACAGATGATACTCAGTTAGCAATCTGTTCTATGGAGTATATCTATTTTGCTCGCCCTGATTCTAACATTCATGGTGTCAATGTCCATACGGCACGGAAACGTATGGGTGCCCAATTGGCGCGTGAATTCAAGCATGAGGCGGATATCGTAGTTGGTGTACCCAATTCTTCCCTCAGCGCAGCTATGGGATTTGCAGAAGAGTCCGGGCTACCAAATGAAATGGGTCTTATCAAGAACCAATACACCCAACGTACCTTTATCCAACCGACTCAAGAATTGCGGGAGCAAGGGGTGCGGATGAAACTGTCTGCTGTTTCAGGCGTTGTAAAAGGCAAGCGTGTGGTTATGATTGATGACTCTATTGTGCGTGGAACAACCTCTCGTCGGATCGTTCAGCTCTTGAAAGAAGCGGGTGCAACTGAGGTTCACGTTGCTATTGGAAGTCCAGCGCTAGCTTATCCATGCTTTTACGGTATTGATATCCAGACCCGTCAGGAACTGATTGCAGCTAATCACACGGTTGAAGAAACGCGCCAAATCATTGGTGCGGACAGTCTGACTTACCTTTCTGTTGAAGGTTTGATTGATTCGATTGGGATTGAAACGGATGCACCAAATGGCGGTCTCTGTGTCGCTTACTTTGACGGTGACTACCCAACACCTCTCTACGACTATGAAGAAGACTATCGTAGAAGTTTGGAAGAAAAGACCAGTTTTTACAAATAGACAATAGATCCTCCATTAAAGAAAAGGAAAAATAAAATGGCAAATAAAAATGCGTACGCTCCACGTCTCACTACTGACTAAAAGCTAAAGCATTTGTCAGTAGACGCTTTGTCCTATGGGGCAAAGCTAGAGCCCTGACTAGTATTTTTAGATAAAATGATGATTTATCTAAAAATACGTCGCAATCTTTCTCAAAAAAAGAAAAGGAATAAACAAAATGACAAATAAAAATGCGTACGCTCAATCTGGTGTGGATGTTGAAGCGGGTTATGAAGTTGTTGAACGGATTAAAAAGCACGTAGCTCGTACGGAGCGTGCAGGTGTCATGGGAGCTCTTGGTGGCTTTGGTGGTATGTTTGACCTTTCAAAGACTGGGGTTAAAGAACCCGTCTTGATTTCAGGAACTGATGGTGTCGGAACCAAGCTGATGTTGGCTATCAAGTATGACAAGCATGACACGATTGGGCAGGACTGTGTGGCTATGTGTGTCAACGATATCATCGCTGCAGGTGCGGAGCCCCTCTATTTTCTTGACTATGTAGCGACAGGGAAGAATGAACCAGCTAAGCTAGAACAAGTTGTCGCTGGTGTGGCAGAAGGTTGTATGCAGGCAGGCGCTGCCCTCATCGGTGGGGAAACGGCTGAAATGCCTGGCATGTACGGCGCAGATGACTATGACTTGGCTGGTTTTGCGGTCGGTGTGGCTGAAAAATCTCAAATCATTGACGGTTCAAAGGTGGCAGAAGGAGATCTTCTTCTCGGACTTGCTTCAAGTGGAATTCACTCAAATGGCTACTCTCTGGTTCGTCGTGTCTTTGCCGAATATACAGGTGAGGAAGTCTTACCAGAATTGGAAGGCAAGCAACTCAAGGAAGTTCTTCTTAAGCCGACTCGTATCTATGTCAAGGCTGTCTTACCCCTCATCAAGGAAGGGTTGGTCAACGGCATTGCCCACATTACAGGTGGTGGTTTTATCGAGAATGTCCCTCGCATGTTTGCAGCTGACTTAGCTGCTGAGATTGAGGAAAGCAAGGTTCCAGTTCTTCCGATTTTCAAAGCCCTTGAAAAATACGGTCAGATCAAACACGAAGAAATGTTTGAAATCTTCAATATGGGTGTGGGACTTATGCTAGCAGTTAGCCCTGAAAATGTACCTCGCGTCAAGAAATTGTTGAATGAACCAGTCTATGAAATTGGTCGTATCGTCAAGAAAGAAAACGAAAGTGTCATCATTAAATGAAAAAAATAGCGGTTTTTGCCTCTGGTAATGGCTCAAATTTTCAGGTGATAGCGGAACAATTTCCAGTAGAGTTTGTCTTTTCAGACCATCGTGATGCCTATGTACTGGAGCGTGCAGACAAGTTCGACGTTCTGTCCTATGCTTTTGAACTCAATGAATTTGAGAGCAAGGCAGACTACGAAGCAGCCCTGGTCGAACTCTTAGATGAGCACCAGATTGACTTGGTTTGTCTCGCAGGCTATATGAAAATCGTTGGGCCAACCTTGCTAGCGGCTTATGAAGGTCGTATCATCAATATTCACCCAGCTTATCTGCCAGAATTTCCAGGAGCTCATGGCATTGAGGATGCTTGGAATGCAGGTGTTGAGCAGTCTGGTGTGACCATTCATTGGGTGGATTCAGGTGTGGATACAGGAAAGGTTATCAAACAAGTGCGCGTGCCACGGCTGGCTGATGATACCATAGAGAGTTTTGAAACTCGTATTCATGAGGCGGAGTATCAGCTCTATCCAGAAGTGTTGGAACGTTTGGGAGTGGAGAGGAAGTGTTAAATATGGCAACAACTATAGAGGTTAATAAACAGACTGTAAAGGAATTGCTTGGATCGGGGAAAAATAAGAAATTCGCTATTCCAGAATATCAGAGACCATATGCATGGACAACTGATCAGATTCAGACTCTATTTGATGACTTAGTTGAGTATACCAGTGGTGAAGAAAAAGACAGTACATACTTTTTAGGCACTATTGTAGCATATGAGAATGATGAGAACGAACAAGAAATTATAGATGGGCAGCAACGCATTACTTCTTTATTTTTACTTCTAAGAGCTCTATATTCTAAACTGAGTTCTATGAGTGAAACTCTTCAGTCAAAGAATTTTATGCGACAGATTGAAGCAGCAATGTGGGAACAAGATGAACTTACGGCAGAAGTTGATTTTGAAAAAGTTTTAATAGTTTCAAGAGTTGTTGGTGAAGAAGAAAATAATATTTTTACAAATATATTAGTTACGGGAGAAACAGAAAAAGGAAGAAAAGACCCTTATTCTGAAAACTATAAGTTATTTGTGGAGTTAATTGAAGATTATGCAAGTAAAGAACCAGAATTGTTTTACTGGTTTATTCAAAATGTTTTAAATAGGGCCATTTTGCTTCCTATTACTGCTGATTCACAGGATACTGCACTGACAATATTTTCTACACTAAATGATAGAGGACTAGCTTTATCTGATGCAGATATTTTTAAGGCTAAGATATATAACTATATAGACAATAGTCAGAAAAAGGATTTTATCGAAGAGTGGAAACTGATTGATGAATCCGCATCAAATGCAAATGAGAGTATTCAAAAGTTGTTTTATTACTATATGTTTTATCTGAGAGCTAAAGAGAATGATAGAAATACTACAACTCCGGGTATTAGAAAATACTATTCTCAGAATCAATTTGAAAAGTTATATCAAAGTGACTTATTGACGAATCTTCGTTTACTAGTAAGTTTATGGACAGTTATTAATAATAGGATAGTTGTGGAAGGCGAGAATTGGTCAGAGAATAAAGAAATTCTTAAAGTACTGGATTCTCTATCCTCTTATCCGAATGAATTTTGGAAGTATCCTGTAGTAATATATTATTTACGTTACAAAAACTCTGAAAATTTTGAGTCAGATTTTTTGAACTTTTTAAGAAATTTATTTGCAGTTTTGTCAGCAAGGTACGTAGTTACTCCAACAATAAACGCAGTCAAGCGTAGTATTTTAAATTTGAATGCTTCAGTTTATCAATCTAAAACACCTAAATTTGATTTCTCTTTAGTTGATGAAGAAGAATTCAAAGAAAAAGTAAAGAATGCACACCGAAATACGGTTCGAATGCTTCTAAAGGTACTGGCTTATCAAAGACAAGATGAATTATTGCCAGAAAAATGGGAAATAGAGCATATTTTACCTCAAAAGTGGCAAAATAGTTTCTTTCCAGATAATTCAGAAAGAGAAGTTAGGAATTTGATAGAACATATTGGTAATAAGATACCTTTTGAGAAGAAGCTGAATATTATTGCTAGTAACGGATATTTTGCTAAGAAGAAAGAAAGTTATCAAAAATCATCAATTACCATGGTACAAGATTTATCCAAGGAAAAAAGTGATTGGAAACTTGATGAAATTCGTGAAAGAGATATCCGCATTGCTGATGAACTTATAAATTTATTATCAAGTTGGGGATTGAATAAGATTTCTGAAGAACATATGGAAACAAGACGATTTAAAATTGAAATTCCCACAGAATCTACAGATAATTATATAAATTTTTTAAAAATGTTTCAAAAAGTTGATTCAGATGAAGTTCGTCAACAATTTTTAGATATATAAACTGGGAATGAAAGGAAAAAAATGACTAAACGCGTCTTAATCAGCGTCTCAGACAAAGCGGGCATTGTTGAATTTGCCCAAGAACTTAAAAAACTTGGTTGGGACATCATCTCAACAGGTGGAACCAAAGTTGCCCTTGATAATGCTGGTGTTGATACCATTGCCATTGACGATGTGACTGGTTTCCCAGAAATGATGGATGGTCGTGTCAAGACCCTCCACCCAAATATCCATGGCGGTCTCCTCGCTCGTCGTGACTTGGATAGCCACTTGGAAGCGGCTAAAGACAACAAGATTGAGCTCATTGACCTTGTTGTGGTCAACCTTTACCCATTCAAGGAAACCATTCTTAAACCAGATGTGACTTATGCGGATGCCGTTGAAAACATCGATATCGGTGGGCCATCAATGCTTCGTTCAGCAGCTAAAAACCACGCTAGCGTAACAGTTGTTGTAGATCCTGCTGACTATGCTGTTGTTCTTGACGAATTGTCAGCAAACGGCGAAACAAGTTATGAAACTCGCCAACGGTTGGCAGCCAAGGTTTTCCGTCACACAGCAGCTTATGATGCCTTGATCGCAGAATACTTCACAGCTCAAGTGGGCGAAAGCAAACCTGAAAAACTCACTTTAACCTATGACCTCAAGCAAGCCATGCGCTATGGAGAAAATCCTCAGCAGGATGCAGACTTCTACCAAAAAGCCTTGCCGACAGATTACTCCATCGCTTCAGCCAAACAGCTCAACGGGAAGGAATTATCTTTTAACAATATCCGCGATGCGGATGCGGCCATTCGTATCATCCGTGATTTCAAAGATCGTCCAACCGTTGTGGCACTCAAACACATGAACCCATGTGGAATTGGTCAGGCAGATGACATCGAGACTGCTTGGGACTATGCCTATGAGTCCGACCCAGTGTCTATTTTTGGTGGTATCGTTGTTCTTAACCGTGAGGTGGATGCTGCGACAGCTGAGAAGATGCACGGCGTTTTCCTTGAAATCATCATCGCACCAAGCTATACGGATGAGGCGCTAGCTATTTTGACCAATAAAAAGAAAAACTTGCGTATCCTTGCCTTGCCATTTGATGCTCAAGAGGCCAGTGAAGTGGAAGCAGAATACACAGGCGTGGTTGGTGGACTTCTTGTGCAAAACCAAGACGTGGTCAAGGAAAGTCCAGCTGACTGGCAAGTGGTGACTAAACGTCAACCAACTGAGACAGAAGCGACAGCTCTTGAGTTCGCTTGGAAGGCTATCAAGTATGTCAAATCAAATGGAATCATCGTGACTAATGACCACATGACACTTGGCGTTGGCCCTGGTCAAACCAATCGTGTGGCTTCCGTCCGTATTGCCATTGAGCAAGCTAAAGACCGCCTTGACGGCGCTGTTCTTGCTTCGGATGCCTTCTTCCCATTTGCAGATAACGTGGAAGAAATCGCTAAAGCAGGTATCAAGGCCATTATCCAGCCAGGGGGCTCTGTCCGTGACGAAGAGTCAATCGAAGCGGCTGATAAATACGGCTTGACCATGGTCTTTACAGGCGTTAGACATTTTAGACATTAAGAAGACAAAGTTTCAATATAAACAAAAATTGATTATAATAACATTTGTAAAAAGTAAGCCGTAAGGCTTGCTTTTTGGTATAATTGTAATAAATAAAACTATCAAGGAGTATATGCATGCCTTTAATTGAGAAATTTAAAATTAATAATCTTCATAATTATTATGATGTTGAGTTGAATTTTAAGAATGATAAGACTATTTACATTGGAGAAAATGGTATTGGTAAGACGACTATTCTTGCAATACTTTATTATTTGCTCGATTTAAATTATGAAAAATTATTGAGTTTTATTTTTGAAAGCATTGAGATTAAATTAGAGAGTAGAGAGCTTTTAAAGATTACTAAAGAAGATATTAGACAAATTAATATAGATAAGAGGAACCATAGAAGACAGGTTCCGAGATTTGTAGTTGATGATTTATTCACTGGAATAAAACATGATGAAAATTTGATGGGAGAGTTATTGGAATTATGTAAATCAAAGGATTCAGATTTTGATATAAATGTTAGAGAATTGTACAGAAAATATGAATTATTTAGAAAATATCCTTTCCCTCTAGCTTCACAAGCAATTAATGAGGTTCTTTATAGAATTAATCCGGAAGGATATGTAAAAGTAATCAATGAGATAGAGAATATAAAAAATAAATATAAAATTTTATATTTCCCAACTTATAGAAGAATTGAGGAAGATTTACGTAAATTAAATATAGGTCCTAAAAATGTTGCTCCTGGAGAAGAGATATTAAATAGTAAATTTAGTGGAGAATTAATCCATTTTGGTATGGAAGATGTTGAGCAGAGGATAAAAGAACTATTAAATAAGATTAGTAAGGAAACCAACGAAAGTTACAATAATATGACTAGTGGTTTATTAAATACTTTTTCTAATGGGGAAAGTATTAAAATTTCTGGTGAGAATTTTGATCCTGAAGAAATAGATATCGCTCTATCTAGATTAGGTGATAAAATAACTGATGAAACTAAATCTATAATTTTAAGTAAGATACATCAAGGTGTCTTGCATGAAGATAAGTATTTGGACTATCTTGTTTCAAGTATTCTTGAAAATTATAGAACTTTGGCAGATATTGATAGTAGAATTAATGATTTTAATAAAAGAGTAAATAAATATTTGTTTAGGAAAAAATTTTATTATAATCCACAGTCGTTAAGGTTAGATATCAAGAGGATTGATAGTAATGGGGAAACTATTTTTAAGAATAGTCAGTATGGAGAAATAGTTGAAGATATTATTGATTTAAGTAATCTTTCCTCAGGAGAAAAGCAACTAATTTCCACTTTTTCTAAAATATTTTTAGAAGATGAGAAAGAACTTATTATTTTATTTGATGAACCTGAGTTGTCTTTATCTGTTCCTTGGCAGGAGGAATTTATTTATGACATTTCTCAAGCAAATAAGTGTAGATTTTTATTAACAGTAACTCATTCTCCATTTATATATACCAATCTTTTACCTTATGCAGAACAGATTGATAATTGTATTAAAGAAACTTTACAAAATAGTGATAATAAATTTTCATTTATCTTTTTAGATGATGACAATGATGATGAAATGCCTTTTTAAATAAGGGGGATATAATTTGAAATCAGTAACAATAGAAAATCACCTAGAAAGTTTGACAGAATCCTCAGTTATTTGGGAAAGGTATACGAGAGATGCTAAGGCTAACCCCAATAGATATTTTGTATTTTATGAAGGAAAAGATAGGCAGTATTATGATTGCCGAATACAAAATTTTACTAAAAATTATAACGCATATGGGGTTGGTGGTAAGAGTAAGGTGTTGGAATTAGTCGATAAATTTACTCATGAGGAGGGTTATAAATTAAAGAATAAATTATTTTTTATAGATAAAGACTATGAAAAACGCCGACTAGATTCGGATGTATATATGACTCCAAAATACGCAGTTGAAAACTTTTACGTAAGCCAAACTGCAATCGAGAGAATACTGAAAACACATTATGGGATAAATGAAGATGATCAAGAATTTAGCATAGTATTAGATTATTTTAACAAAAGATATAAAGAATTTATTCAACATCTGACGAATATGAATCTATGGGCAATTTGTTGCCAATTAAATGAGGTCAAAATAGACTTTGATTTGTTGGGGTTAAAAAATAATGCAGATAATATAGTTAAAATCAAGCATGAAAAGTTAGAATTATCAGTGAAAGATATAAGTTTTAATTTTTTTGAAAGTATGTATGAGAAAATGCTAAGTGAGAAAATTAAAAAAGGTAGTGAAAAGAATGGCAGAGATTATGTCTCGGAGTTATCTATTTTTAGAGATAGACGAGAACACATACACTACACTTTCGAAAATGATATAGAGGAATACCGTGTTCACATAGAGGATTATTCTAGAGGGAAACAGTTGTTATGGTTTTTAAAAGAGTTTATATTATCCGTAGAGAATAAAAATGGAGGTATTCTGAAAAGACAATTTTTTATTGATGATAGAGCTATAATGACAGTGTTTACTAATTGTGCAGACACGCCTGAGTGCTTGAATGACTACTTGAAAAGAAAATGTTGTTTGACATTCAACTAGTCTTTATTATATGTGGAAATTATATAAGATTAGTTGAAACTTTGAGTAAATTTTTAGACATTAAGAATGTAAAGGAAAGAAAACAGTTTCTTTCCTTTTTTTAGCTTAAAATGCTAAGTGAAACAAGATTAAAACGAACGTTTATGATATAATGTTAGTAAATAATTCGCAAAAGAGGTTGAGGAATGAAGCTGTTAGTTGTCGGTTCGGGTGGTCGTGAACATGCGATTGCTAAAAAGTTGCTTGAGTCAAAAGACGTTGAAAAAGTCTTTGTAGCTCCTGGGAATGATGGGATGACTCTGGATAGTCTGGAATTGGTAGATATCTCTATTTCCGAACATTCTAAGCTAATCGACTTTGCAAAAGCCAACGATATTGCTTGGGCCTTTATCGGGCCAGATGATGCCCTTGCGGCTGGTATCGTGGATGATTTCCATGCAGCTGGTCTCAAGGCCTTTGGTCCGACAAGATTGGCAGCGGAGCTGGAGTGGTCCAAGGATTTTGCTAAGGAAATCATGGTCAAATACGGCGTTCCGACAGCAGTCTATGGCACATTCTCAGACTTTGAGGAAGCCAAGGCCTATATCGAAAAGCAGGGTGCGCCTATCGTAGTCAAGGCGGATGGCTTGGCGCTTGGGAAGGGTGTCGTCGTTGCTGAGACAGTTGAGCAAGCGGTCGAAGCAGCTTATGAGATGCTTTTGGACAATAAATTCGGTGACTCAGGTGCGCGTGTGGTTATCGAGGAATTCCTCGACGGTGAGGAGTTCTCTCTCTTTGCCTTTGTCAATGAGGACAAGTTCTACATTATGCCAACAGCTCAGGACCACAAACGTGCCTATGATGGTGACAAGGGGCCTAACACAGGCGGTATGGGGGCCTATGCGCCAGTTCCTCACTTGCCACAGAGCGTGGTTGACACAGCGGTTGACACCATTGTCAAGCCAGTCCTCGAAGGCATGATCAAAGAAGTTCGTCCTTATCTTGGTGTCCTTTACGCTGGTCTTATCTTGACAGCTGATGGACCCAAAGTGATCGAGTTCAACGCTCGTTTCGGAGATCCTGAAACTCAGATTATCCTACCTCGTTTGACATCTGATTTCGCCCAAAATATTACGGATATCCTCGATGGTAAGGAGCCAAACATCACATGGACGGACAAGGGTGTGACACTTGGCGTAGTTGTCGCATCCAATGGGTACCCGCTAGACTATGAAAAAGGTATTGAGTTGCCAGCCAAGACAGAAGGTGACATCATCACCTACTATGCCGGAGCTAAGTTTTCGGAAAATAGCAGAGCACTGCTATCAAACGGCGGACGTGTCTATATGCTCGTCACCACAGCCGATACCGTCAAAGAAGCCCAAGAAACCATCTATCAAGAACTCTCTCAACAAAACACAGAAGGTCTCTTCTACCGAACAGATATCGGAAGCAAGGCCATTAAGTAAAGATATAAGAATAACGCGACGAAGTCGCCAAATACGATAATGGTCGCCGTGGTGAAAAGACCAGAACAGTGAATGTTCCGGTCTAGAGAAAATTTGAGACTTAGGCTCAAATTTTAGGAATGAAACCGAAGGTTTGCTTCCGTACCCACCACCTAAGACCATTATCAAAAAAGAAGGAAAAGGAAAAATTATGACTAAACCAATTATTTCCATTATCATGGGCTCAAAATCCGACTGGGCAACCATGCAAAAAACAGCAGAAGTTCTCGATCGCTTCGGTGTTGCTTACGAAAAGAAAGTTGTTTCCGCACACCGTACACCTGACCTCATGTTCAAACATGCGGAAGAAGCACGGAGTCGTGGAATCAAGGTCATCATCGCTGGTGCGGGTGGCGCAGCGCACTTGCCAGGGATGGTAGCAGCTAAAACTACCCTTCCAGTCATTGGTGTGCCTGTCAAATCTCGTGCTCTTAGCGGCGTGGATTCACTTTATTCCATCGTTCAGATGCCAGGTGGAGTACCTGTTGCGACCATGGCTATCGGTGAAGCAGGTGCGACCAACGCAGCCCTCTTCGCTCTCCGTCTTCTCTCAGTAGAGGATCAGGCTATCGCGACAGCCTTAGCTGATTTCGCAGAAGAGCAAGGAAAAATCGCAGAGGAGTCGACAAATGAGCTCATCTAAAACAATTGGAATTATCGGTGGCGGTCAGCTGGGTCAGATGATGGCCATTTCGTCTATCTACATGGGCCATAAGGTTATCGCGCTAGATCCTGCGGCGGATTGCCCAGCTTCTCGTGTGGCGGAAATCATCGTGGCGCCTTATAATGACGTGGATGCTCTGCGTCAGTTGGCGGAACGTTGCGATGTTCTGACTTATGAGTTTGAGAATGTTGATGCTGACGGTTTGGATGCTGTTATCAAGGAGGGGCAACTCCCTCAAGGGACAGACCTACTTCGTATTTCTCAAAATCGGATCTTTGAAAAGGATTTTCTCTCAAACAAAGCTCAAGTCACTGTAGCACCCTACAAAGTCGTGACTTCTAGCCAAGACTTGGCAGATATTGATCTGTCGAAAAACTATGTCCTCAAGACGGCGACAGGTGGTTACGATGGGCATGGACAAAAGGTCATTCGTTCAGCAGAAGATTTGGAAGAAGCCTATGCGCTAGCCGATTCAGCCGACTGTGTTTTGGAAGAATTTGTCAACTTCGACCTTGAAATTTCTGTCATCGTGTCAGGCAACGGCAAGGAAGTGACAGTTTTCCCAGTTCAGGAAAATATCCACCGCAACAATATCCTGTCTAAAACCATTGTGCCAGCCCGCATTTCAGAAAGTCTAGCTGAAAAAGCCAAAGCGATGGCAGTGCGAATCGCTGAACAGTTGAACCTGTCTGGAACCCTTTGTGTGGAAATGTTTGCGACAGCTGATGATATCATTGTCAACGAGATTGCCCCACGACCACACAACTCTGGGCACTACTCTATTGAAGCTTGCGACTTCTCCCAGTTTGATGCCCATATTCTGGGTGTTCTGGGGGCACCATTACCAGCTATCAAACTACATGCACCAGCAGTCATGCTCAATGTCCTCGGCCAGCATGTCGAAACTGCTGAAAAATATGTCACAGAAAATCCAAGCGCCCACCTCCACTTGTATGGTAAAATAGAAGCGAAGCACAATCGCAAAATGGGACATGTGACTTTGTTTAGTGATGTGCCGGATAAGGTTGAGGAGTTTGGGGAAGGGATGGATTTTTAGAGGAGAGGTATGCCATTAAAGTATTTTGAGATCAAAAACTTATTAAGAAGCCAGATAGGTTTAGTTGACTCCCTTACGGGAAAAGTTATGAAGTATGTATTATTGTATGGGATTTTATATGCGCTTTTTCTAATTGGTAGAACTCAAGATCCAGATTCCTCAGGGGGACTTGTTGCTTTATTATTAATTATGGGAGTGCTTTATAGATTTAATTTTCTTTTTGAGAAAATTAATATTAAAAATTTAACGATAGCTTTTAGAAAAGGATATTTTTTAAATGACGAACATACGGAAATGTTAATTTCTGATATAGAATTATCGTTGAAAAAAATAAATAGTTTTGCAAATTGGAGTTGTGGTATTTTAGCAACTATTTCAATATTTGTGACTACAACCTATCTTAATTTTTTTAAAGATTCTATTCCTAAAGAAGAACTTTCAAAACTGTTAATTGATGAAAATGCTGGTTTGCAAAATGACTTGGTTGTTTTTTTAGCATTGTTGATGTTTCTGATAATTTTAGGATTACTAGGTTATTATCTTGCTGTTCAAGCCTTTACTTACGATATGCGATTTGTAAATACTATTTTAAAAAGCAGCCTTTACATTGATGAAGATGACATAATCATAGGTGGATTTTGGAAGAAGCTTGCGCACAGTTTAGATCATTTTATTTCGGGATTTTGATAAGTAGACGATATGAAAGGTGATCAATTGCTTCCTCCTCCCCATTCCCTCCCCGTCAGAATCAGACCGCTGAAACTTCCCGACGATGTGTTTCTGTTTGCGGGAAACCTTTGGGATTTTCTCCCATATCATTTATGAAAATAATATTTTTAAAAAAAGGAGACGATAGATGAATTTGAAAACTTATGGGATTGAATCTCTGGCGACAGAGAAGTTGAAAACCGATGAGTTTTCGCAGTTGACAGCTGACACGGTTTCAGCTTTGATAACTTTTGCCAAGGAGCACAAGCAGGAGTACTTGCTCACGACTCACGCTAGCCGTCTGGAAACGGCTTAGGCTAATTATCAGAGCGCGCCAAAGGGCAAAGCAGCATCGGCTGTGGTCAAGGACTTGGACGAGGTCGACCAAAAGCGTGACAATGCCTACCAAACGCTGGTCAATTTTGTAAAAGCCTACGCTCATGTTGACGGACAGGCGGTGGAGGCAGCCTACACCAAGCTGCGCAAAGCAAATTCGTTGCGGTTTATAAAGCCCGCCTCAGCGAGCAAGCCAATACAAGATTGGCCAAAGCAAGCAACAAAAACAAACCCTGCAAGCCGCTTACGACTACATCATTGACCTAGTCGCCGTCCTATCCCACGGCCAACCCGAACACTAAGACTACCAAAATCTCAAAGCCCAACTCAACACCATCAGGAAGAGATATAGGGCTAGTGGGAAGAAGAAAGTTACAAAACCAGAGGGTGAGAGTTGAGGAGGAAGTTTGAAAAAAGTAATTTACTTAATTACAGCCGTAATTACACTTTTATTAATAATATTGAGCTGTTCTTATTGGAATAGCATTGTTAATAACTTTGAAACTAAACCAGGTGATTACCTTATCCAATTACTGTGTATGTTGATTCCTGTATTAATATCATTATTTCTTTTTCATGTCGAGAGTTTGGAAAGGAAAGACGATCTGATTTTGCAAGAGCAACGTTTAGATAAACAAGAAGAAAATCAGAAACAAATGCAAGAAACTTTTGTAGAAATTACAAACATTTTAGATGCACAGAATACAAAACAAGAAAAGATGGGGGAATCTCTAGAAAAAACAGCGCTTGAGTTAAGACGAATAAGATTACCGAAGGGATTAGAATTTTTATATGAAAATATTGATCGTATTGAGGAATATATTCAGAGTGACTCAAGGGTTCAAAACACAATGAATGTCGTTGCTAGACATTATGCTATGGGAGAATTGCTAGAAAAGTGGAGGGAAATAGAGCTTGAGGAAGTTCCGCTAAAAATTAGAAGAGAGTTTGGAAACGCAAGATACTTTTTTGAAGATTATTCAAAATTACTATTTATTTCATATAATTTTTTGGTATCTCAAGAGAAAGATTTAGAAAAGAAAAATATTTTTGCTATTGGTTTTAATGCTTCAATTAGAATTGTAGACATGATTGCGATGGCATCAGAAAAATTAAATAGTCTACCTGATGAGAATCGGAAAGATATCAGTAAGGAAGATAGTCAATTACTATCTATTTATTATAACGATAGTAAAGAAAAAACTGTTGAAGCACTTGAAAAAAGAATTGAAAATTTTCATTCTAACCTGTTCAAGATGAAAGAAATGCTTTAAAGGAGAAAAAAATGATCAACCGTTACTCTCGCCCTGAGATGGCGAATATTTGGAGTGAAGAAAATAAATACCGTGCTTGGCTTGAGGTGGAAATCTTGGCTGATGAGGCATGGGCTGAGTTGGGGGAAATCCCTAAGGAAGATGTGGCTTTGATTCGCGAAAAGGCGGACTTTGACATCGATCGTATTTTAGAGATTGAGCAGGAGACGCGCCACGACGTGGTGGCTTTCACGCGTGCGGTTTCTGAGACTCTTGGTGAAGAGCGCAAGTGGGTCCACTATGGTTTGACTTCTACCGACGTGGTGGATACGGCCTATGGTTACCTTTACAAGCAGGCCAACGACATCATCCGTCGTGACCTTGAAAACTTCACCAACATCATCGCTGATAAGGCTAAGGAACACAAGTTTACCATTATGATGGGTCGTACCCACGGTGTGCATGCGGAGCCTACAACTTTTGGTCTTAAATTGGCGACTTGGTACAGCGAAATGAAGCGCAACATCGAGCGTTTCGAGCATGCGGCTGCTGGTGTGGAAGCTGGTAAGATTTCTGGTGCGGTTGGTAACTTTGCCAACATCCCACCATTCGTTGAAAAATATGTCTGCGACAAATTGGGCATCCGTGCTCAAGAAATCTCTACACAGGTGCTTCCTCGTGATCTTCACGCTGAGTACTTTGCGGTTATTGCCAGCATCGCAACTTCTATCGAACGTATGGCAACGGAGATTCGCGGTCTTCAAAAATCAGAACAACGTGAAGTGGAAGAGTTCTTTGCCAAAGGTCAAAAAGGCTCTTCAGCAATGCCTCATAAACGTAACCCTATCGGTTCTGAAAATATGACTGGTTTGGCGCGTGTTATCCGTGGTCACATGATTACGGCCTATGAGAATATTGCTCTCTGGCATGAACGAGACATTTCCCATTCATCAGCTGAGCGTATCATCACACCAGATACGACTATTTTGATTGACTATATGCTCAACCGTTTCGGAAACATTGTTAAGAACTTGACAGTCTTCCCAGAAAACATGATTCGCAACATGAACTCGACATTTGGTTTGATTTTCAGTCAACGCGCTATGTTGACATTGATTGAAAAAGGCATGACCCGTGAGCAAGCTTATGACCTGGTACAACCAAAAACAGCCTACTCTTGGGACAACCAAGTAGACTTTAAACCACTTCTTGAGGCAGACCCAGAAGTAACATCACGCCTGACACAAGAGGAAATCGATGAAATCTTCAACCCTCTTTATTACACTAAACGGGTGGATGACATCTTTGAACGTCTTGGACTAGGTGATTAATTAAAAAAATAAACAGCGAGCTTCAATCTCGCTGTTTATTTTTTATCGAAAAGATTTAGTCTTCTTTTCTTTTAGTGAGTCCGTAGGTTGCTAGTGTAGCCATGAGTCCTGCGACTACTAGTCCTGCAGAATCGTGACTTCCTGTTTCAGGAAGTTTTTTCTCTGTTGCCAGAGGAGCTGGACTTTGAGGAAGAGCTTTGTTTTCCTCAGCAGGAACAGTTGTTGGAGCTGGTTGGCTTGGGGTTTCTAGTTTTGGTTTTTCTTCTGTCGCAGGAGTTGGCACACTTGGGATTTCTTGTGCTGGTTTTTCTTCTTTGACGGCGGCTTGTCCATTTTCATCACCTACATGTGTTACCAGAGTTCCGACTTCGACTACTTGTGTAACAGCTTCCTGCGCTACGACACTATTTACAAGTGTTTTCACTTCCTTGCCATCGGCAGAAATGCTCACAGAGTAGAAGTTAGTACGGCGACCGTTGACACCTTCCGTCACGATACGAGATTGTCCTTTAGGCAATTGATCGGTTTCACGAGTGATGGTTGTGAATGGAATTACTTCCTCTTGGACATCTAGTCTAGGTTTTGTATCACTAGTTGGTGCAAGACCACTTTCATCACCCTTGTGAGTTACAAGAGCACCGACTTCGACCACTTGGTTCACAGGTTCTTTGGTTACTTGACTATCTAGAACGGTTTCACTAGCCTTTCCATTTTCAGTAAGAACAGATAGGTAAGAAGTGCGTTCACCTAGAACTCCAGCTTTGACAACTTTTTCTTGACCTGCTGGGAGGTTAGGATTTTCTTTCTTAACGATCTCAAATGGAATTTCTTCTGTTCTTGTGATAAGCTCTGGTCGATTTTCAACTGTAGCAGCAGTTTCACTCTCATCTAGGCTTCCTGAATGAGTTGCAGCTGGTTTGAGACCTTGAAGAGCGGCTTTGAGCTTACCTACTAGTGCGTCTAATTCAGCTTGTTTATTACGGTTGAGGTTGTAATTTAGAGATGTTTTAGCTGCGTCAAGGGCCTCAAGACTTTCTTTACTATATCCTTCTAAGTTTGTAGGAATTTTAGCTAATTCCTCGCGTAGAGCATTATAATTAGCACGGAAGTAGTCTTTGTTGTGGTCTGCAAAGGCAGTCATGAGTTCAAAGATTTCCTCTTCCTTGTACTCAGCACTTGGTCTATCTGCCCAGATTGAAAGCATACTTCCAACTGTTGGAAGGTCTACTTCAGGATATTTGGTAGAAGCTAGTTGATTGAATGGTGTTTTTCCAGTATTCTCAATAGCTTTTTTGAGGAAACCACCACCATCTTCTGGTTTTTGGCCGAGAATGTAGTACCAGTCACCGTTGGTATTCAAGAACTTATAACCCTTGCTTGCCAGATACTGTGGTGATGCAAGGTTGTAGCCCCACCAGCCTTTAGACCAGTAAGAAATCAAGACATCCTTATCAAATTCAGCATCATCCTTGTCTTCGTAATAGAAGCCATCGTTGAAGGCCATTGGTTGTAGCCCTCTTTCCTTAGCCATAGCAGCTAGACTGTTAGAATAGTCTGCGAACTTGTTATAGAGTCCATACCATTTGAGGTAGTACCAACCTTGGGCGTTGGTAGCATCATTGGCGTATTCATCTGTACCATAGTTGAATATCTTTGATTTATCAGCAAAGTAATCCATATACTTACCGATAAGGGCTTTGGTAAATCCAACTGCTTCTTGATTTTCAAGGTCCATGGTTGTTTTTGAGACCTTATCAAAGTTGGCTTGAGGATTCGCGATGCCCAATTTTTCCATGGCAACAAGCATAGCGTCCATATGCCCTGGACTATTGATAGCTGGAATCAGACCAATACCTTTTTCCTTAGCGTATTGAACAAGCTCTGTCACTTCTGCCTGTGTCAGTGCAGTACCGTTTGGATCGTCGTAGTAAGCTTTAGTTCCTTCGATAATAGCTTTTTTAACGTCATCACTAGCATAGGTTTTTCCGTTGGCAGTAATGGTCATATCATCGAGTAGGAAGCGAAGTCCGTCATTTCCTAGAAGGAGGTGGGCATCAGAGTAGCCGAGCTCGCTCGCCTTGTCTACGATACGTTTGAGTTGATCTAGAGAGAAATATTTGCGACCTGCATCGATGGAAATGACTTTATTCTTATTCAGTTTTTCAAGTTCGCGTTTAGCATCCTCTTCTTTTTGTGCTTCAGGGGTTAAGGCCAAGTTTTTAATAGCTTCTTGAAGGTTTACGATTGCTTGTTCAATCGTGTCTTGTTGAGCACGGCTGAGATTGCTATCGAGCGAACGGATGGCTTTTTCAGCTTCTTTGACAGCAGCAAAACTTTCAGCAGTATAACGGTTAGAGTCTTTTGGAATAGTTTCTAGTGCTTTTTCTGCAGGTTCATAGTTGGCTGCGAAGTATTCAGCATTGGCATTTGCAAAATGACGCATGAGTTTGAAAAGACGAGATGGAGAATAACGTGCAGATGGGGTATCGGCCCAAGCAGCTACCATACCACCGATGATTGGGACATCAGCTCCTTCTGTTTTGGGTACAGAAGTGATTGGTGTGTTTTTAATACCATTGAGCCCTTGATCGAGATTGTACCAACCTTGGCCATCAGCGTTTCGTCCAAGAACGTAGTACCAAGCATCATTGGTATTAAGGATTTGGTGACCTTTTTCGGCTAGTAGTTTAGAAGAAGCGACGTCGTAACCTCCCCAACCACCAGTCCACATAGAAACGATGATGTCTTTGTCAAAACTACCAAAGCTTGTGTCGCTATTGTAGTAGATACCGTCGTTAAAGGCCATTGGTTTGAGACCGTGAGATTTTACAATACGAGCGAGGTCATTAGCGTAAGAGATGAATTTTTCATATCCTTTTTCAGGGTAACCTTCATTTGGATAATATTTATCAGCTTGAAGCACACTCCAACCTTTAGCATCTGTCGCATCATTGGCATATTCATCTAGTCCAATATTGAAGATTTCAGATTTTTTAGAGAAGTAGTTAGCGTATTTGTCAATCAGAGTTTTTGTAAACTCAACTGCTTGTTTATTATTTAAGTCAACAGTTCGTTCCGATTTTTTACCAAAATAATCAAAGTTAGGATTTTCAATGCCAAGTTCTTTCATAGCATGGAGAATAGCATCCATATGGCCAGGACTATTGACAGTTGGAATTACTCCAATTCCTTTATCTTTGGCATAATTAATCAAATCTGTCATCTGACTTTCAGTGAGATGGTTACCATTTGGATCATCGTAATAAGCATTTGTTCCATTTTCAATGGCCCGTTTGACATCATCACTAGAGTAGGTTTTATCGCCCACTTTCATAGACATATCATCCAACATGAAACGGAGGCCATCGTTACCTACTAAGAGATGAAGATCTGTGTAACCATATTCTTTCGCTTTATCGATAATTTCTTTGAGCTGCTCAGGTGAGAAATATTTACGTCCGGCATCAATTGAAACGATTTTTCGTTTAGCTAATTTTTCATTTTCAGTTGCAACACGTTCCTTTCCTGCCTCTGTTGCTGGTTTATCAGCTTCTGCTTTCGTTTCATCTTTTTTAGCTGGTTTATCCTTGTCAGCTTCTGGTTTGTCAGTTTTTTCTGTATTCGACTCTTTAGAATCAGCCTCTTTTGGTTCTTCTTTTTTAGGGCTAGCTTCTTCTGCCTTTTTATCGGCAGCTTCTTTTTCAACAGAAGTTGGAGTTACCACTTCTTCTTTATCACTAGGAGTTGAACGAACTTCCTCTTGTGGTTTTTCCTCTATTTTTGGAAGACTAGCTACCTCATCAGTAGCTGGAGTTACTGTTTCTACAGTTTTTGGAGCTTCTGGTTGAAGCTCTGCTTTAGGTATTTCCTCAGTTCGATTTTCGGATGGTTGAGGGGAATCGGAAACCGTATGGATGGTCGGTTGGTTTTCCGTAGTAGTAAGAGTAACTCCATCAGCTGCAACTGTCTGTGCTTGGAAGGCAAATCCAATTAGGACAGAAGCTGCTCCTACAGCGTATTTACGAATAGAAAAACGCTGTTGTTTTTCACGTTTCATTGCAAAACCTCCTGATTGCATTTTATATTGATAGCGTTTACATAAATCAACACCCTTATTTTATTTCTTATATTAATAAGAGTCAAGAGGAGATGATAAAAAACTATAATAAGTATAAAAAAATATAAAATTAAAGCTTAAGCTTTCAGATTGGTTAGAAAATAAACATATATATATTTAGTATAATTTTTTTAGTCTTATTTCTATAAAATACTCTACAAACTATAGAATCTACTACAAAAGGTAAGCGCTACCTTTTTGGTATGGTATAATAAGCATAGAAAAAGCCCAAGCGATTAGGCTTAGGCTTTCTTCTTAGTGATCACGGTCACATGAAATGAATTTGATTTTGTAGTAATCTGCTCGTTTATATGTTTCGCTGTAAGCGAGAACTTGACCAGTAGACTCTAGTTTAGTAGTCTTGGTTTGTAAAACGGTTGGGAATTGTTCATCGACTCCGAGGACTGAAGCCGCATGTTCTGGGGTTGGAAATTCTATTTCATTGATTTCTTCAAAATGTTCATCATTCATGTGAATGTGGTAATCCAATTTGAAACGGTTATAGATAGAGCTATAATATTCAAGATTTGGATAATTTGCGTTGATGTATTGTTCTGGAATGTAAGATGTATGGTAGATGTACACAACACCATCAGTTTCGCGTACGCGTTCAATTTTGTAGTAGAACTGATCTCCGCGTAGTCCAAGTTTTTCTAAGTAGCTTAGTTTATTTCCACGCTCGATAGAAAGGACGGTCACTTTATCATCTTTAGTTTCAAAAACTTCTACATCTGAAAACTCTACGAGTTTGTGTTTGCGTGCGCGTGAAACGAATGTCCCCTTTCCTTGTTGGCGGACAATATAGCCATCCTTGGCAAGGTCGTTTAAGGCGCGGACAACTGTGATAGAACTTACATCATACATTGCAATCAATTCAGCTTCAGTGTAGAATTTATCTCCACTAGCAAATTGACCAGAAATGATTTTGTTCTTTAACTCATCTTTAATATATTGATACTTTGGAATTGCCATATTTTCACCTCGAATCTCTTTCTCCATCCTCGATTCTACCACAAATGTAAAGAAAATAGTAGCATTTAGGCAGAAAAATTAAAATAATAGGTTAAAAATATTATAATATGTGTAAAAAATCCATTTTATAATTGGATAACTCTCTGTATTTTTAAAATAGCCACTTTCATGCGAACTTTTGATAATTTCGGTAAAAGCTAAGTAAAAAAATGGAAAAATTTTAAAGAATCTTCCAAAACCTATTGACAAATGCAAAAAATTTGATTATATTTAATATTATAATAAATGAAAGCGCAAACTTAGTTAGTCAGAGGTAAAAAAATGACAAGGTTTAAAATTGAGGACGATTTCTATTTAGATGGAAAACCGTTCAAGATTTTGTCCGGAGCCATTCATTATTTTAGAATTCCAGCAGAGGATTGGTATCATTCGCTCTACAACTTAAAGGCGCTTGGCTTTAATACAGTCGAGACTTACGTTGCATGGAATTTACACGAGCCTGTTGAAGGGGAGTTTAATTTTGAAGGTGATCTGGATTTAGAGAAATTTCTCCAAATAGCGCAGGACTTGGGTCTCTACGCAATTGTGCGTCCGTCTCCTTTTATCTGTGCGGAATGGGAATTTGGTGGTTTACCAGCTTGGCTCTTGACCAAGAACATGCGAATTCGCTCATCTGATCCAGCATATATCGAGGTAGTTGGTCATTACTATGATCAATTATTGCCAAGACTGGTGCCTCATCTGTTGGACAATGGCGGAAATATTCTCATGATGCAAGTCGAGAACGAATACGGTTCTTACGGAGAGGATAAATCTTACCTAAAAGCGATTCGAAAATTGATGGAAGATCGTGGAATTGATTGTCCACTCTTTACTTCAGATGGCCCATGGCGAGCTACTTTGAAAGCTGGAACCTTAATCGAAGATGACCTCTTTGTAACAGGAAACTTTGGTTCTAAGGCGCCTTACAACTTTTCACAGATGCAGGAATTCTTTGATGAACATGGTAAGAAATGGCCACTCATGTGTATGGAGTTTTGGGATGGTTGGTTCAATCGTTGGAAAGAACCGATTATCACACGGGATCCGGAAGAGTTAGCAGAAGCTGTTCGAGAGGTATTGGAGCAAGGCTCCATCAATCTTTACATGTTCCACGGTGGTACAAACTTTGGCTTCATGAATGGTTGCTCGGCTCGAGGGACTTTGGACCTGCCACAGGTTACATCTTATGATTACGATGCCCTTCTGGATGAAGAAGGAAATCCAACTGCCAAATATTTGGCAGTCAAGAAGATGATGGCAACCTATTTCCCAGAGTATCCGCAGTTGGAACCACTCTACAAAGAGAGTATGGAGTTGGATGCTATTCCACTAGTTGAAAAAGTTTCCTTGTTTGAAACCTTGGATAGCTTGTCAAGTCCAGTAGAAAGTCTCTATCCTAAAAAAATGGAGGAGTTGGGACAAAGCTATGGCTATCTACTCTATCGAACAGAAACAAACTGGGATGCAGAAGAAGAAAGACTTCGTATCATTGACGGTCGAGATAGAGCTCAGCTTTATGTCGATGGTCAGTGGGTCGAAACCCAATATCAGACAGAGATTGGGGAAGATATTTTTTATCAAGGCAAAAAGAAAGCGCTATCTATGTTAGATATCTTGGTAGAAAATATGGGGCGTGTCAACTATGGACACAAGTTCTTAGCGGATACGCAACGTAAGGGAATTCGGACAGGGGTTTGTAAGGATTTGCACTTCTTACTAAACTGGAAACACTATCCACTCCCACTAGATAATCCAGAGAAAATTGATTTTTCAAAAGGATGGACAGAAGGACAACCAGCCTTTTACGCTTATGACTTTACAGTCCAAGAGCCAAAAGATACTTACCTAGACTTGTCTGAGTTTGGTAAGGGAGTTGCCTTTGTCAACGGGCGTCACCTAGGACGTTTTTGGAACGTCGGCCCAACCCTCTCGCTTTATATTCCTCATAGTTATCTCAAAGAAGGCGATAACCGCATCATTATCTTTGAAACAGAAGGTGAATATAAAGAAGAGATTCATTTAACTCGTAAACCTATACTAAAACATATAAAGGGGGAAAACTTATGACAATTGTAGGATGCCGTATCGATGGACGTTTGATCCACGGACAAGTAGCCAATCTATGGGCTGGAAAACTAAATGTTTCACGTATTATGGTTGTAGATGACGAAGTTGTCAACAACGACGTTGAAAAGAGTGGTTTGAAACTAGCGACACCACCAGGTGTAAAATTGAGTATTTTGCCAATTGAAAAAGCGGCAGCCAATATTCTTGCTGGTAAATACGATAGCCAACGTCTCTTTATCGTTGCTCGTAAACCAGACCGCTTCCTTGGTTTGGTCGAAGCAGGTGTACCACTTGAAACCCTCAATGTTGGGAATATGTCTCAAACACCAGAAACTCGTGCCATCACACGTTCTATCAACGTAGTGGACAAGGATGTGGAAGACTTCCGCAAATTGGCCGAAAAAGGGGTTAAACTTACTGCTCAAATGGTTCCAAATGATCCAATTTCAGACTTTTTGAGCTTATTAAAATAGGAAAAAATTTTTAGGAGGTCATTGTTATGATACAATGGTGGCAAATTTTACTTCTCACTTTGTACTCAGCTTATCAAATCTGTGATGAGTTGACGATCGTTTCATCTGCAGGCTCCCCTGTATTTGCTGGTTTCATTACTGGTTTAATTATGGGAGATGTGACTACTGGTCTGCTTATCGGTGGTAACTTGCAACTGTTCGTTCTTGGGGTTGGTACCTTCGGTGGTGCTTCTCGTATCGACGCAACTTCTGGTGCGGTTCTTGCGACAGCCTTCTCTGTTTCACAAGGAATTGATACAGCCCTTGCGATTACAACAATCGCTGTACCAGTAGCAACTCTCTTGACTTACTTCGACGTTCTTGGTCGTATGACTACTACCTTCTTTGCTCACCGTATTGATGCTGCAATCGAACGCTTTGACTACAAAGGTATTGAACGCAACTACTTACTTGGTGCGATTCCTTGGGCTTTATCTCGTGCCCTTCCAGTCTTCTTCGCGCTTGCCTTTGGTGGTGCCTTCGTACAACATGTAGTAGACTTTGTTAAGGAATACCAATGGGTTGCAGATGGTTTGAAACTTGCAGGACTTATGCTTCCAGGTCTTGGATTTGCAATCTTACTTCGTTACCTTCCAGTTAAACGTAACCTTCACTACCTTGCTATGGGATTTGGTTTGACAGCTATGTTGACTGTTCTTTACTCATATGTAACAGGTCTTGGTGGCGCTGTTGCTGGTATTGTAGGCACTCTTCCTGCTGATGTTGCTGAAAAAATTGGTTTCGTGAACAACTTCAAAGGTTTGTCTATGATCGGTATCTCTATCGTAGGGATCTTCCTTGCAGTGCTTCACTTCAAAAATAGCCAAAAAGTAGCTGTAGCAGCACCTTCTACACCATCAGAAAGTGGGGAAATTGAAGATGACGAATTCTAATTACAAATTAACAAAAGAAGATTTTAATCAAATCAACAAACGTAGCTTGTTCACTTTCCAATTGGGATGGAACTACGAACGTATGCAAGCTTCTGGTTACCTTTACATGATTTTGCCTCAATTGCGTAAAATGTATGGGGATGGAACTCCTGAATTGAAAGAAATGATGAAAGTTCATACTCAATTCTTCAACACTTCACCATTCTTCCACACAATTATCGCTGGTTTTGACCTTGCCATGGAAGAAAAAGATGGTGTAGGTTCAAAAGATGCGGTTAACGGTATCAAGACAGGTTTGATGGGACCATTCGCTCCTCTTGGAGATACTATCTTTGGTTCACTTGTTCCTGCTATCATGGGATCTATCGCAGCAACTATGGCTATCGCAGGCCAACCATGGGGTATCTTCCTTTGGATCGCAGTTGCAGTTGCTTATGACATCTTCCGTTGGAAACAGTTGGAATTTGCTTATAAAGAAGGAGTTAACCTTATCAACAACATGCAAAGTACTTTGACAGCTTTGATTGACGCTGCATCTGTACTTGGTGTCTTCATGATGGGTGCTCTTGTAGCAACAATGATCAACTTTGACATTTCTTACAAATGGGCAATCGGTGAAAAGATGATTGACTTCCAAGACATCTTGAACTCAATCTTCCCACGCTTGCTTCCAGCAATCTTTACTGGCTTTATCTTCTGGTTGCTTGGTAAGAAAGGTATGACCTCTACTAAAGCTATCGGTATTATTATCGTACTTGCATTGGCTCTTTCTGCCCTTGGTAAATTTGTACTTGGAATGGGCGCTTAATTTATGACGAAATCATTAATTTTGGTGAGCCATGGTCGTTTCTGTGAAGAACTTAAAGGTAGCACGGAAATGATCATGGGTCCACAAGACAATATTTATACAGTAGCTCTTCTTCCAGAAGATGGACCAGAAGAATTCACTGCAAAATTTGAAGTTGCTATTGAAGGATTGGATGATTTCTTAGTCTTTGCGGATCTTCTTGGTGGAACACCATGTAACGTGGTCAGCCGTTTGATTATGGAAGGTCGTGATATTGACCTTTACGCAGGGATGAATCTTCCAATGGTGATTGAATTTATCAATGCGAGCCTTACAGGCGCAGATACAGACTATAAGAACCGTGCTGCAGAAAGCATTGTGAAAGTTAATGACCTGTTAGCGGACTTTGATGATGACGAAGATGAATAAGATGTGACAACGTAAAAATCACAGGGAAAATAGGCGATAGGAGGATGGAGCGATGCTCCGACGATAATCGGTCTTTTTCCCAAAGATTTTAGTTGGAACTCATTTCAATAAGATGTGACAACGTGAAAATCGTTAGAGCATTTTATATAGAATATACATGGGAATGGGGCTTACTCCCATTCCCATATTTAATAGAAAAAGAGGGAATCAATGTTACATTATACAAAAGAAGACTTGATTGAATTGGGTGCAGAAATCACTACACGTGAAATCTACCAACAGCCTGATGTATGGAAAGAAGCTTTTGAATCTTATCAAGCAAAACGTGAAGAAATTGCAGCCTTCCTGCAAGGAATTGCTGATAAACATGACTATATCAAGGTGATTTTGACCGGGGCTGGAACTTCTGCTTATGTGGGAGATACCTTGGTACCTTACTTTAAGGAAGTCTATGACGAACGCAAATGGAATTTTAATGCCATTGCGACAACAGATATTGTTGCCAATCCAGAAACCTATTTGAAAAAAGATGTGGCGACTGTCCTTGTATCTTTTGCTCGTAGTGGGAACTCACCTGAAAGTGTGGCGACTGTTGATTTGGCAAAAGCCTTGGTGGACGAGCTTTATCAAGTGACGATTACTTGCGCAGCGGATGGTGAGTTGGCTCTCCAAGCCCATGGCGATGACCGCAATCTTTTGCTCTTGCAACCAGCTGCTTCCAATGATGCTGGATTTGCCATGACTTCTAGCTTTACCTCTATGATGCTAACAGCTCTCTTGGTCTTTGATCCTACAGAATTTGCTGTGAAAGCTGAACGTTTTGAAGTTGTGTCTAGTCTTGCCCGTAAAATTCTAGACAATGCAGAAGATGTCAAAGAACTTGTTGACCTAGACTTTAACCGTGTCATCTATCTAGGCGCTGGTCCTTTCTTTGGTCTTGCTCATGAAGCTCAGCTCAAGATTTTGGAATTGACAGCTGGCCAAGTGGCGACTATGTATGAAAGTCCAGTCGGCTTCCGTCACGGTCCAAAATCTCTTATCAATGAAGATACAGTTGTCTTGGTCTTTGGTACAACGACAGACTACACTCGTAAGTACGACTTGGACTTGGTTCGTGAAGTTGCAGGTGATCAGATTGCTCGCCGTGTTGTGCTTTTGAGTGATCAAGCCTTTGGTCTTGAAAATGTCAAAGAAGTGGCCCTTGGTTGTGGCGGTGTCTTGAATGATATTTACCGTGTCTTCCCTTACATCGTTTATGCCCAACTCTTTGCCCTATTGACTTCACTCAAGGTAGAAAATAAACCTGATACACCGTCTCCTACCGGTACAGTAAACCGTGTGGTACAAGGTGTGATCATCCACGAATATCAAAAGTAATACTGTGTTTATAGATTCTTGACAAAGGAGTTTGTAAATCATACAAGTAAACCATAGATTGTCAGTAGGCTTTCTATGGTTTGTTTGCTTGAGAGAAATAGTAAAAGGAGAAGAGAATGAAAGCATACACAGAGCGTGTATTTGGAAATGTTGAGGGCAAGGATGTCTTGGCCTACCGATTTGAGACGGACGGTGGCTACCAGCTTGAGGTTATGACTTATGGTGCGACTATCTTGCGCTATGTCACACCTGACAAGGATGGGAATTTTGCCAATGTTATCTTGGGATTTGATGACTTTGACAGCTATGTAGGCAATAGCCCCAAGCATGGAGCGAGCGTAGGTCCTGTGGCAGGCCGTATTGCAGGTGCGACCTTTGAGCTCAATGGTAAGAACTATGACCTTGAGGTCAACAATGCTAGCAACTGTAACCACAGTGGTTCAACAGGTTGGGATTCGAGCTTGTTTGAACTAGTTGAGGTAAGCAATCATGGCTTGACCCTCTACACAGAGCGTACAGATGGGACAGGAGGATTTCCTGGCAATCTCAAGATTTGGATCAGTTACCACTTAGAAGAAACTGGTGCCTATGAAATCAGCTACAAGGTAACGACTGATCAGGATACGCTGGTTAATCCAACCAACCACAGCTATTTCAACTTGTCTGGTGATTTCACGCAGACGATTGACCGTCATGTCTTCCAACTAAACACAGAGGGGATTTACCCAATTGCTCCCGACGGTGTTCCGGCTAAAACTCCAGATGCCAACCGTGATGTGGTCAAACACATCTATAATGGTGCCTTGTTGAAGGATATCTTTGCAGAGGAAGATGAGCAAATCCAGCTGGTATCTGGCTTGGATCATCCATTTGCCCTTCCTACAAGTCATGACAATGCTGGTTTTCTTTATGATCAAAACTCAGGTCGTTTCCTGCTTTTCAAGACAGAGGCTCCTTGCTTTGTAGTCTACACAGCAAACTTTGTAGATGAGAGTGTCATCATAGGAGGTCAGCCAATGGTACAGCACAATGGAATTGCTCTTGAAGCGCAAGCTTTACCAGATGCTATTCATAGTGACCTCAAAGACCAAGTCATTCTTAAAGCTGGTCAAACCTTCACCAGTAAGACACGTTATGAACTTGTTGTGAAATAAATAGTATAAAAGGAGAAGCTTTAGATGTGAACTATGAAGGTTTTCTAAAAGCAATTGAAAACTGGAATGCTGAGAAGGCGAATTATGTAGCGAAAAAGAAGGGTGGAACATCTAAAGAATTTACAGGTTATTATGAGCTTCTAATCAATACTAAATTTACCTATGTGGGACTTGCAGCCTTTAGAAATTCAGCTAGTTCTCAGAAAGTAGCAACGATTTCTCTAGCTTTAGGTGATGATGCTTCTTCAGAGGAATTGGCTGGTGGATATGGTTCTGCTATTCAGTATACAGAAGTGACTGCATCAAACCTTTCAACAGTTAAAAGTAAAGCTACAGTTGTAGAAAAACCGCTGAAAGAATTTAGAACTTCTAGTTCAGAACAATCTGGTTGGGTGAAATCAGGGGGTAACTGGTATTTTTATGAGTCTGGTGATGTAAGGACAGGCTGGGTGAAAACAGGTGGCAAATGGTACTACTTGAATGGTTTAGGTGTCATGCAGACTGGATTTGTAGAAGTTGATGGAGCATGGTATTTCCTTGATAGTTCTGGCGCAATGTTTACAGACTGGGGAACAGATGGTAGCAGATGGTTCTACTTTGATGGCTCAGGTGTCATGAAGACAGGTTGGTATAAGGAAAATGGTGCTTGGTATTATCTGGATCAATCAGGTGTCATGAAGACAGGTTGGTTTAAAGTAGGCAAGTACTGGTATTATGCATATGGTTCAGGAGCTTTGGCAGTTAACACAACAACACCCGATGGTTACCGTGTAAATGGTAATGGTGAATGGGTAAACTAGGCTGAAAATAGCCAGTTATAGGTACAGTATTCATCTTACCTAGGAAAAAGAATGAACGATAAGAAAGAGGTTGATGGTGAACGTTGACCTCTTTTTCTTGGAATAGAGGCCTCAAGTTGTCTGGCTTGACTTTCCTGATGGAAATTATATAATAGTTGTAACAATAAAAATTACAACAAAGGAAACATCCTATGACTTATGAATACAAGAGCCACATTTATTTGGCAGAGGCAGTTTTAAATGTAAAGGATTTGGCAAGCCAAACAGCCTTTTATCAGCAAATTATTGGTTTAGAAATCTTATCTCAAACTGAGACAGAGGTCATTCTAGGCCTTAGTGGAAAAGCCTTGGTGCAGCTGGTTCAAGCACAAGAGAGCGGTGAAGTAAGGGAACATTATGGCCTTTACCATCTGGCCATTCTTTTGCCGACACGAAAGGCATTGGCTGATGTCTTGAAACACCTGACAGATTTACAGATTCCTCTTGTCGGCGGTGCAGACCACGGTTATAGTGAGGCTATTTATTTGGAAGATTTGGAGGGAAACGGCATTGAACTCTATCGAGATAAGCCGGTTTCCACATGGGATATTCGAGATGATGGACGCATTATTGGGGTGACTGAGGCCCTTGCGGCACAGGACATCTATGAGTTGGGGGAAAGAGTAGAGCCCTTTACTTTAGCAGAGGGTACGAGAATGGGGCATATCCATTTGTCCGTCAAGGATAGTCAAAAGTCCAGCCAGTTTTATCAAAAGGTGTTAGGACTAGAGGATAAATTTAGTGTGCCTAGCGCTAGTTGGATTGCAGCTGGGGACTATCATCATCATTTGGCAGTCAACGAATGGGGAGGAAAAGGTCTAGCTCCGCGTAAGCAAGGCTTGTCAGGTTTGGCCTACTATGTCATTGAAGTCGCTCGTAAAGAAGAACTGTTATCGATTGCCCAGCGAGCACAAGAAATTGATGCACCAATCAAATGGCTGACATCTAGACAGTTGGAACTTACAGACCCAGATGGAATCGTGACTCGTATTCGTTTAGCAAGATAGACTGAATGTGATGAAAATCAAAGCATAAATTGTAGAAAGCAGCCCTTATCCTAGTCAAATAGGTAGAAAATTTGATATGATAGTGGAAATAAGGAGAAGAATACAATGACTAGTGAATACCAGAAAATGATAGCGGGAGAGGTTTACTGTCCATCGGACCCAGAATTGCGGGCCTTGGCTCAGGCTTCTCGTCAAAAACAGGCTGCTTTTAACCAGGAACCAGACCCCTTGAAAGGGGCGGAGATTATCAAGACTTGGTTTGGGTCAACGGGGAAAAATCTCTATATCAATCCACGCCTGGTGGTCGATTATGGGGTCAATATCCATCTAGGGAAAAATTTTTATTCTAATTGGAACTTGACCATGCTGGATGTTTGCCCTATTCACATCGGAGACAATGCCATGATTGGTCCCAACTGTCAGTTCTTAACTCCCCTCCATCCACTAGATCCGCAGGAACGTAATTCAGGTGTGGAGTACGGCAAGCCTATCACCATCGGTGATAATTTCTGGGCTGGAGGCGGTGTCATTGTCCTTCCGGGAGTAACACTGGGCAATAACGTTGTTGCTGGAGCAGGGACTGTAATTACCAAGTCCTTTGGAGACAATGTTGTTCTAGCCGGCAACCCTGCGCGCGTGATTAAGGAGATACCTGTGAAATAAAGAGGTTGGTAAAAAGGTTTTTAAGATAAGAAAAAGGCATAATATCAGGTGTTGAAAAACTTGATATTATGCCTTTTGTTGTGGGAAGATTTACTTTATTTTCTCCAGTCTTATTGTAGTGGAACCACTCTTCTTTACTATTATGGAATTGTGCATCTTGTTGAGTAGTTGAGATGGTAATGTTTTTCTAGATTTACAAAAATTCATAATGGATAGCGAAATAAATATGACGGCACTTTGAGATGTTGTCATAAATCTTTTTTATGGTCACAATAGAAAATATATATTAGTCAAGCCAGAAGATTCGTAGTAGAATAATTAGCAAATAAAAGCAAAGAGGTTATTTTATGAAATTAGTTAATTTATGGTCAAAACTTTCACTTGGTTTGCAATTATTGCTAGCTTTGATTTTAGGTGTTATTGTTGCAGTAATCTGGCCACAATTTGCAGGTTTTTATCAATTTCTAGGACAAGCGTTTATTAAATTGGTGAACATGGTCATTGTTCCACTGATATTTCCAATTATAGTAGTTGCAGTGGCTAGTGTTATTGGAAAAAAATCGTTTGGTAAAATTTTAACGAAGACCTTACTCTACTTTTTTGCTGTTACAACTGCGATTACTTTATTATTTGTATTTGCTAGTTATTATTTGGGATTTGGTCAAGGTGTGAATATTGGCCAAACTGGTGGTAATATTGATGGGATAGCTAATAATGTCCAATTGAGTGAGTTTTTACTTGGTTTTATTCCTTCAAATATTGTGAAGTCAATTTCAGAAGGCTCTCTTCTTCCAATTATTGTTTTTGCTATATTTCTTGGTTATGGAATTGGTAGCTTGAAGAGTGATAAAACCCAAAAAATTCTTGAAGGTTTCCAGATCTGGATTGAAGCTATTTATAAAATTATAACTGTTATTGTAAAATTATCTCCTGTCGGAATATTTGGCTTTATTGCAAAAGATGTCGCAAGTACAGGAATTGATAAGTTAGTTGGACTTGGTCAATTTGTTATCGGAACATATTTGGCTTATGGAGTTCTCATTTTAGTTGTTTTCCCTCTGATTGCCTCTATCTTTAAAGTTCCATATTTGACTGCTTTTCGTGAAAATTGGAGCCTCTTGACTCTAGCATTTATTTCAGGTAGTTCGAGTGTTGTGTTGCCGTCCCTATTGAAGGATTTAAAGAAACAGGGACATGATGAGAATACGATTGATTTGGTTGTCCCTTTAGGATATACCTTTAATCTAGAAGGGGCAGCTGTCTATTTTTCAGTAGCCACTGTTTTTATCGCACATGCTTACGGTATTCAATTTTCATTATCAAGTCTCTTATTTACAGTTTTACTTTTGACCTTAATTGGGAAAACTGCAGCTACTGTTCCATCAGGAGCTATCGTAGTTTTGTTGGCAGCAGCACCCCAGCTTGGATTGCCAGTAGAAGGAGTAGCCTTGATTTTTGCAGTTGATTTCTTTGTGAATGCTGGCCGTACAATGATCAATGTTTTGGGTCAAATCTTAACAGTCAGTGTCATTGAAAAAACAGAAGGTTATAGTTTAGAGGAAGACAAGCAACATCAATTGTCAGTTAACTTTTCTTAAAGGAGATAGGAGTTATGAGTAACGCAAAAGTTTATGTGATTCATGAAAATATTGAATGGACACAGCATTTAGTAAAATGGTTAGAAAAAATACAAGTACCTTATGAATTATGGGATCTGTCGAGTGGGATATTAGATCTTCAAAGTCCACCTCCACAAGGAATTTTTTATAATAGGATGTCCGCATCTTCTCATACGAGAGGGCATCGCTATGCACCAGAGTTTACGGAGCAGGTGCTTACATGGCTAGAGGCTCATGGACGTAAAGTAATTAATGGAACTGGAGCCGTCAACCTAGAAATCAGTAAGGTGAAACAATATTTGAAATTAAATGAATCTGGTATTGAAACTCCAGCAACAGTTGCTGTTTTGGGACCGGAAAATATTATTGAAGCAGCAAGAAAATTGAATATCTATCCTTTGATTACCAAGCATAATAGAGCAGGAAAAGGATTAGGAGTTCAACTTTTCCAAAATGAAGAGGAACTTGAAGATTATGTTAATAGTCCCCTCTTTGAACCTTCAGTGGACGGGATTACCTTGTTACAAGCCTACATCAAACCAAGTGATGGTCGTATCCGTCGTTCAGAGTTTATCAATCAGAAGTTTCTTTATACTGTTTCAATTGATTCTTCAGATGGTTTCCAACTTTGTCCAGCAGATGGTTGTCAAATCGGTAAGAGGCCAGAACAACTGGAAACTTCTGAAAAATTCCAAATTATAGAACCTTTACCAGAATCTCAAAAAGAAGCTTATGAAGCCTTCCTTAAAAATGCTCATATTGATGTGGCAGCGATAGAATGGGTTCAATCAGAAAGCGGAGATATTTATGTGTATGATGTAAATACTAATACAAACTATAATCCTACGGCGGAACAGAATGCTGACATCTTTGCTCATCAACATCTGGCTGAATATTTAAAGAGGGAGTTAGAAGTTCTTTATAGTGAATGATCATCTTGGAAGTTAATCTTTTAAAAATTTGATAATAACTTTCAGATAGAGTGCGATACAAATACTTTTCTTTCAATGTAATAGTTGTCAGCAACAACTACTAATATATAACGCCCCTCTGAAGATTTTAATTACAGAGGGGCTACATTTGTGATGTTCACTCTAATTCCTTATGATTTATGAAATCACTGTATGTTGAGAATTCCAAGAATACTGAGATTATTTCCCCTTGGTTCCTCAGCTTCCTCCTTGACACTTTGCCATCTTTTGATACAATAGTACAAAATTAGAGGAGGTAGGCTATGATTCAGAAACATGCGATTCCTATTTTAGAGTTTGATGACAATCCTCAGGCGGTCATTATGCCCAATCACGAGGGACTGGACTTGCACTTGCCAAAGAAGTGTGTCTATGCTTTTTTAGATGAGGAGATTGACCGCTATGCGGGGGAAGTCGGGGCGGACTGTGTGGGCAAATTCGTTTCTGCCACCAAGACCTATCCAGTCTATGTCGTGAACTACAAAGGCGAGGAGATTTGTCTGGCTCAGGCTCCTGTGGGGGCAGCTCCAGCAGCCCAGTTTATGGATTGGTTGATTGGCTATGGTGTGGAGCAGATTATTTCCACCGGAACCTGTGGTGTGCTGGCTGATATAGAGGAAAACGCCTTTCTCGTTCCTGTTCGTGCTCTGCGAGATGAAGGAGCTAGTTACCACTATGTGGCCCCTTCCCGTTATATGGAAATGCAGCCAGAGGCTATTGCTGYTATTGAGCAAGTTTTGGAAGATAGAGGGATTCCTTATGAAGAAGTCATGACCTGGACCACAGACGGTTTTTACCGAGAAACTGCTGAAAAGGTGGCTTATCGTAAGGAGGAAGGCTGTGCTGTTGTGGAGATGGAGTGTTCTGCGCTTGCGGCAGTAGCCCAACTGCGTGGGGTCCTCTGGGGAGAATTGTTGTTCACAGCTGATTCCTTAGCAGACTTGGATCAGTACGATAGTCGTGACTGGGGTTCAGAAGCATTCGAGAAGGCCTTGGAACTCTGCCTTGAGATAGTCTCTCAGTTCTAGCTACTCTCCTACTTTTTATGGTACAATGGATGTATGTTATTCAAATTATTTGTGAAAAAACTTGAAAGGGTCTTTGGCGGACTTTCGCCTGCTCGTCGCATTTTGTTAAGTTTCGCTGGAGTTATTTTTATAGGCTCTCTCCTTTTGAATTTGCCTCTTGTCCAGGCGAGTGGTTCGCAGGCTACTTATTTTGACCATCTCTTTACGACGGTTTCTATGGTCTGTGTAACTGGCCTTTTTACGCAACCAGTAGCTACTACCTATAATGTTTGGGGGCAGTTGATTTGTATGCTCTTGATACAGATTGGTGGTCTGGGGCTCATGACTTTTATCGGGATCTTTTATATTCAGGGGAAGCAAAAACTCAGTCTTCGCAGTCGTGAAACTATTCAGGAGAGTTTTAGTTATGGGGAGACTCGGTCGCTGAAGGCCTTTATGCGCTCCATCTTTTTGACGACTTTTCTGGTGGAGAGCTTGGGTGCCTTCCTGCTAAGTTTCCGTTTTATTCCTGAGTTCGGCTGGGGACGGGGCATTTTTACCTCTATCTTTTTAGCCATTTCAGCCTTTTGTAATGCTGGTTTTGATAATTTCGGCAGTAGCAGTTTAGTGGCTTTTCAGACGGATCCCTTGATCAATTTGGTCATTGCTGGCTTGATTATCACAGGTGGTCTCGGCTTTATGGTCTGGTTTGACTTGGCAACCCAGTTTGACAAGAAGAAAAAACGCCGTCTGCGTTTCCACACCAAGCTGGTTCTCTTCTTGACTGCAGGGATCTTGCTGTTTGGGACGGTATCCACACTCCTTACGGAATGGCACAATCCAGGGACTATTGGAAATCTCAGTGTTCCAGAGAAAGTGTTGGTCAGCTTTTTCCAAACCGTTAGCATGAGAACAGCTGGCTTTGCTTCTATTGACTATACCCAAGCTCGGCCTGTTACCTTGTTTATCTATACCCTGCAGATGTTTCTCGGTGGGGCGCCTGGAGGGACGGCTGGAGGGCTCAAGATTACGACTTTCTTTGTTTTGTTGGTCTTTGCTCGTAGTGAGTTGTTGGGCTTGCCTCATACCAATGTTGCACAGAGAACCATTGAGGCTCGCACAGTCCAAAAATCCTTTAGTGTCTTTATTATCTTTTTGATGACCTTCTTGTTGGGCTTGATGTTGTTGGGAATTACGGCAGAAGGAACACCGCAATTTATCTACCTCATGTTTGAGACCATTTCAGCCCTTGCGACAGTTGGGGTAACGGCAAATCTGACACCAGAATTGGGCAAGTTAGCTCTCAGCATTGTCATGGTGCTCATGTTTATTGGCCGTATCGGTCCCTTGACCTTGCTGGTTAGTCTAGCAGATTACCAGCCTGATAAGAAAGATTTGATTCAATATATGAAAGCAGATATTAGTATTGGATAAGAAAGGAAGAACGATGGCAGATCGTACGATTGGAATTTTAGGTTTGGGGATTTTCGGGAGTAGTGTCCTAACGGCCCTAGCCAAGCAAGATATGAATATCATTGCCATTGACGACCACGCAGAGCACATCAATCAATTTRAACCTGTTTTGGCGTGTGGAGTTGTAGGCGATATTACAGATGAGGAACTCCTCAGAACAGCAGGAATTGATACCTGTGATACGGTTGTAGTGGGGACAGGAGAAAACCTGGAGTCGAGTGTGCTTGCAGTCATGCATTGTAAAAGTTTGGGGGTGCCAAGGGTTATTGCCAAGGTCAAAAGCCAGACAGCCAAGAAGGTGCTGGAAAAAATTGGTGCCGACTCGGTGATCTCGCCAGAGTATGAAATGGGGCAGTCCCTAGCGCAGACCATTCTCTTTCATAACAATGTTGATGTCTTTCAGCTGGATGTAAATGTGTCTATCGTGGAGATGAAAGTTCCAAGTGTTTGGGCAGGTCAAAGTCTGAGCCAGCTAGATCTACGTGGCAAATACAATCTCAATGTCCTAGGATTTCGTGAACACGAAAATTCACCGCTGGATGTTCAATTTGGTCCCAATGATCTCTTGAAGGCAGATGTTTATATCTTGGCGGTCATTAATAATCAGTATCTAGATGACTTGGCAGAATTAAATTCGTAAGGAGGGGCACCCCTCTTTTTTGATGTCCTAGATAGCAAATAGAGAGAAACCTTTTTACCGACTGAAGCTAGAACTCCTTGTAGCCTAGTAAAAGTTCTTCAAAAACGGAACTTTATGGTAGAATAGAAAGAAGTGACAAGAGAGAGTAATATTCTTCGAAAATCTCTTTAAACCACGTCAACGTCGCCTTGCCGTAGGTATCATGGGTATAGGTAACTGACTTCGTCAGTTTTATTCACAACCTCAAAACCGTGCTTTGAGCAACTTGCGGCTAGTTTCCTAGTTTGCTCTTTGATTTTCATTGAGTATAAGAAGAAATCATTCCCTTAAAGGAGTAGATTATGAAGTTATTGTCTATCGCCATCCCTAGCTATAATGCAGCAGCCTATCTTCATTACTGTGTGGAGTCGCTAGTGATTGGTGGTGAGCAAGTTGAGATTTTGATTATCAATGATGGGTCTCAGGACCAGACTCAGGAAATGGCTGAGCGTTTAGTCAGCAAATATCCTAACATCGTTAGAGCCATCTATCAGGAAAATAAAGGCCATGGCGGTGCGGTCAATCGTGGCTTGGCAGAGGCTTCTGGACGATATTTTAAAGTAGTTGATAGTGATGACTGGGTGGATCCTCGTGCCTATTTAAAAATTCTTGAAACCTTGCAGGAACTTGAGAGTGATGATCAAGAGGTTGACGCCTTTGTGACTAATTTTGTCTATGAAAAGGAAGGACAGTCTCGTAAGAAGAGTATGAGTTACGAATCAGTCTTGCCTGTCCAGCAGATTTTTGGCTGGGACCAGATTGGAAATTTCTCAAGAGGCCAGTATATCATGATGCACTCGCTGATTTATCGGACAGATTTGTTGCGAGCGAGTCAGTTCCAACTGCCTGAGCATACCTTTTATGTCGATAATCTCTTTGTCTTTACCCCCCTTCAGCAGGTCAAGACCATGTACTATTTGCCTGTCGATTTCTATCGTTATTTGATTGGGCGTGAGGACCAGTCTGTCAATGAGCAAGTCATGATTAAGCGCATTGACCAGCAACTAAAGGTCAATCGACTCTTGGTAGACCAGCTTGATTTGTCCCAAGTGAGCCACCCCAAAATGCGAGAATATCTGTTGAATCATATTGAGATTACGACGGTGATTTCTAGTGCCCTGCTCAACCGAGCAGGAACAGCGGGGCATCTGGCAAAAAAACGGGAGCTGTGGACCTATATTCAGCAGGAAAATCCAGAGGTCTTTCAGGCTATCCGTAAGACCATGCTCAGCCGTTTGACCAAACATTCAGTCTTGCCAGCTCGCAAACTTTCCAATGTTGTTTATCAAATCACCAAGTCTGTTTATGGATTTAATTAATATAAGTATTTCATAAGATGGATTTAAGAAAAATTTTAACTTTTTCTTAATCCTTTTTAATTTTAGGAGATTATACTAGAGTCATCAAATAAAGAAAAACTCTAAGGAGAATCCTATGAAATTCAATCCAAATCAAAGATACACTCGTTGGTCTATTCGCCGTCTTAGTGTCGGTGTTGCCTCAGTTGTTGTGGCCAGTGGCTTCTTTGTCCTAGTTGGTCAACCAAGTTCGGTGCGTGCTGATATGGTCAATCCAACCCCTGCTCAAGTTGTGCCAGACGCACCTTCGGTGAGTGAAAAGAACGACTTACCAGCAGAGGTTCTCAAAAAAGCAGTCGATGTAGCTCTTCCTTCAGAACAGGCAGAATCAGCACCTAAAGCAAGCTTGGATGCTACAAGCTCTCCAGAAAAAGCAGATGCAGGTGCTAAAGACCCAGTAGTAGCACCAAAAGAAGAAGCGCAAGCAAAACCAGAATCTAAGAAAGAAACAGAAAATGCGGTTAAACCTGTGGAAAGTCCTGCAGCTACAGTTGCTGGACAAGACCGTGAAGCAAGTGAAGCGCAACCAGCAACTACTCCAGCTGAAGTGCAAAAAGGTGTGGCTGACAATACTAAAGACACAGTAGATGTCCCAGCTACTTACTTGGATAAAGCTAACTTCCCTGGACCGTTCACAGCTGGTGTTAACCAAGTTATTCCATACGAATTCTTCGCTGGTGACGGTATGTTGACTCGTCTGATCTTGAAGGCTTCAGACAAGGCTCCATGGTCAGACAATGGCTCAGCTAAAAATCCAGCCCTTCCACCAGTAGAGAAATTGGGCAAAGGCCTTTACTTCTATGAAGTAGACTTGGCAGGTACTCAAGGTAAATCAGATAAAGAACTACTTGACCTCTTGAAACAAAACGGCACTCAAAGCTATAAAGCTACCATCAAAGTGTACGGTGCCAAAGACGGCAAGGCTGATTTGAGCAATCTCGTAGCGACAAAAGATTTGGATGTCAACTTGAATGGCCTAACTACTCCAGCTGAAGTGCAAAAAGGTGTGGCTGACAATACTAAAGACACAGTAGATGTTCCAGCTGCTTACTTGGACAAAGCTAACTTCCCTGGTCCATTTACAGCTGGTGTCAACCAAGTCATTCCATACGAATTCTTCGCTGGTGACGGTATGTTAACTCGCCTTATCTTGAAAGCATCAGACAAAGCTCCATGGTCAGACAATGGCTCAGCTAAAAATCCAGCCCTTCCACCAGTAGAGAAATTGGGCAAAGGCCTCTACTTCTATGAAGTAGACTTGGCAGGCACTCAAGGTAAATCAGATAAAGAATTGCTTGATCTCTTGAAACAAAACGGCACTCACAGCTATAAAGCTACCATCAAAGTTTACGGTGCTAAAGATGGCAAGGCTGATTTGAGCAATCTCGTAGCGACTAAGGATTTGGATGTCAACTTAAACGGCTTGACTACCCCAGCTGAAGTGCAAAAAGGTGTGGCTGACAATACTAAAGACACAGTAGATGTTCCAGCTACTTACTTGGATAAAGCTAACTTCCCTGGACCATTTACAGCTGGTGTCAACCAAGTCATTCCATACGAATTCTTCGCTGGTGATGGTATGTTAACTCGCCTTATCTTGAAAGCATCAGACAAGGCTCCATGGTCAGACAACGGTTCAGCTAAAAACCCAGCCCTTCCACCAGTAGAGAAATTGGGCAAAGGCCTTTACTTCTATGAAGTAGATTTGGCAGGAACTCAAGGTAAATCAGATAAAGAACTACTTGACCTCTTGAAACAAAATGGTACTCAAAGCTATAAAGCTACCATCAAAGTGTACGGTGCCAAAGACGGCAAGGCTGATTTGAGCAATCTCGTAGCGACAAAAGATTTGACAGTGAACTTAAATGGACATCAGTCTCATACTCCGATGCAATCAGGTGTCGCCCCATCTTCTAATGGTTCAGCTATGCCGGCTCCAATGATGAATAGTCATCAAGATGCGTCTAAGATGAACGCTCAAATGCCTAGTGCCAATCAAGATGAGATGAAATCTAAAATGCCAGCTGCTAGTCAGGATAAGATGATGCCTAACAAAGAGCAGGATAAAACCATGAATGCTAGCCAGCCTATGGCAACACCAAGCATGAAACAAGATCAAGCTCCAGCAGCATCAAGCAAAATGTCTGATGGAGGCAAGATGGCATCTACTAACAAGGTGTCAACTCCAATGATGGCTGATCAAATGAAAGACCAAAAAGACATGCTTCCATATACTGGTGAAGCTCAAACATCAATGGCTACTATTGGATTCTTTGGATTAGCCTTGGCTGGACTGCTAGGTGGACTCGGTTTGAAAGCTAAAAAAGAGGAAAATGACTAGTCTAGTGACAGACTTTATATCTAGGATTTGAAAAATCCAGATATCGTTTAGAATGTTCGTAAAGAGATTAAAATAGTGTTATACTTAAAGCAGTATAGCACTGTTTTTTTCAAAGGAGATACAGATGGGAAAGACAATTTTACTCGTTGACGACGAGGTAGAAATCACAGATATTCATCAACGTTATCTGGTTCAGGCAGGATATCAGGTTTTGGTGGCCCATGATGGAGTAGAGGCCTTAGAAATCTTCAAGCGAAAACCAATTGATTTGATTATTACAGATATCATGATGCCTCGGATGGATGGTTATGATTTGATTAGCGAAGTTCAGTATCAATCTCCGGATCAGCCTTTTCTCTTTATCACGGCAAAGACCAGTGAGCAGGACAAGATTTACGGCCTAAGCCTAGGGGCAGATGATTTTATTGCCAAGCCCTTTAGTCCACGTGAGTTAGTTTTACGTGTCCACAATATCTTGCGTCGCCTTCATCGTGGAGGTGAGACAGAAGTCGTCAGTCTTGGGGATTTACGGATGAACCACAGTAGTCACGAGGTCCAAGTCGGAGATGTGGCGCTTGATTTGACCGTCAAATCCTTCGAACTTCTATGGCTTTTAGCTAGCAATCCAGAGCGAGTTTTCTCTAAGACAGACCTCTATGAAAAGGTCTGGCAGGAAGACTATGTGGATGATACCAATACTTTGAATGTTCATATTCATGCTCTGCGACAGGAGTTGGCTAAACATGCTAGTACAGAAACACCGAACATCAAAACCGTCTGGGGCTTGGGCTACAAAATTGAGAAAGCACGAGGTAGTTAATGAAATTAAAAAGTTATATTTTAGTGGGGTATATTATTTCAACACTCCTAACGATTATCGTGGTTTTTTGGGCTGTTCAAAAAATGCTGATTGCGAAAAGCGAGATTTACTTTTTACTTGGGATGACTATTGTTGCCAGCCTTGTCGGTGCTGGGATTAGTCTTTTTCTCTTGTCGCCGGTATTTACGTCGTTGGGCAAACTTAAGGAACATGCCAAGCGGGTAGCGGACAAGGATTTTCCTTCAAATCTGGAGGTTCAAGGCCCTATAGAATTTCAGCAATTAGGGCAAGCTTTCAATGAAATGTCCCATGATTTGCAGGCCACCTTTGATTCCTTGGAAGAAAGCGAACGAGAAAAGGGCTTGATGATTGCCCAGCTATCGCATGATATCAAGACTCCCATTACTTCGATTCAAGCGACAGTAGAAGGGATTTTGGATGGGGTTATCAAGGAAGGAGAACAGGATCATTATCTAGCAACCATTGGGCGTCAGGCGGAAAGACTCAATAAACTGGTTGAGGAGTTGAATTTTTTGACTCTAAATACAGCTAGAAATCAGGTCGAAACAACCAGCAAGGACAGTATTTTTCTGGACCAGCTCTTAATTGAGTGCATGAGTGAATTTCAGTTCTTGATTGAGCAGGAGGAGCGAGATGTCCATTTGCAGGTAATCCCAGAGTCTGCCCGGATTGAGGGAGATTATGCCAAGCTTTCTCGTATCTTGGTGAATCTGATCAATAACGCTTTTAAATACTCAGCACCAGGAACTAAATTAGAAGTGGTGGCTAAGCTGGAAAATAACCAGCTTTCAATCAGTGTGACCGATGAGGGGCAGGGCATTGCTTCAGAGGATTTGGAGAGTATTTTTAAACGTCTTTATCGTGTTGAAACTTCGCGTAATATGAAAACAGGTGGTCATGGCTTAGGACTTGCGATTGCGCGTGAATTGGCCCATCAATTAGGTGGAGAAATCACAGTCAGCAGTCAGTACGGTCTAGGAAGCACCTTTACCCTTGTCCTCAATCAAAATAAAGCTTAAAACCCCTTTACAAATCTAGCTATTCATGGTAGAATAAACTTTGTGTGAAATATCAGCAGGAAAGCATGAAGCTCGTCAACAGGTGTCTTATGATAAGTAACCTTGGCTGTTTAGGCGAAGGGCATCTGCACGAATCAGGGCTTTCTAAGTGACTATTTCCACCGAAATATTATTTATATCAGGAGGACATACACATGTCACGTTATACAGGACCATCTTGGAAACAAGCTCGTCGCCTTGGCCTTTCACTTACAGGTACAGGTAAAGAATTGGCACGTCGTAACTACGTACCAGGACAACACGGACCAAACAACCGTTCTAAATTGTCAGAATACGGTTTGCAATTGGCTGAAAAACAAAAACTTCGTTTCACTTACGGTGTAGGTGAAAAACAATTCCGTAACTTGTTCGTACAAGCTACTAAGATTAAAGAAGGAATCCTTGGTTTCAACTTCATGCTTCTTTTGGAACGTCGTTTGGATAACGTTGTTTACCGTCTTGGTCTTGCGACTACTCGTCGTCAAGCTCGTCAATTCGTAAACCACGGTCACATCCTTGTTGACGGAAAACGCGTTGATATCCCATCATACCGCGTAACTCCAGGTCAAGTGATCTCAGTTCGTGAGAAATCATTGAAGGTTCCAGCTATCCTTGAAGCAGTAGAAGCTACTCTTGGACGTCCAGCATTCGTATCATTCGACGCTGAAAAATTGGAAGGTTCATTGACTCGCTTGCCAGAACGCGACGAAATCAATCCAGAAATCAACGAAGCACTTGTCGTTGAATTCTACAATAAAATGCTTTAAGATAAGACTTTATATTGTAAGAAGCCTACAACAGTGGGCTTTTTGCTTTGTCTTAAAAACTATAGAACACTTCTTAACTGTGAAGGAGGATAAAAAAAGTTCCTTGCAAAATAAAATTGCAAGGAACTTTTGTTAATGGTTATGGGCAAGCCAGGCGGAATACTTTACCTCAAGCCAGAGAGCAAAAAGGAGATTGATGACGACGATGCCTGAACCGACCAGTGAAAATAGGAAAAATTCGCTGGTCGAAACTCGCCACAAATGCACGATGTCTGTAATCAAATAAGCACTGATAGGAAAACAAAGGATAGAAGTAATCAGAGCAGGGATATACTTGCGGAGAAAAATTGATTGTCCAATATGGAGCAAGAGATGAAGCGCAAAGGCTACAAATTCCCCTAACTAAACTAATTCGAACGCCCTAGATTGACTAAAATACGCTAATAAAGTGATGGATAAGACAATGATAAACTCCTCAAAAACAGCAAGGGCAAATCCTTCTGTTGTCATTTCTTTATGGATCTTGAGAATAATTGGAGCTTTTTGGGTCAGTAAGGTTTTGTTGAGACGGATCCAAGGGACAAGACCGATAATTTCTTCCATATCGTGAAAGATAAAGAGTGGAGGAAACATTCAAAGATAAAACGCCATAAATCTCTCCTGAAAAGTTATAGACTGCAAGCAAATAAAGCAAAAAACGCCCAGTAAGGCGTTTTGAGTTAGGTGTGCTTACTTAACTTCTGTAAACACAACATGTTTGCGAAGTTTTGGTGAGTATTTCTTCAATTGAAGACGGTCTGGAGTGTTACGTTTGTTTTTAGAAGTAAGGTACAAGCGTTCACCAGATTCTTTGTGTTCAAGTGTAATATTTACGCGCATGGTATCTCCCTTCTATTATTCAGCTGATGCAGCTTTAGCGATTTTACGTCCTTTGTAGTATCCTTTAAGTGATACACGGTGAGAACGTGAGTAATCTCCAGTAGTTTCGTCAAAGTTTACAGATGGAGCTGTTACTTTGTAGTGTGTACGACGTTTGTTTTTCTTCGCTTTTGAAGTGTGACGTGCAGGTACTGCCATTTTGATTTCTCCTTTAGGTATTTATATTCGATTCAATCTACTGATTTTCATCAACCATACTAGGATAACACATTTTTTTTGTAAAGTAAAGTTACTTGACAAAAAAAGATGAAAAAATTAGAAGGTCATTAACTAAATTAATCGAAATTTTCTGAAAATTCAAGAATTTTCTTCTGTTCATTGCTTTTAAAATGTGCTATAATAGTAAAAACTGAAATGGGAGGGAACAAATGACTGAATTGGATAAACGTCACCGCAGTAGCATTTATGACAGTATGGTAAAGTCACCAAACCGTGCCATGCTTCGTGCGACTGGTATGACAGATAAGGACTTTGAGACACCGATTGTGGGAGTGATTTCGACTTGGGCAGAAAATACGCCATGTAACATTCACTTACATGATTTTGGGAAATTAGCTAAAGAAGGTGTAAAATCAGCAGGTGCTTGGCCTGTGCAGTTTGGGACAATTACCGTAGCGGACGGGATTGCCATGGGAACGCCTGGTATGCGTTTTTCCCTAACATCTCGTGATATCATTGCGGACTCTATTGAAGCGGCGATGGGTGGTCACAACGTGGATGCCTTTGTCGCTATCGGTGGCTGTGACAAGAACATGCCTGGTTCTATGATTGCCATTGCCAATATGGATATCCCAGCTATTTTCGCCTATGGTGGAACTATTGCACCGGGAAATCTTGATGGCAAAGACATCGACTTGGTTTCTGTCTTTGAGGGTATCGGAAAATGGAACCACGGTGACATGACAGCTGAGGACGTAAAACGTCTTGAATGTAATGCCTGTCCTGGCCCTGGTGGCTGTGGTGGTATGTATACTGCTAATACCATGGCGACTGCTATTGAAGTTCTCGGTATGAGTTTGCCAGGATCTTCATCTCACCCAGCTGAATCAGCTGATAAGAAAGAAGATATCGAAGCAGCAGGACGAGCTGTTGTTAAGATGCTGGAGCTTGGTCTCAAACCATCAGATATCTTGACCCGTGAAGCCTTTGAAGATGCCATCACTGTAACTATGGCTCTCGGTGGTTCTACAAACGCCACTCTTCACTTGCTTGCCATTGCCCATGCTGCCAATGTTGACTTGTCACTTGAGGACTTCAACACGATTCAAGAGCGTGTGCCTCACTTGGCTGACTTGAAACCTTCTGGTCAGTATGTCTTCCAAGATCTCTACGAAGTCGGTGGTGTGCCTGCGGTTATGAGATATCTCTTGGCAAATGGTTTCCTTCACGGGGACCGTATCACATGTACTGGTAAGACTGTTGCTGAAAACTTGGCTGACTTTGCAGACCTCGCACCAGGTCAAAAAGTTATTATGCCACTTGAAAATCCAAAACGTGCGGATGGTCCGCTTATCATCTTGAACGGGAACCTTGCTCCTGACGGTGCGGTTGCCAAGGTATCAGGTGTTAAAGTGCGTCGCCACGTTGGACCAGCTAAGGTCTTTGACTCAGAAGAAGATGCTATCCAGGCTGTTCTGACAGATGAAATCGTTGATGGTGATGTTGTCGTTGTTCGTTTTGTTGGACCTAAGGGTGGTCCTGGTATGCCTGAGATGCTGTCACTTTCATCAATGATCGTCGGTAAAGGTCAAGGAGACAAGGTTGCCCTCTTGACAGATGGTCGTTTCTCTGGTGGTACTTATGGTCTGGTTGTTGGACATATCGCTCCTGAAGCTCAGGATGGTGGACCAATTGCCTACCTCCGTACAGGCGATATCGTTACAGTTGACCAAGATACCAAAGAAATTTCCATGGCCGTATCCGAAGAAGAACTTGAAAAACGCAAGGCAGAAACAACCTTGCCACCACTTTACAGCCGTGGTGTCCTCGGTAAATATGCCCATATCGTATCATCTGCTTCACGCGGAGCCGTGACAGACTTCTGGAATATGGACAAGTCAGGTAAAAAATAAACTCATACTCTTCGAAAATTAAATTCAAACCACGTCAACGTCGCCTTGCCGTAGGTATGATACTGACTTCGTCAGTTCTATCTGCAACCTCAAAACGGTGTTTTGAGCTGACTTCGTCAGTTCTATTTACAACCTCAAAGCAGTGCTTTGAGCAGCCTGCGGCTAGTTTCCTAGTTTGCTCTTTAATTTTCATTGAGTATCAAAAAGCAAGCCAACTTCGGCTTGCTTATTTTTATTTTCAAAAGTGCTTTGCCTGCTTAACGAGGCGGTAGTCCAAGGGCAATGCGGCCGTAGCGACTGATTCGTGTGATTTTCCAAGCAGGCGACCAAGTAACTTCAACCATGACATCTTCGATACCCTCGATTTGTTTCAGACTTGCCACGATTTCGATAGGCAGGCTTTCGGCACAATCACAGGCGGTGTCGGTGAAGGTCATGACAATCTTGCAGAGCCCAGTTTCATCCAGATTGATTTCATAAATCAGCCCTAGATTGTAAACATCCAATTCCACATCTGTATCAAAAACCTTCTCTAGTTTTTCGATAATTTGGTCTTTTAAGGCCAAAGCACGGTCATTGATTTTGATATCGTCTCTCATTACAGTCCCTCCACGTGATAAATATCCTCTATTTTCTCATAATTCTGACAATTTGGCAAGTTTTTGATGAATTTTCTGAAAAATATGATAAAATGAAGAAAATACGGAATCAGGGAGAAGTCTATGGAGCAGATTGGAAAAGTCTTTAGACAATTACGAGAGTCAAGAAATATCTCGCTGAGACAAGCAACTGGGGGACAATTTTCGCCGTCTATGTTGTCCCGCTTTGAAACAGGTCAGAGTGAGCTTTCGGTGGAAAAGTTTCTATTTGCGCTGGAAAATATATCTGCCAGTATGGAGGAAATCCTCTTTTTGGCGAGAGGTTTTCAGTATGACACAGATTCTGAGTTGAGAAAAGAAATCATAGATGTCTTGGATCCAAAGAATATAGCACCTCTTGAGGACTTGTATCGTAGGGAGTATCAAAAGCATGCCCATTCTCAAAACAAACAGAAACATATTTTAAATGCCATTATGATCAAGTCGTATATGAAGAGCATGGATGAAAGGGTAGAGTTAACAGCAGAGGAAGGGAAAGTTCTTCATGATTATTTGTTTTCTACCGAGATCTGGGGAATCTATGAACTCAATTTATTTTCAGTTAGTTCACCCTTCTTATCTATTTCTCTTTTTACTAGATATGTACGAGAAATGGTCCGAAAATCTGATTTTTTAATGGAGACGAAGGGAAATCGAAACATTTTTCACACTATACTATTGAATGGCTTTTTAGCTAGCATTGAGTGTGAAGAATTTACCAATGCCTCTTATTTTAAACGTGTTATCGAAGAGCATTTCTACGAGGAAAATGAGACCTATTTCCGAATTGTCTATTTATGGGCAGAGGGTCTCCTTGACAGCAAGCAAGGTAGAGTCAAGGAAGGTCAGAAAAAGATGGAGGATGCTGTCCGTATTTTTGAGATACTAGGCTGTAACAAATCTGCCGAATACTATAGAAAAATCCCCGATTGTTGAATATCTGCAAACCAAGAAAATGATTTGAAATTTTAAGCGATAGAACTCTTGACCTCTCTTAGGTCACTAGAGAAGTTCTATCGTTTTTTTGCTCATTTTGTGTGTTGCATATATTCAAAATCTCTTCCTCTAAAATTTCTAAGTGCTATACTATAGCCATACTTCATATAGAACTTATACTCTTCGAAAATCTCTTCAAGCCACGTCAGCTTTATCCCCAATATCAAAACAGTGTTTTGAGCAACCTGCGGCTAGTTTCCTAGTTTGCTCTTTGATTTTCATTGAGTATTCGAACAAGAAGGGAGATTATCTATGAAACTATTACTTAGAAATCAAGCTTATCGACTCTTGACTTTGTCACGCTTCTTCAATGCTTTTGGTGCTTCGATTTTCAACCTGGTCTTTATCGTCTATGCATCGACCCTGCCACAGGCCTCGTTTGCTGTTGCTATGGCGAATATTGTCATGATTATTCCGACTCTCTTTACAGTTTTTGTAGGGATTCGGGCAGATTACACGAGGGACAAGGTCAAATGGATGGTCTATAGCGGTTTGTTTCAGGCGGTTTTATTTTTTCTGGCAGCCCTAGTTGTTCAGCAAGCTAGTCTCTTTGCCTTTTCTAGCCTGTGTTTGATCAATGTCATTAGTGATGTCATCAGTGACTTTGCAGGTGGCTTGCGCATGCCTCTTATTAAGGAAAAAGTAGCTGAAGATGATCTGATGGAGGCTTATTCTTTTTCTCAATTCATCACCTATATTTCAGCTATTGGTGGTCAAGCTTTTGGAGTTTGGCTCTTAGGTCTATCGGTCAACAATTTTTCTCTCGTTGCGGGAATCAATGCCTGCTTTTTCCTTGTATCAGCCTCTATTCTCTTTTTAGGAAAAAGCAAATTGAGCCTGTCAATTTCATCTGCTGCTGGTGAATCACTAAAAAATGAGAAGCCTTCTATCAAAGACCAATTTCTAACAATTTACCGAAATTTACGCCTCGTTTTTCTTAAAAGTGGACAGAAAAACTTTGGTTTTATGCTCTTTGCTGTCTTGCTGATCAATGCCTTGGGTGGCGCTTTGGGTGGAATTTATAATATCTTCTTTTTGAGCCATTCTCTCTTGCATTTTTCTTACACAGAGGCATTATTTATCAGTCAATTCTGTGCTTTAGTAGCAGTCATCATCAGTAGTCTTACGGGAAATGATTATTTTGGGAAGCAGTCCCTGCCTAGATTGATGATGTGGGCGACTGTAGGACTCAGTCTAGTTGGTCTGGCTAACGTATTCAATCAAGTCGTGCTTGGTTTGCTATTTCTCTTTTTAACTTTGTATGTGTCTGGTAAAGTTTCACCAAAGATTAGTGCCATGCTCCTGAAAAATCTAGCTCCAGAGGTTCTAGCTCGTACCAGTAATTTTTTAGGTTTATTGTTTACCTTATCTGTACCTGTGGGAACAGCCTGTTTTTCACTAGTAGCTGTATGGAATATAGAGTTGACTTGGATGCTATTTGTTGGTCTTTCCTTGCTAGCTATTTTTTTGACAGTTCTTAATCTCAAAAATGATATTTGAATCCTAATTTTTTTCTCGCTGTTTTAATCCCTTTATTTATGGTAAAATAAGACTATTAAGTTTAAAGAGGATTCCCTATGAAATTACAAAAACCAAAAGGAACGCAGGATATTTTACCTGCTGAGTCTGCTAAATGGCAGTACGTTGAGGGCTTTGCCCGTGAGATTTTCAAGCGCTATAACTATGCAGAAGTTCGCACGCCTATTTTTGAGCACTACGAGGTTATCAGCCGCTCTGTCGGAGATACAACGGATATCGTAAGCAAGGAAATGTATGACTTCTATGACAAAGGCGACCGCCATATCACCCTCCGTCCAGAAGGAACTGCGCCCGTTGTTCGTTCCTATGTGGAAAATAAACTTTTCGCCCCAGAAGTGCAAAAGCCAAGTAAGTTCTACTACATGGGACCGATGTTCCGTTATGAGCGTCCACAGGCAGGACGTTTGCGCCAGTTCCATCAGATTGGTGTTGAGTGCTTTGGCTCTAGCAATCCAGCTACCGATGTGGAAACCATCGCGATGGCAGCCCATTTCTTGAAAGAAATCGGCATCCAAGGTGTCAAATTGCACCTCAACACTCTTGGAAACCCTGAGAGCCGTGCAGCCTACCGTCAAGCCTTAATTGACTATTTGACACCGCTCAAGGAGACCTTGTCTAAGGATAGCCAACGTCGCTTGGAGGAAAATCCTCTTCGTGTCCTAGACTCTAAGGAAAAAGAAGACAAGGTGGCAGTAGAGACTGCGCCGTCTATCTTGGACTTCCTTGATGAAGAAAGCCAAGCTCATTTTGATGCTGTGCGTCAGATGTTGGAAAATCTTGGAGTAGACTATATCATCGATACCAATATGGTGCGTGGTCTGGATTACTACAACCACACCATTTTCGAGTTTATCACAGAGATTGAGGGCAATGACCTGACAGTCTGTGCGGGTGGTCGTTACGATGGTTTGGTTTCTTACTTTGGAGGCCCGGAAACTGCTGGCTTTGGTTTTGGACTTGGTGTAGAGCGCCTTCTTCTAGTCCTTGAAAAACAAGGTGTGGCCCTCCCTATCGAAAACGCCCTAGATGTCTATGTCGCAGTCTTGGGAGAAGGAGCAAATATCAAGGCCTTGGAGTTGGTACAAGCCCTTCGCCAACAAGGTTTCAAAGCAGAGCGTGATTATCTCAACCGTAAACTCAAAGCTCAGTTTAAGTCTGCCGATGTCTTTGCGGCTAAGACCCTCATCACCCTAGGAGAGAGTGAAGTCGAAAGCGGACAAGTAATGGTCAAGAACAACCAAACCCGAGAAGAAGTGCAAGTGTCACTTGAGACAATCAGCCAAAACTTCTCAGAAATCTTTGAAAAACTAGGATTTTAATAACAGATAAACTGGTCAGGATTTTATTCCTGACCTTTTTCTTTTGCAAAATGACAAAAATCATAAACTTTTTGACAAATATACTTGTCAAAAAGAAAAAGATATGTTACAATGTAAGTAAGTTAAGAGAAAAGGAGAAAGGAGCTATGATGTGGGTAGTAGTATTTATACTATTTCTGATTTTCTTTTATTCTAATAATTCTGAAAAAATCAAGAAACTAGAGAAGAAAATCAAAAAGCTTGAGCGAAAAGAGAAAGGAAACGCAGAAATGTCGAGATTATTGCAAGAATTAATTGGGAAAAATCCAACAATCGTTGGACAAGTGTTTGGAACATCTTTATGGGAAGTTGTGGATGTTGATGAGGAGTGGGTCAAACTACGTAGTGTTGATAAAGAGGGGAAAGAAAAATTCAAGTTGCAACGTATTGAGGATATCCAAGCTGTTGAATTTGACGGAGAGTAGGTGTGTAACATGCAACTAAAAAACCGTTTAAAAGAGCTTCGAGCTCGCGATGGTCTCAATCAAACCGACCTAGCCAAGCTAGCTGGGGTTTCCAGGCAGACCGTTAGCCTACTAGAACGGGATGAGTACACCCCATCTATTATCATTGCCCTGAAAATATCTCACATTTTCAACGAAACAGTCGAATCGGTATTTCGCTTGGAGGAGGACGAGTGATGAACAAGTATAAAGTAATCTATTATGTAGTTGCCATAGCTCTATTAGTCAGCGTGTTTGTACTAATTGGGATGGATCTAGGCTGGTTTAATCCCTATCAAAGTGACCAATTTATTTGGGCCTACTTTGCCCTCATCCCAGTAGTTGAATGGATTGAAAAGAAATCCAAAAACCTAGCAAGTGAATAAGGAGAATGAATATGAAAAAGAAACGAGGATTGTTATTTTTGATGTCTATTGTCTTGGGAGGTTTCTTGGGCATGTTTGTAGGGATGTTTAAGGCACGTGCTGAATCCCACGAAATTATGTTAGATGTGAAAGTCTTGATACCATGGATATCAGGTATTTGTTTACTGATAGGTTTCATTAGTCTTCTTTTGACTTTCAATTTCTTAAAGAAAAGCAGAAAATTTCACTCCTTGTATCAAGAGGAAATGGATGATGATCTGAATGAAACCTATTATGTGCAGATGTATCGGAATCTCGAGTTTGGAACTATTGCTTTTAATAGTGCAAGCGTAGCGATTTTATTGGCTCTCTTCATTTCAGGAAGTGAAGTAATTGTACTCGATATTAGCCATATAACCTTATCCCTTTCCTTTTTGGGATTAGTGTTGGTTTTCAATGCTCAAAATTATCTTTTTAAGACTATTGCGATTGTTCGTCAGATTGGTTTGGTGTTTTTCTCTACACCAAAGGATATCTTGGAGCATTTCGATTCTTACGATGAAGGGGAGCGCAAGGCTAATTTGGAACAGAGTTTTCGGATTTTATTCCAATTAAATAACTATGTCTTGCCAGCTTTGTACTTTCTGATTGCTCTCTTTTCTTTACTGACAGGAGAGATTCAGTTACTAGCCTTCTTGCTTGTAGGAGCAATCCATATTTATATCAATGTGATGCAGTTACCTATGGTGAAACGTTATTTTAAATAAAGGAGTTATCTATGAAATTACTTAAAAACCTTGGCTGGTTTGTTCTTGCTTTCTTATCATTTTTGTTTATCTATGGGACCGTTCAGAGTGGGGCTGTAGAAGCTTTGAAACTAGGCGCTTCACCCTATGCTGTTACCTTGCTCTATGTGGCCTTGGCTGGAGTTTATGTGTACGGCATTTACAAATGGTATCAGAAAGGTCCTGTTCGTATTGAGAAGAGTGGCTTCAACCGATTTATTTGGCTTCCTGCCTTGGTTTGGTTCTTATCTCTGGTTGTCCAGTTTTTCTTGCCAAATGATCCTTCAGTAAATCAACAAATGGCGATAGACTTGACCTTGTCTCAACCACTTTTCTCATTCTTTGCGGTCGTTATTTTTGCTCCTTTGACGGAAGAGCTTATCTTTAGAGGAATTTTGGCGCGCTATCTCTTTCCTAAGCAGGACAATAGTAAACAAACTCTGATTTTCATTCTGGTATCTAGTCTTCTGTTTGCCTTGATTCATTTTCCAGGTGATGTGCAACAATTTTTTGTCTATTTTAGCCTTGGTTTTAGTTTAGGCTTGGCTTACATTAGCAGAAAAGGTCTGGTCTACAGTATTTCTCTCCACGCTTTGAATAATTTAGTCGGCTTTTTGATGATTCTCATGCTATAATAGAGTCAGGAGGTCACATGAAACGAGTAATTTTATTAGCAGTGATTCAGGCAGTTGTTCTATTTTTCATCATTGGGGCGCTAGCTTATGCCTTCAAAGGTGATTTCTTCTACAGCCATCTAGCAGTAGTCTTTGCCCCTATTGCTGGTATCTGGCGTTTTGGGACAGCTTACACAACGGAAATTGTCTTGCCTCGAAAGGCAGCTGAAATCGCTGAAAAGCGTAAAGCAGGCAAAAATTCAAAATAAAAGAGTCCGGTGATGTGTTCATCGGATTTTTGTATTATACTCAATGAAAATCAAAGAGCAAACTAGGAAATAAGCTGCAGGTTGCTCAAAGTACAGCTTTGAGGTTGGAGATGAAGTTGAAGTGGTTTGAAGAGATTTTCGAAGAATATTAGCGCTAATTTTTAGGGACTTTACCTGATTTTTTAAGACTGGCAAACTTTTCTGATGATTTTCATGAAGAGCCTGCGCTTTTATGGTAAAATAGTAACAGAATAAAAGAGGAGAGAAACAATGAAACGTAGTATGTATGCTGGTCGTGTTCGTGAGGAACACATCGGACAAGAAATGACTTTGAAAGGATGGGTTGGCCGTCGTCGTGACCTTGGTGGTTTGATCTTTATCGACCTTCGTGACCGTGAAGGAATCATGCAGTTGGTTATCAACCCTGAAAAAGTCTCTGCAGAGGTTATGGCAACAGCTGAAAGCCTTCGTAGCGAATTTGTTATCGAGGTGACTGGACAGGTCGCTGCGCGTGAGCAAGCCAATGATAAGTTGCCAACTGGTGCAGTTGAGTTAAACGTGACGGCTCTGACAGTGCTGAATACAGCTAAGACAACCCCATTTGAGATTAAGGATGGCATTGAGGCCAATGACGATACACGTTTGCGTTACCGTTACCTTGACCTTCGTCGTCCAGAAATGTTGGAAAATCTGAAACTTCGTGCCAAGGTGACCCACTCTATCCGCAACTACTTGGATGAGTTGGAGTTTATCGACGTGGAGACACCATTTCTTTCTAAGTCAACGCCAGAAGGGGCGCGTGACTATTTGGTACCGTCTCGTGTTAATAAAGGGCATTTTTACGCTCTTCCTCAAAGTCCACAAATTACGAAACAGCTCTTGATGAATGCTGGTTTTGACCGTTACTACCAAATCGTTAAATGTTTCCGTGATGAGGACTTGCGTGGAGACCGTCAGCCTGAGTTTACTCAGGTCGACTTGGAAACGTCTTTCCTTACTGAGCAAGAAATCCAAGATATCACAGAAGGCTTGATTGCGCGCGTGATGAAGGAAACAAAAGGCATCGAAGTGACGCTACCATTCCCTCGTATGAAATACGATGACGCGATGGCTCTTTATGGTTCTGACAAGCCAGATACTCGTTTTGACATGTTACTTCAGGACCTGACAGAAGTGGTCAAAGGTGTAGACTTTAAAGTCTTTTCAGAAGCGCCTGCAGTTAAAGCTATTGTCGTTAAAGGAGCTGCGGACAACTATTCACGTAAAGACATCGACAAGATGACCGAAGTAGCCAAACAGTATGGTGCCAAAGGCCTTGCTTGGGTCAAGGTGGTTGATGGAGAATTAAACGGACCAGTTGCCAAGTTCTTGACTAGCATCCAAGCAGAATTGACAGCAGCACTTACGCTTGAAGATAAGGACTTGGTTCTCTTTGTGGCGGATACGCTTGAAGTGGCCAATGCAACACTTGGTGCCCTTCGTGGACGTATTGCCAAAGAGCTTGGCTTGATTGATAACGATAAATTCAACTTCCTTTGGGTGGTTGACTGGCCAATGTTTGAATGGTCTGAAGAAGAAGATCGCTACATGAGTGCCCACCATCCATTTACCCTTCCACAGGAAGAGACTGCTCACGAATTAGAAGGCGATTTGGCTAAGGTTCGTGCCATTGCTTACGATATTGTCTTGAACGGTTATGAGCTTGGTGGTGGTAGCCTTCGTATCAACCAAAAAGACCTTCAAGAACGTATGTTCAAGGCTCTTGGTTTCTCAGCTGAAGAAGCCAATGACCAGTTTGGCTTCCTTCTTGAAGCCATGGACTATGGTTTCCCACCACATGGTGGTTTGGCTATCGGGCTTGACCGATTTGTCATGCTTTTAGCAGGAGAAGAAAATATCCGTGAAGTCATTGCCTTTCCTAAGAATAACAAGGCAACTGATCCAATGACACAAGCTCCTTCAACAGTAGCTCTCAAACAACTAGAGGAACTCAGCTTACAAGTAGAAGAAGATGAAACAAGCAAAACGAATTAAGCGGTGGCGCTATTATCTGCGCCGCTTTGCTCATCAGATAAAAATTTTACGTGTCTTACAAAGCATCTCTCGCGAAAAATATGATGAGAAGATTTTGGCCTCTCTGGTCTATGGTTTTTTATCAGCAGTAGCGGTCAATTTCTTTTTCCAACCAGGGCATGTGTATTCGAGTGGTGCGACAGGTCTGGCACAGATTATCTCTGCCTTGAGTAATCACTGGTTTGGTTTTCACCTTCCGATTTCGCTGACCTTCTACGCCATTAATTTTCCTTTGATGGTCTTGGCTTGGTATCAGATTGGCCATAAGTTCACTGTCTTTACCTTTATCACGGTGTCCATGAGTTCCTTCTTTATCCAGTTTATTCCTGTGGTGACCTTGACGGAGGATCCCATCATCAATGCTCTTTGTGGGGGTGTTGTCATGGGCTTGGGAATTGGTTTTGCTCTTCGCAACAATATCTCCAGTGGTGGGACGGATATCGTCAGTCTGACCATTCGCAAGAAAACAGGGAGGAATGTTGGTAGTATTTCTTTCTTGGTAAATGGGACTATCATGCTGATAGCAGGTTTGACCTTTGGTTGGAAATATGCTCTCTATTCTGTGATTACCATCTTTGTTTCTAGCCGTGTGACAGATGCGGTCTTTACCAAGCAAAAACGCATGCAGGCTATGATTGTGACCAATCATCCAGACAAGGTAATTGAAAAAATTCATAAAAAATTGCATCGTGGTGCTACCATGATCCACGATGCAGAAGGAACCTATAATCATGAGAGAAAGGCAGTCTTGATTACCGTTATCACACGAGCAGAGTTTAATGAATTTAAACAGATTATGAAACAGGTGGATCCAGGTGCCTTTGTCTCTGTATCTGAGAATGTTCATATTCTGGGACGATTCGTTGAAACAGAAAATTAGTGATCAAAAAAACCAGCGCGAGCTGGTTTTTATTTTTCGATAATTTTGTGGGCGATTAACTGACGATAACAAATTTGTTTATTGCTTTTAGCATCGTTGATAATCTGGAGAATGGTTTCAAGGGAAACACGACCAAGTTCCAGACTATTGATATCAACATAAGCCGCCAAGTTGAGCTTGGGCTTGACCGAGTCGAAGCTGAGAACAGGGACATCCAGTTGGTGTTTAGCAATATAGTCACAGACCCCCTCAGCCAGGAGACTATCAGTTGTAATGATAGCATCAATCTGTGGATCATGCTGAAAGAGGAGTTTACTAAATTGATACCCTTTTTCTTCTAAGAACTCCGTTGCAAAATAGGTCAAATTTCCGTCAATAGGCAGTTGGTGTTGTTTGAGGGCTGACTCATAGCCTGTTAAACGGTCTTGCGTCACGAAGAGTCGCTTCGTCCCTCCAATGAAGGCAATTCGTTTGCAGCCTTTTTTGATGAAATATTCGGTTGCATCAAAACCAGCTTGGACATTGTCGTTATCGACAAGAGGGATAAAAGGTGAGATGGATTTCCCTAGGATGAGGAAGGGGAACTGCTCATCAGCGACCAGCTTGACCAAGGGATCTTCCTCTTCGGCATAAAGGAAAATCAAACCATCCACGCGTTTACCGTAAACCATCTGTGAAATCGCTTTAAGGCGTTCTTTTTCATCTTTACCAGTGGCAATCTGAATGGCGTAGTGGTTTTCAGAGGCGACTTGAGCGATACCACGGAGGACAGATGGGAAGAAAGGATTTTGATAGAAGGCGTCTGAATCGTCAGGAAGCACCAAGCCGATAACTTGGGTATAACTGCTAACCAAGCTACGAGCGTTGAGGTTGGGGTGGTAATTGAGCTCCTTCATAGCCTTGCGAACGCGTTTTTTTGTTTCGTCGCTAATGGTTGATTTATTTTGAATAACACGGGTTACGGTTGAAGGTGAAACACCAGCAGCCTTGGCCACATCTTTAATCGTAACGGGCATAAAAATCTCCTATTTATGGTAATCTGGATCACGGAAATGTGTTTTATAAAAAATAGTGACCAGATATAGAACAAAAAGAATGTTTTGTACAGTGATGAGGGTTGTCATATTTTGACCAAATAATCCCAAAATAAGCGTAATCAGAGTTGGTAATCCTAAACAGTTCAAGATAAAATGGTAGCACTCTTTAAAGGTTCTAAATGAAAAGAGGCGTGATTTCTTAGTGATATAAAGGAGAAGACTAGCTCCTAGAGAGACAATGAAGAAATTTAAACCAAAGAGGACACTGGCACCGAGAACTAAGAAGAGACTGATATAGACACGATTCTGCTGGTACCAGTCTTTAGAAATTGCTTGGGTCAAGCTGTCTTTACTTTTGAAACTCTCAGTCTCAATCGCTCGGTAAGAGATGCGGGTCAGTTCCTTCCCTTCCTTGCTGATGACTAGTTCTTTTGTATCGAAATGCAGTTGCAAGTCCTTAGGTAATTCCTTGCTTTGACTTGGACCAATCACAACAGAAGGCGCTTGACTAGCTGTTCCTGTATAAGTTAATGTGCCATCAACAATTGCAGCGTGTTTAGAGAGGTCTTGGATAACCTCATCTGTTAATGGTTCATAGACGTTATCGATAAAGGTTTCTAGCGGATAAGTCTCCTGAGAGCTGTTTTGGATGGCAATGGGCACCATAGACAAGCTGATAAGGAAGATGCTGGTAAAGAGCAACTGAAACCAGTTGAGTCCGAAACGTTTGGACAGGGGCTTACGAAATCCCCAAATACTTGAAAAATAGGAAAATGGATATGGAAGCATTTGTATCTTTCTAAAAGGTGTTTTCTATATGAGTATTATTATATAGAGAAATGTGCTTTATTTCAAGTCTAGGAGACAAATTGCTTGCTACAAGGATACTATTTACAGTAGCAAGCGCTAATACTCAATGAAAGTCAAAGAGCAAACTAGGAAGCTAGCCGCAGGTTGCTCAAAGCACAGCTTTGAGGTTGCAGATAAAGCTGACGTGGTTTGAAGAGATTTTCGAAGAGTATAAAATGAAAAAGGGTGGCGGGGATATATTATCCCTTGTCGCCACCACTTGTAAGTCCTGAAACAAAGTTCTTTTGTAGGAAGAAGAAGAGAATACAGATTGGAAGGGCGATGAGGATAGCACCTGCTGAGAAGTAGGCAATCTTCATGTTTTTCACATTGCTAACGAAGGTTTGGAGACCGACGGCAACCGTAAAGTATTCTTTCTCACGAAGTAAGAAACTAGAGAGGATGTAGTCCCCGAAAGGTCCCATGAAGGCCCAGAGAGCTTGTACAGCTACCATTGGGCGAACCAGTGGAAGAACAATTTGCCAGAAGCGGCGGAAGTGTCCTGCACCGTCTAGTTTTGCAGATTCGTCTAGAGACATTGGCACTGTATCGAAGTAGCCTTTCATGAGCCAAGCATTCATCGGGATACCTCCACCAACATAAAGGAAGATGAGGAACCAGCTGTGGTTAAGGGCGTTCAACATAAGCGCCATAACGAAGAAGGCTGTCAAAGCGGCCATGGTTGGCACCATTTGGATAATCAAGAAGAAAACCAAACTTTGTTTACGAGCCAAGAAGTTGTAACGGCTGTAGGCATAACCAGCAAGTACGATGATACTTGTTTGAACCGCCATAGTAATCAAGGCGATAATCAAGGTATTGAGATACCAAGTACCGTATAGGGTTTCAGTAAAGAGACCTTTAAAGTTATCAAAATTGAAGTTGATGTTAGTATCGAGTTTAAAGGCTGCGACGTTACCTGCTTTAAAGGCTGACATGATGGTAATCAACAGTGGATAGATAATCACGATTGAGAGACCAATCAAGTAGAGGTAAGTAAGGGTTTGAGTCAGTCTACGTTTGAGTTTGATTGAGTTATTCATCTTAGACGTCCTCCATATCAAATGCGTGTAGTTTCTTGAATGCGATCATAGAGATTGAGATGACAATGATAGAGATAATCAAGGTAACAGCTGCCGCCATTGAGTATTGAGGAGATGTACCTGTTGTCAAACGGTAGATCCATGAGATCAAAATATCAGTTGAACCAGCTCCCCCTCCGACACTACCAGGTCCTCCACCATTGAAGAGGTACATGATAGAGAAGTTGTTAAAGTTGAAGGTGTATTGGCTGATCAAAGTAGGTGCCGCAACTGCCAAGATCATTGGGAAAGTGATGTTGCGGAATTTTTGCCAAGCATTGGCACCGTCAATATAAGCTGCTTCGTAAAGGTCGTTAGGAATAGATTGCAAGATACCCAAAGTTAGAACGTAAATGTATGGGAATCCAAGCCAACCTTGCATCATAATCAAGGCAATCTTAGTCCAAGTTGGGTCTGTTTTCCAAGGAATAAGAGCCCCATCAAGGAAAGGAAGGAATTTAGCCAAGATTGGCAAGACTTGAGTGTTGATAGCTCCGACACTATCGTTAAACATGTTTGAGAATGTCAAGATAGTGATGAAGGCTGGAACAGCCCAAGGAAGAAGGAAAATAACACCGAAGATACGTTTTCCTTTGATAAATGGTTGGTTAGCAATGATAGCTGTGAAGATACCGATGACGATTTGTAAAGTAGAAGCTGCCAAAGCCCAGATGATCGTCCAAGAAAGAACAGACCCAAAGGCTGAACGGAAGGTACTCAAGCTCCAGATATTCGTAAAGTTGGTCAAACCAACCCAGTCCAACAATTTGTTTGGTGGCAAGTGTTGGAAGTCGTAGTTGGTAAAGGCGATCATCAAGGTTACGATAACGGGGAAGATGATCGCAAAAGTCATGGCAACATAAGACGGAATGATCAAGAGGTAAGGGAAGCCATTTTCATAGATTCCTTTGATCATATCTTTTAGCGTAAGTGGTACTGGAATTCCATTGTTAATACGTTTTGCGATTGTATGTGCATCTTTGATATTTGCGAAATAAAAGAGTACATAAACGACTACAAAGATTAAATGGAAGGCACCACGAATCAGCATAAAGAGGGAATTATCACGACCTGGTTTGTCACCAAGAGTGATGAGATTGCTCAATTCAGGGGCTGCAAGTGCTAGGAAATAAAGGACAAATACGATGGTTACACCAAGAAAGATAAAACCTTTGGCTTTTTGTTTATTGTAAATCTGTCCTAACCCAGGAATGATAGACAGCAGGGCTGCTTTACTAGGTTGTTGCTTTTCCATAATAACTCCTTTCATAGGATACTAATTTCTAGTCAAAGACTAAATTATATATGTTTTTATCGATAAATTCAAAGGGGGATTGAATTCCACCCCCCTTGAACAAATTTTTTATTCACCAAATTTTTGTTTGATTGTTTCTTTGATCAATGTTACAGCATCGTTAGCAGCTGTTTTAGCATCTTTTTGACCACTTACAGCATCAAAGAGCATATTTTTCGATGGATCCCAAACTGCAGACATTTGAGAGATGTTTGGTAGTGGTTGAGTGTTCTTGAACTGTTTGATAACAGCTGTTGTCAACTCATCGTTTTTACCTTCAGCGTATGAACGAGCCTCAGTATTTGCTGGGATTTCGTTAGTCTTATCATATAATACTTTTTGTTGTTCAGTTGAAACAAGGAAGTCTACAAATTTTTGAGAAGCTTCAAGGTTCTTAACGGCTTGAGGAATGACCCAGGCTTTACCACCACCGAAGGCAGTATATTCTTTTCCGTTTGGAAGAGTTGGAATAGTCGCAACTCCGTAGTTTACTTTAGCATCTTTAAAGGCTTGAGCTTTCCAAGGTCCGTCGATGATAGCAGCTGTTTTACCTTCTTGGAAATGAGTTTGGATTAAGTTTGGAGCTCCTTCAGTATCTTGCATACCTTTAGGCCATTTTTCGTACCAAGATTTAGCATAGTTGATACCTGCGATAGAACCTTCGTTTGCAAGTCCGATGTCTTTAGGATCTTTACCGTTTTGGCCGAATACGTAAGCACCGTTACCAGCAAGAAGTCCGTATGCATAGTAGAAGTTTGTCCAGTCAGCTAGGAAGGCAGTCGTTTTGCCATCTTCACCAGCAAAGGCATATTTGCTATCTTTAGCAAGGTTTTCTAAGTCAGCAAAAGTTTTTGGAGCTTCTTTTATCAAGTCTTTGTTGTAGTACATAACGAGTGACTCGATAACGGCAGGAGCACCGTAAACTTTACCATTAGCAGACGTTACAAGAGATTTAGTTGTGTCGTCTGTTTTAGCACCATCGCTCAATTTCACTTCTGAAAGTTGTCCGTCAGAACCAAGGCTACCTACACGGTCGTATGGTGCCATCATGATATCAGGGACATTACCAGATTGGTTGTCAAGGGAAAGTTTATCAAGACCTCCTAGGGCGTCACCAGTTTTAACAGTAACTTTTACTCCAGAATCTTTTTCATAAGCTTTAGCAACCTCTTCAATATAGCTCTTGTAACCCTCGTCTACATATACAGTGAGTTCTTTCGCTTCAGATGAACCAGAATCAGCCGCTTTATCAGCAGTTTTGCTTCCGCAAGCTACTAAAAGCAAGCTAGCTAGAGTAACAGTTCCGAGCACAGCAGCGCTCTTCATGAATTTAGATGACATAGTGTATTCCTCCTAAAGAATAACAAATTTTATAATGAGGAAACGCAAACGTTTTCCTTTATGGGACTAGTATAGCACAATCGGAAAGCGGTTGCAAGTGTTTTTTGTAAAAATTTTTAAAAAAATTGAAGAAAAAGTAAACGCTTCATCGTCTTATATATAGTAGAAAATCTCAAAAATCGCTTTTGTTTTAAATTTAAAAAAAGTTGAGAAAACGATTGCCTAATTTACAAATGGAAACTAAAGAGATTTGCTTCTTTCTTGCTAATAAGATAAGTGAAAACCTTATTCCTATTTTGTTTGTTTCTGAAAAGAATATATATACGTGCAAGAAGAAAAAAATTAAAAAAATAATCAAAAAACTTATTTAAAGTCGCTTGCATTTATAGAGAAAATAAGCTATACTAGCAATGGCGCAAACGTTTGCGTTCGTAAAAATGTAATATCTAACTATAAACACATGAGGTGCTTATTATGAAAAAACGTCAAAGTGGTGTCTTGATGCACATTTCTTCTCTCCCAGGAGCATACGGAATCGGATCATTTGGTAAAAGTGCTTACGACTTCGTTGATTTCTTGGTTCGCACAAAACAACGTTACTGGCAAATTCTTCCACTAGGAACAACTAGTTACGGAGACTCTCCTTACCAATCGTTCTCAGCCTTCGCAGGGAACACTCATTTTATCGATTTAGATATTTTGGTGGAGCAAGGCTTACTCGAAGCTAGTGACCTTGAAGGGGTTGACTTTGGTAGTGATGCGTCTGAAGTTGATTATGCGAAAATCTACTATGCACGTCGTCCTCTTTTAGAAAAAGCGGTAAAACGTTTCTTGGAAGTAGGAGATGTTAAAGATTTTGAGAAGTTTGCTCAAGACAACCAATCATGGCTTGAACTCTTTGCAGAGTATATGGCTATTAAAGAACATTTTGACAATCTTGCTTGGACTGAATGGCCAGATGCAGATGCTCGTGCTCGTAAAGCTTCAGCCCTTGAAAGCTACCGTGAGCAATTGGCAGATAAGTTGGTTTACCACCGTGTGACTCAATACTTCTTCTTCCAACAATGGTTGAAATTGAAAGCTTACGCTAACGACAACCACATCGAAATTGTTGGGGACATGCCAATCTACGTAGCGGAAGATTCAAGCGATATGTGGGCAAATCCACATCTCTTCAAGACAGATGTCAACGGTAAGGCGACTTGCATCGCAGGATGTCCACCAGATGAGTTTTCTGCAACTGGTCAGCTTTGGGGTAACCCAATCTATGACTGGGAAGCAATGGACAAAGACGGTTACAAATGGTGGATTGAACGCTTGCGTGAAAGCTTCAAAATCTACGACATCGTTCGTATCGACCACTTCCGTGGTTTCGAGTCTTACTGGGAAATCCCTGCTGGTTCTGAAACAGCGGCACCTGGTAAATGGGTAAAAGGACCTGACTACAAACTCTTTGCAGCCGTTAAGGAAGAACTTGGTGAGCTAAACATTATCGCAGAAGACCTTGGTTTCATGACAGACGAAGTTATTGAATTGCGTGAACGTACTGGCTTCCCAGGAATGAAGATTCTTCAATTTGCCTTCAACCCAGAAGACGAAAGCATCGATAGCCCACACTTGGCACCTGCTAACTCAGTTATGTACACAGGAACACACGATAACAATACGGTCCTTGGTTGGTACCGTAACGAGATCGATGATGCGACTCGTGAGTACATGGCTCGTTACACGAACCGCAAAGAATACGAAACAGTGCCACATGCTATGCTTCGTACAGTCTTTTCATCAGTTAGCTTCATGGCAATTGCCACTATGCAAGATTTGCTAGAATTGGATGAATCGGCTCGTATGAACTTCCCATCTACTCTTGGTGGCAACTGGTCTTGGCGTATGACTGAAGACCAATTGACACCCGCTGTCGAAGAAACTTTGCTTGACTTGACAACAATCTATCGCCGAATCAATGAAAATTTGGTAGAATTAAACAAATAAGACAATATCAGGAGATACCTTAAACATGTTATCACTACAAGAATTTGTACAGAATCGTTACAATAAAACCATTGCAGAATGTAGCAATGAAGAGCTTTATCTTGCTCTTCTCAACTACAGCAAGCTTGCAAGCAGCCAAAAACCAGTTAACACTGGTAAGAAAAAAGTTTACTACATCTCAGCTGAGTTCTTGATTGGTAAACTCTTGTCAAACAACTTGATCAACCTTGGTCTTTACGACGATGTTAAAAAAGAACTTGCAGCTGCAGGTAAAGACTTGATTGAAGTTGAAGAAGTTGAATTGGAACCATCTCTTGGTAATGGTGGTTTGGGACGTTTGGCTGCCTGCTTTATCGACTCAATTGCGACTCTTGGTTTGAATGGTGACGGTGTTGGTTTGAACTACCACTACGGTCTTTTCCAACAAGTTCTTAAAAATAACCAACAAGAAACAATTCCAAATGCATGGTTGACAGAGCAAAACTGGTTGGTTCGCTCAAGCCGTAGCTACCAAGTGCCATTTGCTCACTTCACATTGACATCAACTCTTTACGATATCGATGTACCTGGTTACAAGACAGAAACGAAGAACCGCTTGCGTTTGTTTGACTTGGATTCAGTTGATTCTTCTATCATTAAAGACGGTATCAACTTTGACAAGACAGATATCGCTCACAACTTGACTCTCTTCCTTTACCCAGATGATAGTGACCGTCAAGGTGAATTGCTCCGTATCTTCCAACAATACTTCATGGTTTCAAACGGTGCGCAATTGATCATCGATGAAGCAATCGAAAAAGGAAGCAACTTGCATGACCTTGCTGACTACGCAGTTGTACAAATCAACGATACTCACCCATCAATGGTGATTCCTGAATTGATCCGTCTTTTGACTGAACGTGGTATCGAACTGGACGAAGCAATTTCTATCGTTCGTAGCATGACTGCCTACACAAACCACACAATCCTTGCTGAAGCCCTTGAAAAATGGCCTCTTGAATTCTTGGAAGAAGTGGTTCCTCACTTGGTACCAATCATCAAAGAATTGGATCGCCGTGTGAAAGCAGAATACAAAGATCCAGCTGTTCAAATCATCGATGAGAGTGGACGTGTCCACATGGCTCACATGGATATCCACTACGGATACAGCGTAAACGGAGTTGCAGCTCTTCACACTGAAATCTTGAAGAACTCTGAGTTGAAAGCCTTCTACGACCTTTACCCAGAAAAATTCAACAACAAAACAAACGGTATCACATTCCGCCGTTGGCTCATGCATGCGAACCCACGCTTGTCACACTACTTGGATGAGATTCTCGGAGAAGGTTGGCACCATGAAGCAGATGAGCTAGAAAAACTCTTGGCATACGAAGACAAAGCAGCTGTCAAAGAAAAATTGGAAAGCATCAAGGCTCACAACAAACGTAAATTGGCTCGTCACTTGAAAGAACACCAAGGTGTGGAAATCAATACAAACTCTATCTTTGATATCCAAATCAAACGTCTTCACGAGTACAAACGCCAACAAATGAACGCTTTGTACGTGATCCACAAATACCTTGACATCAAAGCTGGTAACATCCCTGCTCGCCCAATCACAATCTTCTTTGGTGGTAAAGCAGCTCCAGCCTACACAATCGCTCAAGACATCATTCACTTGATCCTTTGCATGTCAGAAGTGATTGCAAACGACCCAGCAGTTGCTCCACACTTGCAAGTAGTTATGGTTGAAAACTACAACGTTACTGCAGCAAGCTTCCTTATCCCAGCATGTGATATCTCAGAACAAATCTCACTTGCTTCTAAAGAAGCTTCAGGTACTGGTAACATGAAATTCATGTTGAACGGAGCTTTGACTCTTGGTACTATGGACGGAGCTAATGTGGAAATCGCTGAGTTGGTTGGAGATGAAAACATCTACATCTTTGGTGAAGATTCAGAAACTGTTATCGACCTTTACGATAAAGCAGCATACAAATCAAGCGAATTCTATGCTCGTGAAGCCATCAAACCATTGGTTGACTTTATCGTGAGCGATGCAGTTCTTGCAGCTGGAAACAAAGAACGCTTGGAACGTCTTTACAATGAATTGATCAACAAAGACTGGTTCATGACTCTTCTTGACTTAGAAGACTACATCAAAGTGAAAGAGCAAATGCTTACTGACTACGAAGACCGTGACGCATGGTTGGATAAAGTTATCGTCAACATTGCTAAAGCAGGATTCTTCTCATCTGACCGTACAATCGCTCAGTACAACGAAGATATCTGGCACTTGAACTAAGATAGAAATTCAAACTAATACATTTTGTAAAAAAGCGAGTTTCGATTGAAATTCGCTTTTTTGAATGCTTGACTAGAAATAGATCTCTGATACTATATTTAAATGTCTCACTTATATAGAGTGGTGACTTAAAACTATTCCTTATCATTATTTTTTCTGAAAATTATAGGAAAGTGTGTTAAAATGGAATCGTATACAAGTTGTTGTTTGAATATCAAATTAGAATTTAAAGAGGTCATTATGAGTAATTTGGAAATAGGGAAACGGATTCGCACCTTACGAACTGAAAAAGGATTGAGTAGAGAAGCATTTTGTGGAGATGAAAAAGAACTTACTATTCGTCAGTTGGGGCGAATTGAAACGGGAAATAACTTGCCCAGCTTAGCTAAACTAGACTATATAGCAGAAGTGTTAGGGGTTCCGATGTCTCAGTTAATTGATGAACGATTGCTAATCGTTCCCAAAGAGTATCTAAAACTAAAAACAAAATTGATACGTCAATCTATTCATGGAGATGAAGAAAAAGTCCGCCAACGTGAGGCTATCTTTGAAGAAATTCAGGAACGATTTTATGACCAACTGCCTGAAGATGAGCAAGTATCCGTTGAAGTCCTACAAGCCATTGATGATGTATATGTTTCTGAAAACGCTGAATTTGGGGAAGGTTTAATTGAGGAGTATTTTGAGCAAACTTTGCTACAAACGGAGTATTCTGTAAATGATTTATTGATCTTATATTTATATTTTTTATCAAATGCTATTAGTTTTAAACGAAATGATGACGTTTTTAAAAAAGTAAGAAATAATATCGTGACCATAATTGACTGTTCAGATAACACTTACATGCATCTACTACAAAGAGTATTAATTGCAATACTGTTGTATCAACTGAGAAACGAATACTACGAAGATATCTCGATTATTTTTAGTTTTTTCAGAGAAATTATGATGGAAATTCAAGATTCAAACTTAAAACCAACTGTAGACTACTTTGAGGCTAAATATTACTTATATGGAGAAAAAGATAAAGAAAAAGCCCTGCAATACTATGAAAAAGCTATCAATGGAGCAGAATTTTTGAATGACATGAATTTTAAAAATCGAGTGATAGAGGAGATGAAAGAAGAGTTTCCTGATATGTAAAAAAACTCTTTGTTTATTGTTGAGGGTTGCTGATAGGCAATATGGGGAGCTTTGTTAGTAAGAATTTAATATATTTGAAATAATAGATGATAACAAATAGCATAAGTACTTTTATTTTTATGTACAAAAGACTATTTACAGAGGAATAAGATGAAAAATTTGGAAATAGGAAAAAGAATTCGTACCTTACGGACTGAAAAAGGATTGAGTCGGGAAGCCTTTTGTGGCGATGAAAAAGAGCTTACTGTTCGTCAGTTAGGAAGAATTGAAACAGGAAATAACTTACCCAGTTTAGCGAAACTAGACTATATAGCTAAAGTATTGGGAGTTCCAATATCTCAGTTAATTGACGAGGGCTTGTTAATTGTTCCTAAAGAGTATTTAAAACTAAAAACGAAATTGATTCGTCAATCTATTCATGGAGATGAAGAAAAAATCCGCCAACGTGAAGCTATATTTGAAGAAATTCAGGAACGTTTTTATGATCAACTCCCTGAAGATGAGCAAGTAGCAGTTGAAGTTTTACAAGCTATTGATGATGTGTATGTTTCTGAAAACTCTGACTTTGGAGAAGGTTTAATTGAGGAATATTTTGAACAAACAATATTACGAACAGAATATTCGACAAATGATCTACTGATATTGTACTTATATTTTTTATCTCTAGCTGTTAATTCAGAACGAGATGAAATAACTTTAAAAAAAGTTTGTCTAAATATTGTATCTCAAACAAACTATGATGATACAAACTATGTTCACTTGCTTCAAAGAGTACTACTAGGTTTAATATTTTATCAACTTGACATCGATTATCATGAATTTATACCTGAAATATTGAGTATGTTAAGAGAAATTATGATTGACATCGGAGATACTAGTTTAAAACCAACTGTAGACTTCATTGAAGCAAAATATTACTTATACGGAGAAAAAGATAAAGAAAAAGCCCTGCAATACTATGAAAAAGCTATCAATGGGGCAGAATTTTTGAATGACATGAATTTTAAAAATCGAGTGATAGAGGAACTTAGAAAAGATTTACCTGATATGTGAAAAGTCTCTTTTTCATTGTAATGCCTTGATAAATAGTTATCAAGATAATCATAATGAAGATTGAGTAAAGAGGATGATATGAGTAATTTGGAAATAGGGAAAAGGATTCGTACCTTACGGACTGAAAAAGGATTGAGTAGAGAGGCCTTTTGTGGAGATGAAAAGGAACTTACTGTTCGTCAGTTGGGCCGAATTGAAACTGGAAATAATTTGCCCAGCTTAGCTAAACTAGACTATATAGCCAAAGTATTAGGAGTTCCGATATCTCAATTAATTGACGAGGGATTGTTAATTGTTCCTAAAGAGTATTTAAAACTAAAAACAAAATTGATTCGTCAATCTATTCATGGAGATGAAGAAAAAATCTGCCAACGTGAGGCTATCTTTGAAGAAATTCAGGAACGCTTTTACGACCAACTGCCTGAAGATGAGCAAGTAGCAGTTGAAGTTTTACAAGCTATTGATGATGTGTATGTTTCTGAAAACTCTGACTTTGGAGAGGGATTGATTGAGGAGTATTTTGAGCAGTTACTTTTAAAAACAAATTATGACACCAATGATTTACTAATTTTACACCTATATTTTTTAAAGTGCACTTTGAATGCCAAGCCAATTGATAATATATTTGAAAATATCTATTCTAACATCTTAGGGCAAACTAATTTCTCTGATACCAACAATATTCATTTGATTCAAAGGGTTATTGTATCAATTGTTTTATATCACTTTAATATTGAATATTATGATTTAATGCCTCAAACGCTAAGTGCTGTACGAGAAATAATAGATGAAGTCCAAGATTTTGCTTTACTACCTACAGTAGATTTTTTTGAAGCCAAATATTATATTCATACTAATCAGAATAAAGATCTTGCTTTGGACTACTATAATAAAGCAATAAACGGATCGGAATTATTAAATGATAAATCATTTAGGGATAGAGTGATAGAAGAAAAAAATAAGGATTTTCCATAATTTCAATTTAAAAACAGGACATAAATGTCAGTGGACAAAAATGTCCTGTTTTTTTACTTTCGTAAGGTATATACTGTTAGTGTAAATAAGTTAAGCAGAACGCAATGCTAGAAACATTTCTATTTAACGGGATGTAGATTAACAGGCGGGAGGAAAATATGGTAAAAACAATTGACTATTATATGGATGAAAAGTTTGTCAAGAAGGACTATCTGATTATCAAAAATAGTCTAGATAGCAGACGCCTATGTAAAGTAACACTTGATGAGAAGCTACTAAAATTAGTTCTCTTACTTCCAAATGAAATGAGAGAAATCAAAATGGACTCCAACTTAAAGCCTAGAATTAGAGTTGTTGACATAACCGATGGGAGTGAGTGAAGTTTTTAAAATACAATTTATCATTAGAAAGAGGTAATAAAATGATTAAGGTAGAAAGAGTTACAAAGCGATTTGGAGATAATATTGCTTTAAATCAAATTAGTTTTTCAATAAACGAAGGAGAAATTTTTGGATTCCTAGGTCCATCTGGTTCAGGGAAAACAACAATGATCAATATTCTGACAGGACAGCTACAGGCTAACAGCGGAAAGACAGAATTATTAGGAAAAGATTCTCAAAAATTACTTCCGTCAGATTTTGAAGAGTTAGGCTTAGTAGGTGACACAAGTGGTTATTACGAAAAATTAAGTTTGTACAATAACTTGTTGCTATTTGCAAGACTATACGGAGTTTCAAAATCTCGAATTGAAGAAATTCTAAAACAAGTTGGTCTGTATGATAGTAAAGACACTCCAGCTGAGAAACTTTCTACAGGAATGCGTCAACGAATGCTTTTAGCTCGTGCTTTAATCAATTACCCTAAAGTTCTATTTTTAGATGAACCTACAAGTGGGTTAGATCCCACCACCTCAAAGAAGATTCACAAATTACTACAGGAGTTAAAGGAAAGAGGAACAACCATTTTCTTAACTACTCATGATATGAATGAGGCGACTTTATTATGTGATAACCTAGCTCTTTTGAATAAAGGTGATCTTATTGAACAAGGAAGCCCAAGCGAAATTATCCAAAAATACAACACGGAAAAAAATGTTGCAGTAACTTATAGTGATTCTACTAAAAAGGTAGTGCGCTTTGAAGACTTGCAGCAAGAAGATTATAAAAAAATGATGACGATTCACTCATGTGAACCAACTTTAGAAGATATTTTTATTAAATTGACAGGAGAAAAATTAGATGTTTAAGAGAATTTTAGCCCTTATCTGGTTGAGGACACAAGTATTATTAACAAACAAAAACACTTTGGTACAAGTAGTATTCCCATTCTTTCTGGTTCTACTCTTCCAAAATTTTATGAATACAGATGGTACTCAAGGGAAAACACTATTGTATAGTTCTTTAACAATGGCATTCTCATTTTCTTCTGGGTCAATGATTTCAAACTCTATTGCAGAGGAAAAAGAAAAAAGAATTTTTAAAACACTCATTTTAAGCGGAGTTCGCCGTGGAGAATATCTTGTTTCCGTGTTGTTTTATCCTGTAATCTTTGCCTTGGCTGCAGTTATTTCTTTCCCTATTATGGTTGAAGTGGATTTCGCAAAAGATTATCCTGTATACCTTGTAGTAGCTTCTCTGGTGGCATTATGTACAATCCTCTTAAATTTAGTGATTGGAGCTATTTCAGAGACACAAACTCAGGCTCAGGTTTATGGTTTGATTCCAATGCTTGGTCTCTCATTCTTGCCAATGTTTTCTCAAGTTAGCTCAGAGATCAAGAAATTTATGGATACAACTTTCTTAGGAGTTTATGTAGATTTCTTTAATAAACCAGATTTCAAGTTGAATTTTGACAGTTTGGGAATCACTTTTGCTTGGGTTATAGCATTACTTGCCCTTAGTTATTGGGGGTTGAAAAATAAAAAAAGAGTACAGTTTGGAAAATTAACAATTAATCAACTTCAAAAACTAACTTTTTTTAAAGCTAAGTGTTAATGAGCTTGTAAGAAATCTAGTTTAAAACAGTAAACCAGCGCTTAAAATGCTGGTTTACTGTCTTTCATTCTCATGATTCTTGTATTCGCTTACATAAAGTGTTATAATATAATTGTAGGAAAGAAGGTGTTCTTATGATGTATATAAAATTGGGGTTGTTTGTTACCTTTCTTGTGTTATTAATCTTGTTACCTGATAAGATTAATGGAAAAAATAAAAAAATTTGGAAAATAGTTCTTGCAATATTGACGGCGGCGGCATCATTGTCATTTTTGTACTAAGTTATTTTAAGAATGTAGGGTTTATTTCCCTACATTCTTTTTAGTTTTTTCTGTTTTATAAATTCTATTTATCCAAGCGCTTCAAAAACTAACTTTTTTAAAAGCTAAGTGTTAGTAAGCTTGCAAGAAATCTAGTTTAAAATAGTAAACCAGCGCTTAAAATGCCGGTTTTACTGTTTTTCATCCTCAAATTTATTGTATTCGCTTACATAAATTGTTATAATGTAATTATAAGAAAGAAGGTGTTCTTATGTGGAAAAAATATTTTTCAAAATATAAATGGACGGATTTATCTTGGATTCTATTTGTTATCTTAACATGCCTCTATATAGGTAACCACGATTTGTTTCCTCTCAATCATCAAGAAATCTCTTTTCGTGGTAGCTTGTGGGGGTTGGTACTGGCATTATATCACTTGTTATTTATTGATAAGTTTGTTATCTCGAATCGAAAATAAAGATTAGAACTATGCTTGACTGTGTACTTTTAATATTGATTTTGGAGGAAGATTTTGTCTCTATTATTTATTATTTTAAATTTGTTTATCTTGTACAAGATCTATTCTTTGAGACGGGAGAAATCGAAGTATTTGATTTATATGGCCTATATCATATTTGGAGTAAATATACTATATGGTATTCAATGGTTATTAAGAGAATTTATCTCAACTATTTCCCCTTAATATATATAAAAACTTCAGTGATTCATTCATAACAAAACGCATAAGATCACGATTTTTGAGTACCTGTTCTTATGCATTTTTGTAATATTAAAGATTTTTTGTAAGTTGTCTGCCTTTGGGAGGCCTAATTCAGAGTGCTTTCCCAACCAGAATCTCAGCCTCAATAGTAATCTCTGTCAGTTGGCTCCAGTCAATCTTAGTCTGGTCGATGTGAAAGAGTAGGGGCGTCATGCTGAGTAGGGCTTGGAGTTGCTCTGCTGTGATAGTTTTAGTCAGAGAGGCAGTTTGACTAGATAGGATGGTAAAGTGTTCCTGGAAATGATTTTTGATATCTTGATTAGAATAATCCTTGTTTGTCAGCTGGTCTTGTACCTTCTGACGGATTTCCTTGAGGTGATTTTCAGTTGGAATAACCTTTATCAAGATGCCGTCTTTGGATAAAACGCGACGAAATTCTCCATAGTTGGCAGGTGAGAAGATATCAAGCAGAATGTCCATGCTGGTGTCTTTTATAGGGAGACGAGCTAGGTCGCCTACAAACCAATTGACTGCCCAGTTGGGTTCACTTTTAGCAGCGATTTGGACTGAATCTTTTGAAATATCAAAGGCATAGAAGGTTTTATCAGAGTGACTTTCTTGGAGTTTGCGAGAGTAAAAGCCTTCACCACAGCCGATATCCAAGACAGTTTTTGCGGATGGATTCGTTGCTAGGAAGTCCGAGATGGTTTCTAAGATAGCCTGATAAAATCCAGCTTCTAGGATTTGCTGGCGATTTTGGAAGTTTTCCTTGTCGTAGTTGGCAGATTGCTTGATTTGAGGTGCCAGATTGACATAGCCGAATTTTGCCAAGTCAAAGGAATGACGGTTGCAGCACTTGAGACTGCTCTCTACCAGAGTCAGCTTTTCTTGGCAGATAGGACAGGCAAAGGCAGTCGCAGAAGCAAAGCGCTGGAGTTTGGGTTTTAGGTTTGTATTCATAGTTTAAGTCTAGCAAAAAAAGGACTGGATGGCAAATGCCTCCAGTCGGCGAAACTATAAGTGATCCTTTCCATTCCATTTAAAGGCATAGTGAGTAAGAATTATAAGGCAGATAACCCAGAAAATGGTGGCGATCATACTAGAACTAGTTATAGTGAATGAGTCCGGTCTTGTCAAAAATTCTGTATTTGCTCCAATAAAAGAATATTGAGTAATATAAAACAACAAGGAGTTACTATTATCTATTGCAATCATTGGTAAAAAAGTAGCGATAAGTAAAACCAACATACTAAATAAACTAGCATGAACTTGCGTTTTTGCAAAAAGTCCTATAAGGAGATTGATAAGGATAAATATCAATGAAGTCATCATAACAACAAGACAATAAATAGTAAACTGTTGAATATGTATTCCGAAAAAAATTGGCATAGAAATAGCCGTAAGAGCTGAAAAGAAGAAAGGAAAGGCTAAAGTAGATAAAATATACTCTGTTCTAGTTACACCCGTTAAAATAAGAGTTCTTAACATTTTCTTCTCTTTTTCTTCGGAAACCATCAAAGAAGTGAATGAACCTGCCGTTAAACTATAAACTAAATCTAAACCTATATTTAAAAAGAATATTTCTCCATGTATGAAAGGGATTGTCTGTAAGATGAGAAAATCTAAAAAAGGTGTCACAACACAGACAAAGAGTAAAACTTTATTTGTAATTAGATACTGCCAACGAAACCAGAACAGAGATTGTAATCTATTCATGTTTTTCTCCTTTCGCTAGATTGATGAAAATATTCTCTAAAGATTCTTCCAAGGTATGTATACTAATTACATCTGATGAATTAATGTAGTTAGCAACCATTTCTTTAGAAATAATTTTTGTATCTTGATTTTTAAAACGAATTAATACTTTATTACTAGGGCTATACTTATCAATAATATCTTGTGGTGCCCCATACTCTATGAGATGACCAGAGTACAATAAGCCGATTGTATCACAAATTTTTGTGGCTTCATCCATATTGTGGGTAGTTAAAAAAATAGTGCACCCTTCTTCTTTCAGTGTCTGTAAAATATGATGTACTTTATTAGTTAGAATTGGATCGAGTCCAGAGGTTGGTTCATCTAAAAATAAAATTTTGGGGTGATGTAAAATAGAACGAATCAATAGCATACGTTGCCTCATTCCAGTAGATAATCTATCTGATCTAGTATTACGATCTTTAAAAAGATCTAATTCTTTTAACAAAAAATCTAGACGATCTGTTTTTATTTGATGGAATTTAGCAAAAAAGAGTAAATTTTGATAGACTGTCATTTTCTCATAGAAACCAACAGTATCACTCATAATTCCAATTTCTCCAAAATCTAAAGAATTTAATTTGTTGGTATCTTTTTCTAAAACTGTTGCTATTCCTTGATCGGGGACAAGTTGTCCTGTCAAAATATGGATTGTCGTAGTTTTACCAGCACCAGAAGGACCTAGGAAACCAAATATTTCCCCGCTTTTTACTTCAAACGATACGTTTGATAATGCAACTTTTTCTCGAAATTTTTTAAAAATGTGGCTTACTTTAATCATACAAACTCCTTTAATATAATACAGTAGGAATTTTTCAAATTAATCTTACTTTATTGATGTCCTAAAAGAATGAAGTCATTATTTTAAGAACATCATCTAAAAAAATAAAATTATCTATTTATTATTTTATCATAAAAAATAGCACAAATCATATAGGAATAGTAATAAACACAACAAAAAGGAGTTACCTTTCTCGAGGTTAACTCCTTTGTTTATAGGTAAATGTTGAATAGTTTAGTAAGTCAATACAAAGTATTTTTTCTTCCCACGACGGATAACAGTCAGTTCGTTCTCTAACTTATCAGCGTCACTTAAGACATAGTCAAGGTCTTGGATGCGGTCGCCGTTGACGTAGATTGCTCCGTTTTGTACGTCTTCACGGGCTTGGCGTTTTGAGTTAACCACGCCAGAAGATACGAGAAGTTCAACGATATTGTGGTTTTCGTCTGCTTGTACTTGGTAGTTTGGCACACCACGAAGTCCTTGTTTGAGTTCTTTGACAGAAAGGTTTTTGATATTTCCTGCAAAGAGTTGCTCTGTGATGTTAAGGGCTTCTTTGTAAGCTTCTTCTCCGTGAACAAGTGTCACGACTTCACGAGCGAGGACTTTTTGAGCCAAACGTTCGTGTGGAGCGGCCTCAAACTGTTTACGGATGTCTTCGATTTCATCGAGTGACAAGAAGGTAAAGATTTTCAAGAAGCGAACAGCGTCAGCGTCCATAACGTTCATCCAGAATTGGTACATTTCGTATGGTGAAGTTTTTTCAGGGTTGAGCCAAACTGCGTTTCCTTCTGATTTACCAAATTTCTTACCAGTTGCATCTGTGATCAGTGGAACAGTGATAACGTGGCCAGTCTTGTCAGCTTTACGACGAAGCAATTCGGTACCAGCTGTCATATTGCCCCATTGGTCAGAACCACCGATTTGTAGCGTTACATTGTGGTCTTGGTTAAGGGCGAAGAAGTCGTAACCTTGCATGATTTGGTAAGCAAACTCAGTATAAGAAATCCCTGTTTCAATCCGTTTTTTCACAGACTCCTTACTCATCATGTAGTTGACAGTGAAGTATTTTCCGATATCACGGAGGAAGTCAATGAAGCTGATGCTGCCAAACCAGTCGTAGTTGTTGACCATGACAGCTTTATTTTCACCATTTTCAAAGTCAAGAAAGCGAGAAAGTTGTCCTTGGATAGACTTGACCCAGCCATCTACTGTGTCTTTTGTTTGGAGACTACGTTCAGCATCTTTGAAGGACGGATCTCCGATGAGACCTGTAGCACCGCCAACGAGCGCATAAGGTTTGTGACCTGCTAGCTGCAAGCGACGACTTGTCAAGATTGCGACAAGGTGGCCTAGGTGAAGGCTGTCAGCAGTTGGATCGTAGCCAGTATAATAAGAGACTTGACCTTCTTCTAGGGCTTTACGCAAAGCTTCTTCATCAGTCGTTTGAAAAATCAAACCACGCTCTTTTAGCTCATCAAAAATGTGCATGTGTCTTTTCTCCTTTTTAAAAATATTGTTTCTACCTATTGTATCACAAACTTGGGCAATAGCCTAGTAGAATAGGGAAGAAAGTGGCTATTTTATTGAAAGTTTACCTTTTATGGTATAATAGAAAAAATGAGGAAATCCATGCAAAATCAATTAAATGACTTAAAACAAAAAATGCTGGAATTTTTCCAGCTAGTAAAATCAAAAATAAAGCATAAAAAATCAGAGAAAGTCTCAGAAGAGAAGCAATCGGATTGGACAAGAGGGAGAATTCTGTCTATCCTAGGAAGAGCTTTAGTTGCTATTAAGGGAATTTTGAATGCTCTCTTTATTCTAGGCTTTATCGGTGGGCTTTTTGGTGCTGGTGTAGCTCTTGGTTATGGGGTTGCTTTGTTTGACAAGGCTAAGGTTCCCCAAGCGGATAGTTTGGTCAAGCAGGTTAAAAATATTTCTTCCATCTCAGAAATTGTTTATGCAGATGGAAGTGTCATTGCTTCTATCGAAAGTGACCTACTGAGAACTTCTGTTTCATCTGAGGAAATATCGGACAATCTTAAAAAGGCTATCGTTGCAACTGAGGATGAACATTTTCTTGAACATAGTGGGGTTGTGCCCAAAGCTGTGATTCGGGCGACTTTGGGAACCTTTGCAGGTTTGGGCTCATCTAGTGGGGGCTCGACCTTGACACAGCAGCTAATCAAGCAACAAGTGGTCGGAGATGCTCCTACTTTAGCTCGTAAGGCTACAGAAATTGTCGATGCCCTTGCTTTGGAACGCAACATGAGCAAGGATGAAATCTTGACTACTTATCTCAATGTTGCTCCCTTTGGTCGAAATCATAAAGGCCAGAATATTGCAGGTGCCCAGCAAGCTGCTGAAGGAATTTTCGGTATCGATGCCAACAAGCTGAGTATTCCCCAAGCGGCCTTCTTAGCAGGTTTGCCACAGAGTCCGATTACTTATTCTCCTTATGAAAATACTGGAGAGTTAAAGAGTGATGAAGACTTAGAACCTGGTTTGAAGCGGGCCAAGGATGTTCTCTACAACATGTACCGTACGGGTGCTCTGACTCAGGAAGAATACGACCAGTATAAGGATTATAATCTCAAACAAGACTTCTTGCCGTCAGGTACTGTCAATGTTGTTTCGAGGGATTATCTTTACTTTACAGCTATGGCTGAAGCGACAGATCGCATGTATGATTATTTAGTTCAACAGGACAATGTTTCTAGCCAAGAGTTGAAAAACGAGTCGATTCAAAAGGCTTATCACGAGCGAGCTGAACAGGAATTGAGTAACGGTGGCTACAAAATCACGACAACAATCAATAAAAAAATCCATAACGCCATGCAACATGCAGTTGCTAACTACGGTCATTTGGTAGATGATTCGACTGGGGAGCCTGAAGTAGGGAATGTTTTAATGGACAATCAAACGGGGGCTGTTCTAGGCTTTGTTGGTGGTCGTAATTACCAGACTAACCAAAACAATCATGCCTTTGACACGAAGCGCTCGCCAGCCTCTACAACCAAACCTTTGTTGGCCTACGGTATTGCCATTGACCAAGGTTTGATGGGGAGCGCTAGTATCTTGTCCAATTATCCGACAAAATTCTCTAATGGAAATCCTATCATGTATGTGAACAGTCCAGGTACAGGCATGATGACTTTGGGTGAAGCCCTGAACTATTCGTGGAATATCCCAGCCTATTGGACCTATCGCATGCTTCGTGAGAAGGGTGTGGATGTCAAGAGCTACATGGAGAAAATGGGTTACGAGATTCCAGAGTACGGTATCGAAAGTTTGCCTATGGGTGGTGGGATTGAAGTCACAGTTGCCCAGCATACCAATGGTTATCAAACAATTGCCAATAACGGTGTCTACCATCAAAAACATGTGATTTCTAAGATTGAATCATCTGACGGTACAGTAATCTATGAATTCCAAGACAAACCTGTTCAAGTGTACTCGAAGGCAACAGCAACGATTATGCAGAGTTTGCTTCGTGAGGTGATTTCATCTCGGATCACTTCAAGTTTCCAAACGGACTTGGCTTCTATCAATTCAAGCTTAGCGCGTGCAGACTGGATTGGTAAGACTGGTACAACCAATGAAGATGAAAATATGTGGCTTATGCTTTCGACACCAAAATTGACTCTAGGTGGTTGGCTAGGTCATGATGACAATCACCCAATGGCTAAGGGGGCCGGGCACCATAGAAATGCCAAATATATGGCTTACTTAGTAAATGCTATCCAACAGGCTGAACCTGGTGTTTGGGGCAATGAACGCTTTAATCTTGATCCTAGTGTAACCCAATCTCAGGTCCTCAAATCTACAGGGCAGAAGCCAGGCAAAGTATCCGTTAATGGAAAAACAGTTGATCTTTCAGGTTCTACTGTAACGAGCTATTGGGCTACCAAGGCGGGAGCTCCTACGACAAGCTATCACTTTGCTATTGGAGGAAGTGAAGCAGATTACCAAAACGCTTGGTCCAGTATTATTGGTAGTTTCTCATCTACACAATCAAATAGTAGAAGATAGGAAAGTGGTATTGATTGCCACTTTTTTCTTTTTTCTTTTCGTGTTACAATAAAGGTATGAATCAGTATCAGAAAAAGATTGTTAACGGAACTATTTACTCGCTCCTATCCGGCTTAATCTGGGGCATCTGTGGAATTTTAGGAGAATATTTCTTTACTCATTATCCAGTGTCTTCGGGCTGGATTACCTCTATGCGTTTGACACTGGCAGGGAGTCTTGTGCTCATTTGGTCTGCAATGCAATTAAAGTCACAAGTGTTAGATATCTGGCGAGACAAGAAAAATTACCTGCCCTTTTTGGCCTATGCTATTTTGGGGATTTTTTCAGTTCAGTATTTTTTCTATCTCTGTGTAGAGCACTCAAATGCAGCGACAGCAACTATTTTACAGTTTATCAGTCCTGTCTTTATCCTCTTTTACAATCGTTTAGTTTATCAAAAACGAGCGTCAAAAAGCGCCATTTTCTATGTTTTGATCGCCATGTTGGGTGTTTGCTTGATGGCGACAAAGGGAGATCTCTCCCAGTTATCTGTGACTCCGCTAGCCCTTATAACGGGTTTACTGAGTGCCATGGGTGTTATGTTTAATGTGATTTTGCCTCGGTCTTTCGCTAAAAGATACGGTTTTGTACCGACGGTTGGGTGGGGGATGATTTTGGCAGGTTTATTTAGTAATGTCCTCACGCCAGTGTATCAGCTTTCCTTTACTCTTGATATTTGGAGTATCTTGATTTGCCTCATTATCGCTTTCTTTGGGACGGCTTTTGCTTTTTTCATTTCCATGAAGGCTGTGTCCATGGTTTCTCCTTTGGTGGTTTCCGTTATCAGTGCCAGTGAACCTTTATCGTCTGCTCTATTGAGTGCTTTATTTTTAGGCTTGGTAGTGGATTGGTCCCTCCTTCTAGCTATGGTCCTGATTATTTTACCCATGATTTTCTTATCGATAGAAGAAGTAAAAGAAAGTAAATAAAAAGTCTTTTCTTAATTCTAAAAGTGTGCTATACTAGAATGGTCAATAAAACACGGGGAGATAGTTGTGAAGAGTGTTTTTAGGTTGTATCGGTAGGGGGCTTGCTTTTACCGACAGCACGTTTTATCTCATATCCCTAAAAATCATACCTAAAAACAAACAAAAAGGCTTCAAATTTGAGGCCTTTTTTGGTAGAATAGGTATCATTATAATGAACCAGGAGGCGCCTATGACTGCTACAAAAATGAACGCTCAAGAAATTATCCAATTTATCGCCAATGCTGAAAAGAAAACCAGGGTTAAAGTAACCTTTGAAGGACAACTTGCAACTGCTGTACCTAGCTCTGTTGTCAAATTAGGGAATGTCTTGTTTGGTGACTGGAAGGACGTGGCTCCGCTTCTCGATGGTTTGGTAGAAAATCAAGACTATGTTGTTGAGCAAGATGCTCGTAATTCTGCCGTTCCTTTGCTAGATAAACGTGCTATCAACGCTCGTATCGAGCCAGGTGCTATTATCCGTGACCAGGTTGAAATTGGTGCCAATGCTGTTATCATGATGGGAGCAGTCATTAACATCGGTGCTGAAATTGGTGCAGGAACCATGATTGACATGGGTGCTATCCTTGGTGGCCGTGCTATTGTGGGGAAAAACAGTCATATTGGTGCAGGTGCCGTTCTTGCAGGTGTGATTGAGCCAGCTAGCGCAGAACCAGTCCGTGTTGGAGACAATGTTCTCATCGGTGCCAATGCTGTGGTTATCGAAGGGGTCCAAATCGGTAGTGGTTCAGTTGTCGCAGCAGGAGCTATTGTTACCCAAGATGTCCCAGAAAATGTGGTGGTAGCAGGTGTTCCAGCTCGTATCATCAAAGAGATTGATTCCCAAACCCAACAAAAAACAGCGCTAGAGGATGCGCTTCGTACCTTGTAATTGTAAAAGTAATAAAGAGGCGGAATCCTTTTTCCAGCCTCTTTCTGCTATATAGGAGGACAGATAGATGTTAGATTTGATTCAGACTAGACGAGATTTGCACCAGATTCCAGAGATTGGCTTGGAGGAGTTCAATACTCAGGCTTATTTACTGGATGTGATTGAGAAATTGACTGCAGGCAAGAATTTTGTCCAAATCCGAGCTTGGCGGACAGGGATTTTGGTTTATTTGCAGGGAAGTCAGCCGAAGCGTACCATTGGTTGGAGAACAGATATTGATGGCCTGCCCATCGTTGAACAAACAGGCTTGCCTTTCGCTTCTCAGCATCAAGGTCGTATGCATGCTTGTGGCCATGATTTCCACATGACTATTGCTTTGGGCTGTCTTGAGAGAGCCCTTGAGGAGCAACCAAAGAACAATCTGCTCTTTCTGTTTCAACCTGCTGAAGAAAATGAAGCTGGTGGCATGCTCATGTATGAGGATGGCGCTTTTGGAGATTGGTTGCCAGACCAGTTTTATGGGCTCCATGTTCGGCCAGATTTGAAGGTTGGGCAGATTGCGACCAATACTCATACACTCTTTGCAGGAACTTGCGAAGTGAAGATTCGATTCAAAGGCAAAGGGGGACACGCAGCTTTTCCACATGAAGCTAATGATGCCTTGGTGGCGGCTAGCTATTTTGTAACTCAAGTCCAGTCAGTTGTCAGCCGTAATGTCAATCCTATAGAGGGGGCTGTCGTCACTTTCGGTGTCTTTCAAGCTGGAACAACCAACAATGTCATCACAGACACAGCCTTTTTGCATGGAACTATTCGGGCATTAACTCAGGATATGAGTCTCTTGGTGCAAAAGAGGGTCAAAACAGTTGCAGAAGGAGTTGCAGCTGCCTTTGATATGGAAGTTGAAGTCGAACTCAAGCAAGGTGGTTACCTGCCTGTTGAGAACAATCCAGCCTTGGCGCGTGAACTGATGGATTTCTTTGAAGAAAAAGAGGGAATTGAGCTGATTAATATCGAACCTGCTATGACAGGTGAGGATTTTGGTTATCTCCTTTCAAAAGTTGATGGCGTTATGTTTTGGCTAGGTATTGATAGTTTCTACGCCCTTCATCACCCTCAAATGAGTCCTAAGGAAGAAGCCTTAGCTATTGGGGTGGATGCGGTCTCTAGTTTCCTGACAAAGAAGGCAGCAGAGTAGGAGGATTGTTTATGAAATCGGAATTACGTAAGCTAGTCTTGCAAGAAATGAAGGCTATATCTCAAGAACAAAAACAGGCTATAGGCCAAGCTTTAACCGAGCGACTTTTACAACACCCCTTTTACCAAGAAGCTAAGGTCATCGCAACCTACCTCTCTTTTCCTCATGAGTTTTACACGCAGGAACTGATTGAGCAGGCGCTGAAGGACGGCAAGAAGGTTCTGATACCTAAAACCTATCCCAAGGGGCGCATGGACTTTGTAGTCTATGATCCGCAGCAGTTGGTAAAAACTTCCTTTGGCTTACTGGAGCCACAGGGAGATTTGGAAGTGGTGGATGCCTCTCAGATTGATTTGATTCATGTTCCTGGTCTGGCTTTTACGACGGAAGGCTATCGGATTGGCTATGGTGGAGGTTATTATGACCGCTATCTAGAACATTTTTCTGGTCATACTTTGAGTACGGTATATCCTTGTCAAATTCAGGGCTTTATCCCTGAAAAGCATGATATTCCTGTTCAGGAGGTTCTGATTGATGAAGGAAATCTTTGATAGACGTTATCCTGTAACGAGTTTTTTCCTCTTAGTAACGGCCTTGGTATTTCTACTAATGCTGGTGACTACAGGTGGAAACTTTGATAGGGCAGATACCCTATTTCGATTTGGAGCCATGTATGGGCCAGCTATTCGCCTCTTTCCTGAGCAGGTTTGGCGTCTCTTTTCTGCCATTTTTGTTCATATTGGGTGGGAACATTTCATTGTTAATATGCTTTCACTCTATTATCTTGGTAGGCAAGTAGAGGAAATTTTCGGATCCAAGAAGTTTTTCTTTCTCTATCTCTTATCTGGAATGATGGGCAACCTCTTTGTTTTTGTATTTAGTCCAAAATCCTTAGCAGCAGGAGCTTCGACTTCTCTCTATGGATTATTTGCTGCGATTATCGTTCTTCGCTATGCAACGCGTAATCCTTATATCCAGCAGCTAGGGCAATCTTATCTGACACTTTTTGTGGTTAACATTATTGGAAGTGTTCTGATTCCAAGAATCAGCCTAGCAGGCCATATCGGTGGTGCAGTTGGTGGCGCATTTCTAGCAATTATCTTTCCAGTTCGAGGAGAAAGACGGATGTATAGCGCTAGTCAGAGACTGGTAGCGTTAGTGTTGTTCGTAGGATTCGAAGTCTTGCTTTTCTACAGGGGAATGGGGTTGTGACGACTAATATTTAAACTTGAATAAGAAAAAAGCTACTTAAAAATGAGTAGCTTTTAATGTGGGTTGGAACCATTCGAAACAACACAGCTCTAAAACATTGTTGGATTTGAGCCTTTCCGTCAAGTGGTTTTGGAACCATTCGAAACAACACAGCTCTAAAACGAAGGCCGTATCACTGCTGAAGTTGGAACTGTTTTGGAACCATTCGAAACAACACAGCTCTAAAACTCGTAATTCCATAGTTCTTCATCTTATTTTGTTTTGGAACCATTCGAAACAACACAGCTCTAAAACGCTATTAGGAACTGGCGCAGTGATTTTAGGGTTTTGGAACCATTCGAAACAACACAGCTCTAAAACGCACTCATGAAGAACAGAAGAATGGCTGATGTTTTGGAACCATTCGAAACAACACAGCTCTAAAACCGATTGATAAGATCTCTATTGCAGATATGAGTTTTGGAACCATTCGAAACAACACAGCTCTAAAACACGTCCACCGATAACAAAATTAAGATACTGGTTTTGGAACCATTCGAAACAACACAGCTCTAAAACATTAAGATTATCAATACACTCTTGTAGTTTGTTTTGGAACCATTCGAAACAACACAGCTCTAAAACCTTCTAACTTCAAGCGTGTGCTTGCGTTAAGTTTTGGAACCATTCGAAACAACACAGCTCTAAAACTTACAGTTAAAATTTTCAACATCAACAAGCGTTTTGGAACCATTCGAAACAACACAGCTCTAAAACAAGTAGATAAGCTTTGAGATAGCAAACGAGTTTTGGAACCATTCGAAACAACACAGCTCTAAAACCTGTTTTTTGAAATTCTGTTTTAGCCAGAGGTTTTGGAACCATTCGAAACAACACAGCTCTAAAACTTTAGGTCAGCAAGATGAAATTATGAAACAGTTTTGGAACCATTCGAAACAACACAGCTCTAAAACTTCATTGCGGACATTGCTAAGATAGCAAAGGTTTTGGAACCATTCGAAACAACACAGCTCTAAAACTAGTTGTAATTCTTGCGTTTTGTGTTGATTGTTTTGGAACCATTCGAAACAACACAGCTCTAAAACATCAGCGTGCAACAAATCGGAAATGACTTAGTTTTGGAACCATTCGAAACAACACAGCTCTAAAACCGCAAAGCTCAGTCGTTCCAATCAGCAGTTGTTTTGGAACCATTCGAAACAACACAGCTCTAAAACTTCTGGCTTAATCACTTCTGGCTTATGTTTGTTTTGGAACCATTCGAAACAACACAGCTCTAAAACCTCGTAGAAAAATTTTTCTCACGAAATTTTGTAATCGCGCCATTCGTCCCAGCTAGACTTCAGATCGTCAGGTCCCAATTCTTACTTTTATTATACCATATTCTCGGGGTTCAAGAAATAGTCTTGATCCAATACATACTGCGGAAAATCATAGATTTTCCGAGGCTCAACAAACAAGACGGACAGTTGATTGAGTTGGACATACTCTATCAAATTTACTAACTCATCCTTTGATAGATAGGCGGATGCATTGATGAAAACAAGGAGTTTCTTTTTAGAGAGATATTTAAAAACCTGGACAATTTCTAGCATCTTTTCAAAAGGTGTATCACTCAGGGTTTCGACTTTGACACCAAGTGCATCGATTAACTCTAGAATGGTAATTTCATCATACTCTAGGTCTAACTCGTTTTCCAAACACTCAAATGACAACAATTCTGTAATCGTAGCAACCAACTTTTCAATCATAGACTTGACTTCGGGCTTGTCATTGAGTTGATTTTCAAGGTCAGCATGTATCAGCTTGAGCATGGCAGGTGAGTTGAGATTGTATCCTAAGACATCCGTTATCACTAGTAATTCTGATTCTTTCAGAGATTTTAGATTTCTATCAAACAACTTCAACTCTCCATCATCAGTGTACTGGTAGAATTGCTTGACGATAGTTGAAAAGGTAAACTGGTCTTCCAACACTAAAAAAGTTGCATTTTCAATAGATAATGGTTCATCCAATAGTGGGAAATTAATCTTCATCTTTAGGCTCCTCTCCTAGAAAGACCAAGCGTGCGTCGGAGTTTGCTACGCTGGTATTTCGTTCACCATTTAAGTAAATCATGCGAGAAAACTGCTTTTCTGTAACGGTTAAGAGAGTAATATTCCCTTTTTTAGGGTTATGAGTCTTGAGTCGCTCAATCATGGCGCTATTAGCAGAGTTGTTGAGTAATAGCTTACTATAAATGGAGAATTGGTGCATGATAAATCCCTCATCTATTAGGAACTTCCGAAATTTCCGATAGGCCTTGCGTTCCTCTACGGTATCAACTGGCATATCAAACATTAAAATCATACGCATATATCGATAACTCATATCCTAAACTCAGGCACTCCTTTCTCAGGTTGATTGAGAGCTTGGATGACTTTCTTAGTATAGTCGCTGATGATATTGGACAGGTACATATCTTTACCATTGTAGTGGAAGGTATCTGAGAAAATAGTAAAAAGTTCTCGTTTGATTTTGACAAAAGAACTGTTTCGATTTTCATAGACAATTCTGTCAATAATCGGACGGAAAGGCTCCATAATATCACTAGCTAGGTTGAATTGATTAAACTGATTGGCATGCTTCAAGCCAAACTGAGTCATGCAGCCAGACAAAACAATCTCACGCGCAAACATACTCAATATCAAGGTATAGCCATAGTCCAAGGCGGCATTGATATCACTATCTTGCTCACGACTAAAATCATTTCCAAACAAGGTGTTAAAATAAATCCGAGCTGCGTGCCCTTCACGGTTACTAGGATCAAACAAATCCAACCCATGATAGAGATCGATGACGGACTGGCCCTTTTCCAGAAAACCACAACACCCCAGATAAAAAGCTTGATTGAGAATTTTTTGTGCAATAATGGTGGTCCAAACTTGTGCTTTAGCCTCCTCGCCCCATGTGATTTGACGAGAGAGTTGTAAACTGGAATCGTGTCGGCCATAGTAAGGCATTAAGTAGGCCGTTGGCAAGCGTTTATCATCACAAAAGATGACCAGAATATTTTCATCTACCAAGCGTTTGATTAGCATAGTAGAGAGAACAATATCTGTCGTCTCCAAAAGCAAGATGTCCACCTCGGACAGGTGAATTAACTCTGTCCGAGAGGCATCTTTAAAAATCAAGTGGTTGTTCTTGTAAGAAAGTTTAGAGTGCGTATTGACAACAACGGTTCTCCATCCCATCAGTCTTCTCCTAGTTTGCTTAAATCAATCCGAGTCTCGTAAAGACCAGTGATGGATTGGTGGATAAGGGTGGCGTTGAGGATTTCAGATATAGTTGTGTAGCGTTTTCGATCAATATCTTTGCCAAAAAATTTAAAGGTAGCAGGAGCACCCAAAGCAGTAAAGGTCAACAAATTGATAAACGAATTTGCTAGCATTTCTATATCTGCCTGCTCATTGTCTGCATATAAGTTCTTGACTTTCTCTAGATTTGCATCTGCGAGGACATATTTCTGAGAGAACTCAGATATAAGATTTAACAAATCCTTAAATTCATTTCGGTGTTTCTGGATATATTCTAAATGTTCTGGTTCGTCTAGTTTATGGACATTTTTAGAATGGTAGAGCAAGGTTGCTAAGTATACTGGAAGGACTATTTCATTGCCTTTTTGAAGTTCTTTTGCACTTGCAAGTAGTCGTCTGCGACCATTTTCCAGTTCAAATAAACTATACTTAGGTAGGCAGAGGATGTTTTCTTTACGGACATTATGATAGCCTTTATTTTCAAGGAAGGTTATTGGATTCTCCTCAAAAGCAGCTTTTTCCATAATCGTGATACCAACTAGAGTTTTGACAGTCTTCAGTTTTTTCGCTTTTCCTTTTTCGATATCGGCAATGAGCAAGATTGAATAGGCGATAACAGGGCTATCAAATCCCCCATATTTAGTAGTTTCCCAAAGAATACCCTTTGTTTTTCGAGGAATTAGCTTATCAGAATTTCCTTTAGGAAGAATGGACTCTTTAGAGAAGCCACCTGTTTGCTCCTCTCTCTTCTTCACAATATTCACCTGTGGATAGGAAAGTACTTTTTTGATGGTTGCGAAATCTTTTTCCTTATTCCAAGCGATTTCTCCAGTGTCTTTGGAGTATTCGATATTTTCTCTTTTTACGATAGTTCCGTCTGCGTAATGCACCTCTTCTTTGAAGAAGTTCAACAAGTTTGAGTAGAAGAAATATTTTTCAGTTGCTTTTTCAATGTCTTTAGGGTTTTTGGATCTTGAGATGTATCTCTTAAGATCGTTCTTTTGATAGTCACCATAGACGAATTCAGGCTCTAGTTTAGGATATTTCTTAAGGATAGCCTTAGCAACCACTGCATTTAAATAGGCATCATGCGCATGGTGATAGTCATTGATCTCCCGAACCTTGTATAATCTAAATTCTTTACGGAAGTTGGAAACCAGGTTGGATTTCAAAGTGATGATTTTGACATTACGGTTCTTCTGATCCTTCTCAGTCACTTCTTTATTGAAACGGGCATCCAAAATCTGTGCAACATGTTTTGTGATTTGACGTGTTTCAACTAACTGGCGTTTGATAAAGCCAACTTTATCAAGCTCATTTAGCCCGCCTCGCTCTCGCTCTGCTTTGGTTAGATTATTAAATTTACGTTCTGAAATCAATTTAGAATCCAATAGTTGTTGCCAAAAAGCTTTTCTTTTTTGAACGACTTCTAGGCTAGGAACATTATCGGATTTCCCACGATTCTCCTTTGAACTAGTTAAGACACGGTTATCAAGAGAATCATCCTTGATAAAGGCCTGTGGGATGATGTGGTCAATGTCATAGCTGCTCAGTTGGTTGATATCAAGAGCTTTTCCAGTGTACATATCCTTCCCATTTTGGAGATAGTAAAGGAAGAGACGGTCGTTTTGGAGCTCAGTGTTATCTGTTGGATGTTCTTTTAGAATATTACTTCCGAGTTTTGAAATAGCATTTGAAAGTCTCTTGAAACGTTGTTGTGACTTACTGTTTCCCTTAGCAGTTGTCTGATTTTCTCGTGCCATCTCAATCACAATGGACTCAGGAGCATGGCCCATAACCTTGACAAGTTCATCAACGATCTTGATACTTTGTAAAATTCCCTTTTTAATAGCAGGACTGCCTGGGAGTTCTTGGACGACTTGCTTCACATCATCTGTCTTGCCAACCACTTGTGCTTTTTGGATAATTTCTTTGAAGGAAAGTCCGTCATCGTTGATTAACTGCATAAAGTTGCGATTGATTTTACCGTCATCAATCAGATAATCAAGAATCGTATTCCCTGTTTGCTTATCACAGATACCGTTAATCAGCTTAGCAGAGAGTTTTCCCCAACCAGTATAATGTCGACGAGTTAGTGCCTTGATTACTTTTTCATCAAAGAGAGAGTCATATTGAGCAAGGCGTTGCTTAATCATCTCACGATCTTCAAAGATAGTTAGCGTGTGGACGATGTTTTCAAGAATCTCTTCATTTTTGGAATCATCCATAAACTCCTTATCCTTGATAATCTTGAGCAAATCATGGTAAGTAGAAAGACTAGCGTTAAATTGTTTTTCAATTCCTTTTAGTTCGATTCCATCGTAGCCATCAACATTGTGTAGATAATGAATGATGTCTTTTTCAGTTACTTTTCTTTTCTCTTTGAATAATTGATTGACAATTTGCTTCTTCTGCCCACTATCAAGAAATTGATAGTCTCTCAATCCTTCTGCAATAAATTTTACTTTTGTTAATTCATTATAGACAGCAAATGTTTCATACAACAGGCTGTGCTTAGGCAAAACTTTTTCCTCTGGGAGATACAAGTCATAGTTAGTCATCTTATTGATGAAGGTTTCTGCAGAGTTTGCCTTATCAACAATTTCTTCAAAGTTCCAAGGTCGGATTGCTTGGTCAGAATTTCGAGTAAGCCAAGCAAAATCACGATTGCCACGAGCCAATGGGCCAACGTAGTAAGGAATACGGAAAGTCAAGATTTTCTCTATCTTTTCTCTGTTTTTCTTCAGGAATGGATAATGTTCTCCTTGCCGACGGAGAATGGCATTCATTTCTTGAAGATGAATTTGATGAGGAATAGAACCATTATCGAAGGTGCGTTGTTTTCTCAAGAAATATTCACGTTCGATTTTTTCAAGGAAATAATCTACTCCTTCGAATTTAGAGAGAAGATTTTTGATATATTTGTAAAATGCTTCTTGTGTGGTCTTACCATCAATATATCCAGCATACCCATCTTTAGATTGGTCAGAGAAAACTTCGTCATATTTTTCTGGAAGATTGGTTTTGATAAATTGTTTTAAAGATGCCAAGTCTTTTTGGTGATTTTCATAGCGCTCAATCATAGATGCTGACAGTGGAGCCTTGGTTGAAGGATCTGTAACGGTTAAGATTCCTGATAGAAGGATGGCGTCATAGAGTTTTTTAGCAACTAGAAAAAGATCAGCAAAGTCATCTCCAATTTGTCCGAGTAAGTTTTCTAAATCCTCATCATAGCTATCCTTGGAGAATTGTAGTGGGGCTTTTTCTTCTAAGTCAAAATGTTTTTTGAAATCAGCTTGATTTCCTACAATCAACTTGAGAAATTCTGAAAAGAGACCAGTGGACTTTTCGTCAGGAAAGAGTTTTAGAACGCGCTCTCTCTTTGCAGTTTTACTAATTTTATCGGTAAAAATTGCTTCTACTTGTGCGTTTTGCCCACTAAGTGAACTTCCTTCAAGGGTATTATCGTAAATACTTATAAATTCATTAAAGATTTTTTGGATATCATTGTTTTTAATATCAAAAGATTCTTCATACAAAAAATGTCCACGGTATTTAATCATATGAGCTAATGCTAGGTAAATCAAGCGCAAGTCAGCCTTTTCTTTCGAATCCGCTAGTTGCTTTCTCAAATGATAGATAGTTGGAAATTGCTTATGGTATTCTTTTTCTTCTGCCAAGGTAGCAAAAATAGGGTATTTACTCCCTCTTTTATCCTCAGGAATTAAAAAGGAGTCATCCAATCGATGAAAGAAACCACTATCCAACTTGCTCATTTCCTCAGAAAAGATTTCTTGAAGATAGCGAAGACGATTTTTTCGACGAGTATAGCGACGACGTGCAGTTCGTTTAAGGCGTCTAGCCTCAGCAGTAGTTCCCTCATCAAACAATAGAGCTCCGATGAGATTTTTCTTGATAAATCGTTTATCAGTATTGCCCAAAACTTTTATTTTTTTCGATGGCACCTTATAGTCATCCGTAATGACGGCCCATCCGACACTGTTTGTTCCGATATCAAGTCCGATAGAGTATGCTTTATTGCTCATTTAGGTTTCTCCTTTGGGTTATACTCTTTAAGTTCTTATTAGTAGACGCTAATATATTAACTTTAGCTAAATTATATATCTTTTGACTATTAAAATCAAGAATTTGTAAAACGTTTTCAACATGTAAGTTTTTAATCTTATAAAATGAAGTGTTATTCTATTTTATAACAATTTATTCTTGCAATTTTTAATAGAAAAGTATACAATACAAGTGTTGGAACTATTCGAAACAACACAGCAAAGTTAAAATAAGGCTTTGTCCGTACACAACTTGGAAAAGTGCGCACCGATTCGGTGCTTTTTTGTTTTACTATACTAATTTATTCTACTCTTATTTTCATGAAAAAACAAATACAAGTATAGCGTTTTCATTAGTTTTTATGAAATAGGTAGATTCAAGTAGAGAATTTACTTAATTTATGTGTGGCTAATCTTGATATATAAAAGAAGAACTAGGAAAATTAAACATCCTAGTTCTTCTTTATATAAATGATTATGTTATTCTTTCTCAGCCAATTTTTTTCCCAGTTGGATGAGGTAATCTTTCAAGTCATCTTTGACTTGTGGGTGCTTGAGGGCGTAGTCAATAGATGTTTTCATAAAGCCAAACTTATCCCCAACGTCGTAACGAGCTCCTGTAAATTCGCGAGCGAAAACACGTTGTGTTTTATTGAGCGTATCAATCGCGTCGGTAAGCTGGATCTCATTTCCAGCGCCAGGAGCTTGCTTTTCGAGAATATCAAAAATTTCTGGTGTGAGAAGATAGCGTCCGATGATTGCCAAATCGCTTGGCGCATCTTCTGGAGCTGGTTTTTCAACGAAAGTTTCAACGCTATAGAGACCATTGATTCCTTCTCCTTGAGGCGCTATCACTCCATATGCTGAAACTTCTTCATGAGGGACAGGCATAACAGCGATTGTTGATGCATGAGTCGTCTCGTAATCGTTCATCAATTGTTTTGTCAAAGGAACAGCACGTTCATCTGTGATATCCATTAGGTCGTCACCAAGCATGACAACGAAGGGTTCATTTCCTACAAAAGCTTTTGCTTGTAAGACAGCATCTCCAAGGCCACGAGGATGGCTTTGACGGATAAAGTGAAGGCGCATACCAGTTGCTTCATCTACCAATTTTAACAAATCCGTTTTGCCTTTTTCTTTGAGATTGTACTCAAGCTCAAAGTTTGAGTCAAAGTGGTCTTCAATAGAACGTTTTGATTTACCAGTGACAACCAGAATATCTTCAATACCTGATTTGAGAGCTTCTTCTACGATAAATTGGATAGTTGGTTTGTCTACAATTGGCAACATTTCTTTGGCAAGAGCCTTGGTTGCTGGTAGAAATCGAGTTCCCAGTCCAGCAGCAGGGATGACTGCCTTTCTAACTTTTGATGTCATAAGAATCCTTTCTCTAGAGGGTTAAGACCACTCATTTTCTGCTTTAAATTCATTGTTCATGATGTCATAAATGGCATCTTTGATGTTGGTTCCGTGATAAATAACTTGGTAAATGGCCTGTGTAATGGGCATATAGACTCCAAGTTCTTGGGCTAATTCATAGGCTGCTCGAGTCGTTGAAATTCCTTCGATTACCATACCCATATTGGCTTCGATATCGGCTAGAGATTCTCCACGTCCGAGAGCATCTCCGGCTCTCCAGTTACGAGAGTGGATAGAAGTTCCCGTTACGATCAAGTCTCCTACACCAGACAAGCCACTATAGGTCAATGGATTGGCTCCGAGTGCTACCCCTAGACGAGTAATTTCTGCCAAACCTCGAGTGATAATGGCTGCCTTGGCATTGTCACCAAACCCCAAACCATGTAAGGCTCCAGCACCGACAGCAATAATGTTTTTAAGAGCACCAGCGGTTTCGACCCCGATAACATCCGTATTGGTATAAAGTCGGAAGTAGTGATTACTAAAGAGCTCCTGAACGTATTGAGCTGTTTGTAAATTCTTAGAAGCAGCAGTGATTAAAGTCAGGTCACGAACAATGGTTTCTTCTGCATGACTAGGTCCTGAAACAACGACAATATCACTGCGGAGATGTTCAGGAATTTCTTCTTCAAGGATGGTTGATAATCGTTTATGGCTATCAGGCTCTAATCCCTTTGATGCGTGCATGATGATCGCCTTATGGTCTAAGGTTTTTGCAACTTGTTGAGCAACAAGTCGTGTCACTTTTGTTGGGACAACAAACAAAATCGCATCTACATCTTTTAATGCCTCTGCTAAGTCGGTGTAGGCAATGATATTTTCGTCTAGAACGACATCTTTAAAGTAGTGTTTGTTAGTATGATAGGTATTAATTTCATTGATTTGCTCGGGAAGATTTCCCCAAATACGTACCTCGTGTCCATTGTCATTTAAGACTTGTGAAAGGGCAGTTCCCCAAGAACCAGGCCCCAAGACGGCGACGGTTTGTTTTTCCATGTTTTCCTCCTTGATAGAGTTCTCTTTTTATTTTATCACATTCTAGGGGATTTTGCACTTGCATTGCTGGGGAGTGGTTGCTTTGTTGCTTGAAAAATATACAAAAACCGAGCCTAAGTATTAAACTCTTAGTCTCGGTTTTTATATTTCTTAAAGAATAGCTCGGTTTATTTCAATTGATCTGTAATGTCTTTTGATAGCAACATTCCCAAATGATAAGTTTTATTGATGTAAGCAATGACATCATTGATATTTTCAGTCGTGTGAATTTTCTCTTTGATGTCAGCCCTAAATGTTTCATCCTTCAACAGTTGTTCTTGGTAGAGCCTTTGAAGTCGTTCTTTTTCGTACTTATTGAGCAGAAAAAGGAATACCAAGCTAATCACAACGAGGACATAAGCATATTGGCTCATAGGAAATCTCCCTGAATGATAAAGAAATAGTAGTGAATAAATTGAATTAGTGAAGCGCTTAGTCAAGTATCTCTTATTACGACGTAAAGAAACATAAATCGATTTTATTTAGAGACCATGACTAGTGAAGCAGTTAGCTAGTCCGCATAAAAGCGACATTAGGAACTTTAGTTCCAATAACTTTAAGATTACGACGTTTTAGGACATAAATCGATCATATTTATGTCCTAAAACTAGTGAAGCGCCTAGCCAAAGTCCGAATAGGATTTGGCGTTAGTTATTTAGACTACTTTACAATAAAGTGATTAAAAGATTACGACATGAGCCTAACCAAATCGATATTATTTGGTTAGGTGAATTAGTGAATCGTTTAGGCAATTCGCCTCATTTACGACGTCGTGGCCCTCTAAATCGATTATATTTAGGGGCCATGACTAGTGAAGCAGTTAGCTAGTTCGCATAAAAGCGACTAGCGTCTAACAATTGGGAACTTTAGTTCCAATTGTTAGTACTGAATCACATCTTCTCTGGTGCTTCTACTCCGAGCAAGCGAAGGGCTTCTTTAAGAACGACTGCGGTTGCGTAGCTAAGGGCTAGACGGCTGTCACGTTCTGGGCTTTCATCCAAGATGCGCGTATGTGCATAGTATTTGTTAAAGGCTTGAGCCAGGCTAATTGCAAATTTAGCAATAATAGAAGGTTCAAAGTTATCCGCCGCACGGTTGATAATACGTGGGAAGTCTTGGATGAGTTTGATGATTTCCCAGCTTTCAGCATCATTCAAGCTATAGTTGCCAGTTGTTTCTGGTCTGAAATCCGCTTTGCGCAAGATAGATTGGATACGAGCGTAAGCATATTGAACGTAAGGTCCAGTTTCACCCTCGAAGGATACCATGGCTTCTAGGTCGAAGTCGTATCCATTTGTACGGTCGGTTTTGAGGTCATAGAATTTAATGGCTCCAACCCCAACAGCATGCGCTACCTGGTCTTTGTTTTCAAGTTCAGGATTTTTAGCCTCGATTTGGGCCTTGGCACGGCTGATGGCCTCTGCAACTGTAGGCTCTAGCAAGATGACATTCCCTTTACGCGTAGAGAGTTTTTTTCCTTCTTTTGTTACCAAACCAAAAGAAACGTGGGTAATGTCGTCACTCCAGTCGTAGCCCATTTCTTTCAAGACAGCTTTGAGCTGTTTAAAGTGGGCAGATTGCTCTTGACCAACGACGTAGATAGATTTAGCAAATTGGTATTCATTTTTACGGTAAAGGGCAGCGGCCAAGTCACGTGTGATATAGAGAGTCGCACCGTCCGATTTCTTGATAAGAGCTGGATGTTCAATTCCGTATTTCTCAAGATTTACAACCTGGGCACCTTCTGATTCAACAAGAAGGCCTTTTTCAGAAAGAATGTCTACAACTGCATCCATCTTATCGTTGTAGAAGGCTTCTCCATTGTAGCTGTCAAATTCGACTTGCAATTCATTGTAAAGACGGTTAAATTCCACCAAACTTTCATCACGGAACCATTGCCAAAGTGCGAGAGCTTCCTCGTCTCCATTTTCAAGTTTACGGAACCATTCGCGTGCTTCTTCATCCAAACTTGGATCATTTTCAGCTTCAGCGTTGATGCGGACATAGAGTTTAAGGAGTTCATCAATTGGATGAGCTTTTACAGCTTCTTCGTCGCCCCATTTTTTGTAGGCAACAATCAGCATTCCAAACTGTTTACCCCAGTCCCCCAAATGGTTGACCTTGACCGTTTGATAACCGATTTTTTGGAAAATATGTGATAAGCTATCTCCGATAACAGTTGAGCGCAGGTGACCAATAGAAAATGGTTTAGCGATATTTGGACTAGACATATCGATCACAACATTTTCTTGTTTACCAATAGTTTGGTCAGCATAGTGTTCTTTTTGAGTTATAACAGCTTGCAATACTTGAGCAGAAATGGCAGATTTATCAAGGAAAAAGTTAACGTAAGGTCCTGTTGCGACAACCTTTTCAAAGGCTTGGCTGTTAATTTTTGCAGCCAGTTCAGCAGCAATCATTTGAGGTGCCTTACGTTCGACTTTTGCAAGAGAAAAAGCAGGGAAAGCAATGTCTCCCATTTCTGAGTTTTTAGGGGTTTCCAGTAAATTTAAAATAGCCTCTTGGTCCAGACTATCAATGATGCTAGCCAATTCGCTAGCAATCAATTCTTTTGTATTCATTAAGAGCTCCTTTTTGGACTTTTCTACTATTTTATCACAATTTTAAAGAAAGAAGAAAAAATTTTTGAAATCTCCTGTTTTTTTGGTATAATATGGTTATAAATTTAGTTATAAATATGCATATAAGAGGATTTTATGAGAAAAAGAGAGCGTCATCAGTTAATAAAAAAAATGATTACTGAGGAGAAATTAAGTACACAAAAAGAAATTCAAGATCGGTTGGAGGCGCACAATGTCTTTGTGACGCAGACAACCTTGTCTCGTGATTTGCGCGAAATCGGCTTGACCAAGGTCAAGAAAAATGATATGGTGTATTATGTACTAGCAAATGAGACAGAAAAGATTGATTTGGTGGAATTTTTGTCTCATCATTTAGAAGGTGTTGCAAGAGCAGAGTTTACCTTGGTACTTCATACCAAATTGGGAGAAGCCTCTGTTTTGGCAAATATTGTAGATGCAAACAAGGATGAATGGATTTTAGGAACAGTTGCTGGTGCCAATACCTTATTGGTCATTTGTCGAGACCAGCACGTTGCCAAACTCATGGAAGATCGTTTGCTAGATTTGATGAAAGATAAGTAAGGTCTTGGGAGTTGCTCTCAAGACTTATTTTTGACAAGGAGAGACGGAAAATGGCGACAGAAAAGCTATCACCCGGCATGCAACAGTATGTGGATATTAAAAAGCAATATCCAGATGCTTTTTTGCTCTTTCGGATGGGTGATTTTTATGAATTATTTTATGAGGATGCGGTCAATGCTGCGCAGATTCTGGAAATTTCCTTAACGAGTCGCAACAAGAATGCGGACAATCCGATTCCTATGGCGGGTGTCCCCTATCATTCTGCCCAGCAGTATATTGATGTCTTGATTGAGCAGGGTTATAAGGTGGCTATTGCAGAGCAGATGGAAGATCCTAAACAAGCTGTTGGAGTTGTGAAACGAGAGGTTGTTCAGGTCATTACGCCAGGGACAGTGGTTGATAGCAGTAAGCCAGACAGTCAGAATAACTTCTTGGTTGCCATAGACCGTGATGGCAATCAATTTGGCCTCGCTTATATGGATCTAGTGACGGGTGATTTTTATGTGACAGGGCTATTGGACTTCACGTTGGTTTGTGGGGAAATCCGTAACCTCAAGGCGCGAGAAGTGGTGGTGGGCTATGACTTGTCTGAGGAAGAGGAACAAATCCTTAGTCGTCAGATGAATCTGGTACTTTCCTATGAAAAAGAGGGCTTTGAAGGCCTTCATTTACTGGATTCACGATTGGCACCTGTGGAGCAAGCGGCATCTAGTAAATTGCTCCAGTATGTCCATCGAACCCAGATGAGGGAATTGAACCACCTCAAACCTGTTATCCGTTATGAAATCAAGGATTTTTTGCAGATGGATTATGCGACCAAGGCTAGTCTGGATTTGATTGAGAATGCCCGTTCAGGCAAGAAGCAAGGCAGTCTTTTCTGGCTTTTGGATGAAACCAAAACTGCAATGGGTATGCGTCTGTTACGTTCTTGGATTCATCGTCCTTTGATTGATAAGGAACGAATCGTCCAACGCCAAGAAGTGGTGCAGGTCTTCCTCGACCATTTCTTTGAGCGTAGTGATTTGACAGACAGTCTTAAGGGTGTTTATGACATTGAGCGCTTAGCTAGTCGGGTTTCTTTTGGCAAAACAAATCCCAAGGATCTCTTGCAGCTAGCGACCACCTTGTCTAGTGTCCCACGGATTCGTGCGATTTTAGAAGGGATGAGGCAACCTGCTCTAGCCTATCTGATCGCACAACTAGATGGAATCCCTGAGTTGGAGAGTTTGATTAGCGCAGCGATTGCCCCCGAAGCTCCTCATGTGATTACAGATGGGGGTATTATCCGGCCTGGATTTGATGAGACTTTAGACAAGTACCGTCGTGTTCTTAGAGAAGGGACTAGCTGGATTGCTGAGATTGAGGCCAAGGAGCGAGAAAACTCTGGTATCAGTACCCTCAAGATTGACTACAATAAAAAGGATGGCTACTATTTCCATGTGACCAATTCGCAACTGGGAAATGTGCCTGCTCACTTTTTCCGCAAGGCGACGCTGAAAAACTCGGAACGCTTTGGGACTGAAGAATTAGCCCGTATAGAGGGCGATATGCTGGAGGCGCGTGAGAAGTCAGCCAACTTAGAATACGAAATTTTTATGCGTATTCGTGAAGAGGTTAGCAAGTACATCCAGCGTTTGCAGGCTCTAGCCCAAGGAATTGCGACAGTTGATGTTTTACAAAGCTTGGCAGTTGTAGCTGAAACCCAGCATTTGATTCGACCTGAATTCGGAGATGATTCGCGGATTGATATCCAGAAAGGGCGCCATGCGGTCGTTGAAAAGGTCATGGGGGCTCAGACCTATATTCCCAATACGATTCAGATGGCAGAAGATACCAGTATTCAACTGATTACAGGTCCCAACATGAGTGGGAAGTCTACTTATATGCGTCAGTTAGCTATGACGGCGGTTATGGCCCAGATGGGGTCCTATGTGCCAGCAGAAAGCGCCCATTTACCGGTTTTTGATGCGATTTTTACCCGTATCGGAGCAGCAGATGACTTGGTTTCGGGTCAGTCAACCTTCATGGTGGAGATGATGGAGGCCAACAATGCCATTTCGCATGCGACCAAGAACTCTCTCATTCTCTTTGATGAATTGGGACGGGGAACTGCAACTTATGATGGGATGGCTCTTGCCCAGTCCATCATCGAATACATCCATGAACATATCGGAGCCAAGACCCTCTTTGCGACCCACTACCATGAGTTGACTAGTCTGGAGTCTAGCTTGGGACACTTGGTCAATGTCCACGTAGCAACTTTGGAGCAGGATGGGCAGGTTACCTTCCTTCACAAGATTGAGCCAGGGCCAGCTGATAAATCCTACGGTATCCATGTTGCCAAGATTGCTGGTTTGCCAGCAGATCTCCTAGCAAGAGCGGAAAAGATTTTGACTCAGTTAGAGAATCAAGGTACAGAAAGTCCTGCTCCCATGAGACAAACAAATGCTGTCACAGAACAGATTTCACTCTTTGACGCGCCTGCAGACCATCCGATCCTAGCAGAATTAACTAAACTGGACGTTTACAACATGACACCTATGCAGGCTATGAATGTCTTAGTTGAGTTAAAACAGAAACTATAAAGAGAAAATTACTAGTCATTCTAACTATATCAAGGAGACTTCTTTGACAAGTTCCCACTTTTTTGCTAGAATAACATCACACAAACAGAATGAAAAGGAGCTGACGAATTGTCGCTCCCTTTTGTCTATTTTTTAAGGAGAAAGTATGCTGATTCAGAAAATCAAAACCTACAAGTGGCAGGCCTTGGCCTCGCTCCTGATGACAGGCTTGATGGTTGCTAGTTCACTTCTGCAACCGCGTTACCTGCAGGAAGTGTTAGATGCCCTACTTGCTGGGAACTATGAAGCCATTTATAGTATCGGGGCTTGGTTGATTGGTGTGGCCTTGGTTGGTCTGGTTGCTGGTGGGCTCAATGTTGTCCTCGCAGCCTATATTGCCCAAGGAGTTTCATCCGACCTTCGGGAGGATGCCTTCCGTAAAATCCAAACCTTTTCTTATGCCAATATTGAACAATTTAATGCGGGAAATTTAGTCGTTCGCATGACAAATGATATAAACCAGATTCAGAACGTCGTCATGATGACCTTCCAAATTCTTTTCAGACTTCCCCTCTTGTTCATCGGTTCGTTTATCTTGGCGGTTCAAACCTTACCTTCTCTATGGTGGGTGATTGTTCTCATGGTAGTCTTGATTTTTAGTTTGACTGCTGTCATGATGGGAATGATGGGACCTCGTTTTGCCAAGTTTCAAACTCTTCTTGAACGCATCAATGCTATCGCTAAGGAAAACCTGCGCGGTGTTCGTGTGGTCAAGTCCTTTGTCCAAGAAAAAGAGCAATTTGCTAAGTTTACGGAGGTTTCAGACGAGCTTCTTGGTCAAAACCTTTACATCGGTTATGCCTTTTCAGTAGTGGAACCCTTTATGATGTTGGTCGGTTACGGAGCTGTCTTCCTCTCTGTTTGGCTAGTTGCAGGGATGGTTCAGTCGGATCCGTCAGTTGTTGGCTCCATTGCTTCCTTTGTCAATTACCTGAGCCAGATTATCTTTACCATTGTTATGGTTGGATTTTTAGGAAATTCTGTCAGTCGTGCCATGATTTCTCTGCGTCGTATTCGAGAAATTCTAGACGCAGAGCCAGCCCTGACCTTCAAGGATGTGCCAGATGAAGAGTTGGTCGGAAGTCTTAGCTTTGAAAATGTAACCTTTACCTATCCAATGGATAAGGAACCGATGCTGAAAGATATGAGCTTTACTATTGAACCTGGTCAAATGGTTGGTGTAGTTGGAGCAACTGGTGCAGGAAAATCAACCTTKGCTCAACTGATTCCACGTCTCTTTGACCCACAGGAGGGTGCTATCAAAATCGGAGGCAAGGACATTCGAGAAGTGAGTGAAGGAACCCTGCGTCAAACAGTTTCTATCGTTCTCCAACGTGCCATTCTCTTTAGTGGAACGATTGCAGATAACTTGAGACAGGGAAAAGGAGATGCCACTCTATTTGAAATGGAGCGTGCAGCCAATATTGCTCAAGCCAGTGAATTCATTCATCGTATGGAGAAAACCTTTGAAAGTCCAGTTGAGGAACGGGGAACCAATTTCTCAGGTGGGCAAAAGCAAAGGATGTCGATTGCGCGTGGAATTGTCAGCAATCCGCGTATTCTGATTTTTGACGATTCGACCTCGGCCTTGGATGCCAAGTCAGAGCGCCTAGTACAAGAAGCCTTAAATAAGGAATTAAAGAGAACAACAACCATTATCATCGCGCAAAAGATTAGCTCGGTTGTTCATGCAGACAAGATCTTGGTTCTGGATCAAGGACGATTGATTGGTCAAGGCACGCATGCAGACTTGGTTGCCAACAATGCTGTTTACCGTGAAATCTATGAAACACAGAAAGGAAAGGAGGAGTAAAATGAAGACAGTTCAATTTTTTTGGAATTATTTTAAAGTCTATAAGCTATCATTTGTAGTTGTCATCCTGATGATTGTTCTGGCGACTCTTGCACAAGCTCTCTTTCCGGTATTTTCTGGACAGGCAGTAACAGAGCTAGCTAATTTAGTTCAAGCTTATCAAAATGGTAATCCAGAACTTGTTTGGCAAAGCCTATCAGGAATCATGGTCAATCTTGGTCTGCTGGTTTTGGTTTTATTTATCTCCAGTGTGATATACATGTGTCTTATGACGCGCGTGATTGCAGAATCTACTAATGAGATGCGTAAAGGCCTCTTTGCCAAGCTTGCTCGTTTGACGGTTTCTTTCTTTGACCGCCGACAGGATGGCGATATCCTATCTCGTTTTACTAGTGATTTGGATAATATCCTCCAAGCCTTTAACGAAAGTTTGATTCAGGTCATGAGTAATATCGTTTTATATATTGGTCTGATTCTTGTCATGTTTTCAAGAAATGTGACGCTGGCCCTCATCACCATTGCCAGCACGCCATTGGCCTTCCTTATGTTGATTTTCATCGTAAAGATGGCACGCAAATACACCAACCTCCAGCAGAAAGAGGTAGGAAAGCTCAATGCCTATATGGATGAGAGTATCTCAGGCCAAAAAGCTGTGATTGTGCAAGGAATTCAAGAGGATATGATGGCAGGATTTCTTGAACAAAATGAGCGCGTGCGCAAGGCAACCTTTAAAGGAAGAATGTTTTCAGGAATTCTTTTCCCTGTCATGAATGGCATGAGTCTGGTTAATACAGCTGTCGTCATCTTTGCGGGTTCAGCTGTTTTATTAAATGACAAGGCTATTGAAACAAGTACAGCCCTAGGTTTGATTGTTATGTTTGCCCAATTTTCACAGCAGTACTACCAACCCATTATTCAAGTTGCAGCTAGTTGGGGAAGCCTCCAGTTAGCCTTTACAGGGGCTGAACGGATTCAGGAAATGTTTGATGCAGAGGAAGAAATCCGACCTGAAAAGGCTCCAGCCTTCACTCAGTTGGAAGAAGGTGTTGAAATCAGTCATATCGATTTTTCATACTTGCCTGATAAACCCATTTTGAAAGATGTCAGCATCTCGGCTCCGAAAGGCCAGATGACAGCGGTTGTTGGGCCGACGGGTTCCGGGAAAACTACTATAATGAACCTCATCAATCGCTTTTATGATGTTGATGCTGGTGGGATTTATTTTGATGGGAAAGATATTCGTGACTATGATTTAGATAGTCTCAGAAGTAAGGTGGGGATTGTCTTGCAAGATTCGGTCTTATTTAGCGGAACCATCCGAGACAATATTCGCTTTGGTGTCCCAGATGCCAGTCAGGAAATGGTTGAGGCAGCAGCCAAGGCAACCCACATTCACGACTATATTGAAAGTTTGCCTGATAAATACGATACCCTTATCGATGATGACCAGAGCATCTTCTCAACTGGACAAAAGCAATTGATTTCTATCGCTCGAACCCTAATGACAGATCCAGAAGTTCTCATTCTAGATGAAGCAACTTCTAACGTAGATACGGTGACAGAAAGCAAGATTCAGCATGCCATGGAGGCGGTTGTAGCAGGCAGAACTAGTTTCGTCATTGCCCACCGATTGAAGACCATCCTCAATGCTGATCAGATCATTGTCCTCAAAGATGGAGAAGTCATCGAACGAGGTAACCACCATGAACTCTTGAAACTAGGTGGCTTCTACTCAGAACTCTATCATAATCAATTTGTCTTTGAATAAGAAAAAGTTGTCCTATGTGGGCAGCTTTTTCTTGTCCATAAAAAATATTTATCACAGCCTTAAAAAAAACATATTAGACGAAAGGCACTTTGAGTGATATGATAGGACTATCGTTATACTCAATGAAAATCAAAGAGCAAACTAGGAAGCTAGCCGTAGGTTGCTCAAAGCACTGCTTTGAGGTTGTAGATAGAACTGACGAAGTCAGCTCAAAACAGGGTTTTGAGGTTGTGGATGAAGCTGACGTGGTTTGAAGAGATTTTCGAAGAGTATTAATATTTGAAAGGAGAGACATCATGGCTAGAACAGTTGTAGGAGTTGCTGCAAATCTATGTCCCGTAGATGCAGAAGGAAAAAACATTCATTCATCTGTATCTTGTAGATTCGCAGAGAGCATTCGTCAAGTCGGCGGTCTCCCTTTAGTCATTCCTGTTGGTGATGAGTCAGTTGTACGCGATTATGTAGAAATGATTGATAAACTCATCTTGACAGGCGGTCAAAATGTCCATCCTCAGTTTTATGGAGAGAAAAAGACTATCGAGAGCGATGATTACAATCTAGTACGTGATGAGTTTGAACTGGCTCTCTTGAAAGAAGCGCTTCGTCAGAATAAACCAATTATGGCAATCTGTCGCGGTGTCCAACTTGTTAATGTTTCCTTTGGTGGAACCCTCAATCAAGAAATCGAAGGTCACTGGCAAGGGCTACCTTTTGGAACTTCTCACTCTATTGAGACAGTAGAAGGAAGCGTGATGGGCAAGCTATTTGGAAAAGAAAGTCAGGTTAACTCAGTCCATCGTCAAAGTATTAAAGATTTGGCACCTAATTTCCGTGTAACTGCTGTTGATCCAAGAGACCAAACCATCGAAGCGATTGAGTCTATTGACGAGCACCGCATTATCGGTCTCCAGTGGCATCCAGAGTTTCTGGTTAATGAAGAAGATGGTAATTTGGAACTATTTGAGTATTTATTGCATGAACTGTAACGATTGGAGCATCCGGTCGTTCTTTCTTTTATTATTTCAAAATTTTCGGAATGCAGCATTTTTACGCAAACGTTTGAATTCTGATAAAAATTGGAGAAATTTGACAAAAAAACTTGAAAAAAACGAAGGTAAGCGTTATGATAGAAAAGAAGAAATATTGGAGGAATAACATGTCACATATTAAATTTGATTATTCAAAAGTTTTAGACAAATTTGTTGCACCACATGAAGTGGAATACATGCAATCACAAGTAACAGCAGCAGATGAATTGATCCGTAAAGGAACTGGTGCTGGTAGCGACTTCTTGGGATGGTTGGATCTTCCTGAAAATTACGACCGTGAAGAATTTGACCGCATCTTGAAAGCTGCTGAGCAAATCAAGTCAGACAGCGATGTTTTGGTTGTGATTGGTATCGGTGGATCTTACCTTGGTGCCAAAGCAGCAATCGACTTCTTGAACCACCACTTTGCAAACTTGCAAACAAAAGAAGAACGTAAAGCTCCACAAATCCTTTACGCAGGAAACTCAATCTCATCTACTTACCTTGCTGACTTAGTAGAGTATGTAGCTGACAAAGACTTCTCAGTAAACGTGATTTCTAAATCAGGTACAACAACTGAACCAGCGATTGCTTTCCGTGTCTTCAAAGAACTTTTGGTTAAGAAATACGGTCAAGAAGAAGCAAACAAACGTATCTATGCAACAACTGACCGCCAAAAAGGTGCTGTTAAAGTTGAAGCAGACGCTAACGGTTGGGAAACATTTGTTGTTCCAGATGATATTGGTGGACGTTTCTCAGTATTGACAGCCGTTGGTTTGCTTCCAATCGCAGCATCAGGAGCTGACATCAAAGCCCTTATGGAAGGTGCTAACGCAGCTCGTAAAGACTATACTTCAGACAAAATCTCTGAAAACGAAGCTTACCAATATGCTGCAGTTCGTAACATCCTTTACCGTAAAGGTTATGCAACTGAGATCTTGGTAAACTACGAGCCATCACTTCAATACTTCTCAGAATGGTGGAAACAATTGGCCGGTGAGTCAGAAGGAAAAGACCAAAAAGGGATCTACCCAACTTCAGCCAACTTCTCAACAGACCTACACTCATTGGGTCAATTTATCCAAGAAGGAACTCGTATCATGTTTGAAACAGTTGTCCGCGTTGACAAACCACGTAAGAATGTGATCATCCCTACTTTGGAAGAAGACCTTGACGGACTTGGTTACCTTCAAGGAAAAGATGTTGACTTTGTAAACAAAAAAGCGACTGACGGTGTTCTTCTTGCCCACACTGACGGTGACGTACCAAACATGTACGTGACTCTTCCTGAGCAAGATGCCTTCACTCTTGGTTACACAATCTACTTCTTCGAATTGGCCATCGCCCTTTCAGGTTACTTGAATGCCATCAACCCATTTGACCAACCAGGTGTTGAAGCTTACAAACGTAACATGTTTGCCCTTCTTGGTAAACCAGGATTTGAAGAATTGAGCAAAGAACTTAACGCTCGTCTATAATAGAATAAAAAAGAGTGGTTTTACCACTCTTTTTGCTTTTTCTCGAAAAGAGAAATTGGACTCTGGCGAGACTTGTGATATAATATAGAGAGCGAAAAGGCAGATGCCTAGAGACTTTATAGGAGAAGATATGTCAAAAGATATTCGTGTGCGTTATGCACCAAGTCCAACAGGACTATTACACATCGGTAATGCTCGTACAGCATTGTTTAACTACTTGTATGCACGCCACCATGGTGGAACTTTTATCATCCGTATCGAAGATACTGACCGCAAACGTCATGTCGAAGACGGAGAACGTTCACAGCTTGAAAACCTTCGTTGGTTAGGAATGGACTGGGATGAGAGTCCAGAGACTCATGAAAACTACCGCCAGTCTGAGCGCTTGGACTTGTATCAAAAATACATTGACCAACTATTAGCTGAAGGAAAAGCCTATAAATCTTACGTTACAGAAGAAGAGTTGGCAGCTGAACGCGAACGCCAAGAAGCAGCTGGCGAAACACCACGCTACATCAATGAATACCTTGGTATGAGTGAAGAAGAAAAAGCAGCTTACATCGCAGAACGTGAAGCAGCAGGGATTATCCCAACGGTTCGTTTGGCTGTCAATGAGTCAGGTATCTACAAGTGGCATGATATGGTCAAAGGCGATATCGAGTTTGAAGGTGGCAATATCGGTGGTGACTGGGTTATCCAAAAGAAAGACGGTTACCCAACTTACAACTTTGCCGTTGTCATCGATGACCATGATATGCAAATCTCTCACGTAATCCGTGGAGACGACCACATTGCTAATACACCAAAACAGCTCATGGTTTATGAAGCACTTGGTTGGGAAGCTCCAGAGTTTGGTCACATGACTTTGATTATCAACTCTGAAACTGGGAAAAAATTGTCTAAACGTGATACCAACACCCTTCAGTTTATCGAAGACTACCGTAAAAAAGGTTATTTACCAGAAGCAGTCTTTAACTTTATTGCTCTTCTTGGCTGGAACCCAGGTGGCGAAGATGAAATCTTCTCTCGTGAAGAACTTATTAAACTTTTCGATGAAAACCGTCTTAGTAAGTCTCCAGCAGCTTTCGACCAGAAGAAACTTGATTGGATGAGCAATGACTATATCAAGAATGCAGACCTTGAAACTATTTTTGAGATGGCAAAACCATTCCTTGAAGAAGCAGGACGTTTGACAGACAAGGCTGAGAAATTAGTAGAACTCTACAAACCACAAATGAAGTCAGTGGACGAAATCGTTCCATTGACAGACCTTTTCTTCTCAGACTTCCCAGAATTGACAGAAGCTGAACGAGAAGTCATGGCTGGTGAAACGGTTCCGACTGTACTTGAAGCCTTTAAGGCAAAACTTGAGTCTATGTCAGACGACGAGTTTGTGGTGGAAAACATCTTCCCACAAATCAAAGCGGTCCAAAAAGAAACAGGTATCAAAGGGAAAAATCTCTTCATGCCAATTCGTATTGCTGTTTCAGGTGAAATACATGGACCAGAATTGCCAGATACTATCTTCTTGTTAGGTCGTGAAAAATCAATCCAGCATATCGAAAACATGCTAAAAGAAATCTCTAAATAAGAAGGATGCAACAATGGACATCTGGGAAAAGATGCACGAAGAAGCACAGAAATTGTATAATCCACATGAAGTATCTGATTTTGTTTATGCTAATCATGTCGTTGCCGCAGTAGAAGCCGAAGATGGACAAATATTTACAGGATTCTGCATGGAGGGAACCTGTGGAGTTTTCCATCTCTGCGCAGAACGGGCGGCACTCTTTAATATGTATCAATTCTCGGGACAAACTAAGGTTAAGAAAGTATTAGCCTTTCGGGACAAAGCACCTTATGGTGGGAGTTCAGCCATGCCTTGCGGTGCTTGCAGAGAATTTCTCTTGGAGTTGAATTCTGAAAATAAAGTCGCAGAATTCATGATGGACTACGAAAGAAGAAAGACAGTGAAAGTCAAAGAACTAATCCCATATTGGTGGGGAGATGAACGTGCTTCTAAGTTTAATAATCAATAGAAGAGTCAGTACATTCTGGCTCTTTTTACTTAACTTAAAAAAAGTTTAAAAAAGGTGTTGACAAAGTTTAAAAAGTCGGTATAATAGTAAGAGTTGAAAATAACAACTCAGGTCCGTTGGTCAAGGGGTTAAGACACCGCCTTTTCACGGCGGTAACACGGGTTCGAATCCCGTACGGACTATGGTATRTTGCGGTTKAAACACTTGATGAAAAAAAGTTTCAAAAAAACTTAAAAAAGTTTCAAAAAAGTGTTGACAAGCGAAAGCGGCTGTGATATACTAATATAGTTGTCGCTTGAGAGAAGCGAGTGACAAAGACCTTTGAAAACTGAACAAGACGAACCAA
>NZ_QQRU01000009.1 GCF_003428885.1 Streptococcus sp. LQJ-218
CATCCTTAGATCCATCTGGGTAAGTTACTACAACTGTTGCGTCTTTGTCACCTGGTGTTGTTGTATCAACTGGTGTCTTGTATTCGAACTTAGTTCCGTCTGGAAGGTCTCCAACGTTTCCGATTGATTTCTTAGGATCTGGAGTTTCACCAACATTAACAGATTGTTCCTTAGGTGTTGGTGTGTTTTCATCGGCTTGTGTTGGTGCTTTTGTAATAGTAAATTTAAATGTTTCAGTTACAGGATTTCCGTCAGCACCTTTAACAGGATTTCCATCCTTACCTAAAACTGTAACAGTTACTTCTGATTCCCCTTCAGTTGTTGGTGTTCCAGTAATTTGTTTTGTTGCTGGGTCGTAAGAAACACCATCAGGAAGTCCTTCAACCTTAACAGAACCATCTGTAGGGACTTTTTCTACTGTGACAGTAACTGGTGTGATTTCTTTTCCAACTACGCCTGTTTGATCATCAATTGGAGTGATTTTTGAAGCGATTGAGTTGGGATCTTTAGTGTTTGTACCATCTGTTGTTTCGTCAGTATCATTCACACCGTCGTTATCATCATCTTCGTCAGTCACATCTGGAATTTTATCACCATCAGTATCCAACTTAAATTTAGCTGTCACTGAATCAGTTGAGTTATCTTTGTAGGTTACTGTGACAGGGACATCAACTTCTTCAATTGTTGTTCCTGGCTTAGCTTCAACAGTGATTGCACCTGTACTTGGATCAATTGTTACAGTATAGCCTTCTGGAGCCATAAAGTCAGATGGGATACTATATGTAGCACCTTCTGGAGCTTTAGTTTCTGCATTATCTTCACCTTTGAATGTAGGTGTTACTGTTGCAGGTGTTCCTGGCGTTACAAGTGTATCTGCATATTCTGGTGTGTACTTGTCTGCATCTTTTGGTGCTTTTGTAACTGTAAATTTAAATGTTTCAGTTACAGGATTTCCGTCAGCACCTTTAACTGGATTTCCATCCTTACCTAGAACTGTAACAGTTACTTTTGATTTACCTTCAGTTGTTGGTGTTCCAGTAATTTGTTTTGTTGCTGGGTCGTAAGAAACACCATCTGGAAGACCTTCAACCTTGATAGAACCATCTGTAGGGATCTTCTCTACAACTACAGGAACTGGTGTGATTTCTTTTCCAACTACGCCTGTTTGATCATCAATTGGAGTGATTTTTGAAGCGATTGAATTTGGATCTTTAGTGTTTGTACCATCTGTTGTTTCATCAGAATCTTTTACACCGTCGTTATCGTCATCTTCATCCGTTTTATCTGGAATTTTATCACCATCAGTATCCAACAAAAACTTAGCATTGACTGAATCTGTTGATTTGTCTTTGTAAGTTACTGTAACAGGGACATCTACTTCTTCAATTGTTGTTCCTGGCTTAGCTTCTACTGTAACTTTACCTGTATTTTGGTCAATTGATACAGTATATCCTTCTGGTGCTGTAAAGGTTGATGGAATAGTGTAGTTAGCTCCTTCAGGCGCTTTAGTATCTTGACCATCTTTACCAGTGAAAGTTGGTGTTGATGTAGCAGGTGTTCCTGGAGTTACAAGTGTATCTGCATATTCTGGAGTGTATTTGTCTGTTTCTTCAGCAGGAACAGCTGTAAATGAATCGAGGGCCAAAGCTGAACCAAGGTCACTTGTGTTATCACCTTGGAGGAATACCGCTGATGTATAGATTGCAGTTTTATCAAGATCAGTTGGCACAGTGAGTGGTACTGACTGTGCAGTTCCATCTGCTTTTGACGTTACTGTTGTTGCCTCACCAATTGCTTTACCATCTTTGAACCAACGAATTTGGTATTCATGTGATGGCATGAGTCCACCAGTCGTACTTTCAGCAGTATTTCCTGGTTTTGCAAAAGTCTTATCGTTATCATATACCAAGACATCGTGCATTGGTTGAGGGGCAATTAAGGCAAAGTTTGTGTTTGAAATATTTGCTGACGCAAGTGATGAAGGTCCTGCTGGAAGTACAGCATCTCCTGTACCTTCGAACATATTTGCTTGGTAGTTATTGCTCCAGATAGAATAGTTATCGACAAGAACAGTAGTATAGACATAGTCTGTATTGATGTGACGGTGTTTTTGTCCGATCGTTCCATTCCACTTCATAAGATGATCATTGTCTAAATCCTCGTCTTTAACAAGGGTTCCGAATTCTTCATCAGAAATCGTATGTGAAATTTTCAAACCACTATTAGCTTGAGTAGAACTTACACCATAAAGACCTCGGAATGCGAGACGGTAGTTACCATCTTTGTCAACTGGTGCTACAACCGTTTCAGCGATATGTGAACCTTTACCGTGTTCAGCTTCATATGCTTTGATAATTTCTGCTTGAGCTGCTTTGAAATCATCTAGTTTATAGTTTTTGTGTTCTTTTTTCCATGCATCCAAAAGATTTGTCACTTCATCGTTAAGGTATGAAGCTGCTACTTTAACACCTGTGGCATTAATATCGTAGCTATCTTTTTTGTACATGCGTCTGTCAGAACCCATTGGGTCACGAAGGTCATACCAGACACTTCCACGGATGGTACCATAGTTACCTTTACGTGAAAATTGGCCGTCTGCTAGGTCGCCTGTTTCACGTTCCGCCTCTGGTTTCAAAAGGTAGTCTTCTGAATTTGGTTTTTCTTGAAGAACGACTTGACCATTCACAATACGGTTGATACCAGCCGTGAAATCCCAACTTTCATTTATACGAACAAGACGAGTGTGGAAACCTGTACGTTGGTCACCTGCTTTGATGACATTATATTTCTTTGGATCTGGATTTTCTGCCCAAGTACGAACAGCAAAGTCAGGATCTCCTGCAAGTTGAAACTCACCTGTAGCTCCTAGACGGTTTGCTGCTGGTTTAGACAAGTCAAATACAAATCTTCCATCTTCTTGACTTGTTGTCTTATAAACTGGAGAAACAAAACCTTTACCAGTTACATACTGAAGGTAAACATTCACACCACCAAGAGGTTTTGCATCTTCTTGGTCAGAGTTATTGAGTGTACCATTACGGTAGAGCCAAACTTTTCCTTGGTAACCTTGTTTTTGATCCCAAACACCTGGGCTATAGATAGCTGTTTTTTGTGCAGCATTTTGGAGTTCAGAGGCGAAACCATTCGTGTTGACAGCATTTTCTGGATCAAGAGCAGCGGCACGGGCACGACGTGAACGTGCAGGTGTTTCAGATGCAGCAGCATCTTTTGCCTTTACTTTAACTGTTTGAGAAGCTGCAAATGTTGCGCTTGACCCATCTTTAAATGTAACAACAGCTGATCCGTCTTTGCTGACTTTAACATCAGTCGCTGTTGGATTTACACCTTTAATTGCTTCTGTAACATTTGAAATTTCTTCAGCAGTTAAGGCTGATGAATCCGCTACTGGTGTCAAGCTTGGTGCTTCAGCAGAATCTGATTCTTTTGTAGTTGCTGCTACTGGTGCAGCAGAAGGCTCTGTAGTTTTCTCTTCAGCTTTAGCTTCTTCTGCAGCTGGTGCAGCTGGCGTAGGGGCTGGCTTCGCATTAGCTTCTGTAGGTGTTTGAGCTTCTGCAGCAGGTGCTGCATAAGTTACATTCTCTTCACCTGCAGTCGCCTTAGTGGTTTCCGTAGTAGGACCTGCTTCTGGCTTAGTAGATTCCGTAGTAGAACCAGCTTCTGGCTTACCTTCTACTGTTGTATCTGCTTTAACTGATGGAGCTGCTAGTGCTGCCCCAACCGCAAAAACAAGCGAACAACCGAAAAGGAAATGTTTTCCTTTTTTAATCATACGCCAATTTTTTTGCTCTGCATTTTTACGATTAAAATACATGTTTGGATCTCCTTTTAGTATTTATTAGCATTTTATATGCTACATACTATTTCAATATAAAATATCTATTTGAAAATGTCAAGAATAAGAAATTAAAAAATATAGAAAAATCGGAGATAACTTCTCAAAGTAACTTCCACTTGGCTTGTCAAAGTAGAAATGAGTCTAAAACGGATTTTTATGGTGGAACTAAGTGTGAAATGTTTGAGTTAGAGATGAGGTTCACTATGGCAAGATATAAATACCCTTAGCTTTTGTCTACCCACTACAGTTGAAAAAAACCAAAAAAGAAGCCTTCCGGCTTCTCTTCTTATAAGACTTTTGCTGACGTACGAGTAATCTCTTCGACTTGAATATTTTCTGCTTCAAATTTTTCTTTCAAGGCTGGTAAATCAATTGATCCATCGATTTGCACTTCGATGATCACCTTACCATCTTTACGTGGAATATTGACTGTATGAGAGATATTCAGATTTTCTTCTACTATTAAAGAAACAATTTTTCCGAGTACACCCACTTCATTTTCTGTTACAAAGCGCACACGAATTCCTTCTTCCCCATAACCAGCAATTTCAAGAAAGGCTTGGAAAACATCACGGTCAGTAATCACTCCGTAAACTTGATGATTATCTACTACAGGAAGAATACCAATCTTGTTTTTCAACATCAAATAAGTTGCATCCTCTAGACTCGCATAGCCTGAGACAGTGATAACATCGCGAATCATGACATCTTTTACTTTGGTCTTATTCAGAAGATAATTCATTTCATAGATAGAAAGACTGGTTGCTTTGGATGGACTAGCTTGGGCAATGGTTCCCTCAGTTACCAAACCAACTAACTGATCATTTTCGATAACGGGCAAGCGATGCAATCCTTGCTCTCTCATCAAATCTGCTGCATATGATACTGTTGTATCTGGACTAATATACACTACCTTGCGGGTCATAAAATCTTTAACTGCCATGAGACTTCTCCTTTTCTATTCTTATCCCTATTATACAATCTTTTTGCAAATCTATCAAACGCTTACATCTCTTTTTCAAAATTCAGAAAACTATAAATAAGCTAGCAAAAAGAGCTCTAAATCCGAGCTCTCTGAATGAAGGTAAGATACCTTTCATTCGATTTTTTTAATTATTAGAAATTAAACTTTCAACGAGGATCCAGATTTGTTTGAAATCTTAATCTGCCGACTAAAAAGGTCCCCCGGACTATTAATGATGATTACTTCGTAATCTCTATCCACCGACTAAAAAGGCCCCCCGGACCTTTTTAGCCACCTAGATATGCTTTTCGGACTTCTTCTGATGAGGCTAGTTCTTTTCCTGTTCCTGATAGAACAATCTTACCCGTTTCTAGTACATAAGCACGATCAGAGATGGCAAGTGCCTTATTGGCATTTTGTTCAACCAAGAGAACTGTCGTTCCTTGCTTCTGAATCTCTTGGATAATGTCAAAAATTTCTTGAATAAAGATGGGGGCAAGTCCCATAGATGGCTCGTCTAAGAGAAGAAGTTTAGGCATAGACATGAGAGCACGTCCCATGGCAAGCATTTGTTGTTCCCCTCCTGAAAGAGTAGCTGCATCCTGGTTCTTGCGTTCTTCAAGACGTGGGAAACGTGAAAAAACTTTCTTGAGATTAAGCAAATTTTTATCTTTATCAGTACTCAAGAATGCTCCCATCTCCAGATTCTCCAAAACTGTCATCCCTGGGAAAACATGACGTCCTTCTGGAACCTGAGACAAACCTTCAGCGACAATCTTACGAGCTGGAAATTTTTGGATTTCTTGATGATTGTAAATGATTTTACCAGAAGAAACTTTCTCCAAACCAGAGATGGCACGGAGAGTAGATGTTTTCCCAGCACCATTGGCTCCAATCAAAGTTACGACTTCTCCCTCATTTACTTCAAAAGAAATGTCTTTCACAGCTTCGATAGCTCCATAGGAGATAGACAAATTTTCAACTTTTAATAAGGACATTATGCTTCACCTCCTAAATAAGCTTCAATAACGCGTTTGTTAGTCTTGATTTCTTCTGGAGTACCATGAGCAATCAAACGACCATATTCTAATACATAGATTCTCTCTGTCACATCCATAACCAGATTCATATCATGCTCGATCAGAATGATCGTAATGCCAAAATCTTTTTTAATCTGACGGATTAAAGAAGTTAATTCTGCTGTTTCTTGCGGGTTCATCCCAGCAGCAGGTTCATCCAAGAAAAGGATTTTAGGCTCAGTAGCCAAAGCACGAACGATTTCTAAATGACGTTGTTGACCATAGGCTAAATTTTTCGCCAAAGTATCTGCCTCCTCTTCCAAATGGAAGATTGCCAAAAGTTCCATGGCTTTTTTCTTCAACTCTTCCTCACTCTTGTAGTATGCAGGAAGACGGAACAAAGAAGCAAATAGATGAGACGGATGATGATTAGCCATGCCGATTAAAACATTTTCCAAAACAGTCATATTTTTAAAGAGACGGATATTTTGGAATGTCCGCGAAAGGCCAAGAGAAGCAATCTTGTAGGGTGCCTTATTGTTTAAAACTGTATCATTCAGGGTTACAGTTCCTTCAGAAGGAACATATACACCTGTTAAAAGATTGAAAAGAGTTGTTTTACCAGCTCCGTTTGGTCCAATCAGTCCAACTAATTCTCCCTCGTGGAGCTCCATACTTACATCACTAACTGCAGTTAAACCACCAAAATGTTTTGTTAAATTTTTTACTTCAAGTAATGCCATTATTTTGTCTCCTCCTTTTTCTTGTTAAAGAATTTTGAAAGATACAATTCTTTAGTTCCAAGCAAACCTTCCGAACGGAAAAGCATTACCAATACAAGAGCCAAGGCATAAATGATCATGCGCAATTCTGCAAAGTTTTGAAGGTACATATTCAAAATTCCAAGGACTACTGCGGCAATGATGGTTCCTGTAATCGAACCAAGTCCACCCAGTACCGCGATAATGAGATAGTCGATAGAGTTCATTAGACGGAAGTTATTTGGAACAACAACTCCAATATAGCTTGCATAGATTGATCCAGCTACAGCAGAAATCATGGCTCCAATAACGAAAATCATAACCTTCATCTTGGTCACATTAACTCCCATAGCCTCAGCTGCAATTTCGTCTTCGCGAATAGTAATAGCCTGACGACCTGTTGAGGAATTAAGGAAGTTAAGAACAAGAATAGTAATCAGTACAACAATGACAAAAACAGCTTCCCAACTGACATATGGAAGAATATTTGTCAGACCAGCAGGTCCATTCGTTAATTCACCACCATTTTCAATCAGTTTACGAATAATTTCTGCCATCCCTAGCGTTGCGATTGCTAGGTAATCTCCTTTCAGACGAAGGGTTGGTAAACCGAAAATAATGGCAACAATAGCTGCAAGAATGACACCCACTACAATTGACAAATAGAAACTATCATAAGTTGGAGATTTAGTGGTCATAATAGCAGTGGCATAGGCACCGATAGCCATGAAACCAGCTTGACCAAGAGTGAACTGTCCTGTGAACCCGAGAACAAGGTTGGTTCCCAATCCCATCAGAACGGCGATTCCAATTCCAATCAAAATTCGAACATAGTACATGTTCATTAGTCCTGTTACTTCAGCTAGCTTTAAAAGGGCAAAGAGTGCCACGATTAGCGCAAGCCAAATCAAATTTATTTTTAAATTTTTCTTCATTGCTTACACCTTCTCTTTCACATTTTTACCAAGAATACCAGCTGGACGAATCAAGAGGATCAAAATCAAAACAATATAAACAATCGCATCACGGAAGTTTGAGAATCCGAGAGCAACTGTAATGGTTTCAACACCACCGATGAGGAATCCTCCCAAGGTTGCACCAGGAATAATTCCAATTCCACCTAAAACTGCTGCGACAAAAGCTTTAATACCTGGCACCATCCCCATTAATGGCTCGATAGATGGTTGAGAAAGTGGAATCAAGACACCTGCAGCACCTGCAAGTGCAGAACCCAAAGCAAAAGTGAAACTAATAGTTGAGTTTACATTAATCCCCATCAATTGAGCGGCATCACTATCTACAGAAACAGCACGCATAGCTTTACCCATTTTTGTTTGCTTCACCACATATTGAAGGACAAACATCAGAGCAATCGAAACGATAAAGATGATAAATTCCGCATTAGTAATGAAATCAAAAGTCATTGAGCCAATTTGTAGCGGTTTAACCACAAGAGCTTCTTCTGGATAAGAACGAGGTTGGGCTCCAAAAAGGAAGACCATTCCATATTCTAAGAAGAAAGATACTCCAATCGCGGTAATCAAGGCCGAAATTCTTGAAGCATTTCGGATTGGGCGATAGGCTAAAAATTCAATCAACATCCCAACTGCTGCAGTCACAACCATCGTAATTGCAATAATAAGTAACAAAGCAATGTAAAAGCGCCATTCTTCTGATGGGATAAAGGTTAAATACGGAGCAATGTTAAAATTCTTAAAAAGGAAATACCCCATAAAAGCTCCAAGCATGAAAATATCTCCATGCGCAAAGTTAATTAATTTAATAATCCCGTAAACCATGGTATATCCTAAAGCAAGGAGAGCAAAGATACTCCCCGATACCAAGGCGTTTACGAGCTGATGTAAAATCTGATTTGACATATTCTACCAAACTTTCTATAATTTCTAGTCATTCCCTATTTAATGAAATGAGTAAGAGATAGACTCTACTAGAGTCTAATCTTTCACTTCAACTGGGGTAGCAGACTCTTCTGCTCCATTTTCAAGACGAACCATGAGGGCTGACTTAATTGGATTGTGTTGTTCATCAATAGTCATGACCCCTGTGACTCCTTCAAAATCTTTCAATTGGCCGAGATTTTTGGCAACCTCAGTTGAGTCTGAAGCATTCTTAGAAGCTTCTGCCACCATATAAACTGAATCATAAGCAAGAGCCGCAAACATATTTGGAACTTCTGCATATTCTTTCTTGTAGTTTTCAATGAAAGCAGCGGCTTTTTCATTCAAGTTGATTTTTGATGAATATCCAGATACAAAATAAACATCGGTTGCATTTTTCTTATCTGAAAGTTTTACGAAGGTTTCGTCACTAAATCCATCTGGTCCAAGAATCGGTTTATTAATTCCCATTTCACGCGCCTGCTTTGTAATGATACCAGTCTCTGTATAGTAACCAGGCATTACAATCGCATCGTAATCCAAGTCTTTGAAACGAGTCAAGGCTGCTTTGTAGTCTTTATCTCCTGCGATAAAGGTTGATTCAGCAACGATTTCTCCCTTGTATTTACGTTTGAACTCTGCTGCAATCCCTTGCGCATAGTCTGAAGAGTTATCATAATAGAGGACAACCTTTTTCGCATTCATATTTTCAGCAGCAAACTGGGCCAAAACTTGACCTTGGAAACTATCTTTAAAGGTCGTTCTAAAGACATAATCTTTAGTTGAACCGTCTTTATTTGTTGTCAAATCATCCTGTGTCCCAGATGGGGTCAAAAGAGGAACCCCTGTCTTTTGAGATTCTAGGCTTGATGCTGCTGTCGCACCGGAAGTAGCTGGTCCAATAATGGTCGTTACTTGACTTTGAACAGCAAGGTTTGTGGCTGTAGTTGACGCTTCAGCAATCTCAGATTTATTATCTTTAGCCACCAACTCTAGTTTCTTGCCATCAACACCACCCTTGTCGTTAATTTCCTTAACAGCAAGTCTAATTCCATTATACTCAGCAGTACCATAAGCTGCTACTGCACCGGAAAGCTCCATATTGACACCAATTTTGATAGTGTCTGCTCCCATTTTATTTCCTTTAGCATTGGCTGTGACATCTGGCGACTGTCCACACGCTGCCAAGCTCATAAGGACTAACAAAGAAAAAGCTCCTTGAGCAATTTTTTTTATCATAATCGTCTCCTTATTGCGAATAATGTAATAAATACTAATATACAGAATTATCTGAATATTGTCAACATAAAAAACGCATTCTTTTACATGATTGCGTTTTCATCTCGATAGAGATTCCCAACAAAGGGTGTCTCCAACTCTTGGATATGACAGACTTTAACTTTTTTAATAAATTTTTCCTTGCTCAAGCGTCCAACCAATTGCTCCACTTCTTGAGTTGAAACATAGAGTTGTAAGTAACGATGTTTTTTGGAATGATAGGTAATATCTCCATAATCCTGCAGTTTTTTTGCATCACGATTATAGTAAAGATAGATAATCAAGCCAGATCGATTGACTTTTTCAAACATGATAAATCCTCTTTCTAAGAAATCTCTCCCTATTATACCAAAAAAAGCAAACCCAGTCGAGTTTACCTTCTTTGATTATTAGTTCAATGAATTGTTGGCCATGATTTCATCAATAAAGCCATATTCAAGCGTTTCTTGAGCGCTCATCCAGTAATCACGTTCAGCATCTGCGTGGATTTGCTCAACTGTTTTACCAGAATTATCTGCAAGAATTTGCTCCAAAATCTTACGAGTTTTAAGCAAGTGTTCAGCAGCAATCGCCATATCCGTTTGCTGTGTACCACCACCTGTACCACCCATTGGTTGGTGAATCATGTATTCAGCATTTGGAAGCATGAAACGTTTGCCTTTTGCTCCACTTGATGCGATGACTGTTCCCATAGATGCGGCCATGCCCATAACAATGGTTTGGACATCTGCCTTAATAAAGTTCATGGTATCAACGATTGCCAAACCAGCTGAAACGGAACCACCAGGTGTATTGACATAAAGGTAAATATCTTTTGTACTATCTTGGGCATCTAAGAAAAGCAATTGGGCAATAACTGAGTTAGCCATATTGTCTTCAACTGGACCTGTCAGCATAATGATGCGGTCTTTGAGAAGACGTGAGTAAATATCGTATGAACGTTCTCCACGGCTTGTTTGTTCAATAACTACAGGAATCATTTATTTCTCCTTTTGAGTTTTAATTTTGTTAGTCAAATGACTGAAGATAAGACTATTATAATATATTGGTCAAAAAAGGTCAAATTTTTGCTCTGCTTTCATTAGACAGAAACAAAAATTCAACCTCCTTTCGTAACTGGAAATTCTTTTCCAAGTCGTTCTTCTTTACGATCTTATTTCGTACCGAACAAGCGGTCTCCAGCATCTCCAAGGCCTGGAACGATATAACCGTGTTCGTTCAAGCGTTCATCCAAGGCTGCTGTAAAGATTTCTACATCTGGATGAGCTTCTTGAAGGGCTTTGACGCCTTCTGGAGCAGCGACAAGGCAGACAAATTTGATATTTGATGCGCCACGTTTTTTAAGCGAGTCAACAGCCAAGATTGCTGAACCACCTGTTGCGAGCATTGGGTCTACTACAAAAATTTGACGTTGGTCAATATCTTCAGGCAATTTTACCAAGTATTCAACTGGTTGAAGTGTTTCTTCATCACGATACATACCGATGTGACCAACTTTAGCAGCTGGAACCAAGCTCAAGAGGCCATCAACCATCCCGATACCTGCACGCAAGATGGGAACAATAGCCAATTTCTTACCTGCCAATTGTTTTTGAACTGTTTTTGTGATTGGCGTTTCGATTTCTACATCTTCAAGTGGAAGATCACGAAGTACTTCATACCCCATCAACATTGCAATCTCATCTACTAGCTCACGAAAAGCTTTTGTAGAAGTATCTGTACGACGCAAGATTGACAATTTGTGTTGAATCAGTGGATGATTAATGACTTCAATTTTTCCCATTTTTGGAATTCCTTCTTTCAATTTATTCTTCTTATTATACCAAAAAATGGTTTAAAAATCTTTCTAGACTATTTATTTTCGATAATTTTTACATTAAATCTGCCTCTTTCAGAGCTTGTTGTACTGTCTCAAGTGGTAAATGGGTCAATTCTGTCCCTTTTTCTTGATAAAGGTATTTGGCATAGTCATCCATTCGGTACTGGTTGATATAAACTACGCGCTTGCAGCCGACCTGAAGCAATTGTTTCGTGCAATTCAGACAAGGAAAATGGGTCACATAGGCTGTAAAACCTTTAGGAACACCACGTTCTGCACCTTGAAGGATAGCATTAACCTCTGCATGAAGAGTACGCACACAGTGGCCTTCGATGACCAGACATTCGTGATCAATACAATGCTCGGTTCCTGACACCGAACCATTATAACCAGTGGAAATAACTTTATTATCCTTTACCAGAATTGCACCCACTTTAGCACGTTTACAAGTGGAACGATTGGCAATTAGTAGGGCTTGGGCTGCAAAATACTCATCCCAGGCCAGTCTTTTTTCAGTCATCTCTTTTCTCCTTTTTCTCTATTTTTTAAAAAATGGTAAACCTAAATCCGCAATCTTTTCAGCAGGTACCTTCATGCCATCCTTGATCCATTTTAGAAGGACAGAGACGATGGCCGAGCTCCAGAAGGAATGAAGATAAGAGCTGACGCCTTTTGATTTTCCGTGGTATTTTTCCAGAAATTCCTGCATGGCTTGGACAAAGATTTTTTCCAGATGGTAATCCAAGGCCAGTTGAATCACTCTGGCTTCCTTTCTGGCCTCGCGGAAAAGGTGAACCCAGACCAGATAAAGGTCTGTCTTTAAATCATAATGATGGAGTTGTTCCATGATATTGTGAACGCTCCGTTTGAAAACGCTCTCTAAAATTTCCTCTTTGGAATCATAATTGCGATAAAAGGCCGCACGCGAAACGCCTGCACGTTTGACCAATTCAGAAATACTAATCTTGGTCAAGTCCTTTTTTTCCAAAAGTTGCAAGAGGGCTGTTTCGATGGCTTCTCTAGTTAATAAATTGGATTCTTGGTTTGATTTTCTTAGATTTTCAAGTGATTTTTCAGAGATTCTACGTTCAGACATAACATTTTCTTTCTACTTGTCACAACAGACGGATAAGGCTTTTGTTTCAAGGGCTTTCATGATATAATTGTAAAAAAAGACAGAACCTTTGTCAATGTATAAATGGCAAAGATGGAGAATTTCTATGACTTGGAAGATTATTGCTGACTCTGGTTGTGATTATCGTCAGCTGGAAACACCAGCTATTGACACGACCTTTGTCAGTGTTCCCTTAACCATTCAAGTAGCTGATCAGGTCTTTGTGGATGATGCCAGTCTTGATATTGACCAAATGATGGAAACCATGTATGCAACTGCAGAAGCTTCAAAATCAGCTTGTCCAAGCCCAGATGATTATTTGCGAGCATTTGAAGGAGCCAAAAACATTTTCCTAGTAACCATCACAGGGACTCTTTCTGGCAGTCACAATAGTGCTCAACTGGCTAAGAATATTTATCTGGAAGAACATCCTGATACTAAGATTCATGTGATTGATAGTTTGTCTGCTGGTGGGGAAGTTGACTTGCTCGTAGAAAAATTAAACGACTTGATTGACCAGGGCTTATCTTTTGAAGAAGTGGTTGAAGCTATCACTGCCTATCAAGAAAAAACCAAGTTGCTCTTTGTCCTAGCTAAAGTCGATAACTTGGTGAAGAACGGCCGTTTGAGCAAGCTGATCGGTACGGTAGTTGGCCTGCTCAACATCCGTATGGTTGGAGAAGCTAGTGAAACTGGAACTCTCGAATTGCTACAAAAAGCAAGAGGACCAAAGAAATCGATTCAGGCAGCCTATGAAGAGTTGATAAAAGCTGGCTATGCTGGTGGACGCATCGTCATTGCTCACCGCAATAATGATAAATTCTGCCAACAGTTCTCAGAGCTCTTACGTGAAACATTCCCACAAGCTGAAATCAAGATTATCCCAACCTCTGGACTCTGCAGTTTTTATGCAGAAGAGGGTGGACTCCTCATGGGATATGAAATTGATTGATTACATTCTTGACAAGAGGTGACCATCATCTCTTGTTTTTTATGGTACAATACTTTTATGAAACATTTTGACACTATTGTAATCGGGGGAGGCCCGGCTGGTATGATGGCTACGATTTCCAGTAGCTTTTATGGGCAGAAAACCCTTCTCATTGAAAAAAATCGAAAACTTGGAAAAAAATTAGCTGGTACTGGTGGTGGGCGCTGCAACGTGACCAACAATGGAACTCTAGATGACCTATTAGCTGGCATCCCTGGAAATGGCCGCTTTCTATACAGTGTCTTTTCCCAGTTTGATAACCATGATATCATCAACTTTTTTACTGAAAATGGCGTAAAACTCAAGGTCGAAGACCATGGCCGCGTCTTTCCAGCCAGTGACAAATCTCGGACCATTATCGAAGCTTTGGAAAAGAAAATGATTGAACTTGGTGGGCAAGTTGCCACTCAAACAGAGATTGTTTCGGTTAAAAAGATTGACGACCAGTTTGTCCTTAAGTCTACAGATCAAACCTTCACTTGTGATAAACTCATTGTCACAACTGGTGGAAAATCCTATCCTTCAACTGGTTCGACTGGTTTTGGTCACGAGATTGCTCGCCACTTCAAACACACTATTACCGAACTTGAGGCTGCTGAAAGTCCTTTGTTGACAGATTTTCCACATAAGGCCTTACAGGGAATTTCCCTAGACGATGTGACCCTAAGCTATGGCAAGCATGTCATCACTCATGACCTACTCTTTACCCACTTTGGTTTGTCAGGTCCTGCTGCGCTACGCTTATCTAGCTTTGTAAAGGGTGGGGAGGTGCTCTCGCTAGATGTTTTGCCACAACTTTCTGAGAAGGACTTGGCTGCATTTCTAGAAGAACATCGGGAAAAATCTCTAAAAAATGCCTTAAAAACTTTGCTTCCAGAACGCTTGGCAGAATTTTTTGTCCAAGGATATCCTGAAAAAGTCAAACAACTAACTGAAAGAGAACGCGACCAACTGCTCCAGTCTATCAAGGGACTCAAAATCCCTGTAACTGGAAAAATGTCCTTGGCTAAGTCTTTTGTCACCAAGGGTGGCGTCAGTCTTAAGGAAATCAATCCTAAAACGCTGGAAAGCAAACTGGTTCCTGGCCTTCACTTTGCAGGAGAGGTCCTAGATATCAACGCCCACACAGGTGGCTTTAACATCACTTCTGCCCTCTGTACTGGCTGGGTGGCAGGCTCAAACTTAATCTATAAATGATTTAGTATCTAAGGATGTTAGATAAGAAAGGAACTACTTTGGAACATATTATTTTACTAAGAGGCGTTACTCCTAACGGAAAAAATGCTATCCCGAAAATGTCTTATTTGGTAGATATTTTGACAGAAGCTGGTTTTCAACACGTTCGAACCTATATTCAAAGTGGGAATATCATTCTTGAGAGTGACTCAGATTTAGAAGAAATACGAGAACGCGTTCATACTTTGATAAAGGAAAAAATTGGGGCCGACTTAAAAATGGTTATCAAGAATAAGAACGATTTTGAAAAGATTGTTCATGAGAATCCATTTAAAGAAGACTATCTTCATGATCGTGTGCATGTAATTCTTTATCAAGGACTTATCCAAAGTCTGCCACTAGAAAAATTGAAAACTGACTACGGCGAGGAAGAAATCTGTGTAGGCGATTACTGTCTCTACCTCTATCTTCCTAGAACTGCAAAACAAAAAAAGCTCAATACCAACTATCTTGAAAAATTGTTTGGCGTGGTTCTGACCATGCGAAAGTTAAACGTAGTTGAAAAACTATTAACCAAATAGTACTTGAAACCAGAAAAAATCAGCAGAGGTAACTCCGCTGATTTTTATTTTGTCTGTGTCTGAACGTAAGCCGCAATGACATCTGATGTGTACTGGGCTGTACCAGGTCCAAATTTGTCAATGTTCTCCTTAAACTCAGGGTTGTAGACGTATCCTTTACCGATATGTCCGAAGACTTCAATAGAGCAGTCAAATCCATAAGTGCGAATGGCTTGCAAGAGTTTGCCTGCTTCTTCTTGGTTTTCAGACGCTGTTATCGGTAGACCAGCTTGAAGATTTTGTGCCAATGTTTGAAAGACTTGATTGAAGGCAGCCGTAGCCTCATCTTCGCGGCCTTTTTGGCGCTCGAGCGCTTCTCCCATGACTTCTTGTCCATATTTCTCTACCGCCTCTTGGTGGTATTTCTGATGGTCTTGATAACTAAATCCAGTGAATTTTTCCTCAATGGTCATTTTTCTTTCTCCTTTTTGTTCTTGAATGGTTTTTTGCAAGGTGGAAATCAAGGTATCCAGATGTTGCCTTTCTCGAGTTAGATAGTCCAACTGTCTGGTCAAATGGGGCAATAAATCTGTCCTTTCTTCCTTTAACAGCTCTGCTATTTTTTCTAAAGAAAAGCCTAGATATTTATAGTAAAGAATAACCTGAAGGCGTTCTAAATCCTCCTGACTGTAGGTTCGATAGCCATTTTCCGATTTTAAAGGAACCAAAAGTCCTATCTTATCGTAGTGGTACAGGGTCTTGACAGAGACACCCGAAAGCTGCGCAGCTTCTTTTATATGGTACATGATTTCCTCCTTACACTAATAGTATAACCCCTCCCCTTAGGTCAAAGTCAAGCGTTTTTGCTAAATCTTTAAACTTTTTGAGAAGGGGCTAAAAGCCTGAAAATGGTTTTCTTGACAGACCTTAGAAAACATGATAGGATAGTCAAGTCTATCAATCAAAAGGAAGGCTCATTTTGAGTACTGATGAGGCTATTTGCCAAGGGCAGTGGCTTTTTCTTTTGGAACACTAATTTTAGGAGTTTAACTATGTCTGAAAAATCGCAATGGGGCTCAAAACTTGGCTTTATCCTTGCCTCTGCTGGTTCTGCTATTGGTCTTGGAGCCGTTTGGAAGTTCCCTTACATGACTGCCGCCAACGGTGGGGGAGGCTTTTTACTGGTCTTTCTCATCTCAACAATTTTAATTGGTTTTCCACTTTTACTTGCTGAGTTTGCTCTTGGTCGAAGTGCGGGCGTGTCAGCAATCAAAACCTTTGGAAAATTAGGTGATAACAAGAACTACAACTTTATCGGTTGGATTGGTGCCTTTGCCCTTTTCATCCTCTTATCTTTCTACAGTGTTATCGGGGGATGGGTTTTAGTTTATCTAGGTATCGCTATTGCTAAAGCCTTCCAAGTTGGGATTAGCAGTGATTATGCCCAGCTCTTCACAGATATTATTTCAAATCCTTGGATTGCCCTTGGGTCTCAAGCTCTTTTTATCTTCCTAAACATCTTTATTGTATCTAAGGGAGTCCAAAAAGGAATTGAAAGAGCATCGAAAGTTATGATGCCCCTCCTCTTTATCATCTTTGTCATTATTATCGGGCGCTCTCTTAGCTTGCCAAATGCTATGGAAGGTGTCGTATACTTCCTCAAACCTGACTTTTCAAAACTGACCAGTGCTGGCCTCCTCTATGCTCTGGGGCAATCTTTCTTTGCATTATCGCTCGGTGTTACGGCCATGTTGACCTATGCTTCTTACCTAGATAAGAAAACCAATCTGGTCCAATCAGGTATGTCTATCGTTGCCATGAACATTTCTGTATCAATCATGGCAGGACTCGCTATTTTTCCAGCTATGTCAGCATTTAATATCCAGTCTGAAGGTGGTCCGAGTCTCCTCTTTATCGTCTTGCCCCAACTCTTTGACAAGATGCCTTTTGGAACCATTTTCTACATCCTCTTCCTCTTGCTCTTCCTCTTTGCGACGATTACTTCTTCTGTCGTGATGCTGGAAATTAATGTTGGAAATATCACAGACCAAGATAACGAAAAACGTAATAAATGGAGTCTTATTTTAGGTATCTTGACCTTTATCTTTGGTATCCCTTCGGCCCTATCTTACGGTGTCATGGCGGATGTTCAAATCTTTGGGAAAACCTTCTTTGATGCTATGGATTTCTTGGTTTCCAACCTTCTCATGCCTTTTGGTGCTCTCTGCTTGTCTCTTTTTACAGGCTATATCTTTAAAAAGGCTCTTGCTATGGAGGAACTCCATCTTGATGAAACACCGTGGAAACAAGGATTTTTCCAAGTCTGGCTCTTCCTTCTTCGTTTCATCATTCCAATCATCATCATCGTGGTCTTTATTGCCCAATTTATGTAAATACAAAAAAGGACTTGAGTAATGAACTCAGGCCCTTTCTTTTTATGGATGGCTAACAATCAATTCCAAATCTTGCCCTTCCAGAGTCCAAGCATCAACATCACTTGGCAAGATAAAGTGGCTACCTTTTTGGATTGAATATTCCTTACCGTCTACAATGAGCTGACCTTGACCAGCCAAGACACTCAATAAGCTGTAGTCAGCTGTCTTTTCGAAGTCAACTTTTCCAGTAATTTCCCACTTGTAAACTGCAAAGAAATCATTAGAGACAAGTAAAGTTGAACGCAAATCATCTGCTTTGACAGTCACAGGACGGCTATTTGCAGGCTCACCGATATTTAAAACATCGATGGATTTTTCAAGATGAAGCTCGCGCAAGTTGCCATTATCATCCTTGCGGTCAAAGTCATAGACACGGTAGGTTGTATCACTAGACTGTTGCGTTTCAAGGATCAAGATTCCCGCACCGATGGCGTGCATAGTCCCACTTGGTACATAGAAGAAATCTCCAGCCTTAACAGGGACTTTGGTCAGCAAGGCATCCCAGTTCTTGTCTTCAATTTGCTGGCGGAGTTCTTCCTTAGACTTGGCATTGTGGCCATAGATAATCTCAGAACCTTCATCTGCGGCGATGATGTACCAGCATTCAGTTTTTCCGAGTTCGCCCTCATGCTCTAGTCCATAAGTATCGTCTGGATGAACTTGAACACTGAGCCAGTCATTGGCATCAAGGATTTTGGTCAAAAGTGGAAATACTGGCTCTGGACGGTTGCCAAACAACTCACGGTGTTCCGCATATAAAGTAGCGAGGTCTGTTCCTTGATAGTGGCCATTGGCTACCTTAGACACTCCATTTGGATGAGCTGAGATCGCCCAATATTCTCCGATTTTTTCATTTGGAATGTCGTAGCCAAACTCATCACGTAGCTTAGTCCCACCCCAGATTTTTTCTTGCATTACAGAATTTAAAAATAATGGTTCTGACATCTTGATCTCCTGTCTGATTTTTCTCCCCTCATTATAGCAAAAAAAGAGTTCGAATTGAACTCTTTTTCCTATCTTATAAAGTAGGGAGAAGATTTTGTAAAAATAGTGAACAAATGTGCTCTACTCAATACTTGCACCATTGCTGGCAATGACATCCTTGTACCAGTAGAAGGACTTCTTCTTGCTACGTTTGAGAGTTCCATGACCAGCATTATCACGATCCACATAGATAAAGCCATAGCGCTTGTTCATTTCGCCTGTTCCAGCTGAAACCAGATCGATACAACCCCAAGTTGTATAACCAAGCAAATCTACCCCATCTTGATAAATAGCATCTCGCATAGCCTTGATGTGGGCCTCTAGATAAAAAATCCGATAGTCATCTGCTACATAACCATTCTCATCTGGTGTATCCATAGCACCGAGACCATTTTCTACGATAAACATAGGCTTTTGGTAACGATCCCAGATGGCATTGAGGGTGATACGAAGCCCCAGTGGGTCAATCTGCCATCCCCATTCTGAGGATTCAAGATAGGGATTTTTGAGAGAGGCAAAGACATTTCCAGCTGTTAATTCTTTAACTTTTGGATCCCCTGAGGCCACTCGACTCGCATAGTAAGAGAAGGAAACAAAGTCAACAGTGTAATTCTTCAACAAGTCTAGATCCTCTGCTGTCATCTGAATCTCAATCCCCTCACGCTCCCACTGCTTCTTGGCATAATTTGGGTATTCCCCACGCGCTTGAACATCAATGAAGAAGTAACTCTTGCGGTCTTCCTCCATAGCAACCCAGTAGTCTCTTGGATGGGCTGTGTTAGGATAATACTGCCCTGCTGCCAACATACATCCAACCTTGTTTTCTGGGTCAATTTCATGGGCAAGCTTAGTCGCCAGAGCTGAAGCTACCAGCTCATGGTGAGCTGCTTGGTATTTGACTTGTTCTTGATTTTCACCTTCTTCAAAATAGAGACCAGCTCCCATAAAGGGAGCATGAAGAATCATATTAATTTCATTAAATGTTAGCCAGTACTTGACCAAGCCCTTGTAACGGATAAAGAGTATGCGACAGAGATTCTCATAGAAGTCCAACATACGACGATTGCGCCATCCACCGTATTCTTCAATTAAGTGCATGGAGCAGTCAAAATGGGTGATAGTCACCAGAGGTTGGATCCCATACTTGTGGCACTCCTTAAATAAGTCTTCATAAAAGGCTAGGCCAGCTTCATTTGGCTCGCTTTCGTCGCCCTTAGGAAAAATCCGAGTCCAAGCAATGGAAAGCCGATAGGTTTTAAAGCCCATCTCCGCAAAAAGGCCAATATCTTCCTTGCAATGATGGTACATATCAATGGCTTCTTTTGCTGGGTAAAAATAGCCCTCCTCAAACGAAAACATCTTTTTCTGACCAGTGATAATGGCTTCACGATCTGGACCAATGGGGACCACATCCACGTTGGCCAATCCACGCCCATCTATATTATAAGCCCCCTCACATTGATTAGCTGCTGTAGCACCGCCTCAGAGGAAACCCTTTGGAAATTGTAGTCTTTCTGTCATCACTTTACCTCACTTAATTTGATAGTTCTATTATACTAAAAAGGGGACAAAAAGTTTGGAACTATCTGGGTAATGACGGGGCTGAGCTTGCTTTTATATATACGAAAAAAGACTGAAATCAGTCTTCTTTTTAAATCAAAGCTGTGATAGCCGTTACTAGACCAAAGACAATACCTGGTGCATTGGCAGCAGCAAGGGGAATATCTCTTTCCTTCTTGAAAAGACCGTAGTAAACCCAGAGACTACAGTTGATGGCTGCAACCAAGGGCTGGATAAAATTCCCTTTTTGACCAGCCAGGTTGTTCATAATTTGTGGGAAGTAAGATACGTACATCATAACAGACATGAAGGTCGCTACCCAACCCAAAACTTTCATTTGTTTTTCAGACATTTTCAAACCTCTTTCATTTTTTATGAATCATATTTTATAATCTTTTTTCAAAACAATCAAGACTTTGAAGCTTTTGTTATGAAGATGTAAACTCTCACAATCTTGTGATAAGAAAGAGGAAACAGAAAAAGACCGGATTGCTCCGATCTGTTTGATTCATAAAATGTAAAAATGAATAGCTTTTGTCAATTAATGGATTGATTAATCGTCAGTAAGCCATGGTTAATTATTGCTGCAATATCTTCAAGACCATGCAAAATAAAACTTCCTATAATTAGTCCTATAATAACTGAACAGATAATCATGGTCAAACAGATTAGATAAACATCCTTTTTTTTCATCTCTTTCCTCCTAATGAAATAAGAAAATCTACTTGCTACAGCTATGTAAAAAATGTTTCTCCTTTCCATATCAGTTATAGTTTCTATTATTATATTTTTATTATAAAGTTTTAAGAAAGCGCTGTCAACTATTTATATGCAATTGCTTTATATTAAAAAGACCGGATTGCTCCGATCTTTCAATAGTCCATATTCTCATATACTGTTTTAAGAATCATTAAGGTTAACGTCAAATGACTGAGCTCCTTATTTCATACGATAAAAATCAATCACTAAACCAGCAGGCCCTTTAACTAATAAGGACTCTGTTCCCCAATCCGTTTCACAAGGACCGTGTAAAATTTCGACACCGATATCTTTTAAACGTTTGCAGTTCTGGTCTACATCCTCAACCTCGATATGAAGAATGATTCCTGACTGAAAATTTTCCAAAGGAATCAAATGATTTTGGGACAACAAGAGACAGTGACTGCCAATCGTGAACTGAGCAAAACCGTCATCAACATAATCGGACTTTTTATCCAAAATACGCTCCAGGTCAGCACAGACTTGGGGAACATTTGAAACGATAATATCTAATTGATTTAAATTCATTTACTATCCTCCATAAAAAGACCGGATTGCTCCGATCTTTTTAAGTTCCACAAAGGAATTATTTAATTGCGCGTGATTGCAATCCTTCTTCTTCCAAGAAGAGACGGAATGGTACAAGCTCTTCAGCTTCGTATTTTTCCTTGAAGGCTTTGATAGCTTCTTCTGAGTGTTGTTTTGGATCCAACTCAAGTACTTCTACTGGAAGTGGACGGTGTGGAGTGATGTGAGCATCGATCACAACAGTTTTACCTTCTTTGTTCAATTTAACAGCTTCTGCAACAACTGCATCGATGTCTTCGATACGGTCAACTGTAAATCCTACAGCACCTTGCGCTTCAGCAATTTTCGCGTAGTCAGCGTTTGTGAAGTCACAACCAAACAAGTGTTTGTTTGTGTCTTCGTATTTGTCCTTGATGAAGGCATATTTACCATTTGAGAAGACAACGTTGATAACTGGAAGGTCATATTGAACGTTTGTGATAACGTCTGGGTAGCACATGTTGAATGCACCGTCACCCATGATGTTCCATACTTGGCGATCTGGATTGTCTTTCTTAGCAGCAATACCACCAGGAAGGGCAATACCCATTGTCGCAAAGAGTGGAGATGTACGCCACATGTTCTTAGGTGTCATGTGAAGGTGACGAGTAGATGTTTGAGTAGTGTCACCTACGTCGATTGAGTAGATAGCGTCTTGATCAGCATGTTTGTTGATTGCATTGTAAACTTGGTACAATTGCAATTCACCCTCAGTTTTACCTTCGAGTTTGTTCATGTAATCACGCCAGTTTTGGTTGTTCTTAACGTTTGCACGCCACCATGGAGTTGATTCAACTGGATTCACTTTGTCAAGGATAGCTTTGGCTGCTTGACCTGCGTCACCAAGGATTGAAGCGTCAAGGGCATGACGTTTAGCAAGTTTGTAAGGGTCGATATCGACTTGGATGAATTTTTCAGTGTTCTTGAATGCTTCGTAAACTTCAGCAAATGGGAAGTTTGAGCCAAGGAAAAGAACTGTGTCTGCTTCAAAGACCACTTCGTTGGCTGGTTTCCAACCAACACGGTAAGCAGAACCTGTCAAACCTTCATAGTTCCATTCAAAGGCTTCAAAGTTTTTACCAGTTGTGATGATTGGTGCTTTGATTTTACGTGACAATTCAGTGATCACTTCACCAGCTTTCACACCACCGTAACCAGCATAGATAACTGGACGTTCAGCATTGTTCAAGATTTCAACAGCTTTGTCGATTTCAACTTCGTTCAAGGCAGGAGCGATGAATGAACGCTCGTATGAACCTGATCCGTAGTATGAGTTTTCGTCGATTTCTTGGAAACCAAAGTTTACTGGAATTTCAACAACAGCTGGACCTTTTTTAGAAACTGCAGCACGACAAGCTTCGTCAATCACTTTTGGCAATTGCTCAGCGTAAGCTACACGTTTGTTGTAAACAGCGATACCGTTGTACATTGGGTTTTGGTTAAGTTCTTGGAAGGCATCCATGTTGAGTTCGTTAACTGGACGTGATCCAAGGATTGCTAGGAATGGAGTGTTATCCATAGCTGCATCGTAAACACCGTTAATCAAGTGAGTCGCACCTGGACCACCTGAACCAACTGCAACACCGATAGAACCGCCGAATTTAGCTTGCATAACCGCTGCAAGAGCACCTGTTTCTTCGTGGCGAACTTGCAAGAAGCGGATATCTTTATCTTCAGCCAAAGCGTCCATCAATGAGCTGAGTGTTCCTGATGGGATACCGTAGATTGTATCTACACCCCATGTTTTCAATACGTTAAGCATTGCTGCAGATGCAGTAATTTTTCCTTGAGTCATAATGATAACTCTCCTTCAAATATTTTTAAATCTACTGAAAAAGGTTTCATATAGTTTTTGAAAACGTTTCAGTAAATTTTTACTCTACTAATTTATCACATTTCGTTCGACTTTACTAAGAATCTGCTCAGAAGTTTTTATTCTCTATTACAGTACAGTTTGAAAATGTTTTTAAATTCTGTTTTATAATACTCAATGAAAATCAAAGCACAGCTTTGAGATTGCAGGTAAAGCCGATGTGGTTTGAAGCGATTTTAAAAGAGTATAAAAAGCGAGCAAGCCCGCTTTTTAATCTATTTTACTAAAGTTTAAGAGAAGGGAACTAGTCAGAACAGATACAGAACTAAAGGCCATGGCTAGACCTGCCAGTTCTGGGTTGAGAGCTAGTCCAACACCTGAAAATAGTCCTGCTGCAATCGGAATTCCGACAACATTGTAGATAAAGGCCCAGAAAAGATTGAGCAGAATACGATTAAAGGTCTTCTTACTCATGTCAAAGGCACGTACCACACCTAGGAGGTTATTAGTTGTCAACACCAAATCTGCTGACTCGATGGCGATATCTGTTCCAGCTCCCATAGCAATCCCCACATCTGCTACACTGAGGGCAGGAGCGTCGTTGATGCCATCACCAACAAAGGCTACTTTGCCAGCTGATTGTAGTTTATGGATTTCATGAGCTTTTTCTTCTGGCAAGACGCCTGCAATAACCTCCTCGATTCCGATTTGATTTGCAATAGCACGCGCTACACCTGCATTATCTCCTGTCAGCATGACTGTTTTAAGACCACGTTTTTTTAGCTCACTGATCGCAAGCTTAGCATTTTCCTTAGGAATATCTTGCAAAGCAAGCAAGCCTTTGATTTCATTGTCAACAGCCAAGAAAACAACTGTCTTAGCTTCTTTTTCTAGTTGTTCTAGTTTTTCTTGATAAGTGCTAGAAATGTTCATGCCATCCAGCATTTTAGCATTTCCGAGTAGAACTTGTTTTCCATTGATTTGTCCTGAAACACCTTTTCCGTGCAAGGCTTGGAAATTTTCAACAGTGTGAAGCTCAAGTCCAGTTTCAGTCGCTCGCTTGACAATGGCTTCAGCCAATGGGTGTTGAGAAGCTTCTTCCAAGGAAGCTGCCAATCCAAGCACTTCTACTTCGTCTCCGATGATATCTGTGACCACTGGTTTTCCTTCTGTCAAAGTCCCGGTCTTATCAAAGACAATCGTTTGGACTTTCTGGATTTCCTGTAGAACCGTTCCGTTTTTGAGGAGAACTCCCATCTTGGCACTGCGTCCTGTCCCTACCATAAGGGCTGTCGGTGTTGCAAGACCTAAGGCACAAGGGCAGGCAATAATCAAAACCGCCACCGCATAGAGAAGAGAGGACACAAAGCTAGCTCCAAGCACAACTACACTATCTCTGAGCAAGACAAACCAAACCCAAAAGGTCACAATTCCTAAAATGACAACTGCTGGGACAAAAATCCCTGAAATCTTATCCGTCAAGTCCTGAATCGGCGCACGACTGGTTTGAGCTTTCTTCACAAAATCCACAATCTGAGCCAAAACAGTCTCTGAACCAACTTTTTCTGCTCTAAAAACAAGTGTTCCACTATTATTGATGGTTGAGCCAATCACAGTATCTCCAACTGTCTTGTCCACAGGTAGGCTCTCACCTGTCACCATAGACTCATCAATACTAGAAATACCTTCCACTACGACACCATCAACCGCAATCTTCTCACCTGGACGCACTCGAATCTGGTCGCCTACCTTGACTTGTTCCAAAGGAACTTGGACATAGCTTTCATCACGCAAGACTTCTGCTGTTTTAGCCTGCAAGTCAAGTAATTTCTCCACAGCTTGGGATGTATTTTTCCGCATTTTCTCCTCAAAAACGGCTCCTAAAAGAACGAAGAAGAGGATAAATCCAGCACTTTCGAAGTAAACAGGAAGACCGGTAAAGAGGGCAACTAGGCTATAGAAATAGGCCACTAGAGTGCCTAGCGCAACCAAGGTATCCATATTGGCATTGTGCTTTTTAAAGCTGGCCCAAGCGCTCTGGGCATAAGGACCACCTGCCACCAACATAATCGGTGTTGTGGCTAAAAAGGTGCCCCAACGCATGACTTGGTGACTAATGCTTCCTGTCATCATCCCAATCATGAGAATCACAAGAGGCACAGTAAAGATACTAGTAATCCAAAAACGCTGTAAAAGTGATAGGGATTTTCTAGTCTTCTCAACGACTGTATAGCTTCCTTTTTGCATCTTCATGCCACAAGAAAATTCATGTTGACCTAATTCTTGAGGTGTAAAACGAATGACTTTCTCCTCATCTACGCCGATTGGTTCCAAGATACCTTCTTCTTCAAACAGAATTTCCTTATAACAGTTTGAAGGAGTAACGCGATGAAAGGTGATCTCAGCAGGAACTCCTTTTTGCAGTTGAATGTGGGCTGGATGGTAGCCTTTGTCTGCCGTGATACGGATTTTTTGAATGCCGTTTTCTAGGCTTGCTTTTTCAATTTCAGTCATATTATTCTCCTATTCTACAATCATCTTACCGTGCATCATATTCATGCCACAAGAGAAACCATATTCTCCAGCCTGCTCAGGCGTGATTTCCACTACATACTCTTCCTTCATTGGCAGGTCCGCATGGACACCAAAATCTGGAAAAACAATTTGGTCCAGACAGGGTGAGGGGTCCTTACGGTCAAAGACAATGCGGGCTGGCACTGATTTCTTGAGGATAATCAACTCAGGCGTATAGCCTCCCATGACCTCCACTCGAATCTCTTGGTAGCCGTTTTTTTGCTGGGCCTTTTGTCCAGATTTTTCAGGCTTTTTGAAAAACCAAAACAAGATAAAGGCGATAAGAGCAATACAAACAATGGTTACAATACTATTTAACATAACGTCTCCTTTACATACAATTACATTTTACTTCTGTTACAGCGCTTGATTTCTTCTCTGAAATCACAGCTTCCAAATCTTCCAAGTCAGCCTGAGTAAAATCACATTCAGCAATCAAATCAGCCAGCAAGTTCTTAATCCTACGAGAACAAACCTTGTCCTTGATATCTTGGACAAGCAAGTCTTGACTTTGGTCCAAAGTTAAAAGGGCTGAATAAACAAAGGACTTGCCTTCTCTTTTCCGAGTCAAACACTCTTTCTCAACCAAACGAGCCAAAAGAGTCTGAATGGTCGACTTGGACCAGTCGAACCGCTCCGCCAGAACCCTAATCAAATCCGTACTGGTCTGCTCCCCTTGCATCCAAATAATCTTCATAACCTGCCATTCTGCATCTGAAATCTGCATCATCACACCTCCTAAATCTACATTTGTCAATTACAGTTATTAGTATACTCCCAAAATCTACATTTGTCAACTATGAAAATCGAATTTTTTTCATTTTTCAATTTTCATTACAAAAGTGATTAAAATACAAACAAAAACCTCCACATTCTGTGGAGGCAATCTGTTTTATCAATACAATTTTAAGTCACGAGGATCAACTGGGAAGGTTGGGTTGTATGGATTGTGACGGAGTTTGAAGTGTTTGACATCTTCAATTGTCTGAGTTCCAGATAACTGCATGACTGTCTTCAATTCTGCATTCAAGTGTTCAAAGACTTGACGCACACCAACACTACCGCCGAGAGCCAGTCCATAAATGACAGGGCGACCAATAGCTACCAAGTCTGCTCCTGAAGCCAAGGCTTTAAAGACATGTTGACCACGACGAACACCTGAGTCAAAGACAATTGGCACACGTTTATCAACTGCTTCTGCTACTTCTTGAAGTGAGTCAAAGGCAGCTGGTCCGCCGTCGATTTGGCGGCCACCGTGGTTGGTTACCCAGATACCAGAAGCTCCCGCAGCAAGCGAACGTTCAACGTCCTCACGGCATTGTGGTCCCTTGACATACACAGGAAGTCCTGAATATTCAGCGATAAATTCTACGTCACGTGGGGACAAGCGTTGCTTAGCTGATTTGTAAACAAAGTCCATTGATTTACCAGCACCTTCTGGCAGGTATTCTTCAACAATCGGCATACCAACTGGGAAGACAAAACCATTACGCTTATCAACCTCACGATTGCCCCCTACAGTTGCATCTGCAGTCAAGACAATCGCTTTGTAGCCTTCAGCCTTCACACGGTCCATGATGTGGCGGTTGATACCGTCATCTTTACTAAAGTAAAATTGGAACCAGTGAGGTGTCCCTTGAAGGGCCTCTGTAATTTCTGGAAGGTCTACAGTAGAGTAAGAGCTGGTTGTATAAAGAGAACCAAACTCATGCACACCACGCGCAGTAGCCACTTCACCCTGTTCATTTGCTAATTTATGAGCCGCAACAGGCGCCATAATGATTGGTGAAGACAATTTTTCACCTGCAAATTCAATCTCTGTACTTGGATTTTCAACATTACAAAGCGTATGTGGAACGATGAGTTTGTGGTTAAAGGCACGAATATTCTCACGTAAAGTGAAAGTATCCTCTGCTCCACTAGCGATATAGCCAAATGCTGCTTTAGGAATAACTTGTTGCGCCATTGGCTCCAAATCATAAGTGTTAATAAAATCTACAGGTCCTTCTGCATTGCTTGTTTTGTATGACATAAACTGTCCTCCTTGATAAGTAAGCGTTTACTTTGTATATTACAGAAATAACTTAACTCTTTTTTCAAAATTTTTCAAATATTTTGTTTAGGAATTTCATACTTTCAATCATTTTACAGGGATAATTAAAAATGATAAACTTTCTTAAGTTATAGAAATTCAAATAATCCTTTCATTTTCTAGTAATATAGTAGATTGAAATAAGTTGCAAACAAATCGATTAGAAAAGTCAAATTAATTTCTAGAAAAATTTCAGCAGATACATCGTACTATTCTAGATTCAATACACTATAAAAACAAAATCAGGCAACCCTAGTGACTACCTGATTTTCTATGTTTTAAGCATTTTGCCAATTCTCTTGGTCTTCTTTAAAGCGTTTTAGAAGGTCGAGCCCTTCTGGCGTGATGTAACCTTCTTCTTGGGCTAAATGGATAAGCTCGCTGTAGTTCGAAAGTGTCACAAGTTTGACACCAGCATCTGCAAAGTTCTTGTCTGCTTTTGGCAATTGGTAACTGAAAATCGCTACAACTCCAAGCACATCTGCTCCTTCTCGCTTAGCTGCGGCTACGGCTTCAAGAACAGAACCACCAGTTGAAATCAAATCTTCAACAACGACCATCTTTTGTCCTTGGGCTACACGGCCTTCGATTTGATTACCAGCACCGTGGTCTTTTGGTTTGCTACGGATGTAGGCAAATGGCAAGTTCATCTTGTCAGCAATAATAGCTCCGTGAGGAATCCCTGCTGTTGCAGTTCCTGCAATCACTTCAACCTCAGGAAAGGCTTCTTTGATAGCTTCCACAAAGCCATTTTCAATTAAGGTACGAGTTTCTGGATAGGCAAGCGTCACACGGTTATCTGTGTAAATGGGTGACTTGATACCAGATGCCCAAGTGAAAGGCTCCTCTGGTTTGAGGTAAACGGCTTGAATTTTCAAGAGGTGGCTAGCAATATCTTTAGCAAGTGTCATGGTCTTCTCCTTTTGTTTTTCTAATCTATTTCTTTAATTCTAGTCTTGGTTCCATTCATCCTTGATAGCATGATAAGCTGCAACAGGATACTCAGCCTGGGTAATGGGACGTCCCACTACGATATAGTCACTACCAATTTGATAGGCATCAACAGGTGTCATGACGCGTTTTTGATCTCCTACTGCAGCACCTGCAGGACGAATGCCCGGTGTCAAACAGATAAAATCTGGATTGGTGGCCTGCTTGATGACTTGTACTTCCTGAGCCGAGCAAACGACTCCATCTAGACCAGCTTCAGCTGTCTTCTTGGCATAATGAATCACAGATTCTTGCAGGCTGGTTTGGATATTTTGAAACTCCTGCATCTGAGCTTCTGATGTTGATGTGAGCTGAGTGACTGCGATCAATTTTGCTTGATTTCCAAGACCTTCACGCGCAGCCTTCATCATCTCTACACCCCCAGCCGCATGAACATTGGTCATATCCACACCAAGCTGAGATAGAACCTTCATAGCTGATTTGACTGTATTAGGAATGTCATGCAACTTGAGATCCAAAAAGACACTGTGCCCTAATGATTTCAAATAGCTGACAACTTCAGGTCCTACAGCATAGTAGATCTCCATTCCTACTTTGACATAAAGCTTTTCATCTGCTGGAAATAGGGCTAAAAACTCCTTGGCTTCCTCAAAACTTGGAAAATCCAGAGCTATGACCGGGCGACTTTCACGCATGTGTTTCTCCTTTTATCTTTCTTATCAGTCCAGCTTCCTTCAAAATAACTACAAAAAAAGGAACCTGCCAACAGCAAGGTTCCACGAAAAATGGGTAGTCTCCACCCTTTCACCGTCTAACCTTAGCTGCCTCTCTGGACTGCTTTAAAGGTTTTTTACTATTCTATTATTTCTACTAGCACTTGTCAAGTAAAAACATGGTCACTAAAGAACTATGAGAGAAGAGATAAACTTAGCGACGTGATGAACGTCGGGTCGTTTGGTTTTGATTGCTCTCTTCCTCCAGCTTTTTCTTTTTCTCTTCCAGTTTATTCTGCTGTTCTTCTAGCCTTTTCTTCTCTTCCTCTTTTTGTTTCTTCTCAGCTTCCTTAGCCTCTTGTTTGGCTTTTTCCTCAGCCTCCAAAATTAATTTATCCGCCACTGTGTAACTGTAAATTCCAACTTCCATGTCAATTACACTCGGCTCTGACAATTGAGGCTTAATCTTACTATAATAAGGCAATTTCTTGCTCATTTCAGACAGGGGAACCAAGACTTCGTCCGAATCATTCATGGTCAATCGAATTAAATCTGAAGTCACATTGCTTGGGGCTAATTCCACCTTTTGGATAGCCGCCTTGAGTTCTGGACTAATTTGAGAAAGCTCTGAGGTAAAGGTCTTGATTTGTTCGCTGTCATTAAAGAGAACGGATATATAAGTTTCTGGCAGACTCACCAAACTTACCGCACTGGTCTCAAGCTGACCACTGGAAAGAATAGGATAATGATTTTCTCCAGAAACATAGTAGGCGACTATATCGTATTCCTTGACCTTGATAGTAAACTTGGTTGGAAAATGATAGACAAGCTGAGCTGATTCAACCCAATAGTTAGACTTGATCTGCTCTTCATATTTTGCCTTATCTAGCAGAAGGCTAATCGTATAATCCGAATCCTGAATACCTGAAGCCTGTCGAATATCATCAGCTGTAGTTTGCACTGCTCCCTCAACTTGAATATCCTTCATGGTCGCATAAGGACTGAGCAAGTAGGCAGAGACAATCAATAAAATCAGACTGATAAACAAAATCGAGATAGCCCTCCAGATATGAACTACTGGAATTTTTGGTTTAGCCGGTTCCTTCTTTGCAGGCTTTTTCTCAATTTTTTTATCCTGTTTCTTTGGTTCTTTGGACTTTGGCTCTTCTTTGGCTACTTCATTTTTGGCGTCTTCTGACTCTTCTACTTTTTCTTCAGAGTCTTCCTTAGCTGATTCTGAGTCTTTTGGATCAGATTCACTCTCTTGCTCCTCAGTTGCATCTGACTTTTCAGATTTTGAAGCCATTCGAGCTTGTCTTTCCTTTTCCTTCTCCTCAGCTAGGGCCGCCTCTTCTTCAGCCTTCTTTTTTAGATATTCTTGGTTTCGTTTCTGCCATTCTGATAACTCTTTAAATTCTTCGAGGATTTCTTTGTCCTCATTTTTCTTATCTTTTGACATTTACTTTCCTTATGATAAATCTTTTTTCAATAATTGATAAAAATCTGCTAGAGATTTCAATTCCTTGGAAGCCTTCATGTTAGTCTGGTAGTCTTCCTTGTGACTTAGTAAGTGAGAAAGCTTCTCTTCCAAACTATCCAAGGTCAAATCACTTTCTTGAAGCTCTTGTGCATAGCCTTTTTTTACAAAGTAAGCCGCATTTTCAATCTGGTCACCACGACTAGCTTCACGCCCAAGCGGTACAATGACATATAATTTTGCCATGGCCAAGAGCTCAAAAATCGTATTGGCGCCACCTCGTGTTACAACAATATCAGCCAATTCCATCAAGGGTTGATAGAGTTTGGTCACATAGTCAACACGAAAAAGATTTTGGCTCAACTCGTTCAGGCTAGAATCTCCAGTTAGATTGATAATATTGTAGTGTTCTGTCAGCTCTTTCTTATGGTCTGTCACCAATTGGTTAAAGACACGAGCGCCCGCAGAACCACCGACAAACAATATAGTTGGCAATTGGGGATTAAAGTGGGTTTGAATATCTACCAATTCATCGGGTTCTGAATTTTTTTGATCTGAAACCTTGGTCACTGCTCCCACATGCTCGACCTTAGACAAACTTGAAGGTTGCTCAAAGGTTGAATACATCTTGGTCGCAAATTTATAAGCGATTTTATTTGCCAAGCCCATTGACAGGTCAGATTCGTGAATAAAGACAGGCACTCCTGACACACGTGCTGCGATAACAGGCGGCACAGAGACAAAGCCTCCCTTTGAAAAAAGTGCTTGTGGACGAAGTCGCAACATGATAAAGAGCGATTGGACAATTCCCCATCCAACTTTAAAGACGTCCAGCATATTTTGCCAAGAGAAATAACGACGCAATTTTCCAGTCGCAATAGAGTGGAAGGTGATATCTAGACCTGACTTGAGGATTTCTTGGTGTTCGATACCACGCTTGTCTCCTATATAGTGGACTTCCCAGCCATCTTCGATAAACTTAGGCATCAACAAAAGGTTGAGGGTGACATGTCCAACCGTCCCCCCACCTGTAAAAACAATTTTTTTCATATTATTCCTTTAACTCCGCTACTGTGTCGATAAAGAGGTCGCCACGTACTTCAAAGTTAGCATACATATCCCAGCTAGCATTAGCAGGACTGAGGAGGACCACATCTCCTTGAGTCGCAAGCTCGTAGGCTTTGCGGGTTGCATCAGCAATATCAGTCGCATCCACATATGCCACACCAGCCTTGTCTGCTGCTCGTTTGACACGTTCTGCTGACTGACCCAGGATGACCATTTTCTTGAGTCCAGTAATATCTGGAACCAGTTCGTCAAACTCATTACCACGGTCTAAACCACCTGCAATCAAAATGACCTTGCTGTTGTCAAATCCTGACAAGGCTTTTTGAGTAGCCAAGATATTGGTTGACTTGCTATCATTATAGAATTTGACACCCTGAATTTCATCCACAAACTGGAGACGGTGTTTGACACCACCAAAGGCTGAAAGAGTTTCTTTAATGGTTTGGTTATCCACACCACGAAGCTTGGCTACAGCAATAGTCGCAAGGGCATTTTCTACATTGTGGCTACCTGGAACTCCGATTTCGCTAGCTGCCATGACAACTTCCCCACGGAAGTAAAGTTGACCATCTTCCAGATAAGCTCCATCAACCTTTTCAAGTGTTGAGAATGGTACAACGGTAGCTTGTGTTTTAGTAGCCAACTCTTTTGCCAAGTCTTGGTTAAAGTTCAAGACAAGGAAATCAGCCGCTGTCATCTTGTTCTGGATATTCCACTTGGCTGCTACATATTCCTCAAAAGAACCATGATAATCGATATGAGTTGGCATGAGGTTGGTAATAACTGCAATCTCTGGATGGAATTCTTGAACACCCATGAGTTGGAAAGAAGAAAGTTCCATGACAAGCGTATCCTTATCTGTCGCAGTTTGAGCCACTTGACTGGCAGGATAGCCAATATTTCCTGATAGGAGACCATGTTGGCCAGCAGCAGTCAAAACTTCCCCAATCATGGTCGTTGTAGTTGTTTTACCGTTCGAACCAGTAATACCAACAATCGGTGCTTCTGAAATCAAGTAAGCCAATTCCACCTCAGTCAAGACCGGAATTCCCTTTGTCAAAGCCTTTTCAATCATGGGATTGCTGTAGGGAATGCCTGGATTTTTCACCATAAGGGCAAACTCTTCATCCAGGAGTTCCAAAGGATGGCCACCTGTGATAACCTTGATCCCTTCTTCCAGCAAACTTTGCGCAGCTGGATTGTCCTCGAATGGTTTCCCATCATTTACCGTCACAATAGCACCTAGCTTGTCCAACAAACGAGCTGCAGATTCACCAGACTTGGCCAAACCTAAAACAAGGACTTTCTTATTTTTAAATTGATCTATTACTTTCATGTCTCGAACTCCATTTCTACTCTTACTATTTTACCATTTTTATGGAAATAAAAAAGCCACAAAGTGTGTTTGTGACTCTTTCTTCTAACTGATACTCTTCGAAAATCTCTTCAAACCACGTCAGCTTCGCCTTGCCGTATAGATGTTACTGACTTCGTCAGTTCTATCCACAACCTCAAAGCAATGCTTTGAGCAACCTGCGGCTAGCTTCCTAGTTTGCTTTTTGATTTTCATTGAGTATGAATCTTACCATATCATCTATGTGATAAATCGGTAACTCGAATAACTTGGTCCACTTGCTCCCAAATCAGAGGATTGTGGGTCGCAATAATAATGGTCCGATTCGGATTTTTTAAAGATTCTAGGATAGAAAGTAATTCCTCAGAGTTTTTGGGGTCTAGTGAAGCGGTTGGTTCATCTGCCAGAATCAAAGGTGGATCCTTTAAAATTATCTTCGCTAGTGCAACACGTTGTGCTTCTCCTCCTGATAATTCAAAGATAGGTTGCTTTAAATCTAAATAAGAGAGGTTAACACAGTTTAGAGCTTGTTTCATCAAAGAGATTTTCTCTTTTTCTTTCAACTTTTTACCAACTAAACCCAGATTGAGATTCTCTTTGACGGTTTGGCTTTCAATTAAGCCAAAATCTTGAAATAAGTATCCCAAGTAATCTCTAAAGAAAACAGAAGGCTTGATGTCCTTAAGAAAAGTACCATCATAGATGATTTGTCCTTTGTCATATGGCTCTAATCGTCCAATCATATTCAAGAGTGTTGTCTTACCACAGCCACTTGTACCGATTAAGGCATAAATTTTCCCACCTTCAAAATGAAGATTCGTATCTGAAAATAGCTGACGGCTTCCAAATTTTTTAGATATATTCTTTAGTTCAATCATCCTATTTTCCTTTCATAATTGTCATAGAAACACGAGATTCTTTCTGCGCTTGACGGTAGAGAGTCAGTATAGCACTAACGAGGAAGATCGATAAAGTTACCAATCCAATCACCACATCCCGACTACGCCAAATAAAGAGACTAGCACCAAATACAAAACTGGCAAATTGACTAACCATATACTGAGCATGTGTTTCAAAAAATCGTAAACCTGAAATTCGTTTAATCAAAATCTCACGACGGAATTGTTCAAAATAAAGAAGATTGACAGAATAAAAGAGAAGCAAAGAACTCGCGATTCCAATAATAGCTCCTAAAATAAGGGTTAGAGTTTCTGTTTGAACCTCATAGTAACGTGCGAGGTAAACACTTCGTCCCTCCTTGAGGTAGGAGACTTGATCATAAATTCCTGCATTTTTCAAGAGTTTAATCCCATCTTCATATCCTTTGACAAAGATATTCTTACCAGCATTGATAGACCAACTAGATAGGGATGTAAAACTATCACCTGTAGAGGTCGGCGTGAATACAACTAAAATCGGATCAGTCAAATACTGAGTGGGTACGGGATTCTCACCGTTATTATAAACAAACCGCTTTTCTCCAGTTGGAAGATAACTAACAATCGCTCTCATTTCATACTCTAAAGGAGCACTTGCCTCCTCACCAGATTTTCCATAATCACTCAATCTTTCTTCAAAAGCTTTCTTAAGTTCTGCTTCCTGTGAACGAAGAGATTCTGGTAATAAGAGTACAAATTCCCATTTTTGAAGATGGGCTAGTTTCTGTCTAGTCTCACCATTTACAGATACATTTTCCTTGTCCAAATAACTTGGACTGACATAGAGAACATTAGCATCTGGACTATAGGTATCCGGTGTCTCTCCCTGTTCATTTTTTCCTTGTGGATTGGCAAAATGTAAGAGATTATCCTTTACAAATAGAGCCTGTTCTTCTTCGATTGCTTCCTTGGCAAAGGCATACCACTTGCTCTGATTTTCCGCATTTTTTCTTCTATCACCGAGCCCAAAGGAAATCTGGTAATAATCTGCTCGATCTTCCCAAGCTTGCTTGGATAGCTGGAGTTCCTGTAAACGCTGGTAAGAAGTCAAGCCAGTCTTGACTGCATAACCTACTGTAAAGACAGCAACCAACTGACATAGCAAGGTCAAGGTCATCAAACGTTTGAGGGGCAAACGTCCTTTTAACACAGGAACCAAAGCCTTGTAGCTCAAGCTCATCAAATAGAGCAGGCTCAGTACGAGCGAAATTCCCAATAAAAAGAGAAGATAAAGCCCCACTCCGATACTAAAGGTTGCTAAAAGAACGGGATAAAAGAGTCCTTGGCCGAGGAGGACAGCACCTCCCACTATAAGGGATCCCCCCCAGCTAAGCAAAGCCACTTGACGTCATCGTATAAGGCGCTTCCTATAATAGACAAGAGAGTCTGTCCTGAAAAGAGCTGAATCCCTGCAGCCCGCATCTCCTTAATCCGAGTGATAATCACTAAAGCAAAGAAAGCTAATCCAAATATAGCTAAACTAATCAACAACAACGGATTTAAAGCAATCCAAAAAGCTAAAAGATACGGAGGAGTTTTGCGGTCTGCAATCGCTTTATAACCTAAATCATCTAATTTTGCAGCTAATTTTTCCTTGGTCAATGAACCAGATAAGAGAAGGTAGCTATTGAGAGGATCGCTCCGTTCTCGGCTTTCTTGGCTGGCCGCTTGAAACTCTTTTGGCAAGCCTCCCTGACCATAGATCGCATAGGTGAAGTTGGTCCTTCCATCCTTACTCGGCTCTACTATCCGTCTAGCAATCAAACTCTGCTCCGAGCTTGCAAACTTCTCCAACTCTCGCTCAAACTCCTCACGAGTCGGCTCTTGTGCCCCATTTTTAAAACGTAGCAGGGTAACGGAGTCATAACTAGTATAGAGATACTGAGGGGCACGTAAGATAATAATCCAAATGAAGAAGCAACTGAGAAAAATAGTAGACAAGCAAATAAATAGTTTCTTCATAGTAGACTCCTTGTATAAGAGAATAACTCTATATAAAAAGTTTTTTCTTTTATAAATCCTTAGAATTATTTCCCTAGTTTAATCCATCACACCCTGAGCAACAAGACAATAATACTCTTCAAAAATCTCTTCAAACCTCGTCAACGTCGCCTTGCCGTAGATAAGACTGACTTCGTCAGTTCTATCTACAACCTCAAAGCAGAGCTTTGAGCAACCTGCGGCTAGTTTCCTAGTTTGCTCTTTGATTTTCATTGAGTATCAATTTAATCCTTTCTTATTTTGAAAACGGTTTCTTATAACTTAAGTATATCACTTTCTATATAATTTATCAACATATTTTAGCAAAATATTATTAGTAATAGAATTTTACAGTTCCCTTAGAAATAGATGTCGGAAAAGAATTTTATTCCAGTTTTCCCCTTCATATTATTCAAGCAAAAGAGATGATGTTATAGTAAAAGGCAATTTAAACTATTATAAAATTTCTACAAAAAAAGAGAGCCGAAACTCTCTTTTTATCTTCTTTTACTTTTATGGACCGACATGAGGGTAATATCTCGCAAGCTAAAGTATGCTAAGAAGAGCATGGCGATTGCGATAAAGAATTCTGTCGGTAGCTGAAGGATTTGCAGGACAGATAACATGATCAAAATCAAAAGTGCTACAAAAGCAAGGACGACAAGGACGATATTAACTGTCCCTTTAATGCTTTCTGGTGTCGCAAATACATAGAGTAGCAATAAGAGGAGTCCTATGATTAAATAAACCATCTTTATCTCTTTCTAGCTCTTATTCGGCTGATTTTTTCTTCTTGTTAGCTTTCTCACGCTCTGCCTTGTTAAGGATTTGTTTACGCAAACGGATAGACTCAGGCGTCACTTCCATGTACTCATCGTCGTTCAAGAACTCAAGAGACTCTTCAAGTGTCAAGATACGAGGTGTCTTGATAACAGCTGTTTGGTCCTTAGTAGCTGAACGAACGTTAGTCATTTGTTTCGCCTTAGTGATATTAACTGTCAAGTCATTTTCACGAGAGTTTTCACCGATAATCATTCCTTCGTAAACCTCAGTACCTGGGTTGACAAAGATCGTACCACGTTCTTCGATAGACATGATTGAGTAAGTTGTAGCCTTACCAGCATCAATAGAAACAAGGGCACCACGGTGACGTCCACCAATTTCACCTGCAATCAATGGCAAGTATTGATCGAAAGTATGGTTCATGATACCGTAACCACGAGTCATTGACAAGAACTCAGTTGAGTATCCGATCAAACCACGCGCTGGCACAAGGAAGACCAAGCGAGTTTGACCATTACCAGTTGAAATCATATCCAACATTTCACCCTTACGTTCAGAAAGGCTTTGGATAACAGATCCTTGGTATTCTTCTGGAGTGTCGATTTGAACACGTTCAAATGGCTCACATTTCACACCGTCAATTTCTTTTACGATAACTTCTGGACGAGATACTTGAAGTTCATAACCCTCACGACGCATTGTTTCGATAAGGATTGACAAGTGCAATTCTCCACGACCTGAAACTGTCCATTTATCTGGTGAATCAGTTGGGTCAACACGAAGGGAAACGTCTGTTTGCAATTCTGCCTGCAAACGTTCTTCTACCTTACGAGAAGTCACCCATTTACCTTCTTTACCAGCAAATGGTGAGTTGTTGACCAAGAAAGTCATTTGAAGAGTTGGCTCATCGATGTGTAGGATTGGAAGAGCTTCAACTGCGTCTGTCGGAGTAATAGTTTCACCGACAAAGATATCTTCCATACCTGAAACGGCAATCAAGTCACCTGCTTTGGCTTCTTGGATTTCACGACGTTCCAAACCAAAGAAACCGAAGAGTTTTGTAACACGGAAGTTCTTGGTTGTACCATCCAATTTAGAAAGGGTAACTTGGTCACCAACTTTAACAGTACCACGGAAAACACGACCGATACCGATACGTCCAACGAAGTCGTTGTAGTCCAAAAGTGACACTTGGAACTGCAAAGGCTCATCTGAGTTATCTACTGGAGCTGGGATATGGTCGATAATCGTGTCAAAGATTGGTGCCATAGTCGCTTCTTGGTCAGCTGGATCATCTGACAATGAAGAAGTTCCGTTGATCGCTGAAGCATATACCACTGGGAAGTCAAGCTGGTCATCATCAGCACCAAGCTCGATGAAAAGTTCCAAGACTTCGTCCACTACCTCTGCTGGACGAGCTGATGGTTTGTCGATTTTGTTAACAACCACGATTGGGACAAGGTCTTGTTCCAAAGCTTTTTTCAATACGAAACGAGTCTGTGGCATGGTTCCTTCGTAGGCATCTACGACCAAGACAACACCGTCAACCATTTTCATGATACGTTCAACTTCTCCACCGAAGTCCGCGTGTCCTGGTGTGTCCATGATGTTGATACGAGTTCCGTTGTAGGCAACGGCTGTATTTTTAGCAAGGATGGTAATTCCACGCTCTTTTTCGATATCGTTTGAGTCCATAGCACGCTCAGCCAATTCAGTACGTGCATCAAGCGTTTCTGACTGTTTCAATAATTCGTCAACGAGGGTTGTTTTACCGTGGTCAACGTGGGCGATAATCGCAATGTTACGGATATCTTCTCTTAATTTTGTCATGATTTCCTCTATAATATTCAAAATTTATTTTCTAACTGAACGATTATACCATAATTTCAGGTAAATAACATAACTCAAGCAAGTGTAAATGTTTTCACACCGCTTTTCTTTTCACGTCAAGCCTTTTCAAAGCAAGCGACTTATGATAAGATAGGCACAGTATGCGTTTAGATAATTTATTAGCCCAAGAAAAAGTTAGCCGAAAGGCCATGAAACAAGCCTTACTAAAAGGGGAAATTTTAGTCGATGGTTACCCAGCCCGCTCCCTAGCTCAAAATATCGATACAGGACTACAGGAACTCCTTTTTCAGGACCAAATCATTCAAGGCTATGAGCACACCTATCTTATGCTTCATAAGCCTGCCGGTATCGTGACAGCCAACAAAGACAAGAAACTTCCAACCGTCATGGACCTGCTATCACCTGACACCCAGTCTGACAAGCTCTATGCCATCGGCCGACTGGACCGAGATACGACAGGCCTCCTCCTCTTGACCGATAACGGACCTTTGGGCTTTCAACTCCTTCATCCCCAATATCATGTCGATAAGACTTATCAAGTTGAGGTTAATGGATTTCTGACACCTGACCATATCCAAGCCTTTCAAAAGGGAATTGTCTTTTTAGATGGTACTGTCTGTAAACCTGCAAGACTAGAGATTCTTTCTGCAAGTCCTTCCCTCAGTCAAGCCTCTATCACCATTTCAGAAGGAAAATTTCATCAGGTTAAGAAAATGTTCCTCTCGGTTGGTGTTAAGGTGACCTCCCTCAAACGTACTCATTTTGGGCCTTGGAGCTTGGATGAAAACCTGCAAGAGGGAGACTATCGTCTCCTAAACTCAGAAGAGCTGACAAGCATTCGTGATTTTCTCAGAAAAAGTGGTTAAAAAATGAGCTTGGGAACATCCAAGCTCGTTTTCTTATTTCTCAACTTTGACTTTCCCTTTCCAAGAATCCAAACCATAAGAAAGGATATAAATCTCAGAAAAACCTTGTTTTTTTAAGTAAAGGGCTACATTGGTCACTCGTTGTCCGCGTTGGTTTTCGTAGAGAAGGACAGGTTTATCCTTGCGAAGAGCTGCAAGGCTTGACTTCAACTGATTTGAAGGAATATTGCGAGCTCCGAGGATATGTTTTCTGTGAAATTCTGCTGGTTCACGGACATCAATCAATTGACCCGTACGAATCAAGGCTTCAAACTCCTCATTATCTACAATTTTAGCCGCACGGCGAATACGAAGATAGTTAAAGCCCATCCACGCCAACATCGCTAATATAAGTACCAACAAAATCCAAGTAACCATTAGTTCTTTTCTCCATTTTTCTCAATATAATCCAATTCTATCTTGTGCTCTCTGCGAAGAACTGCTTCTGCCTCTAGATAGTCTAATTTGTCCATCAACCCTGCATCGTAAATCCGAGAGAGTTCCAACTTCATCAGTTCAATATCATATAAGCGTTTTCCCATGTAAACAATAATACCAAATCGTTTGAGGAATTGCTGCACATCATAGAATGTTTTCATAAGACTCATTCTAACAAAATTTTGTGTTTTTTTCAAGAAGAGACTCACACAATGCTCCTGATTTTCCTATCATCTTTGGCGATTCTGATGCAAGTATGGTACAATAAAAATATGAGAATTCAACAATTACACTATATTATCAAAATCGTCGAAACAGGCTCCATGAATGAAGCCGCCAAGCAGCTCTTTATCACTCAGCCTAGTCTTTCCAATGCAGTAAGAGATTTGGAAAATGAAATGGGCATTGAAATCTTTATCCGCAATCCCAAGGGGATCACCTTGACCCGTGATGGGATGGAGTTTCTCTCTTATGCCCGTCAGGTTGTCGAGCAAACTCAGCTTCTTGAGGAACGCTATAAAAATCCTGTCGCCCACCGCGAACTCTTTAGCGTTTCGTCTCAACACTATGCCTTTGTGGTCAATGCCTTTGTATCGTTACTTAAAAAGAGTGATATGGAAAAATATGAGCTCTTCCTTCGTGAAACTCGTACTTGGGAGATTATTGATGACGTCAAGAATTTCCGTAGCGAAGTCGGTGTCCTCTTTTTAAACAGTTATAACCGAGATGTTTTGACCAAGATGCTAGATGACAACCACCTACTAGCTCACCATCTCTTCACAGCCCAGCCCCATATCTTTGTCAGCAAGACCAATCCTCTGGCCAAAAAAGACAAGGTCAAACTATCTGATTTAGAAAACTTCCCTTACCTCAGCTATGATCAAGGAACTCACAACTCCTTCTACTTTTCAGAGGAGATTCTTTCTCAAGAGCACCACAAGAAATCCATTGTGGTTAGTGACCGTGCTACCCTCTTTAATCTCTTGATTGGTTTGGATGGTTACACCATTGCGACAGGGATTTTGAACAGCAACCTCAACGGAGACAATATCGTTTCTATCCCACTGGATATTGATGACTCCATTGAGCTGGTCTATATCCAGCATGAGAAAACCAGTCTATCTAAGATGGGCGAACGCTTTATCGACTATCTATTAGAAGAAGTCCAGTTTGATAGTTGAGAAATAATAAGAACCAATATGTAGGCTAGCAACAACCTGCATATTGGTTCTTTTTATTTATAATTAAAAGTTTCCCCTGCCAACTTATCAGCTAGCTTAGGAAAGAGAGTATAAAACTTATGGGCTAAGTTCAACAAAACAGGAAGATTAAGATCTCGTTTATTTTTTCCTATAATCTTGACAATCTTTTTAGCCACTGCATCTGGTTCTAAGAGAAATCGGTCAACAGACTTGAGATAGCTGCCATCTGGGTCTGCCTGGTCAAAAAATCCTGTGCGGATTGGACCTGGATTGACTGTTGTCACATAGACTCCATAGGGCATGAGTTCGAGGCGCAGAGCATTTGAAAAACCAATGGCCGCAAACTTAGTGGCTGAGTAGAGACTAGACTTGCCAGTAGCGATCAAACCTGCCATGCTGACGATGTTGATGATATGGCCTTTTCCTCTCTCCTTCATGCGAGCTCCAAGGCGACGAGACAGGTTCATCAGGGCAAAGGTATTGACCTCGAACATCTGATGAATATCTTGGTCAGAAATCTGGTCAAATTCCTCAAAAATCCCGTAACCAGCGTTGTTTATCAAGACATCAATCTTGCCATAACGGAGATAGAGGTCTGCTACCAGAGTTTCTAGGGCTGAATCATCGGTAATATCAATTTCAATCAATTCTGCATGGGGATGGTTGCCGTAGAGTTGGACTAATTTTTCCTTATTTCTACCAAGCAAGATGAGTTGGTCATTTTGCAGAAGTTTGACCATTTCTTGGGCTAGACCACCACTAGCTCCGGTAATGAGAATAGTAGACATACTGTTCCTTTCTCAAACTTTTAGATTTCCACTTCTTCCAAGTCTTTAACCACATGGACATTTTCAAAAATGCTAGCAGCATCTTTCTTGAGCTTGCTGATATCTTTTGAGAGGAAACGGGCACTGATATGGTTGAGTAAGAGGCGTTTAGCTCCTGCTTCTACTGCCACCTGCGCTGCCTGCATATTAGTAGAGTGACCATGGTTGCGAGCAATTTTTTCATCACCCTTGCCATAAGTCGATTCGTGAACTAGGACATCTGCATTGACAGCCAGACGCACACTGGCATTGGTTTTTCGAGTATCACCCAGAATAGTGATAATCTTACCAGGACGTGGCGCTGAGATATAGTCAGCTGCCTTAATTTCAGTCCCATCTTCGAGAACCACATCCTGACCGTTTTTGATTTTTCCAAAAAGTGGGCCAAATGGGACGCCAGCCTCCTTGAGTTTTTCAGCATCCAAGGTTCCCTCAAGATCCTTTTGCATGACACGGTAACCAACGCAGAAAATAGTGTGATCCAACTCCTCTGCATACACAACGAATTTATCGGTCTCAAGGATTTTTCCTAGAGAATCTTGGTCAAACTCATGAAAATAAATACGGTAAGGCAGGCGCGAACCTGACACACGAAGGCTGGTTAAGACAAAGGACTTGATCCCTTGCGGGCCATAAATTTCTAAATCTGTCTGCTCTTCATTAGCTTGAAAGGCACGACTAGAAAGAAAACCTGGCAAGCCAAAGATGTGGTCTCCGTGCAAGTGGGTGATAAAGATTTTGCTGACCTTTCGTGGTCGAATTGTCGTTTCCAGAATGCGATTTTGCGTTCCTTCTCCACAGTCAAAGAGCCAAACTTCGTTAATCTCGTCCAAGAGTTTCAGGGCAAGGCTTGAAACGTTGCGGGCTTTAGAGGGCTGACCAGCCCCCGTTCCTAAAAATTGAATATCCATTCGATACTTTCTAATTAATCAATATATAACATAGCAGTTCTATTTTCCGAGCGGTAATAAAATTTGCCAGAAAAAGCTTTAGCTTCTTGTAGTAAATCCTCTTGGCTGTAGCCTTTGAGTCGCTTTCTTCCATCTGCCAAGGTTTCCAAATCTGTCAAAGCTGTGAGATTTTCAACATTAACAACTTCCTCGTCCCCGACAGCCTTCATGTAAATTTTCCCAGACTCCTCAAAAACTAGCTGATGAGGAAAAATTTGCGCAATTTCAAAGAGTAATTCATCTGTAATGGTTTCCTTGTGTTCAGAGAAAATCCGACCAAGTCCTTCTTTCTCGTAGCAAAAACCAAAGGATTTACCAGACAGATTAAGCCGAATAAAGGGTTTGCTTTCTTCCGTGAAATTTGGCTCAGCATTGTAGAGGTTTAATTCTTTACTGACTTCCGCAAAATAATCGGTCGCAGCCTCGGGACTCTTTTTCTGGTAAAGTTCTGCAAAGTAGGCATTCACTACGCTGGGTGGAGGAGTGATAAGGGCTAGCTGTTCCTCGTCAGACCTACCAGCTAAAAGCTGATCCAGATAGACCTTGTCTAGACTTGTATAGCCTCCATATTTTAGAGCCAACGTTTTAATATCAGTCATAAAATTCCTCTAATCTCCATTTATTTTTCTCAGAAATGAAGCCTGTGATGACTTCGCCGTCATCTTGGTAGTCACGTTCTTCTAGGATAGCAACACTCTCCAAATCATGAATCTTGTAAGACTTAGAAAAAGGCACGTGCAAGGTAAAGGCTTCAAAAATATCCTTGATTTTCTCTAAAAATAGTGCCTGCAAATTTTCACGACTATCCTCGGATTTAGCAGAAATGAGGGCATAAGGCGTTTGAGTAGGTGTGAAATCCTCCACCAAATCCGCTTTATTATAAAGGGTCAGGCGAGGAATATCCTCCATGTCCAAGTCTTTCATGATGGAAAGAACTGTTTTTTCATGCTCTTCGTGGTAAGGATTGCTAGCATCGATAACATGAACCAGAAGGTCCACATGCTTGCTTTCTTCCAAAGTCGACTTAAAACTGGACACCAATTCGGTTGGTAGGTCTTGAATAAATCCAACGGTATCTGTCAAGGTTACCTGTAAATTGCCACCAAGATGGATGCTCTTAGTCGTCGCATCCAGAGTCGCAAAAAGCTCGTCAGCCTCATACTGGGTCTTGCTAGTCAAGGTGTTCATGATGGTTGATTTACCAGCATTGGTATAACCAATCAAACCAATCTTAAAGGTGCTCGATTCCAGACGTTTTTCTCTGACTGTCGCCCGATTTTTCTCAACCACCTTGAGCTGGCGCTCGATATCTGTGATCTGATTGCGAACACTACGACGGTTCAGCTCCAGCTGACTTTCACCGGGACCACGGGAACCAATCCCCCCTGCCTGACGGCTGAGCATAATCCCTTGACCAACCAAACGAGGCAAGAGGTATTTGAGCTGGGCTAGGTGGACTTGGAGCTTCCCTTCATGGCTTCGAGCTCGCATGGCAAAGATATCCAAAATCAACTGCATACGGTCAATGACCTTAACACCGAGAACTTCCTCTAAATTAACATTTTGTCGAGGTGTCAGACGGTTATTGACGATGACTGTCGTGATTTCTTCTGCGTCCACCATTTGAGCTATTTCTTCCAACTTACCAGAACCGACGAAGGTCTTGGAATCGTATTTTTCACGTTTTTGTCTGTAACTATCGACTACAACTGCACCAGCCGTCTTAGCCAGACTGGCCAATTCTTCCATGGAGAGATCAAAATTATCCATGCCCTGGAGTTCAACTCCAATCAGCAGGACCCGCTCCTCTTTTTTCTCCGTTTCAATCATTTAAAAACTCCTCTATCCGGCTTAAAATGCGGTCTTGCACACCAGCTTCTCCAATCTGATAAAAGGTCACCTGCATGCGATTACGGAACCAGGTCAACTGACGCTTGGCAAATCGGCGAGTTGCCTGTTTTAGGCTGTCACTAGCTTCTTCCAAAAACTGCTCTCCACGAAAATAAGGAAAGAGTTCCTTGTAACCAATCCCTTTAGCAGCCTGAACATCTGGATAATGGTCAAAGAGCCACTTAGCTTCGTCTAGAAGTCCAGCTTCAAACATCAGGTCCACTCGGTGATTGATACGTTCATAAAGTTGACTACGTTCATCATCCAAACAAATAATCAGTGGTTCATATAAGGTCTCTTGATTTTCCAAATTCTGACCAAAATGAGCAATCTCCAAGGCACGCATGGCACGACGACGATTAAACTGAGAAATTTCAAGGCCTGCTTGCTCTACCAGATGAGCTAATTCCTCATCTGTATAGGGCTCCAAGCTAGCTCGATAGGCTAAAATCTCTTCATGGGGGGTCTCCCCACCCAGGTGATAACCTTCTAGCAAACTCTGGATATAAAGTCCAGTCCCACCAGCGATAATAGCAAGCTTGCCACGGCTGTGAATATCCTCAATAGCTAACTTGGCTTCTGAAACAAAATCAAAAGCCGAGTAAGACTCGGTTACCTCTCTAACATCGATTAAATGATGAGGAACAGCTGCCTGCTCTTCTTGACTAGCCTTTGCCGTTCCGATATCTAGCCCTCGATAGACTTGTTGGCTATCGCCACTAACCACTTCACCATTAAAACGCTTTGCAACTTCAATGGCTAGGGCTGTTTTTCCAACTGAAGTCGGTCCAACAATCACAATTATTTTTATTTTCATCTTTTTTCCTTGAAAAATTTCCATTTTTTCGTTACTATTATTATAACTATTATAACACAAAAAGGTCAGTCAGAAAAATGTGACCTCTTGAGGAGGCTGGCTGATTGAAAATATAAAGGAGGAAGACTCATGGCTAAAGGATTTGGTAAAGGTCTTGTAACAGGTGTAGCAGGAACTGTTGCTGCCGTTGCAGGTGCAGTATACACTTTCAAAAAGAAAGTGATTGAACCAGAAGAGCAAAAAACAGCTTTCATCGAAGAAAACCGTAAGAAAGCAGCTCGTCGCCGCGTATCACGTTAAGAAATAAAAGAAGTTGGGATTCATTGTCTCAACTTCTTTTTCTATTCTTTTATACTCAATGAAAATCAAAGAGCAAACTAGGAATCGAGCCTGGTTTGAAGAGATTTTCGAAGAATATTAAATAGCTAGGTCAAACTTCAACTGTGGCTTGACAGGGTCATAATCTACCAACTCAAAATCCTCTGCTTTAATATCAAAGAAATTGGTCTTGTCTGGTACATTCAAGACCAAACGTGGTTGGCAATTTGAAGGCTCACGACGAAGCAATTCCTGAGCTTGTTCAAATTGATTGTCATAGATATGGAGGTTATTGATAAAGTAGAAAAACTTTCCAACTTTCCAGCCAAAATGCTTGGCAATCATCATTTGAAGAGCTACGTACTGCATAGCGTTGATGTGGTGGGCGACCAGCATGTCATTCGAACGCTGAGTCAAGGTCGCATCCAGATAGATTTCTCCATCAACACGGCGGACATCAAACATGGTCTGAAAGGCGCATGGCAGCAGCCCTTCTGTTTCTTCGAAAGCTTGATAATCCCAGAGCGATATGATATTGCGGCGATTCCAAGGATTGGCTTCCAACTGTTTGAGAATCTTGTTAATGATGTCGTGTTTCTTTACCACAGCCCCATAACGCTCGCCGATTGTCCCTGTATCTCCCACTTCCCAGTCATTCCAATAATGAACATTGTATCTATCATTTAGAACTTCCAGACTATTTGATTGATCTTGGTAAATCCAAAGCACTTCTTTAATAGCTGATTTAATAGCGATAGGACGCAAAGTTGTGATGGGGAATTCACCCTTAGACAAATCATACTCTGCAAAGGCCCCTGTGATGTACTTGGAGTTAGCTACCGTTCCATCCTTGTACTTAGGACGCGCCTGCTCAGAAAAGACACCTTCATTCAAGATTCGCTCGATATTTTCTTTAAAAATTGTATCTGCTTTTGTCATTCTCTCTCACCTCATTTATTGTCCTAACTAGTATAGCATAAAAAAAGAAAGGAAGAAAATCACTCGCTTACAGAAAGCAATTTTCTCCTTTTTTATTTTACTGTAATACAAGTGATGCTGCTCCGATAACTCCAGCGTCATTTCCTAGTGTTGCAAGAGCTAATTTTGTTGATGTGCGTACTTGTGGGAAAGTATTTTCGTCGTAGACTTTTTGAACACCTTGTAGAAGGAATTCTCCCGCAGCTGACACACCACCACCGATAACAATTGTTGATGGGTTTAGGATTGAACCAATGTTAGCACAAGCGATTCCCAAGTAACGTGAGAAGTTACGGTAAACGATCAAAGCAAGGTCGTCTCCTTCTTTTGCCAAATCAAAGACAGTTTTAGCTGTTACTTCTGCTCCGTCATCAATCAAGCGTTTCAACTCTGCATCGCCTTCGTATTCATCTGCGTAACGACGAGTCAAATTAACGATACCTGTCGCTGAAGCTACTGTCTCAAGACAGCCTTTTTTACCACAAGTACATGCGATTGGTTGGTCAAAGTCAACTGTGATGTGTCCAAGTTCACCAGCAGCACCTGCAACACCGTGAAGCAATTTACCTTCTGCTACGATACCGCCACCAACACCTGTACCAAGTGTCATAAAGACAACATCTGGTTGGTTGTCACCAGCACCCATCCAACGCTCACCAAGAGCTGCCACGTTGGCGTCATTGTCGATAAAGAATGGAATCCCCAAGGCTTTTTCCATTTTTTCTTTGATTGGTTGAAGAGTTTTCCAGTTCAAGTTGTAGGCACCGATAACAGTCCCTTTTTCACGGTCAACCACACCAGGTGACCCCATACCAATTCCACGGAAATTTTCAGCAGACAATCCAAGCAAGCCCAATCGGTGTTGAATCGTTTCAATCATTTCGTCTACGATATGGCTTCCTTCATCCAAAATGTTTGTCTTAATAGACCATTTTTCTTGGATTTCTCCTTCTTGCGTTAAAATAGCGAACTTGATAGAAGTTCCACCAAGGTCAATCCCAATAATCTTTTGACTCATCGTCTTCTCCTTATTCTTAATTGAAAATGCTTACACTACTAGTATAACAAAATCTGCCAATCAGTGCAAAGGTTTGCATTAACTTTCTAGATTTTATCCTTACTTATGGTTTCCATAGACCGGAAGCATCTACATAGTAACGGCCTCCATCAACTCGCTCATTTTTAGCCATTTTACCATCTGATTTCAAATAGTAATTTCCTTGCCATGCATTGCGAGCGTATGAACCATCTGATTTCAAGTAATACCAGGCTTGGTAAGAAGAGTCATAAACCCACTCACCTTGGGCCATTTTACCGTTTGATTTAAGATAGTAAGCTCCTTGCCATGCATTTTTTGCATAAGAACCATCTGATTTCAAGTAATACCAAGCTTGATAAGAAGAGTCATAAATCCATTCACTCTGTGCCATTTTCCCATCAGCTTTCAGGTAATAGCTTCCCTGCCAAGCATTTTTCACTGGATTTCCATTTCCATCAAGGTAATACCAAGCACCATCCTGCTTAACCCAACCACTTGTTGTTGCTGAACTTGTGTTAGTTTGAGCTGTCGTTGATTGTTTTGCTTTGAAGGCACCCTTTGGAGCATTTTTCAATTCGCAAGCCACACCATCATGATCGCGGTCTAACTTGGCAGAATAACCAGGTTCTCCCTCGTGAATATCTGCGTATCCATTCGCCTAGGCTTCTTTACAACTAGAAAAATGAATGTTTTCTTCTGCTAACACTGGTTGTGAAAACAAGGCTAAAACTGGCAAGGTAGCCAGACTCATTTTTAAAAATAGACGTTTGTTCATTTCTTTCTCCTATAAGGATGTTATCGATTTCAATATTATTTTATCAAACTTATTTCAGCAATTCAAGGAAAGATTTAATCTGTTCAGCAAACTCTTTTGGTTTAACCTCATTCAAGACATGAGGACCATCAGGGATAATCTGAAACTGAGAATTTGGCATCAGTTCTTGAATAGTTTTCATTGAACTGAGATTAGGCTTATCCTGACTACCACAAATTAACAAGCTTGGATGGGGACAATTCCGTACAATCTCTCTTAAATCAAGTGTCTTCAATTCCTCAGAAACTTCGACCATAAGAGCTTTGTCTGCTCCCTGTTTTTCAAATACTCTTTTGGGAAGTAATTTAAATATCAGCAACTGAAGATAAAATAGGATATTCCCTGCTAATTTTAGTGGGCATCCTGATAGAACCAAAGCTCGGAGATTTGGCAAATCGTAACTAGACAGTTCTAGTGCCAGGGCAGCACCTAAGGACAATCCAACCAAAACAAAAGGTTCTGTCTTTTTAGATAGTTGCTGATAAACTCGCTCCTTGGCCTTTTGATAGCTGCTAACTTCAGAAGGAAATAACTCGATAGCCTCAGAAGGATAATCTGTCAGTAGATTCCGAACTTCTTTCCAACTCTCTGCTGACTGCCCTAGCCCGTGCAAAAATATCAGTTTCATCTAGTTCTCCTGTATGATTAGCTCATATAAACCTCTCACTGCATTACAGCCGTAAATAACTTCTGCTTGGGCTAAATCTGCCAAGGTCAAGGTTTTCTCTTCTACCTGTCCTATTTTCAGCAAATGTTGACGATAAATTCCTGGCAAGATCCCAAGTTCGATAGGCGGTGTGTAGAGTTTTCCAGCAATTTTCAGAACCAAATTTCCAATAGAGGTTTCAAGCAGTTCTCCTGACTTATTGTGGTAAATTTTCTCTTGTTCCCCTAGGCTCAAATGCGGTCTGTGAGTCGTTTTGAAGTAGGTAAAGGCTTGTTGTAAATTCGCCTCCTGAAGACAAAGTTTTGCTTGGCAGAAGGTCGGATTAAGAGGTTCCAATACTTGACGACTGAGTTCTATCTTTCCAGATTTGCTAAGAGAAATACGCAAGCGGTAATCTTGATTAGCATCACAAGCCTGACACTCTTCTTTTATTTTTTGTTTCAAGTTTTCTGAATCAAATGGAAAGGCAAAATACCGACTAGCTTTTCTCAGCCTTTCTATATGTTGATTCTCAAACAGCAAGCACTTCTGGCTGATTTTTCCAGTTGTAATCAGTTTGAAACGAGCCTGTTTACGATAGAGAACAGCTGCCTTTTGATGAACCTCGCGGTATTCAGATTCCCAAGTGCTATCCCATGTAATGCCTCCGCCAACTCCATAGATAGCTTTCCCTTGATGCAGTTGAATGGTCCGAATGGCCACATTGAAAATCCGTCGCCCATTTGGAAGCAAAAGACCAATCGTTCCACAGTAGACTCCACGTGGTTGGGGCTCTAAGTCCTTAATGATTTCCATAGTCGCAATTTTCGGAGCTCCTGTTATGGATCCACAAGGAAAGATAGAACGGAAGATTTCAACAAGGTCAACTTCCTCTCGCAACCGACTCTTGATAGTCGAAGTCATCTGCCAGACAGTCGAATACTGCTCTACCTGACACAGACGCTCCACATGCTCACTTCCCACTTCGGAAATACGGTTCATATCATTGCGCAAGAGGTCCACAATCATCATATTTTCAGACCGATTTTTAGGATCCTGCTCCAACCAACTAGCTTGGGCAAGGTCTTCTTGGTCAGTCACTCCACGCTGAGTCGTTCCCTTCATTGGTCGCGTTGTCAACTCGCGACCATCTTGCTCAAAAAAGAGCTCTGGGCTCATGGAAATCACTGCCATCTCATCATGTTCAACATAGGCATTGTAACCAGCCTCCTGCTCAACCACCATGCGATTGTAGATGGCAAAAGGATTAGCACTTAAGTCTTGCTTGAGTTGGACGGTGTAGTTGACTTGATAGGTGTCTCCCTGCCGCAAATGATGATGTATCTGGGCAATCGCCTTTTCATAGTCCTCTGCAGACGTTACTTCCTGCCACTTTGAAGGCAGATCAATCTTATCATAAGTCAGAGGAATAGGGGAAGTTTCCACCCTATCGTGAACAGTAAAGTAAAGCAAATACTCGTCCAATAAAGGTGCCTTGTGAACTGCTAATTTCTCCTCAAAAGCAGGTGCAGCCTCGTAGCTGACATAGCCCACCACGTAATAGCCTTGCTCTTGGTAGCTCTCCACTTGTGCCAGCAAGTTTGCCACTTCTGCTAAATCTCTCGTTTTTAACTCTTTAATCGGCTGGGTAAAGGTGTATCTCTCCCCCAAAGATCTAAAATCAATCACTGTTTTTCTATGCATATTTCAAGTATAGCATAAAAAGGCAGATTCAGACAAAACTGATCTACCTTTTTATTATTCAATTAATCCTATCAACTATTTAGAGAACAAATCTCCAGTAAATCCATTCGTTTTTTGTAGAAGTTGTTTATAAACTTTCTCTTTCAGACTAACTGTATTTCCAGATCCATTCTCTTTGAGATCTTTTTCAACTGCTTCATCAAACAATTCTTGAAGTCTTGCATAAGTTGAAATTTTCTCCCCATTAATTTCAATTTCAACAAAGCCTTTTTGAGCTTTCTCATGAACTTCATGATACCAAGCAGATTTCCATTCTTCTAAGTTTTGGAATCTTCCATTTGAAACTTTCTTAATGATGAAATCATCTCCAACATAACCGTTGTTTTCTTTCTTAGCAGCATCTTTATATTTATTAGAAGCGTATCCTAAGAAACCATCAAGGTAACCAAAGTAACCCCACATACGGAATGTATTATGTTTAAATGAAATAGAACCTACAGTACTTCTACTTGTATTACCACCATAGATACCTGCCATCATATTAACGGTTTGATAAGCAGAATCGAAACCTTCCGAACGGTAACGTCCATTACCTGGCATTCCATGCTTGGTAACAAAGTTATTGTTTACCAATTGATCAATCGTTGTTAACTTCATGTTTTTTTCTTCATCATTTAAATCACGAAGTTTATCCCATTGATGTGGTTCACCTTTTAGACTGTTACGATCAGCATTCGAACGCCATTCTCTATCCATTTTCTTGAACCACTTATCATTGGTTCCTTCATTTTTCTTAATGACCGCATCAGCTTCTAAGTAATCAAGCATCATCATTGATTCATTATAATTCTTCATATAATGATCAATTTTTTCACGACTATCTAACATATTAGGATTATAGTTATACCATTGGTTACCATCATTTTGACGTTCATATGCCATGTTTAATCCTAAGGCACCATATTCACCATTTGGATTTGAGACTGATGGTGATTGTAACATACCCTGAGCAAATGCTTCAACGTCGGTTCCTTCACGGTGACGCCATCCACCTAAGTACGCCATACGGTCGTTGATGTGTGTTGTTTCATGGGTAAATGCAGATGTACCGAAGTCACTGATTAAACTAGATAAGATATAGTATACAGCTTCTTGTGGTTGTGGATCTTGGAAAATATAAGCATATGCCCCCATACCATTGTTACCGTGCCATTTATCAGTTGGGCCATAAAACTCACGAATTGGAGCGAAGTCACCCTTCTTAGTGTGTCCCATACGGTCTACCCAACCAAGGTCTGGTGCGAAGTGGTTATCCCAAATCGCAGATGGAACCATGTTTTCACTCTTGAGTAACTTATTGCGTACATTATCAGCAGCTAAGCGAGACCAGAAGTCTAAGTAATTGATCTGCTCTTGTGCACGTAAGTCGATTTCTTTCTTGAACGCTTCACGTTCTTCTGCTGTGTTCTTACCGTATTTCTCAAATGAACTAAACGCAATGGTGTTATAGGTTGTAATTAAGAACATATGAGCTTTCTTCAAGTTTAGAAGTGGTAAGATATAACGTCCGTGATGTCCGTTATTAATCACTTCATATAATTTATGTTTCTTATTAGCGAAATCTGGATTTGATGATTGTTTCTCAACAACATAAGCGTTCTCTGCAATGTTATTCTTGAACCAAGTGTTCATATCAGTATCATTAGTGAATAGTTCCATGTTGTATTTCAAGAACTCATGTAAGTTAGCTTTACCAGTATCACCGGCTAATAAACGATTAAATGTGTCATGAGAACGATCACCTTTTAGGTTATCCCCATTTGATCCAAATCGAATTAATCTATCAAGCACGTTAACGTTCTTACCATAGAAATCAGGTTTGAATGTCATCATATTTTTGATATTTAATCTATCAAATTTAATTCCATAGTATTGGTTAAAGTAAGCCAGAGCTAACATAATCTTAGCTTTGTTATCTTCAACTTTTTTAACTAATGCACGTTGAGCTGCTTGGTCAGTATTCAGTTGGTGATCTTCATTTTCAACTAAAGCTTTTACAAATGCATCTAGGTTATCTTTTACTTCTTTGAAGTTTTCATCTAAGTATAACATTTTCGGATCACCATGGATCTTACGTACTTCATCAGAATATAATTCAACGGAAGATAATTTAGCTCTAATATCGTTGATTAATTGTGTTCTCTCTTTAACAACCATATTTGGTGTATATACAATATCACCTAATCCTTCAATACTATATTCACGAACTTGTTGAACCTTAGATTCTTTCGGTGAAATTGTAAAGATATCTTTTGTCTTATCTGCGTAATGAACCATAATATGGTCAGCATCTGTAAGGTCTGTAACAAAGTCATTACCTTTCATTGCAGTTACAGACAATACTTTTTTAGTCATTAATGGACTATCAGTGGCTAACTTATTTCCTTGGTTTATAATCCACTCTTTATTGTAGAATGGCTGAAGTTTTTCAACATTACGGTAAGCAAGTTCACGAGACGCATCGTAATCCTGAGTATCTTTGTAAGTGTCAGCTTTTGGTTTTACATTATTTAGTGTATCTGAAACAAGAGGATTGATAACATAATCATTAGCTGTAATTCCTAATGTTGCAATCTTCTTATCTGCTTCTTCTTGAGATACCTCTTTAATTCTATCAGAAGTAGAGAATCTGAATGAACGCTTACCTGTACTTACATCTTTCACGATGAAGTTACGTTCTAATGCATTGTTTGAGAAGTAACCACCATCTTCGTCAATATCTTTAGATCCATAGAACACTTCACCATTTTCCACTTTCATCATAGACACAGAGTCAGCAACTTTACCCCATGCCCAGTTTTTACTGATGAATCCACCTGTTTCAACAGGATCTTTTACTTTAATAATTCCTTTTGTAACAGCATTACGGACAGCTCCGTATTTACCGATTCCATTAGGGTCACCACTGTTGTCCGTTCTAGCAACAAGACCACCGATACGCGCTTTATTAGCTACCATATTAGCATCTACATAAGCTTTATCGATATTACCTTTCCAAAGTTCTCCGGCAATACCACCGAAATCCCAACCTCTGTTACCAACACCAGTAAGATTACCGATAAATGCAACATTTGTTAATTGAGCTCCCGTATCTCCTTTATTAATAATACCAGCAATTCCATCTCTTCCAAGAATGCTTCCAGTTACTTTAATATTTTCAACCGTAGCATTTTTAACAGTTCTAGCAAGTGCAGAAATATTGTCAATCCAAGGCATGTTGATATCAACATTAGCTAAATTAACATCTTTTACAGAACCACCTTCAATACCACCAAATAGTTGACGACCCATATTGTGGATTGAATAACGTTGCCCTTCAACACTTGATAACTTACCCTTAAATGTACCTGGAACATACTCTTTATTTGGTGTAGGTACATTGGCTGCATTTAGATCTGCACCAAGTTTAAACTCACCACTAGGGTTAGCTTTCATATCTTTTACAAGTTCGTTGAAGTTATAATAAACATTACCTTCTTTTAATTTTTGTTTTTCAAAATAATGAACATACTCTTCGCTAAGTGTGTTATCAGCATTCCGTTGAATCAAATCAGGTGCTTTTGCAGTGACTTTGTATAAAGTTTTTCCGTCTTTTTCTACTTCTTCAATCTTGTCAACAGCAAGTCTTGTTATTTTGTTATCATGAGTGGTCACTCGTAAATAAAGCGGAGCAACATCAGTTGGTTTTTCTGTCAGTAAACTAGTATCTGTTTCATTACCGTCAGCATCTACACTCATCAAGCTTGTTTCTTTGATGTTTTTTATTTCAACTTTTTTGAGGTCAATTCTTAGCGGTTCTTCTTTCAGAACTTCTTCCTCATCACCCTCACCACGGTTATAAACCATCTTCGTTTCAAGTTTATAATCCTTGTAGTACTGCAAATCTGTCAGGGTAGTTGTCAAGTCATCTGGTGAAACATTCATGGTTTTGACAATCTCATCACCTTTTTTCAGAGTTAGGGTGATAGATTTAATAGCTGCCTTACTTGGATTTTCTAGACTGTATTTAACGTCTGAAGTACGCTTCAAATCCTTAGGTTCAACTGCTGTGATAGTCAATACTGGTTTTTCAAAAGTCTTGGTACTACGTTTCAAAATTTTGTCTTGAGGTGCCTCAAGGATTTCCTCTGTAACTTTTGGAGCGTCCTCTGTTTTAACTCCCTTAATGGTATTAAAAGTCTTGGTGATTTTTTTCTGACCTTCTTTACCTTCTTGAGCTACAACTTCTATGCCTTTTTTCAGTTGGTCATCTTCTTTAACAACTTCCTTAAATGGAATCTTTTCAAGACTTTCTTCTACAAGAGTTCCCTCAATTGGTTTTGTCCCACGACTTACCTGTTGATTTACAGGTTCCTTGGTTACTTCTGTGCTAGTTGAAAGAACTTGGTTCGTTTTAACACCTTCTACTGTTTTATAGGTTGTTTTAGTAACTTGACTACCTTTTTCACCATTTCTTACGACAGTTTCTTCATCCGTATACTTGGTTGGATCCTCAGTCGTTTCAGTTTTGTAGTCTAGGTCTGTAGTCGATGTTTCAACAAGGGTTCCCTCAGTTACTTTGTACTCAGGTAACTGATCTTGTACAAGGGCTTGGCCTTCTTTACCTTCCTCTTGGGTACCTTTTACTTCAATTGGAGCTTCTGGTAACTCAGCTTGTGTTAGTGCTTGGCCTTCTTTGCCTTTCTCTTGAGTCCCCTTCGCTTCAACTGGAGTCTCTGGCAATTCTGGCTGTGTTAAAGCCTGACCTGTCTTACCTTTTTCTTGGGTGCCTTTTGCTTCTACTGGAGCCTCTGGCAATTCTGGCTGTGTTAAAGCCTGACCTTCTTTGCCTTCCTCTTGAGTTCCCTTCGTTTCAACTGGAGCCTCTGGCAATTCAGCTTGTATTAAAGCCTGGCCTTCTTTGCCTTCCTCTTGTGTACCTTTTGCTACTTGATGCATTGGTTCAGCTTGTGGTACTGGAGTTGGAGCAGGTTGCCCAACTTTCTTCGTTCCGACTACAATGACTTGCGACACAGGATTTTGGACTACTTGATCTTCAACGACTTCTCTAACTTCTTGACCATTAACCATGGATACTTTAGTTACAAGACGGCGCTGACCATTTACTCCGGCTGTGACGATACGAGTCTGTCCTTCTGCTAGATTCGCATCTGGGCTTGTGACTGTTTCAAACGGAATCTCTACCAAGCTCTCTTCCTGTCTAGTCTGAGGCTTCTCAGAAACTGGTTTTTCTTCAAGAGCAGGAGCAACTGGAGCTTGTGTCACAGGTTTTTCGATAGCAGGTTCCGGAGCAACAGCAGGTGTTTCTTGAACGACTTCTGTTTTCTCGATTTCTTTTGAACTTTGCTTTTCTACTGGCAACTGAGGCTTCTCAGCTGAAGCTGGTCTTGATGGATGGAGTTCTGCTTCTTTGAAGTAGCCAATGTATTCATAGCCATCAATGTGGATAATCCCTTCAGCCAAGCCCTCATGTGTAGAGGCCGAAATAGTTTGATTATAAGAAAGCAATTCTTTATTTTCAAACGCAAATGCCCCATAAGGTACAAAAGTGCTGGCTCCTAAAGAACCAATCAAGAGAACACCTAGGACCTCTTTGCGACCTTTTTTGGACACCAAAAAGACTGCTAGCGAGGCCGTTGCTAAGCCAAGTCCTGCCAAGGCTAGTTCTTTACTTCCTGTGTAAGGAAGTTGTTGACTGGTAGTTGCCTTTTTGCGATAAACTACATAGAGAATATCATCATCTTGAAATTCTGTTGGAACCTCATGATGAATCAAGGCTTTTTCAGACTCGGTCAATTCCTGCTCCGCCAAATAACGGTAATGAACACTATGAGAATCACTGACTTCATTGGCTTGTACCTTATCTACTGAAAGGGTACTAGCACCAAAAAGGAAGGCCCCGATGGCTACAGGACCTACCCCAACAGTTAGCTTGCGAATCGAATATTTGGTGATTTTTTCTAGTTGTTGTTTTGTTTTTTTCATTCTCACGACTTTCTGATAGAATCTTGTGGATAGTGCGCACGCGCACCTCCGATTAATTTTGGACGGCTAGCAAGCGCCGTTACATGGGCATGTCCAATCTCTCTCAAAAGAGGGCGAATCGGAACCTGAACATGCTTGACATGCATGCCAATTGCAGTATCTCCGATATCCAATCCAGCATGAGCCTTGATAAATTCTACCTCAACTGGATCTTGCATAAATTTGAAGGCTGCCAACTGACCCGAACCTCCTGCATGAAGAGTAGGAAGGACACTGACCATTTCCAGACCAAACTGTTCTGCCACCTGACGTTCAACAACGAGGGCCCGATTGACATGTTCACAACCTTGAACAGCTAGATGAATTCCTTTTTCCTCTAAGATATCTAGGATGGTCTTCACAATAATTTCCCCAATTTCTTGGCTGGATTCCTTGCCAATCTGACCACCTATCACCTCGCTAGAAGATAGGCCCAAAACAAAGATAGATCCCTGCTTCAAATTGGCTTTTTCTAATACATCTTTTACAATCTGGCTTGTGTCTCTTTGAATGTCTTTTTCCTTCATACTTGATACCTCTTTTGTCATTATCTATCATATCGTTTTTTCTACGTTTTAGCAAGATAGACAACCTTGAAAGCTTGCCCAATTACGCATAAAACTCCCAGAATGAACTGGGAGTTAACTAGTTTCTATTTTATTTATGTATATTTCAACCGTCGTTCCTTTTAAAGGGGTAGAAACGATCTTCATCTGGTAATGTTCTCCAAAATGAAGTTTAAGTCGCTGATCAACATTTTGAAGACCAACTCCTCCACGTTTGAGTTGACTTTGACTACTATCAGAAGCATGTTGGAAGCCAACTCCATCATCCTTAATGCATATGACCAATCCCCTATCCTGTTTCTGGACAGAAACTTTAATATGTCCCTGACCTTCCTTTTCCTTAATGCCATGGTAAAGAGCATTCTCTACTAGGGGTTGTAGCACTAACTTAGGCAAGACTAGATGATCAAAGGCAGGATTTTCAATAATTTCATAGTCTAGCTTATCCCCATAACGTTGTTTCTGAATGAAGAGATATTGGCGGACATGATTGATTTCGTCAGACAGGCAAATCAAGTCCTTGCCTTGATTGAGCGCCAAGCGGAAATAGGTTGCCAAGGACTTGGTCACTTGCACCACTCTCTGACTATCCTGAAATTCAGCCATCCAGATGATGGTATCCAAGGTGTTATAAAGGAAATGGGGGTTAATCTGGCTCGATAGGGCTTGAAGTTGATACTGACGGGTCGTTTCTTCCTGTCTGCGAATATCTGACATCAGCTGATCAATCTGATCCAACATGGCATTGAACTGACGAGACACTTCTCTCAGTTCATAGGCACCCGCTTCCTTGGCACGGAGATTCTGATTCCCGGAAGCAATCTCCATCATGGTTTCTCTCAAGTCATTCAGAGGAGCAATCCAGCGCTTGAGACTGAACCACACTAAACAGAGACAGACAAGAAGAGATGTGACACTAGCCCCAAGCAAGGTCCACATGAGTTAACTCCGAACCTGGTCTAACTTCTCCAGTGATGACACGCCAAGCACCGTCCAATCAGTACCTGCAATCTTTTCCTGACTGACGTAGAATTTGTGACCAGGAGTATAGCCCTGCCCTGTCTCAATATAGGGGTTCATGGCCTCCATTTCGCTAGACGAACTATAAACGGTGTGTTTAGGATGGTAGACAAATTCATGGTTTTCATTGATGATAAAAGCAAAGCCCTGCTGACCCAACTGGAGTTGATTGAGATAGGCTTCCAGAGTTTCGTAGGAAATGTCCAAACGAAGCACGCCCAGATTGGCACCCTTTGCATCAAGAAGTTCTTGCGTAATAGAAATGACCCACTGACTGTCTGATTTACGAGCTGGGGTCAAAACTGGCTTAGCCCCCTGATGAATGGCCTTTTGATACCAATCCTCAGTCATCATATCTGAAGATGTTTTCATCTGCACAGTGTCATCTGTAGAAATGAGTTGACCAGACTTGGTTACCAGCACAACAGCTTTCAAGTCCTGATCTGCCTTTAAGATAGTCAAAAACAGATCGCGGATTCCTTTTACTCTGTCTTGACTGGGATTCTCAGCATAGGCTAGGACATCCGTCTGCTGGGTCAAACTGGTCGAGGTGGTTTCTAATTTTTTGATATAAGACTGGATAAAGTGGCTAGTTTGGCTGATAGTCGTCTGGCTATTGCCTTCAATGGTGGCCTCAATAGCTGATGAACTAGATCGATAGTAGAAAGTCCCAACCAGAGCTAGGAGAATGAGAAAGACCAGAAAAATGGAAATAACCATTCTGACTAGGAGAGAAGAACGCTTCATCGACCTTCTCCCTTCTTAAACTGACGAGGTGTCACACCTGCAATCTGCTTAAAACGTTGGGTAAAGTAGTTCATATCTTCAAAACCAACCTTTTCGGCTATCTCGTAAATCTTCAGATCGGTAGTTAAAAGCAAAAGCTTGGCTTGTTTGACACGTTCTCGCACCAGATAATCCTGAAAAGGCAAACCCAACTCTTTCTTGATTAAAGAACTCAAATAAGTCGGACTGAAGCCCAAGTCACTGGCCAAGCTCTTTAAACTAAATTGGCTATCAGCTAGATGGGAGTGGATTTTCTGAGCCATGTTTCCTTCAAATTGATCGGTCAATAAATCTTGTAACTGCTCTTCTTTCTCCTCCTTGTACAACTTTTGCTTGATTTTCCCCAACATTTCCTCAATGTCCTGACGAGAAAAGGGTTTGAGCAGGTAGTCGTCCACACCGAGTTTGACAGCAGAAAGAGCATAATCAAAATCATCGTAGCCTGTTAAAAAGACCAAATGCACCTGAGGATAGGTTTCTCGGACCAGACTGGCTAACTGGATGCCATTTAGCTGGGGCATGTTGATATCGGTTAAAATAATATCTGGCACCTGCTTTTGTATCAATTCCCAAGCCTGTCTTCCATTTTCAGCCTGACCGATGATTTCCATATCGTAGGCTGCTACATTGACCAGTTTAGTCAAGCCTTGTCTTACCAGATATTCATCTTCTACGATTAAGATTGTGTAGGTCATGCTTCTCTCCTTTGCCACTTACTAGTATCAGTATAGCAAAATTCTCCTCTAACTGCTTAGGAAAGACCTTTTAATCAACATAATCTAGTAAATAAGTATAGCCTTTTTCTTCCATTTGGTCTTTGGGAATAAAGCGGATAGAAAGACTATTGATACAGTAACGTAAGCCACCCTTGTCCTGTGGTCCATCCGTAAAGACATGACCAAGGTGAGAATCCCCAACCCGGCTCCGCACTTCCATGCGCGTCATATTGTAAGACTTATCTTCCTTGTAGGTAGCCACATCTGGACTAATGGGTTGGGTGAAACTAGGCCAGCCACAACCAGACTCAAATTTGTCCTTTGATGAAAAGAGGGGTTCGCCAGTTGCCACATCCACATAGATACCAGATTCAAATTTATCCCAGTAGCGGTTTGAGAAAGCCCGTTCTGTTTGATTTTTCTGAGTAACTGCATACTCCTCAGCTGACAAGGTCTTTTTCAATTCCTCATCACTTGGTTTTGGATATTTGCTGGCATCGATGACAGGATAGGCCGCCTGATTGACATTGATATGGCAGTAGCCATTTGGATTTTTCTTGAGGTAGTCTTGGTGGTAATCCTCAGCTACTATAAAATTCTTCAAGGGCTCCTTTTCAACTGCTAGAGGTTGATCGTATTTCTTAGCCACCTCATCAAAGACCTGGTTAATCACCTCTAAATCCTTGTCATCTGTGTAATAAACACCAGTACGGTACTGGGTTCCCACATCATTTCCTTGTTTATTTTTGCTGGTTGGATTGATAATGCGGAAATAATGAAGCAGGATTTCCTTGAGAGAAATTTGATTGGCATCATAGGTGACATGGACTGTCTCCGCATGACCTGTTTGGTTAATCAATTCGTACTTGGTTGTTTCCCCTCTACCATTTGCATAGCCTGAAACGGCATCTGTCACTCCGGGAACGCGAGAAAAATACTCCTCAACTCCCCAGAAACAACCACCAGCTAGATAAATTTCGTGCAAATCTGCGTCTTTACTCACTTCTGTTTTTTTCACTGTTTTTCCTCCTTGGCTAACTGCTGCTTTCTCAATTTGCGAGCTATTTGTCTGCCCTGCATTTCGCATCAATAGAAAATAGAAACCGCTTATGGCTAGGAAAAAGATTCCTGCCAAGACAAACCATTTTACTTTATCATTCATGACCTTTCTCTACTCCATTTCTTTCAATGTCTTTAAAATCATATCCTTATCCATAAAACCTGGTTGCGTTTTGACCAACTTTCCTTCCTTGTCTATAAAGGCTTGAGTTGGGTAAGAACGGACACCATAACTTTCCAAAAGTTTGCCTGATGGGTCAATTAGAACTGGAATATTTTTATAATCCAAGCCCTTGTACCAGTTTTTAAAGTCCGCTTCTGCTTGTTCACCTTTGTGTCCAGGAGAGACCACTGTCAAGACCACGTAGTCATCACCAGCATCCTTAGCGATTTCATCCGTATCTGGAAGACTAGCTAGACAGATGGAACACCAAGAAGCCCAGAATTTGAGATAGACTTTCTTGCCTTTGAAGTCAGATAAACGATAAGTCTTACCATCTACTCCTGTTAATTCAAAATCAGCAACCGCCTGACCCTTAGTGGCAGTTTGCGCACTGACTTGTTCTGTTTTGGTTTGCTCCTTCGTTGTAGACTCATCTGACACATTTTTAGCCGAACAGGCTGCCAAGCAACAGATTGAGCCGACTCCAAGGAGACATGTTTGCCATTTTTTCATTTCATCTTCCTCTCTATTCAAATAATCTTGTCAAAATAGAAGCATTCCCAAAAAGCACCAAGATTCCCATCACGATAATGAGGAAACCACCCACTTTTTTGAGGGTTCCGAGGTAAGGATGGAGTTTTCGGAAATGTTTCAAAACATAGCTGGAGGCGAGAGCTAGAACCAAAAATGGTAGCGCCAAACCCAGCGTATAGACCAACATGAGACCGGCTCCCTGCCAAGCTCCTGAACCACCTGAAGCTGCCAAGGCTAAAACAGAACCCAGAACTGGCCCCACACATGGCGTCCAAGCAAAACTAAAGGTTAACCCCAGTAAAAATGCCTGACTATAGCCCTTACCCTTTTGCCCCTTTCTCTTTAATTGTAGCCTTCTTTCCTTGTAGAGTCCCTTCAAATGTAAAACTTCCATCTGGTGCAAGCCCAAGAGAATGATAACCGCACCCGTCACATACTGAAACCAGGAAGCATACAGCAAATTGCCTAAAAAACCAGCTCCATAGCCCAGTAAGATAAAGATAAAAGAAATCCCCGCTATAAAGGCCAGAGTTCGCAATAAACTGACAAGTGAGATTGAAAATTTTTCGCTAGAAGCCTGAGTACCATCTTTGTCATCCAACAAGACCCCTGCATATACCGGTAACAAGGGTAAAATACAAGGAGAAAAGAAGGAGAGAATTCCAGCAAGAAAAACACTGATAAAAAAGATAATATTATCCATCGCCTTCCTCCATTCTTTGATTTGATAGGACTATTATAACTCCAAAATTCCAGAAAAAACAGGGATAATAATAGGGAAAAATAGGAATTTAATCAGTTTATTCAGAATCTGGCACAAAAAAAGCCAGACAAGGTCTGACTTTGATAGAAACAGAAAAGAAAATTCACTAGTCTTCTCTACTTATCTGGTAATAAATCAGGTCCGCAAGATAGCCTTTCCTCTCTACACCATTAGTAATGGTTTTTAGATAGGACATTCCAGCCTTCTCCATGACACGACCTGAAGCTAGATTGAGACTGGCATATCGTGCTCTGACCTTTTGAAAACCTACTTGAGTAAAACAAAAGTCCAAGACAGTTTTTAAGGCCTCCGTCATTATATCTCTGCTCCAATAGTTTTTTCCTAAGACATAGCCAATTTCACAAGAAGAATCATTCTCATCTATTGCAACGATACTGATATCTCCAATCACTTGCTCTGGATTTTCTTTGAGACAAATGGCCCATTTGTAATAGTTGGGATTGGCATAGGAGGAAACCCAATTGCGAATCGAATTTCGAGTTACCTCGACATCAGAATGGGGATCCCAAGTGACGTAGGTTAGATTCTCAGCAGACGAAGCCCAATTCTGAAACATGGCTTCTGCATCACTTTCTACAAATCTTCTCAAAATCAAACGTTCTGACTGTAATATTTGCGTACCGATTGCTTTCATGACGCTACCTCGCTTTCTGATAGATGATTCTATATCCAGTCTTCATTGAAACTTGTCTTACATTGGAATCTCAAGGTAATAAGCTAAAAAGGTCTCCCGGACCTTCCTCGCTTACTTATTTCTAAACTCGGGGTAAAAAGACTAAACTCAGTAACAACTAAAAAACAAGTTTTTCATCTAGTTCCTTGACGCAGTCGCTGTCTGGTTTGAAATACGCTCTACCAAGCTTTTTCAAACCTAGTCATCGTTGCGGGGGTGAGACGACGAAATCGAACTCTGTGAGTTACCGGACCTTCCTCGCTTACTTATTTCTAAACTCGGGGTAAAAAGACTAAACTCAATAACAGCTAGAAAACAAGTTTTTCATCTAGTTCCTTGACGCAGTCGCTGTCTGGTTTGAAATGCGCTCTATCAAGCTTTTTCAAACCTAGTCACCGTTGCGGGGGTGAGACTACGAAATCGAACTCTGTGAGTTACCGGACCTTCCTCGCTTACTTATTTCTAAACTCGGGGTAAAAATGTCCCCCGGACCTTTTTACTCCCAAAAGTCATCGAATACGGTGATGGGTAGGTGGCGTTTATGTTGGCCTTTGTGCCACCAGTTTTCGATAGTCGCTTGGGCTCCTGGGCTGATTGTTTTGCCTTCTAGGTAGTCGTCAATCTCTTCATAAGTAACTCCGAGGGCTACTTCGTCAGCTAGGCCTGGTTTGTCTTCTTCTAGGTCTGCTGTTGGGACTTTTTCATAGAGGGCAGGATCTGCACCAAGCTCCTTCAAGAGTTGTTTTCCTTGGCGTTTATTAAGGCGGTAAAGGGGGAGAATATCCGCACCACCGTCACCAAACTTGGTAAAGAAACCTGTGATATTTTCCGCAGCGTGGTCTGTTCCAATAACCGCTCCGCTATGGGCACCCGCAAGGGCATATTGGGCAATCATACGGCAACGTGCCTTGATATTGCCCTTGTTAAAGTCTGAAACAGGACTACCTGTCTCTTCAACTGCAGCTGTCATAGCGTCAGCTGATTCCTTAATATTGACGACTAAACTGACATCTGGCTGGATGAAGGCTAGGGCTTTTTGAGCATCTGCTTCATCGGCTTGGACTCCATATGGCAGGCGGACAGCGATAAATTTGTAGCTGTCACCCCCCGTTTCTGCTCGCAGTTCTTCCATAGTTAATTGAGCCAATCGACCTGCTAAGGTTGAATCTTGTCCCCCAGAAATCCCTAGTACAAAGGTTTTTAGGAAGGGATGTTTTTTCAGGTATCTTTTTAAGAAATCAATAGAACGACGAATTTCTTCCTGAGGATCAATCACTGGTTTCACGCCCAGTTCTTGGATAATCGTTTCTTGCAAACTCATTCTTCTTCTCCTTCACCGAGGGCTTCCTTACGCATCTTATCAATCAAGTCCATCTTATCTTGCCATACATCACGCGCCAAATCCACTGGGTAATGCTGCGGATTAAGCACGCGCTTGTACTCATCCCAAAGCTTGTCAAATTCCTTACGAGCATAAGCCTGAATCTCAGTCAAACTAGGCAGGTTGTAAATCAATTTTCCGTCCTTGAAAATATCCACCAAGAGAGGAACAGCATCAAAATTACGAACGGTCTTCTTGATGTAGGTATAAGTCGGATGGAACATCTTGATTTCTGTCATGCTGGCAACATCTACGCCGTCATAAGTGATGTAGTCGCCTTCTGACTTGCCTTTTTCACGACTGGTAATACGCCATACCTGCTTCTTACCTGGCGTAGACACTTTTTCCGCATTATTAGACAACTTGATCGTATTGCGCATCTGACCATTTTCATCTTCGATTGCAACAATCTTGTAAACTGCGCCAAGAGCTGGCTGGTCATAGGCTGTAATCAGCTTGGTTCCCACACCCCAGACATCGATTTTAGCCTTTTGCATCTTGAGGTTAAGGATGGTATTTTCATCCAGGTCATTTGAGGCATAAATCTTAGCTTCTGGATATCCAGCCTCGTCCAATTGCTGACGAACTTTCTTGGAAATATAGGCAATATCCCCAGAGTCAATACGAACACCCTTAAAGTTAATCTTGTCTCCCAGTTCACGAGCAACCTGAATGGCAGCTGGCACACCGATGCGAAGGGTATCATAAGTATCTACTAGAAAGACACAGTCACGATGGGTTGAAGCATAGGCCTTAAAAGCCTCATAGTCATTGCCATAAACCTGTACCAAGGCATGGGCATGGGTCCCCAAGACAGGAATGTCAAAGAGTTTACCAGCACGCACGTTGCTAGTCCCATTGGCGCCACCAATCACCGCTGCGCGTGTTCCCCAAATGGCCGCATCCATTTCTTGCGCACGACGTGTCCCGAATTCCATCAAAGGCTCATCTTCAATGACTGAACGAATACGTGCTGCCTTGGTCGCTATCAAGGTTTGAAAGTTAACGATGTTTAAGAGAGCCGTTTCGACCAATTGACATTGGGCTAGAGGGCCTTCCACCTGCACAATTGGCTCATTGGCAAAGACCAGGTCCCCTTCTTGGGCAGAACGAACGGTCAACTCCAACTTGAAATTGCGAAGGTAATCCAAGAATGCTCCATGATAACCAAGCGACTCCAAGTAGGCGATATCACTATCTGAAAAACGCAAGTTTTCAAGATAGCTCACAATTCTTTCCAAACCTGCAAAAACCGCATAGCCGTTCTTAAAAGGCTGTTGGCGGAAATATACCTCAAAGACCGCCTTTTTATTGTGAATCCCTTGGTCAAAGTAAACCTGCATCATGTTAATCTGGTACAAGTCAGTGTGCAATGTCAAACTATCATCTGGATACATACTTTTCCTACTTCCTTAGCTAGAAACCCATGAAAATTTTTAAGAACTTTCATGTATTCCAATAAATTAGTACTATTATAACACATTTTATCGAGATTGATAAAAAGCTAACAAGCTATTCACCACTCTCCAGCTCATCCATATCTTGTTCAAACTTTTTCTGAGCCCATTCGCCATAGCTTTTAAGACCAAGATTGCCGATAAAAACCCAAGGAAGGTAAATCAGATAAGTAATGACCCAAGCAGATAAGTATTTAAGGTTCAAAGGATTGTGCTGATAAATTTCTATGTTAAATTGATAATTCTGCAACATCAAAAGAGTCGTAATAGCAAGAGTTACCAGCAAACACCCTAAAATTGTAAAATGAAAACGACTATAGTAGTTCACACCAAAATCTCGAGCACGGCCGAAAAAGTAAGAAGTTCCAATAATGATAATGATGAGAATCATTCTCGGATTAAAAAGACTTGGTGCTAATACTGCAATCATATAAGATAAAATCAAGAAAGCTATAGAGATATAGAAACTTTCAGCCCCCGCTTTATTGATCAGTTGTTCTTCTCTTTCGTCTAGTAATTGATAATAAAAAAATCTATTTTTCATCTTCTTCCTCCCAAACTTGCTGATTTCTGCGATTCAAGTATAGGATAACTCTATCCATAGAATAACTCCCAACGAGATAGATGATAACTGCTAGAACCACTTTTAGGGAGTACTTCCAAGTCAATAGACTGACCAGTTCCTCGCGATTGCCTACGATATCAATCAATAAAATCACTATAGAAAATCCCATAGCAGATAAAATTCTTTCTTTTCCAGTATTCTCAACAATATTTCGAATATCAATTCCTACATACATGCGACGAATAATGGCATACAAACCTACTCCAATCAATAAAAGTAATTCTGGTGAATAGGATAGAAGCGTTAAATTAAAAATATAAACTTTGGCAAAAATTTCCAGTGCCAAAAATAGGCACATTCCCAAAAGAATTTCTCTTGAAATCTTTCCATCCAATTTTTCTGTACGTTCATCTTTGATCACAAGTTTTTTTCTATTTTTCATCTTCTTCCTCCCAAAATAGTTGGTCTAATGTTTTTCCTAAGCATCTGCAAATGGACTGGCAGAGGGAGAGACTAGGATTGTATTTCCCAGCTTCAATCAAGCCTATAGTCTGCCTAGTAACGCCCACAGCTTCTGCCAAATCCCCTTGTGTTAAATCACACTCCACCCGAGCTAATTTTAATTTTAAATTTTTAGCCACTAGCGTCCTCCTTTACATTCTTAAAAAGTTGCGCTTCTTTTAAAAACATTATACCATATATCTAACTTAATGCAATATATAAATGCCATTTTGTAAGATTTTATTAACAAAAAACTCTCTACTACAAAAAATAGAGAGCGTTACCTTTAAATATAGGATTTCAAAATATCAACGACATCACTTCTTTTCTTGACCTGATGGGCCTTGATGCCCAATGTCTCAGCTGCGATTGTATTGTCCTCCATATCGTCTAGAAGGACACAATTTCTAGGTTCTAACTGCTACTGATCGAGAATCCCCTTCATACTTATGTCAAGAATCCCTCTTTGATTTATACTTTCATATTCTCCTTACAAATCCTTTTGGTAATAGTATCTTTGTCCTGTATAGGGATAGTCTTGCAAGGTAAAGACTTCCTTGTAGCCATGTTTCTGATAAAAGTCCGGTGCCTGGAACTGGTAGGTATTGACAAAGGCAAGACAACAGTTTCGATTCTTAGCTTCACTTTCTGCTTGCTGCACTAGTTTTGAACCGATTCCTTGCCCTCTCAGTTCCTCTTTTACAAATAAATACTCAATTTCTAGCCAATTTCCAAAAGTCTCTGCTATCAAACCTGCCAGGAGATTGCCTTTTTCATCTTCGACATAAAGATTAAGTGGCTCACTTTCAGCTTCTTCTCTTTTTGAACGGTTATAAACACGAATCAGATTCCCTATTTCTTGTGATTTATGGGATTCCTTATTTTCCAATCTAAAGTACATCTAAACCTCCTTAAACACTGTTACAGCTTGATTATAGTCTTATTTCAATAGACTGTCAAACTAGCAAAAACTCACCAACCTGAGTTGATGAGTTTCAAATCTATTTTCTAAATTTCCACTGGCTGTAAATCCCAAAACCGATAATCCAAATAGCTGATCCGATTGCTCCGACAAATGTAGACTCTTGTAAAAAGAGGGTTACAAAGACAAAGGCAAAGAAGAGCATGGTTAAAGGATTTAGGAAACGATAATGGGGCATGAGATAGCCATCCGCCATAAAGTCTGGTGACTTGCGGTATTTAAGGTGAGCCACCATAATCAAGATATAAATAGCGATATAGACACCTGATGATGATGCCGTAATCAAGGCAAAGGCATCCGAAACACCTGGCAAGATGTTAATAAAGGCTGCTAGGGCAATCAAGATTGTTGAAGCGATGATAGCATTTTGTGGCACATTGTGGCGAGATAGAGTATCTGCTTTAATAGCCTTTAGGAAGCGATTTGGCGAATCATGGGCAATCTGGTACAAATGACGTCCTGTTGAATAAAGGGTTGAGTTGAGAGCAGATGCTGCTGAGGTCAAAACGACGAAGTTAATCAAGGCCGCTGCCCACTTGATACCTGCCAATTCAAATACCGTAACAAAAGGAGAATCAGCAGATGCAAGCTCACGCCATGGGATAATGGACATAATGGCCAAGAGAGCTCCACCATAGAAAAAGACGATTCGTAGAGGAATTTCCTTAACCGCTTTTGGCAAAACTTGACGTGGATTTTTTGTTTCTGAAGTTGTTACCCCGATAAACTCAATCATGAGGTAGGCAAAGAAAACCATCTGGAAGGCCATGACAAAGTTAGCTCCACCATTTGGGAAGAGGGAGAAATTATCAGTAATATTGGCCAAACTTGCCACTCCATGAGGTGTCTTAAAACCTGTCAAGACCATAAAGACTCCTGTGGCAATCATGGCTAAAATAGCCACAATCTTGACCATCGCAAACCAAAATTCAACTTCTCCAAAGAGCTTAACCGCAATCAGATTGACCAAGGCTAGAACGGTCAAAAATCCAATCTCAATCATCCAACTTGGCCAGCTAGGAAACCAGAACTGAACATAGTGAGAGATGGCTGTGATTTCCGCCATACCGATAAAGACAACGGATAGCCAGTAAGACCAAACTGAGAAATAACCCCAGCCCTTACCCAAATGGCGCGTGATAAAGTTGATAAAGGTATGTTGCTCAGGGTCTTGGTAGAGCATTTCCCCAACCGCACGCATCATGAGGAACATAAAAGCCCCAGTAATCATATAAATCAGTACAATGGAAGGACCTGTTAGGCTGATAGAGCGACCTGCTCCTAAAAAGAGTCCTGTTCCGATTGTCCCTGCAATGGCCATAACCTGTACATGACGATTGGTCAGACCACGCTCCATCTTATTTTTCTTCTTTGAACTCATATCGTCTCCAATTCAATTTAATTTATACTCAATGAAAATCAAAGAGCAAACTAGGAAGCTAGCCGCAGGCTGTACTTGAGTACGGCAAGGCTACGCTGACGTGGTTTGAATTTGATTTTCGAAGAGTAGCAAAATGGAAAAAGGAGTGAGTGAAGCGCATCGCCTCCCCACTCCTTTTTTCTGTTTTTAGGCTGTTTTTTCAACCTTCAAGATTTTTACATCATAGCTACCAACAGGTGTTTCAATAGTTGCTGTGTCACCTGTTTTCTTGCCAATCAAGGCTTGTCCAATTGGGCTTTCATTTGAAACTTTACCTGCAAAGGCATCTGCACCAGCTGAACCTACGATAATATAAACTTCTTCTTCGTCCTCACCAATTTCTTGGATAGTGACTGTTTTACCAATCGCTACTTCATCCTGGGCAACTGAGTCACTATTGACGATTTCAGCATAACGAATTTTTGTTTCTAAGCTAGAGATTTGTCCTTCGACAAAGGCTTGTTCATCCTTAGCTGCTTCGTATTCACTATTTTCAGAAAGGTCTCCGTATGAACGGGCGATCTTAATACGTTCTACCACTTCTGGACGACGGACCAATTTCAATTCTTCTAATTCTTTTTCAAGTTTTTCCTTTTCCGCAAGGGTCATAGGATATGTTTTTTCTGCCATTTTTTTCAACTTTCTTCTAATGATATTCTCTAAAGAAAATTATGTGAAGCATCACATAATTTTAGTTTGTTTGGTTCAATTTGCTATTGACATGTTCAGCTACATTACGATCATGTTCTTCCTGTGTCACTGCGTAATAGACTTTACCATCTGTAACATTTGCTACAAAGTAGAGGTTCTCACTCTTAGTTTGATTGATACTTGCTTCAATCGCGTCCTGACTTGGACTATCTACTGGGCCAGGCATCAAACCAGGTTTTGTATAAACATTGTATGGTGAATTAATCGATGTATCAATTCCAGCATCTTCTGCTAGGCTAATATTTTGGCCCAGCTTCCCTTGGGCATACAAGATTGCAATATTGCTTTGAAGTGGCATACCAAGGTTCAAACGATTGTAGAAAACACCTGCAATCAACTTACGATCTTCAGTCTTAGCACCTTCTTTTTCAACAAGTGAAGCAATGGTTAGCAATTCATTGACTGTCAAGTTTTTAGACTTGATTGCACTATAGTGCGGAGTCAAGGTCTTATCCATGGCTGCCAACATCTCATCAATCAAGCTTTCAATAGTCGTGCTTTCCTTGATGGAGTAGGTCGCTGGGAAAAGATAACCTTCCAAACGGTAACGAGCTCCACTTTCTTTCGTTGGCAAGCTTTCGAGTAGGTTTGGATATTTAGCAACTGCTTGACTGATAAAGTTGTCATCTTGAACTTTAGCCAAGAAAGCATCCGCAGTCAGAGGCTCTTTAAATTCACCTTGTAATTGGCCTACAGCTTGGGCGATTTGATCAATGGTATATCCTTCTGGAATTGTTAAATTCGCAAGCGCAGGTTCTTGAGGTTCAGGAGTGCCACCCTTTTGGAGTTCCTTTATGATATCCTCTGTACTCATGCTCTTTTGCAAGTTGTAATATCCAGCCTTCAAATCTGAATAATTCTTATATCTCGCATAAAAAGCAAAAATCACTCCGTTTTTAATCACACCAGAATTTTCAAGCGCTGAGCCAATCTCTTGGACATTGGCACCTTCTGGGATTTGAACGGTTACATATTCCTTAGAATTTGCATCAACTGGTAATAAAGATGACTGGACATACTGATAACCGAAGTAACCACCTGCCGAAATCAAGGCTAGGAAAATCAGTAGAGAAATGAGGAAAGCCTTCAGATGTGATTTTTTCTTCTTGACTGGTTTAACTGTCTCACGGCGACTACGACGTGGAATTTCAGAAGTGGCTTCAACAGCTTCCGTTTCCATAACTGGTTCTGGTTTTGTTACTTCTTTTTGAGGTTCTTTTTTAGCTTCAGTCTTATAAGAAACAGCTACTCTTGTTGGAATTACGTTGAAATCTTCTTCGACATTTTGTGGACGATTAGTCTCTGGTCCTGGAACAGGTATTGATGGACTTGCTTCAGCTGGTGAAGTTAGAACATCTTGACTAGGGTGGGTTGGGACAGCAGGAGTTTCTCTTTGAAGCTCTTCTGATGGAGAAGCTGGAACATCTTGACTAAGGTGACTAGAAGTAATCGGAGCTTCTTCTCTTGATTCAACTGCCGGTGATGCAGGCACATCTTCACTAGGATGCTGTGGAACACGTGGAGCATTATCCATAATTTTTTCAACAGCTGATAGGGATGCATTCATCACATCTTCATCAGAAATTTTTGTCTTAGGGACAGACAAAGCTGATTTTTTTTCGGCAAGCTCAGCGGCCTCTTGGCGAATCCCTTCATAATGTTTTACTTTTTCTAAATCACGTAAAATCTGCTCTTTAAAGCTTAATTTTTCGTCTTCTCTTGGCTTTTCACTCAAAAGTTTATCCTCCTCGTTGACAATCCATAATATTATATCTTAAAAACGAAAGAAAAGCAACCTAGCATGCTTTTCTAGCTTATTTTTTAGCTTCCCAGACCATATCATACCAGGTTTCCCCTGCAAAGGTTGACTGGGACTGGCCTTCATTGACAAATCCATGTTTTTCGTAGTAAGCAATGAGATAGTCATGACAGGTTAGGTTAATGCCTTCTCTTTCGTGTTTAAGAGCCAGTTCTTTCAAGGCTGTTAGCAATTTCTTACCCAGTCCTAGTCCCTGTGCCTCCTTGGCAATGGAAAGACAGGTCACAGAGATATAACCACCAGGCTCATGGCTATTGTCTTCTATCTCCTCTGTAAAGGACTGGTCCTGCAGATGGCGGTGTGGTCCAACTGGCCCTTCGATGTATCCTATGATTCTGTCTTCTTTTTCTGCAACCAGAAACGAGGTCTGAATTTCTCGCAAATGCGTCTCAAAAATCGAGCGAGGAATAGCTTCTTCAGCAGAGAAATTTTCTAGTTCGATCTCAAGAATACGATCTAAATCTTCTAATCTTGCTTTTCTAATTTTCATTGTGCCTCCAGATAAAAGGGATTAAACCAAATCATACTAAACCCTTGACTAGCTTCATAAAGCGAAGTTACTTCTTCTTCATCAATGAAACCGTTCATTTCAAAGTAAGAAAGCAGCTCATCCGGACTCTTCAAACGAATAGCTTTGTAATCCCGCTCAACCGCCACCTCTTTCAAAGCTGCAAGAAGAAGCGTTCCCAAGCCCTGTCTCTGATGGTCAGCCTCGATGACCAAAGAATGTACTTCTAGACATTGCGGATTGTGGGGCTGAGTACCACCTAGAACATAGCCCAAAAGCTGATTTTCATCCCTAGCTAGAAGAAAGGTATCCGCATACTTACGGATACTCTCTTCTAAAATATGGGAAGATTGCTGCTTTTCAGCTGGAAAAGATGAGGCTTGAAGTACCTCTATCTCAGCCAAATCAGACTTACATGCCTGAATGATTTTAATTGGAATTTCCATGGGGATAGCTTATTGAACATTACTTGTCAGGTTAGACAAGAGACGCTCGAATGAGTATTCATAGGTTTGGATGTCTCCGGCTCCCATAAAGACATAGACAGCATTATCATGGTCTAGAAGTGGGGAAACATTTTCAACAGTGATAACTTGGTGTTTCTTATTGATTTTATTGGCTAGGTCTTCTACCTTAACATCACCATGGTCTACTTCACGAGCAGATCCATAAATTTGCGCTAGATAAACAGCATCCGCTTGGTTCAAAGCGTGGGCAAATTCGTCCAATAAAGCAATGGTTCTAGTAAAGGTGTGGGGTTGGAAGACTGCTACGATTTCCTTGCTTGGGTATTTCTGACGAGCCGCATCCAAGGTTGCAATGATTTCTGTTGGATGGTGGGCAAAGTCATCGATAATCACCGTGTCATTGACAATTTTCTCAGTGAAACGACGCTTAACTCCGGCAAATGTTTTCAAGTGTTCACGCACCAAGTTCAAATCAAATCCTGCTGTGTAAAGTAGACCAATAACGGCTGTCGCATTCATGATATTGTGACGACCAAAGGTTGGAATGTGGAATTGACCCAATTCTTGACCACGGAAATGAACTGTGAAGGTTGAACCAGTTGTTGAACGAAGAAGATCGCTAGCTACAAAGTCATTGCCTTCTGCTTCAAAACCATAATAATAAATCGGAGCATCAGACGTAATCTTACGCAATTCAGCATCTTCACCGTAGATAAACAAACCTTTAGTAATTTGTTTGGCATAGTCGTTAAAGGCATTGAAAACATCCTCTAGACTTGTGAAATAATCTGGATGGTCAAAGTCAATGTTGGTGATAATAGAGTATTCTGGGTGGTAAGGCATGAAGTGACGCTCATATTCGTCAGATTCAAAGACAAAATATTTGGCATTGGCTGATCCACGACCTGTCCCATCTCCAATCAAGAAGCTAGTGTCTGTGATGTGCGACAAGACATGAGACAACATACCTGTAGTTGAAGTTTTCCCATGCGCTCCAGCTACTCCCATGCTGACAAAGTCACGCATAAAGCTACCTAGGAATTCATGATAACGTTTGTAGCGGATGCCATTTTGGTCTGCATAGGCAATTTCAACATTGTTATCTGGACGAAAGGCATTTCCAGCGATAATTTCCATATCAGGGTCCAGATTCTTTTCATCAAAAGGAAGAATGGTTATTCCTGCCTGCTCTAGGCCACGTTGAGTAAAGTAGTACTTTTCAACATCTGACCCCTGTACCTTATGCCCCATTTGGTGCAACATCAAGGCCAAGGCACTCATCCCTGATCCCTTAATTCCGATAAAATGATATGTCTTTGGCATGATTTCTCCCCTATTCCGTAATTCTTGTCAGATTCAACTCTTGGGCAACCTGACGTTCTTGTTCTTTTTGTTTATTCTTTTTATTGTAGATTTGGCTCTTCCGCAGAAAATCATAGTTGTTTTTCTTTGGATTTGAAGTTGCTTTTGACTCTGCTTGAGTCGAAATATTGCCACCCTCTTCCGCCAAGATATAATGAGACTGGGTCAATTTTTGACTATATTTGACAAATTCACCAGGGTTTTCCTTTTGGAAAGGCGCGGTAGGTTGATTGCCCTCTCTAACTAGACTTGGTTGAGAATGGCGTATTGTAGGAGTAATATCCTTAGTCAGATAACTTGCTGATCGTTTCTTTTTCAAGTCGGCACGCGCTTCTTCACGCGCCACCTCCGCATAGCTCTTTCCTTCTTTCTTAGCACCTAAACGACCCTTCTTAGGTTTCTCTACTGGCTTTTCAATCGGTTTGATTGGCTCTGCTTCAGTAATAGGGGCCCACTCCAGATAATTCTTATCACGGTATTCTCCCTTGATATTACTGATAAAGTCAGATTCATCATAGAGGTCCATAACCGGCATCTCAGTCAGCATGACCTCATCATCTGACACCAATGGAAATCGTTCTTCTCTCATTTTCTATTTCCTTTCAACACTTCATTATAGCGTATTGTCTTGATTTTTCAAGTGCTGGCTTCAGAAATTCCCAAAATTTCTCTAATTTCTGCTAGGGTCAGACTGCCACGTGACTCTGTGCCGTCCAATACTTGTGACACCAGATGTTTCTTCTGTTCTTGGAGTTCCTGAATTTTTTCTTCAATGGTTCCCTTGGTCACCAAGCGATAAACCTCAACCGTTTTTTCCTGACCCATCCGATGGGCACGGCCAATAGCTTGCGCTTCCACCGCCGGATTCCACCAAAGGTCAACCAAGATCACTGTATCAGCACCTGTCAGGTTCAGACCGACACCACCTGCCTTAAGCGAAATTAGAAAGGCATCTCTTTCCCCTTGGTTAAAGGCCTTGGTCATGTCTTGTCTTTCCTTGGCTGGGGTTGAACCTGTAATTTTAAAGGAAGTCAAGCCCAAATCAGGCAGTTCTTGTTCAATTTTCTCCAACATTCCCTTAAACTGCGAGAAAATCAATACACGGCGTCCGCCATCTGCCACCTGTACCAGCAGGTCTCGGAGACTATCTAGTTTGCCACTGGCACCCTGATAATCTTCCATAAAGAGGGCAGGGGTATCACAGATTTGACGCAAGCGCATCAAACCAGACAAGATTTCCACCCGACTTCGTTGGAATTCCTGATCTGACACTTGAGCTAGATGGTCACGCATCTGTTGCAACTGAGCTAGGTAAATAGCCTTTTGCTGGTCTTCCAGTTCATTCTTATAAACTACTTCAATCAAGTCTGGCAATTCAGTCAGAACTTCTTCTTTCTTACGCCGCATCACGAAAGGCTTGATAAACTGAGCCACGCGCTCAGCTGGCAATTTCATAAATTCTTTCTTGCTTGGCAAAAGTCCTGGCATGACGATTTGGAAAATAGACCACAACTCACCCAGATGGTTTTCAATCGGAGTTCCTGACAAGGCAAAAACTGACGGCACCACAAATTGTCTCAAGGTCTGGGCGATCTTGGTCTGGGCATTTTTCATGACCTGAGCCTCATCTAAGAAAAGGAAGTCAAAAGCTATCCCCTGATAAAGATCACTGTCCTGACGGAAGGTAGCATAGCTCGTCACATAGATTTGATGGCTCTCAGCAAGAATCTCTTCACGGCTAGCTTTCAAACCATGAACAACAGCAACATCAAACTGAGGGGCAAATTTCTTAAACTCATCTGCCCAGTTGTAAATCAAACCTGACGGAGCGATAATCAAAACCCGACTTTCTTTTGTCACTTGACTGGTCAAAAAAGCAATGGTCTGCAGGGTTTTACCAAGTCCCATATCATCAGCCAAAATCCCACCAAAACCATAATGATGAAGCATCTGCAGCCAGCCGATTCCCTTTTCCTGATAATCTCGCAAGTCAACCTTGACCTGCGTTGCTTGTCGAGGAAAGTCCTCTGGATGCGTCAAATCCTGGGCTAGATTCTGGAATTCTTGTGAAAAAGAAACACGATCTCGTCCTGTAAAGAGATGAGCTAAACTATAAGCCAAAGATTTTCGAGCCTGCAAGGCCCCATCTTTTAATTCAAACTGCCCCAGTTCCTGTAGATTTTGGCGAATGTTCTTGGTTTCTTCATCAAAAAAGTAGACTTGATTGGATGAATCAATATAAAAATCTCGATTATCAACCAAGGCCTGCATGGCTTGGTCAATTTTCTCTTGAGCAATATCTTGAAAATCAAACTGGATTTCCAAGAGACCTCCCTTAGAGCCAATCTGCACTTGAGGACTTGCTAGACTATAAAGCTCTTCTAACTTGTCTGATAGATCAACATTCCCGATTTTTTCAAAGACTGGAATGATTTCATGAAAAAAATGATAGACAGACTCCGCTTTTAATGCTTGACGCCAAGATTGGAAGTCTGCTTCAAAACCAGCTGCCAAACAGACTTGGAAAACTCTTCCTTCTAAGTCAGCATCACTCGAAAATGGTAATTCTTCTAGCTCTTGTCGGCTAGATACCTGCTTATCTCCATAATCAAACTGAATTTCTAAACGAATTCGATTATCCTCTTCCCTGTCAAAGTAAAAAGAGGGTACAAAGGATTTGATTTGTAAGCGTTCTGGAGCTGAAACGGTGCCCATCTGACTAAAAAGCGTTAAACAAGAAGCCAACTTATCTCGGTCACTGCTATCAAATTGTAGGTATTTCTTTCCATGTTGATCCAGAGGCAGCGCTTTGATTTCCTTGAGAAGACGCATCTGCTGGTCTCTTAGAAAATAAACCTGACCTTTATGGAAAAGCACAGCTCCCTGATAAAAGACATTGACCCTTGGACTCTCACTGATTTCCATTTCAAAATAATCCGAATATTCTGTTACTATAAAGGCATATAGATTGGCATCAGCATTCATATCCTGAAACAGCAGAATTTGGTAACTATCCACTTGATGGTCAAACTGAAAATGGGGCAAGGTCATCAATAAATTCACACCCTGCTCAAAAAAAGTCAGAGGGAAAAAGAGGTGCCGACCTTGATTTTGGAAAAAGAGCTCTGGAGTCAATCCTTCCTCCATCAGTCCACGCAAGAAAGTCAGAAGTTCTTGACTGGCTTCATCAAAGGCTTCCCAAGATAGAGACTCCTCATAAGTTTTTCCAATCATATAAGATTTTCTCTTCTCGACAACTTTTAAAAAGAGTGGAATATCCCGAATGACATAGTATCTTTGACTATTGAGTTGCCCGATTCTCAGCGTCCACAAGATACGATTGGTTCCTGCTTCCACTTGTCCCACAGCCGATAACTCATAGGCTCGGGCTGATTTTGGAGACAAGATTCGGTCCAAAAATTTGCCACCCAAGGTCACCTTGGTTTCAACGGCCTCTTTTTCTTCATGACCTTCTTCGAGACTCTGTAAGATTTCCTGACCACGTTCATCATTTTTTAGAAAATGCTCCAGAGCTGCCAAATGCACACAGTAGCCCCTCTTTTGGAAAAAATCGCAGGCACAAAAAACCAAATCATCCTCTAAACTATAGCGCAGTTCTTCTTCTGCAACGCGAGCGTAGAGCCGATTATTCTTTTCCTTGATGATGTCAACTTTACCAGTTTCATAAAGGGCAACGCCTTCGATACGGACTTTCCCCGGAATCAATTTAGCCATATTTATACCTTTACCTTATCTTTTTATTATACCATATTTTCCCCTATGAAAATAGCCTTCTAGGGATACTTTTCTCCTAGAAGGCTGGATTTTAAAGTTTAGCAAAAGTTGTCACAATCCGCTGACAAACTTCTTGCAATAGAGGTTTGGGCATGGCTACATTGAGGCGGGCATGGAGACTACCTTCCTCTCCAAAATCCAAACCACGGTTGAGGATAACCTTAGCTTCATTTTTCAACAGCTCTTGTAATGTTTCATCAGTCAGGTCATAGGCTGAAAAATCAAGCCAAACCAAGTAGGTTCCTTGCGGCTTCATGACCTTGATTTTAGTCTCTTTTCCAAATAAATCTACCACATAATTAATGTGGTCTTCAAAGACTTGCTTGAGCTCCTCTAACCAATCCTTCCCATAGCGATAGGCAGCTTCTGTCGCCAAATAACCCAAGCCTGAAATTTCATGCTGATTATTAGTAAGCTGGCGCTTTTGGAAAGCTAGTCTCAGCTTGGGATTTTCGATAATGGCGTAAGAATTTTTCGTTCCAGCGATGTTAAAGGTCTTGGTAGCACTGCTTAAGACGATAGCAAAATCTTTGAAGGCAGAATTGATGATATTGAAGGAATGATGTTTGTGACCAAAGAGGGCCAAATCTTGGTGAATCTCATCTGAAACCAAGAAAACACCATATTTTTGACAGAGTTGACCAATCTTCTCCAACACTTCTTTTTCCCAAACACGTCCACCAGGATTGTGAGGGTTGCAAAGAATATAGAGTTTGACATCCTCTTCCACTAAATCCTTCTCCAGTTGGTCAAAGTCAATCTCAAATAAACCATCCTTTTCCACCAAAGAATTGGTAATCAATCTACGATTGTTCAACTTGACACTACGAGCAAAAGGTGGATAAACAGGTGTGTTAATGAGCACTGCTTCACCCTCTTTGGTAAAGGCTTGAATAGCTGTTGAGATGGCTGGTACTACACCCTCAATAAAGACAAGGGCCTCTTTGTCAAAGTGGTAACCGTGTTGTGTGGCTTCCCACTTTTGAACTTCCTTAATTAACTCTTCACTGGCATAGGTATAGCCATAAACCAGTTGATCAGCGTAAGTTTGCACAGCTTGGCGGATTTCAGGCAAGACTACAAAGTCCATATCCGCTATCCAAGCTGGTAGGACCTCACTATCCGTTTCTGCTTCTTTCCATTTGTAGGTATGGTGCCCTAAACGGTTGGGCAGGCTTGTAAAATCATATTTTCCCATCTTTGTCTTATCCTTCTAAGGCTTGGCGCAAATCTGCAATCAAATCTCTAGCATCCTCAATCCCAATCGACAAACGCAAGAGGTCATCTGTCAAACCATAAGAATGGCGCACTTCTGCTGGAATATCAGCGTGAGTTTGAGTCGTTGGATAAGTAATCAGACTTTCTACCCCACCCAAACTTTCCGCAAAAGAGAAGACCTTAAGACTGTTCAAAATATGAGGAATGCGTTTTTCATCTGCTACTTTAAAGGAAATCATGCCCCCACGACCCGTGTAAAGAACTTCCTTGACTGCTGGAGAATCCTTCAAAAAGGCGACCACTTCTTGAGCATTGGCAGTTGAGCGCTCCATACGAAGAGACAAGGTCTTGAGACCACGAATCAATTGATAACTGTCAAACGGAGACAAGACTGCTCCTGTCGTATTGAGATTGTAGAAAAGCTTCTCGTATAGTTCTAAACTATTGGTCACAACCACTCCAGCCAAGACATCATTGTGGCCTGCTAGATACTTGGTTGCTGAATGAAGGACGATATCTGCTCCATCTTCAATTGGGCGTTGGTAGATAGGGCTGTAGAAGGTATTGTCCACCACCACTTTAGCACCCTTAGCCTGAGCCAATTTTGCTAGTTTTTCAATATCAAATTCCAACATCAAGGGGTTGGTTGGCGTTTCGATATAGAGGACATCCACGTCCTTCTCTAGCTCAGCAATCAACTCTTCTTCTGTATTGGCATAGGTAAAGTGGAAACGGCCTTCTTGCTCCACTTGGTTAAACCAGCGGAAAGAACCACCGTAAAGGTCACGGACAGCCAAAACCTTGCTTCCTACTGGAAAAACGCTAAAGGCCAGTACAATAGCTGACATCCCCGAGCTAGTAGCTAGAGCGTAGTCTGCTGACTCAATAGCCCCCAAGACTTCTTCAGCCTTACTACGAGTTGGGTTTTTAGTGCGCGTATAGTCAAATCCAGTAGATTTACCAAACTCTGGATGCTGATAGGTCGTTGAAAAATGAAGCGGTGTCACCAAAGCTCCTGTCGCTTCATCTGACTTAATACCCGCCTGGGCTAAAATTGTGTTAATGTGTAATTCCTTGCTCATACAATTCCTCCAAATCTATAGTAACTATTGTACCACTTATTTTGTATCCTTCGTTTTCTTGTTTTCAAGAGCTAGTTATAGTTTCAAACTATATAAAAACGATAACCTTTTCTAGAGTTATCGTTTTTTTGTTAAAAATCCTTATTTGACATGTTTTGCCAATTCTTCTTGAGCTTTTTTATTAGATTCTTCTTTTTCTTTCAACCATTTTTCTTTGGCTTTTTCGTATTCATCTTTTGTGACAATCTTATCTTGTAATTTGAGGTATTTATAGGATTCAACCCCTTTATTACCAGCCAATGAATATGGTGTTGAGAAAGGAACAATTTTTCTCAATGTTGGTGTTCCGCCTAGTGAAACATTTGGAATTGCTAGAGAGCTATCCACCAACCAGGCTTGGGCTTCAGCGTATTTGTCATAACGTTTAGCTGGATCTTGCTCCTTATTAGCTTCTTCCAACATTTGAGTGTAGACATCCAAACCAACAGCCTTAGCCTTGTCATTGGCTTCACCTGGCTCTATACCTAGATTTTGCATCAAACCACCAGAATTAACGTTAAAGACGTCAAGATAGGTTGAAGGGTCTTGATAGTCTGCGCTCCAACCACCGTTGTATAGATCGTAATCTTTCTGAGCAGCAGTTTGAGCCAAATAGCTTGAATTATCAAAGTCTTCAGTAGAGAGCTGGTGAACATCAATCACAACATTATCTGAACCCAAGACAGATTCAATTGATTGTTTCATGGAATTAATCCCTTGAATCTCTGCCTTATTGGTCAAATCTACAGTTTTATCTAAGTGAATAGGGAATTGGACTCCTTGGGCTTGGAGTTCTTTCTTAGCTTCTGCAAATTTAGACTTGGCTTTTTCTGGATTGTAGTATGGATCCTGAGCATCCGCAAAGTTGATTCCTTGCCATTCCTTACCATAGTTGACCATCTTAGACGCAACTACTTCACCAAAGTCTTTTCCATTGATACTTACGAAGCTTGGAGGAACGACTAGGTTACGCAAAATCTTAGTTGCACCATCCTCTCCTTGAGATTGAGCCCCATAAGCTGTACGGTCATAGGCAAAGTTAATGGCTTGACGGAAGTTTTTATTAAGAACCGCTTCCTGAGTCGATTGCTTTTCAGCATCACTTGTCTTGGAAGTGAAGTTATAAGATTTTCTATCTAGGTTAAAGTTTAAGAAGTAAGATGTAGCATCTTGCATGCTATAGATGATATTGTCCTTATGCTTTTCTTTAATTCCTTCAAAGCTTGAACTATTTGGATAGAGACGGGCAAAACTATAAACACCTTCGCTAAAGTTACGAGCTAGTGCATCTTGGTCATTACCATCATAATAGGCCAATTTCACATCATCTACAAAGACATTTTTAGCATCCCAGTAGTTAGGATTTTTCTTGTATTCGATGACCGATTTTGAAACAAAGGATTTCATCAAGAAAGGTCCATTATACAAAATGCTAGATGGATCTATTTTCCCAAAATCATCTCCCTTTGATTTCAAGAAATCTGCATTGACTGGGAAGAGAATAGTTGACGTTGTTTTTGAGTTCCAGTAAGATTCTGGTCGTGTCAAGGTATATTGAACGGTTTGATCATCTAGAGCTTTAACTCCGACAGTTGAAAAGTCTGTAGTTTTTCCACTAACATAGTCAGCCAAACCAGCAACAGAATCTTGCACTAAGTACAAGGCTTCTGATTTTTTATCCGCCGCATATTTCAAACCTGTAACAAAATCTTGGGCAGTTACAGGAGCATATTCTTCCTCTTCTGAAGTATACCACTTCATATCCTTACGAAGTTTGTAGGTATAGGTCAAACCATCCTGAGAAACACTCCAATCCTCTGCTAAGGATGGAATGTAGTTACCGTATTGATCATTTTCCATGAGACCATCTACCAGATTAGTCACAATATCATTGGTCGTTGCACGGTTTTCTGCTAGATAGTTTAAACTAGACGGATCGCTAGAATAAACATAATTGTATGTTTTTGACCCTGTGCTGGAATTTCCACACGCGCTTAATAAAATACCTGCGCCTAACACGATACCTGCAAGTGTTGCATACTTGATCTTAGACTTTTTCATCTCCAGAACCTCCTGATTTAAATATTTGTCTTATTATACAACTTGAGTTTTATTTAGTCAATAGTTTTTTAAGTAAAATTTAAGAACAATTAAATTACTATCTACAAATTATAAAAAATATAATACAAATTAATAAAAAAGAGAATAATCTAATCATTTCATGATAGAAATGTTCAAATTATCCCTTTTATTTATAAATATTTTTTAAGTTAACTTTAATTTGATTCGTAAGCGATCTGCTTGAGCTTTTCCAATCACCTTATCCAACAAACGAGTACGGAGACTCATGACTCCATAAACACCCCCACCCATGGCACCGACAAGGGCTACATATAGAAAACTCCACAAACGTCCACTTGGTTGGAAGACAAATCCTAAAATCCACTGGAATGTCCCAACTACTAGAAACATGAAAATAGTTAACAAACTGATTAAAATGGTTCGTTTCAAAATCACCTTGCGCTTAACACCAGTTACCTTGCAAATATCCCGATACATCAAGACATTAGGAATAATGAGACCGATTGTAGTAGAAATCAAAGGTCCATAACTGTGGAAGAGAGCGATGGTTGGCAGTTGCAAGACCAGTTTGGCAATGGAACCATAGATAAAATAGAGAACTGCCTTACGATTTCGAAACATAGCTTGAAGCATTGGAGACAAGACCATATACAAACCTAAAATAGTAGACTGCAAAACTGCGAAGACAAACAAGCCCATAGCCAAACTATCCGGCTTGCCATAGAAGACTGTATAAAGAGGTTCTCCTACCATGACCACTCCAACCGTTGCTGGAAGTAAGAATAAGAAGAGCATGGTAATACTATCTTGCACTAAACGAGCAGCTGCTGGCAAATCCCCCTTGACATAGTTCTCTGTCAAGAGAGGCAAACCTACACTACCAATCGAAACTCCAACAGAAATCAAAATCATAGTGATTTTATTAGGATTGGCAGAGAAATAAGAAAACATGACAATTAAGTCTTCATTACTGTAGCTGCTAAACCACTTCATGCTATTGATAAAGGTATTTTGGTCCAAGATTTGGAAAAGCTGAATAGCCGAACCAGTCAGGATAAATGGAATAGCCTCCTTAATTGTATCCATTAACAGGTGTTTGCTATCAATCTTATCTCGTGTTTCAAAGACCTTTTGAAGCATTCCTTCTTGATAGAGGAAATAAAGCAAGACTGCGAAACTAGCCACCATTCCCACAAAGGCTGCAAAGGTAGACTGGGTGACTGCTGTTAGATAGTCTCCCGAACCAAGCTTCATGATGATAAAGGTTGCTAGAAGCATCCAGATAACTCGGATAACTTGCTCAGCGATTTGACTCATGGCGTAAGGCTTGAGATTATTCATCCCTTGGAAAAATCCACGGATAACACTCATAGACGGGAATATCAAGACAGCCCAAGCTAGACTTTGCATAATGGGAATAAGCTCCTTACCAACACCAGAAAGATCTGCCAACCAAGGGGCAAAGAGGTATAAGACCAAAGCAAAGACAAGACCTAGTCCAGTCATAAAGCCCAGGAAACTCCGAATCAGAGCAAAACTATGCTCTTCTTCTTGCATGGTATTATACTTGGCAACCTGCTTTGCGACTGCAACAGGGATACCTGCTGTCGAAACCAACAAGAACCAAGCATAGATATTGTAACCCATAGTAAAGAGACCATTTGCCTTAGCCGCATAAGACCCCATCCAGATATACCAAGGGATGATGTAAATGGCCCCGAGCAGGCGGCTGATAAAGTTACTAGCCGTTAGCCAAGCAGTTCCCCGTAACATCTGAGCCTGCTGGTGATTGTTTTCGTTAGACATAGATTCCTCATTTAATTTTAATAACTAGGAAAAACTCCTCATCTTCCATTATAAACTTTTCCTTGTCACTTGTAAATTTACGACTTTCGGTTTACAATAGAAAGTATGATAAAGATTGAAAACGTATTAGATATTTTAAAGAAAGATGATCTCTTCCGTGAGATTATCGATCAAGGACATTACCACTACAACTACAGCGATGTTATTTTTGACAGCATCAGTTACGATAGCCGAAAAACACAAGAAAATAGCCTCTTTTTTGCAAAAGGAGCTGCCTTTAAAAAAGAATTTATCCTTTCGGCAATCGCACAAGGACTTGGTTGGTATGTAGCGGAACAGGACTATGAAGTAGGCATTCCCGTTATTGTCGTTAGCGATATAAAGAAAGCCATGAGTTTGATCGCCATGGAGTTTTATGGTAACCCTCAGGAGAAACTTAAAATTCTTGCTTTCACTGGTACTAAAGGAAAAACTACGGCAGCTTACTTTGCTTACAACATCTTAAATCAAAAACACCGTCTAGCTATGTTGTCAACAATGAACACTACCTTGGATGGTAAGACTTTCTTTAAATCTGCTCTGACAACTCCTGAAAGTATTGACCTTTTTGACATGATGGCCCAGGCTGTTGATAATGGAAGAACCCACCTCATCATGGAAGTATCCAGTCAAGCCTACTTGGTCAAGCGAGTCTACGGTCTAACCTTTGATGTAGGAGTTTTTCTCAATATCAGTCCTGACCATATTGGTCCTATTGAACATCCAACCTTTGAAGACTACTTCTACCACAAGCGTCTCTTGATGAAAAATAGCCGAGCAGTTGTCATTAATAGCGATATGGACCACTTCTCTGTTCTAAAAGAACAAGTTGAGAACCAAGAGCATGACTTTTACGGTAGCCAGTCGAGTAACCAAATCGAGAACTCCAAAGCCTTTAGCTTCTCAGCTACGGGTAAACTCGCTGGAGATTATGATATTCAACTCATTGGACACTTCAACCAAGAAAATGCAGTCGCTGCTGGACTTGCCTGCCTTCGTTTAGGTGCTAGTCTTGAAGATATCAAAAAAGGGATTGCTACTACTCGTGTTCCGGGACGTATGGAAGTTCTCACTCAGAAAAATGGCGCAAAAGTTTTCATTGACTACGCCCACAATGGTGACAGTCTGAAAAAACTAATCTCTGTGGTTGAAACACATCAGACAGGAAAAATTGCTCTAGTACTTGGTTCAACTGGAAATAAGGGAGAAAATCGTCGTAAGGACTTTGGCTTCCTCCTCAATCAGCACCCTGAAATTCAAGTCTTTCTAACGGCTGATGATCCAAACCACGAAGATCCAATGGCTATTGCAGATGAAATCAGTAGCTACATCAACCATCCTGTTGAGAAGATTGCCGACCGTGAGCAAGCTATCAAGGCTGCAATGTCTGTTACAGATCAAGAACTGGATGCTGTGATAATTGCTGGTAAGGGAGCCGACTGCTACCAAATCGTTCACGGCAAGAAAGAAGCCTATCCAGGAGATGCAGCTGTCGCAGAAAATTATTTATAAGATAAAAAAATCAAGGGAAATGAAACCCTTGATTTTTTTATCTTATTTAAAAGCGTTTTTCAAACCTTCAACGGCACCTTCTACAGCACCTTTAGCATCTTCAGCTACTTCTTTTGCCTTAGCAACTGTCTTTTCTACAGCGCCTTCTGCTTCAGTATTGCTATCCCCAGTAACCTTACCAACTCCTTCTTTGACAGTTCCTGTTGCTTGTTCCAATTTGTTTTCAAGTGACATATAATTATCCCCTTTAATCTTATTCCGATATGTGTTACCGGTTACATATAGTTTATACCAAATACTAAGGAAAGTCAAACAATGTGCTCAGAAACAAGAAATCAAGCCAAGTAGAAAGTTAATCTGTCCTTATCAAAATCGATAGCCAACTCATACTTTCCATCTTCATTTTGGACAATATAACCTAGGACAACTAAACTGTCCACAAAGATATCACGGCGTTTCTGCATAAGCTGGTCTTTTTTGAGAAATTTCAACAAAAAAGTCGTCATATATTTGAGAGCATACTCAGGATTGACATCTCCCAAAATGTCATAGAGCTCCTGCTGTTTTTCTGTCAAAGGATACTGATGTTTGACCTTATAGAAATAATTGGACAAGGTCATTTTTGTTCGCGAAAAGTCCGTCTGTTCAACTAAAATAGCTGCATTGGTTTGATTGCGCAATTCCGTCTCAAAACGCTGCTCCGACAAAGCTTGATAGACTGGACTAGTTTCTTTAACAAAAATCTCTTGATCCAGTTGGAGACTATCGAGCGATTCAAGCATAGGAAGATGGAGGTAATAACGCTTATTTTCCCGACGAATCAAGCCTGCCTTTATATACTCTTCCATGAGTTTATCAACTGCTACATCTGGAAAATTGGCCTTAATTTCCCGTAAAATCACATCCTCATGCTGGTCCAGATAGCGGATTAATTCTCCAAAAAATGGCTGTCTCGTCAAACGAGATGGATTAAAAATCTGAATCATGAAGATTCCTTTCTTTACTTTCTAACAGAGGCGATGCTGCCAATTGACTGGGATTGGTCCCAGCTTGGTTTAGAGGAACAGGCAGACTTAATTCTCTATAACACTCTCTCCAAAAATCACTAATCTCCTGCTCTCCATCTCCAAATTTCATAGGTATGGTCTCAAAAATCGGTATGATTTCTGCCATGTACTGGGAACAGTAAAAACCTTCTCCATCTGGATAGAAAGAAACATTGTAGGGTGATCCAAGATGTCTGCAAGCTCTTTCCTTCACAGACTGGATATCTATTTCTGAGTAAATATAGAGATCGTACAAATGATTGGACTCAAAGAAGTCTACTGGTTCTTGACAAACAACACCAGCCTGTCCACTAGCGTGGTAAATCATCCCATCCAAACAAATGGCAACATGGTTATAGTTGCCTGTGGAAGTCTGGATGGCCTGTCCCATATCTGACTCATCTCTCACAAAAATCAAATCGCCATTTGCTAACATGCTTCACTCCTAGAAAAAAAGGAGCCGAAACTCCTTCGATATAAGGCAAACTAGCCTTTTCTAATTTGAATTAACACTCAAAACCTTAAGCATTAAAGCTCTCAGTCAATTGAGGGACCACTTGCTTCTTACGTGAAACAGCACCAGCAAGGAAAGCGTGGTTATTTTCAAGTTTGAAGTTGAAGGCTGCTTCGACCTTGTCCATGTTAGCACCAAGAGCCAAGATTTCAGAGTTTGAGTTAACGATGTCTGTAATCATCAAGACAAAGTCAGAGTAGCCATTTGCTGTATTTGCGGCTTGGATGGCTGCTTCGATTTCTGCTTGACGTTCCAAAACTTCAGCAATATCAACTGTGTTTACTTGAGCCACACGGACATTGTTTCCATTGAGTTCAAATGTTTTAGCATCGATGTCAATCAATTCTTCTGCAGATTTGCTAGCCAAGTTGGTACCAGCTTTGAGCATGGCAAGACCATATTCTTCCAAGTTTACACCTGCCAACTCAGCTAATTCAGGAGCAATCACCTTATCTGTTGGGTGTGTTGTTGGTGATTTCAAAAGAAGGGTATCTGAAATCAAACCTGAAAGCATCAAACCTGCAATTTCTTTCGGAACAGCTACACCGTGTTCTTTGAACATGCGGTAAACGATTGAAGACGCTGATCCAACAGGTTCCAAACGCATGTAAAGTGGGCTTGCAGTTTCAAAGTTAGCCACACGGTGGTGGTCCACAACACCGTAAACTTCTACTTCAGCGATATCTGATACAGATTGTTGGAATTCATTGTGGTCAGTCAGGATAACTTGCTCTGCACCTTCTGCTTTAGCAGAAGTGATAACACGCGGTGCTTCCACACCAAAATAGTTCAAGACAAAGGCTGTTTCTTCATTTGGAGTTCCAAGGGCAACAGCTTCCGTATCTAAACCGTAAGCTTCTTTTGCAAGATAAGCAAAAGCTACAGATGACCCGATGGCATCTGAGTCTGGATTTTGGTGACCAAATACTAGAATCTTAGACATGATAATACCTCATTTTGTTTATTCTCTTTATTGTAGCATTTTTTTCGCTTTTTGACAAAAGTAAGAGGAGTCAAAGGACTCCTCACGATTCTTCAAAATAACTTACTAAATTTCTATCTTGGTTTTCAGATAAAAATCTTTCCTTCTGTGGCCTCTTCCTACGTTTTAGAAGCGCTTCGGCTGACATGGCTTCTTCTTTACTATCGAAACCTTGAGCATAGATAAGTTTGACTGGCAACCGAGCTCGTGTGTACTTGGCTCCCTTTCCACTATTGTGAACGGCGATTCTTTTTTTGACATCGGTTGTATAGCCAGTATAGTAGGTCCCATCACGACACTCTACCACATACATATAAGCCTTATGAACCATAGTAAATCTCTTGAATTTCTGGAGTATAGGAACCATCATCATTATGAACAATGAGTGGTGGCAGAACCTTAAAGCCACTGGTGGACCCGTCCTTGATAGCCTCAATCAAAAGCATATTGGCTTCCTTTTCTCTTTTTGGATAGACAAATTGCAGGCGCTTAGGGGCTAGATTATGCCGTTGCAAGCTGTCCAAGATATCTAAAAGTCGATCGGGACGATGAACCATGGCCAAACGCCCATTAGACTTGAGAATACTCTGGGCACTACGACAGATTTCCTTCAAATTAGTCGTGATTTCGTGGCGCGCCAAGAGATAATGTTCGCTCTCGTTCAAATTGGAATGAGGATCCACCTTGAAATAGGGAGGATTACACAAAATCATATCCACCTTACTTCCCTGTATACGAGAAGGCATATTTTTCAAATCATCACAGATGACTTCCATCTGCTCTTCTAAGCCATTCAAACGGACAGAGCGTTCAGCCATATCCGCCAAACGCTCCTGAATCTCAACAGCCAAAATCTGTGCCTGAGTCCGAGTGCTAGCAAATAGCCCCACTGCTCCATTCCCGGCACAGAAATCCACAATCAAGCCCTTCTTAGGGAAACGTGGAAAACGTGACAAGAGAACACTATCCACCGAATAGCTAAAAACCTCTCTATTTTGAATGATTTTGATATCTGTCGAAAAGAGCTGGTTAATGCGCTCCCCCGATTTTAATAATTGTTCTTCTTCCATGGTCTTATTATAGCAAATTTATATTAACATTACAAAAGATAGAGGTTTCTAACTAGTGCTTCTGATTCTTCAAATGTTGAAGGGCTTCCTTGGTCCAAATTGGCATCATTCGTTTGAGAGGAGCAAAACCATAGTTAAAACGGTCGCTTGAAAAGCGTCTCCGTCTCGGAAACTGGTGCTTTTCTTCCTCTAAAGTGCGGATAGAAAGACTAGCTTTCCCTGTAAATTCATCTAAATCCACTACTTGAACTTGAACCTCCTCATCGATTTTCAAGGCTTCTTGGATATTTTCAATAAAACCTGTCCGAATCTCTGAAATGTGAATCAGCCCCGTATCACCGGTCTCTAGTTCAACAAAGGCACCGTAGGGCTGAATCCCAGTAATACGGCCCTTAAGTTTATCACCGATTTTCATCTTAGTCCTCGATTTCAATTGTTTCAATCACAACATCTTCAACTGGCTTGTCCATAGCTCCTGTCTCAACAGCAGCAATGGCATCCAAGACAGCGTAAGAAGCTTCATCAGCTAGCTGACCAAATACAGTGTGACGGCGGTCTAGATGAGGAGTTCCTCCTTGGTTGGCATAAATTTCCGCAATCGGTTCTGGCCAACCACCACGAGCAATCTCTTTCTTAGAATATGGCAAATGTTGATTTTGCACGATAAAGAACTGGCTACCGTTAGTATTTGGACCAGCATTGGCCATCGAAAGAGCACCACGGATATTGTAAAGTTCTTCTGAGAATTCATCCTCAAATGACTCACCATAGATAGATTCGCCACCCATACCAGTTCCAGTTGGGTCTCCACCTTGAATCATAAAGTCCTTGATAATACGATGGAAAATGACACCATCATAGTAACCATCTTTTGAAAGAGCTACAAAGTTAGCTACTGTTTTAGGAGCATGTTCAGGGAAGAGCTTAATACGCAAGTCTCCGTGATTGGTCTTAATAGTCGCAAGAGGACCTTCTACTGTTTCAATGTCTACTTGTGGGAAATGCAATTCTTTTTCTACCATACCAAATCCTTCTAAGGCATCAAAAATGCCATCTTCTTCTAATGTTTTTGTAATATAATCTGCTTTTTCTTTGATTTTTTCATGGGAGACACCCATAGCGATACTAATGCCTGCATAATCAAAGAGTTCCAAGTCGTTGAGTCCATCTCCAAAAACCATGACGTACTCTGGTTTCAAGTCAAGGTGTTCCACAACCTTTTCCACCCCCGTCGCTTTGGAGCCTGAAATCGGCACAATATCAGACGAATGTTGATGCCAACGAACCATGCGAAGTTTATCTGAGAGACTGTCAGGCAAGTGCAAGTCATCTCCCTTATCTTCAAAAGTCCACATCTGATAGATATCTACTTTTTCATGGAAGTCAGGATCTACATCCAAATCAGGGTAAATTGGATTGATAGCCTCACTGATCATCTCAGTTCGAGCGGAGAGTTTGGCATCATGACTCCCAACCAAACCATACTCAATTCCTTCATGCTTAGTCCAAGAGATATACTCCTCAACATCTGACTTCTCAATCTGATGCTGATAAATGACCTGACCTTTTTTATCTTCGATATAAGCCCCATTCAAAGTCACAAAAAAGTCAGGCTTGAGCTCACGAATCTCCGGAACGACACCAAAAATCCCACGTCCAGAAGCAATTCCTGTTAAAATTCCTTTCTCACGTAATTGCTTAAAAACAGTTGGGATTGAAGCTGGAATAAAACCTGTCTTTGAATTCCGCAATGTATCATCAATATCAAAAAAGACAATCTTGATTTTCTTTGCCTTATATCTTAATTTGGCATCCATCTCACTACCTCCTTCAATTCACTCTTTCCATTATACCATAAAGTAGGCGAATCCCCTACCCCCAATAAAATCCTTGTCTCTTATCCGAATTCCTTTACTAGATACAAAACCAAATCATCATTATTTTGGCTAGTTGCATTCATTTCCAAGGGTCGATTTCGATACCAGACACCTGTCCCATCTGGAATGTAGCCCCGTCTGATATACAATCTCTGGGCAGGACCATAGCCTAAGTGCAAACCTACACCAAGAGTGACTTTACTCGAAACAAACTTGACTCGTTTTTCTGCTTCTTCTAGCAGTTGATTCCCAATCCCTTGATTTCGAAAAGGCTCAAACACATTAAAATCTGATAATTCTGGATAGACTTCTGCAAAAGGACCATGTTTAGCAAAGGGCAAAATGGTAACGTAGCCCGCTACAGCACCATCAATCTCTGCAACTAAGACTTCTCTCTCCCCACTTTCCTGTTCCAGAAAATATCTAGCCAAAATTTCCTCTCTAGCAGGCCAACCTTGAATCATAAATCCATGAGATAAGGATTCAATATCAGACTTAATCATATTTCTAATTGTACAATTCATCTTTGACTTACCCACCTTTACACTTTCTATTACCATTATAGCACGCCAAGGTCAGAAAAAAACTATCTCGTGAAAAAAACCAACCGGATTTTAATTCGCTTTCTTGTTTTCAAGCTCATGAAAAAGAGGGCCACTCGGACCAAAACTCGCTCTTTCATTTCAAAGTTCATGAAAAAAAGACCCGTCGGGGTCTTAATTCGCTTTCTTTTTTCCGAGCTCATGAAAAAGAGGTCCACTGGACCCCTTTTTTTAATCTTCGTTTACGAAAGGCATCAAAGCCATTACGCGAGCGCGTTTGATAGCTGTTGTTACTTTACGTTGGTTTTTAGCTGAAGTTCCTGTTACACGACGAGGAAGGATTTTCCCACGTTCTGAAACGAAACGGCTAAGAAGCTCAGTATCTTTGTAATCAACATATTCAATTTTGTTTGCTGCGATGTAATCAACTTTTTTACGGCGTTTGAATCCGCCACGACGTTGTTGAGCCATGTTTTTTTCTCCTTTATAGTATTAATTGTCCATTAGAATGGTAAATCATCATCTGAAATATCCAAAGGATTTGTTGTTCCAAATGGATTTTCATCACGTGAAAAGTCAGGCACTGATTGAGTAGGTGCTGAATAATTTGAACTTGGTGCAGAATAAGCTCCACCTGTATGTCCTTCACGCACACTACGGCTTTCCAACATTTGGAAATTCTCAGCCACGACTTCCGTCACGTAGACACGTTGTCCTTGCTGGTTATCGTAACTACGAGTCTGAATACGGCCTGTCACCCCGATAAGTGAGCCTTTTTTAGCCCAGTTAGCAAGATTTTCAGCCTGTTGGCGCCACATAACGACATTAATAAAATCAGCCTCACGTTCGCCATTTTGACTCTTAAATGTACGGTTTACTGCAAGAGTAAAAGTCGCAACTGCTACATTTGATGGGGTATAACGTAATTCAGCATCACGTGTCATACGCCCTACAAGTACAACATTGTTAATCATAATTTACCTTCTTACGCGTCAGTTTTGACGATCATGTGACGAAGAATGTCAGCGTTGATTTTTGAAAGACGGTCAAACTCTTTAAGAGCTGCATCGTCGTTTGCTTCAACGTTAACGATGTGGTAAAGTCCTTCACGGAAATCTTTGATTTCGTATGCAAGACGACGTTTTTCCCAAGTTTTTGATTCAACAACAGTTGCACCGTTGTCAGTCAAAATAGAGTCAAAACGTGCTACCAAAGCGTTTTTAGCTTCTTCTTCAATGTTTGGACGAATAATATAAAGAATTTCGTATTTAGCCATTGATATGTTCCTCCTTTTGGTCTAATGACCCCAAGACTCTGCAAGGGGTAAGTGAGGTTCGCTCACAATAAACTATTATACTAGAAAACAGTTTTTTACGCAAGTAAAAACTCTGAAATGCGAAAAAACGCCACATGGGCGTTTTCCTGTTCTTATGGTTTGATACGGTGCAACATACGTGGAAATGGAATGGCTTCACGGATGTGTTTTGTTCCTGCTGCGAAGGTTACCATACGTTCGATACCGATACCAAATCCTCCGTGTGGAACTGTACCGTATTTACGAAGGTCAAGGTAGAATTCGTACTCTGTACGATCCATGCCAAGTTCATCCATCTTAGCTACAAGGGCATCGTAATCTTCCTCACGCATAGAGCCACCGATGATTTCTCCGTAACCTTCTGGGGCAAGCAAGTCTGCACAAAGCACGCGCTCTGGATTTCCAGGAACTGGTTTCATGTAAAATGCCTTGATGGCTGCTGGATAGTTCATGACAAATGTTGGGACACCAAAGTGATTTGAGATCCACGTTTCGTGTGGTGAACCAAAGTCATCTCCATGCTCAAGATGTTCGTAGTCAGCGTCTTCATCATTTTCATGCTCTTGCAAGAGGTCAATAGCTTGATCATAGGTGATGCGTTTGAAGGGCTCTGCAATGTAGCGTTTCAAGAGTTCTGTATCACGTTCCAAGGTTTCCAAGGCTTGAGGCGCACGGTCAAGAACACCTTGAAGAAGAGCTTTCACATAAGCTTCTTGCAAGTCAAGTGACTCATCGTGTGTCAAGTATGAGTACTCTGCGTCCATCATCCAGAACTCAGTCAAGTGACGGCGTGTTTTTGATTTTTCAGCTCGGAATACAGGACCAAAGTCAAAGACACGACCAAGGGCCATAGCACCTGCTTCCAGATAAAGCTGGCCTGATTGGCTCAAGTAGGCTGGCGTTCCAAAGTAGTCTGTTTCAAAGAGTTCTGTTGAATCTTCAGCCGCATTTCCTGAAAGAATTGGGCTATCAAACTTCATAAAGCCGTTCTTGTCGAAGAACTCATAAGTCGCATAGATAATAGCGTTACGGATTTGCATCACCGCTACTTGCTTACGAGAGCGAAGCCACAAGTGACGGTTGTCCATCAAGAAGTCTGTTCCGTGTTCTTTTGGTGTGATTGGGTAATCTTGAGATTCACCGATCACTTCGATGTCTGTGATATCCAACTCATAACCAAACTTAGAACGTTCGTCTTCTTTGACAATACCTGTCACATAAACAGACGTTTCTTGGCTCAAGCGTTTGATAACATCAAACTTCTCAAGTCCTACTTCTTCACCAAATTTTTCTACAAAGTTTGGTTTAAAGGCTACACCTTGGAAGAAGGCTGTTCCATCACGCAATTGCAAGAAGGCGATTTTCCCTTTTCCTGATTTGTTGGCAACCCAAGCGCCAATCGTCACTTCTTGGCCAACATAGTCTTTTACATCAATAATCGTTACACGTTTTGTCATTATGTTTCCTTTTCTTTTTCGTTTATTTTTCCATAAATGCTTTCAAGCGTTTAACTGCTTCTTTAAGCGTGTCTAGGTCTGTCGCATAGCTGAGACGGACATTTTCTGGCGCTCCAAAGCCAGCTCCTGTTACCAAGGCCACTTCAGCTTCTTCTAGGATAGCGGTTGTAAATTCTGTCACATCCGTATAGCCTTTCATCTCCATTGCCTTTTTGACATTTGGGAAGAGATAGAAAGCTCCTTGCGGTTTGACCACTTCAAATCCAGGCACCTCAGCAAGAAGAGGATAGATAGTGTTTAGTCGTTCCTCAAAAGCCTGACGCATGCTTTCTACAGTATCTTGCTCTCCTGATAAAGCCTCAACTGCTGCATACTGGGCTACTGCTGAAGGGTTGGAGGTTGTTTGACCTGCAATCTTGGACATGGCAGCGATAATGTCTGCTTCTCCGACGGCATAGCCAATCCGCCAACCAGTCATAGCGTAGGTTTTAGACACACCATTGATGACCACTGTTTGCTTGCGAATCGCTTCAGATAGGCTAGAAATGGGTGTGAATTCATGGCCATTATAGACCAAGCGACCATAGATATCATCTGCTAGGATGAGAATATCCTTTTCTACAGCCCAATTTCCGATTGCCAAGAGTTCCTCACGGGTATAAATCATACCTGTCGGATTGGATGGCGAATTTAGCACCAAAATCTTGGTCTTGTCTGTACGAGCTGCTTCTAACTGCTCTACGGTCACCTTAAAGTGATTGTCTTCCTTAGCAGGAACAAAGACTGGTACTCCTTCAGCCATCTTGACCTGGTCTCCATAGCTGACCCAGTATGGGGTTGGTATAATCACTTCATCACCTGGATTGACCACAGCCATAAAGAAGGTGTAGAGAGAATATTTGGCTCCCGCAGCGACTGTCACTTGATTTGGCGCTACAGAATAACCGTAAAAGCGCTCAAAGTAGGTATTGACTGCTGCCTTAAGCTCTGGTAGACCTGAGGTTACTGTATAAAAAGAAGCGCTCCCATCTTGAATCGATGCAATGGCGGCATCTTGGATATTTTTTGGAGTAGTGAAATCTGGCTCACCCAAGGTTAGAGACAAAATATCTCTTCCCTCAGCCTTGAGTGCTTTGGCACGGGCTCCAGCAGCCAAGGTTACACTTTCTTCCATTTCTAAAACACGGTTGGATAGTTTCATAGGCCCTCCTTATTGACCAATGCTCCTGTTTCAAAATCTACTAGATAATAATCAGAGCCTGACTTGACTTCCCAGATTGGCTTGTCTTGATAACGACCAAAGGTAACCTTGTCAATCTCGCCAGCTCCTTTTTCCTTAGAAAGAGCTTCTGCTTTCTCTTGTGAGACACCTTGACTTAACTGATAAACATAAATCTTATGGTCATCTTTTCCGATCAGGACAGCAAGTGCTTCTGCTTTTTTATTACGACCAAGAATGCTGTAATAGGATTCCAAGCCATTGTATAAATCAACCTGATCAGCCTTCTCTAAGCCTACATACTGCTGAGCTAATTTTTCTCCTTCACTTTTAGCTGTTTGATAGGGTTTCATGCTAAGAGAAACCAGATACAAAAAGGAAACACTGATAACCGCAAACAAAATCGTCATCCCTAGACCATACTGCCGCAGTAGATTATTTTTTGCTTTGTTTTGTCTTTTTTTCACTCGTCTATTTTACCATCAATTGGGCTTTATTACAAGTGAATATAAGAACCATCGCATTTTATTTCTTCCTTCAAAGTAAACCAGAATCCAAAAAACAGTTCTTACTTTTCCAGTAGCAACTGACTAGAGTTTCAGCAATTTTATAATTTTCAAATAAACTCTGAGCAAATTTCTTGCAAGTTATTTTGTTTTGTTGTAATATATTTTATAACAACGAGAGCATTCTCGAAATTTTAAGAAAATGGAGACACATCATGTCTAAAAAAGTATTATTTATCGTCGGATCCCTACGCCAAGGTTCTTTCAACCATCAAATGGCCCTCGAAGCTGAGAAAGCCCTTGCTGGTGAAGCTGAAGTTAGCTACCTCGATTATTCAGTCCTTCCTCTCTTCAGCCAAGATTTAGAAGTTCCAACTCATCCAGCTGTAGCAGCTGCTCGTAAAGAGGTTCTTGCTGCCGATGCCATCTGGATCTTCTCCCTAGTTTACAACTTCTCCATCCCTGGAACAGTGAAAAACTTGCTTGACTGGCTATCTCGTGCCCTTGACTTGTCTGATACACGTAGCGCTTCTGCCCTACAAGATAAGTTTGTCACAGTATCATCTGTAGCTAATGCAGGTCACGAACAACTCTTCGCTATCTACAAAGACCTCTTGCCATTTATCCGTACACAAGTTGTTGGTGATTTCACCGCTGCTCGTGTCAATGACTCTGCCTGGGTAGACGGAAAATTGGTTCTTGAAGAAACAGTCCTAAACTCACTTGAAAAACAAGCTCAAGACTTGGTTAATGCTATCAAATAAAGATATTTTATGACTCTTTGCCACCTATATGGGTGGTTTTTTTATACCTAATACTTCTTCAATCCACGTCAGTGTCGTCTTACCGTACTCAAGTAAAGCTTCCTAGTTGGTTCTTTGATTTTCTTTGAGTATAATTGACTCTAGAGTAGTTCAGAACAAATTCTAAAGTATAGTGTATTGAACCAAAAATATACACCTCGGCTGCTAAAATATTTCTAGAAATTAATTTGATTTTCGAAGAGTATTACTAATTGATTTGTTCATATTTTACTTCAATTTAATATATTTTTAGAATTTGATTTAAATTCCCCAATCAATTTGTTCGTTTTTTATTTCATTTCACTATAAAAAACCACACAGTTTTGCTTTCAGCTTGATGATGCTCAGTACTGAAATCACTGTGTGGTTTTATTGTGACATTAATGTTTATCCGAAATCATTGAATAACTCTTTTTCGAATTCTTATACTCAATACAAATCAAAGAGCAAACTAGGAAACTAGCCGCAGGCTGATCAAAACACTGTTTTGAGGTTGTAGATAAGACTGACAAAGTCAGAAACAAATATCTTCGGCAAGGAGACATTGACGCGGTTTGAAGAGATTTTCGAAGAGTATTAATTCTTTTTCCCTTTTTTTACAAACACGGCAGAAAGAACTAGTCCAAGAGCACCTAATAAGGCTAAAGTAGCTGATTCTTCTCCACCTGTTGCTGGAAGTTTATCTTTAACTATAGCAACCGATGTTTGTGCTTGTTCTCGTTTTTGTGCTTGATCTGTTTTCACTGATGCACTTGCAAATTCATCGGACTTTTCAACAGTAGTTTCAACATCACTATTGCCACTGCTCATCTTATCTCCATCAATGTTATCAGCCGAATCTTTCAAGTTTTCTTCTGTTGGAGTTGCTTGATGGCTTGCTGTTTCTTTATATTCTGGGACTTCTACTACTGGGGCTGCTTCTTCACCTGCTGTACCAATAGCTCCTGTGTATTCTGGAACTTCATGAACAGCTGCCTCGACTGCGTTAACGTCACCCTTGAATTCTGGGACTGCTACTACTGGAGCTGCTTCATCTCCTGCTGTGCCAATAGTTTCAGTGTACTCTGGAACTTCATGAACAGCTGCTTCGACACCATTTACTCCACCGGTAAATTCTGGAACTTCTACTATTGGTGCTGCTTCTTCACCCTTACTTGTAGTTGGAGCTGGTTTCTCTGGTTCTTCCGGAAGTTCTTGGTGGAATGTAGTCATTTCGTAGAACTCTGGTCTGCCACCTTCCCAAACAAGTTTGACATCCAATAATGGAGACTTATCTCTGACAGCAAATGTTTGGAAGCTTGAGGTAATTTCACCTAGTTCTGACCAAGCATCTGCTTTATCTTCTTTCAGAGTACGAGCAAGCACACGAGCTTTCACTCCTTGAGGAAGACTTGAAACAAGTCGGATATGGTTAGCATCTGTCGTTTCTGACAAGTGGTAGACAAGCTCACCTTGTTCTTTCTCAGCCTTGTAGCTTGTCAAGACTTTACCATCAACAATATTAGTGTAAAGGTTGCCTTGGCTTTCACCGCTGTTTCCTTCTACCGTTGGGTCATTGATTGGTTTCACGAATTCACCATCATTAATAACCAACTCAGTGAAGCCTACAAAACGAGCATCATAGTCTGCTGTAAATAGAACACGGAGATAGTTGGCTTTAACTGGGCTTGAAAGTTCACCCTCGATATAGCGATTTCCTGGCATCTTAGAATCATGTGTCCAGCCATCGGTCAAGGAATCATCACGTGTTTCATTAGCAAGGCCGTCACCAACTGTCACAACATCGGTCCAAGTCTTGCCATCTTGACTGACTTGAATCTTACCATCACGAAGATAGTTTTGAGTGCCGTCTTGGACGTAAGCTCTAATCTTCTTGATGTCGCGTTCGCTACCAAGTTTCAAGGTGATATGACCATCTTTACGAGCATAGTCTGAAAACTCTACAAAGTTATTGTAAACACCATCAAACAACTGATCCAAGTTCTTGATCTTACGAACATCATTTCTACCGTATGTTGGGTGAATTCCCATTGATGTAGAATCAAGTGTTGTTGGTTGAACTTCTTTTGTTTTAACAAGTAGAGATGTTGCTGTCACTGCTTGTTCTTGATCAGTCTTATTAACCAGACGAACATAACGTACCAAGGACTTATCAGTCACTTGATCAGCTGGATACCATTCTAGGGCGTTTGGAGAGAATTCCAAGTTGAGGGATGGATTTTCAATACCAAGTGCTTGAATGCTTTCAGCTTGGTGAAGACGATCAAGTTTCATACCCAAGTAGCTATTAGCTGGAAGCTTAGTTCCGCTTGGAATTTGCATGTCATAACGGCCTAGGCTATCATAAACTGGAGTTGACTTCAAGCTTTCAACATTGGTATCAGTCAATTCGCTATTGCCTGCACGGGTTTCAACTGAGAAGTCAGCGATACGCCACCATAGGTTGATGTTCTTGGTATTGCGAACACGGACGTAGCGAGCTGAAATTGGAGTTTCGATTTCTTTAGTTTGTTCACCAGTCAAGCGATCCAACTCTTGCCATGAGCTACCATCTGCAGAATATTCAATAACACCTTCTGCTAATTTGTCTCCTGATCCTTGAACGAGACGAACCTTGGTCACAGGTTTGACTTCACCCAAGTCAAGTTGTACCCAACCATTGACTGGAGTTGTGTCTGTTCTATCAGCATTTGCAAGCATGGCTTCAGTATTATCACGTCCATCTGTAATCTGAGCAACTGTTGTGTTGTACTTGTACATAAGATTTGGACTGATTGTCACAGTAGCTGTCTGTTTAGCACGAGTAACTTCAACAGGGCGGTTAACAGCAATTTCTCTTACCGCAAACCAAGTGTTTCCACGATCTGAAGTTGCAATCATGCGAACAGCTTTAGCGTTGATGTTGAGATTTTCAAATTTAAGCAGAGGCTCATTACCAGTGTAACTTGGTTCTGAAAGGGTTACCCACTCATCATTTTCATTGAGGTACTCAACCTTAGCATTGTTAAAGGTATCGCGTGGATTTGCTTGAGTTCCCATTGCAAATGTCAAGTTTTGAATTGGAACAGCTTTATTAAATTTCAAACCAATATAGTCACCAGTTTGGATGCTGTTTGGTGATTTGATAAGGGCATGTGTTCCTAAATCTCCATCAGTCACTTCAGCAAGTCCACCTTCTACACCTGTACGGTTAGTGATAAAGGTACTAATGACTTGATCAGGATGCAAGGCTTTTTGAACTTCTGTTGCAAGGATTTCACGAAGGCCAAGCAAGAATGGACGGATATGTTGAACACCCAACTCAGCTCTTTCATCATGGTCTACATAGTGGAAGGTATAAGTTTGTGATTGTTCGTAGAGTTTCAAGCCCTTATAGTAACTATCCCAAAGTTTTGCAGAATCGTTCTTTTCGATAGCTTCTGTACCATCAAGAAGAGCACTCAAGGCGTCCATTTGGTCAATAGTATTATCCAACCAGTAGTGGATTTGAGCACGCATCTTTTCATCACCAGATGCTTTATAAAGTTGTGCTGCAGCTTTTAGTTTAGCAAATTCTGCACGCAATTCTTGACGCTCTGCATTGACATCTTGACCAGCTTTCAACTTAGACATGAAGGCTGCCAATTTCGGTGCAAGTTCAACAGACTCTTCCAATTTCACAACACGACCATCCATGTTTTGGTTGATCATATGTTTACCAAGCTCACGGAAGGCAACTGATGCTTCGCTATCTGTAAACTTACCGTTTTCAACAAAGTTGAAGGCGATATCATTTACTTTCTTAGCTTCTTCTTCAGATTTCCATTGTTTCCATGCATATTGAGCTGCAGAGAAGAGGGCAATCTTAGAAGGCTCAGATTGTTGCATTGGGTTCAACATGATACCTGATAGGAGACTAGGGTCTACATTCGGATGGAGGAATTTCTCACCACCACCTAAGATTAAGTGTTGTTTAGAGTTATCTGTAACAGGCCAATTGACCCATAGAGAAACTGGTCGGTAGGTCTTACCACCTGCAGTCAGGTTGTTCTTAAGGTTAGAGAGGAAGCTTTCGGATACTTCACCCCAGATCTTACCACCAGTAAGGGTCATAGAGGTTGAAGTTGGAAGATTTTCATTGAGTGCTTTCAACTCATCTTCACGGCCATTACCCCAATATTGACCTGGGACAAAGATCATTTCCTTACGAAGACCAACATAAGTTGCTTGTTTTTCAGTCAACCAGTCTGTCATGTCCTTCATCAAGCGGTTGTAGCTATTGTAACCACCAACTGGACTTGGAGCATCATCGGCTAGAATACCGAACTCACGAACACCGACATCCATCAATTGAGTTAATTTAGCCTTAATGGCTTCCAAATCTTGTTGGTAATCAGCATCGTTGCCAAAACGGATACGGTTGTTCATGAATGGGTGGATGGTCCAAACATAGCGAGTCTTGTTTTGGTTTCCGACACGCGCCAATTCACGGATTTCAGCTAATTTTTCTTCTGGATAAAGTTCACGCCATTTCTTGTTGTGGTATGGATCGTCTTTTGGTGCAAAGAAGTATTGAGTCAACTTCAAGTCACCACCATAGCGCATCAATTCAGCACGATCAGCATTGCTCCATGGATTTCCATAGTAACCTTCGATAAAACCACGATTCTTAATTTCAGCGTAGTCTTCAACAGTTACATTACGTAAAACTGGAGCTTCACTTTCATTAAGCATGTGTTTAAGAGTCGTCAATCCATAGAAGACAGCATCTGTATCTTTACCGACGATAGAGATTGTATTGTTCTTGATTGACAAAGCATAAGCATCAATCTTGTCAAATAATCCTTGAGAAATTCCTGACACTTCTTTTTCAGCCTGTGAATGTTGACCATGAACACCAAGATAGATATTTGTTGCACCTGCTACAGGTGTTTGGCTGCTTGTGTATGAAATTTGATGATCTTGTAGAACACTCTTCAAGCGGTTACGAGTATAGATATCTAACTGATCGCCCATAACAAGATTGACTTGTTTATGGAGTTTCGTAACGCCTTCACCATAAGTTACTTTTTGTGGTGTTGGGAATACCTTGTACTCTTTCTTGAGGTAATCTTGACTTTGGGCTGCAGCAGCAACTGTCTCGTCGCTTGTAGGTTTCGTAGCTACAAAGCTATCAGCAAGTTCAGTTGTACCATCACCCACCTCTTCAACTCTTGGTTGTTCTGGAGTCACCGGTTTCTCTGGAGTCACTGGTTTTTCTGGAGCAACAGGTTCTTCTGCTTCGCTATCAGAAAGTGGCTTGAGTAGTTGAATTTCTGCTGCACTACCAAATCCACCTACACCTGATAGAACTTTAAATTCTACCTTATTAGTTTCAACTGCTGCAAAATTAACAGTTTTTTCTTTAGTATTATTATCCCAAGTTCCTGAAGCAACTTTAACCATTTGACCATCTTTTTGAGCATAGATTTCATAAGAGGTCACGACTCCGTTACCACCACCTGGACGTGGAAGATAAGTCAAACCATTGACTTTTTCAGGAGCGTTCAAATTCATAGCAACGGTATAAGGAGCACGGTCTCCAGTCCATTTTGAATGCCAGAAGGTGTTCGGATCATTGTCGAAAGCTTTTTCTACTGGTCCTTCAGTCTCTGTTCCTGGTGTTTCCTGACTAGTTGCAGAAACTGTGAAGTGATCTGTTGGGATTAAACGTGGGTTTACAAATGCTTCATTCGACAACTCTGTACTATGCAAGATTCCTTGGAAGCCACCGATTGTTTCAAGTGGAAGTACCAAGCTATTGTGAGCCAAGCGAGGATGAGCTGGATTTGCAATACGCTCAACCTTTTCACCGTCTACATAAACTTCTGTTTTTTGTGGTTTCGTAACAACAGAGATTTGATAACGTTTATTCTTTTCAAGTTTCTTATTAAATTGAATATGGAATTGTTCAAATTTATAAGCAAGATAGCCATCCTTGTCCGCAAGATAAAGTTGGTTGTCCCCACTTGTAGAGAATACTTGCTCTCCATCACCTATAACAGTTACATCCAATTTCAAGACATGACTTGGACCAACATCACCAACAAGACCTTCGATAGTGCTATCTTTTTCAAAATTCAATCCTGCTTCTGTTTTCTTCACATTTTTAGCAAGATATCCCTTGATTGTTTCTGCTTTAATTGTGAAGAGGTCGCTTTCTTCTACTGTCTTTTCTGGATTTGAACGTGGTGCATAAACACTTGCTGGTTGGATACGGTCTGCATAGGTCTTAGCTGCACGATCTGAACCCCAAGTGCGTTCTGCAGTTGATTGCATACTCTTGAAGAAGCGTTTAAAGATATCGTAAGAAGTAAGTCCAGTTTCATGGAGGTCAATGTTGTCATTCCAGACTGCATGACCACCACCAAGGATATTTGGATTAGAGGCTTCTAGGCGTGGTCCTCCACCTGTTGAGAAGTCATTTGGTGTCCAGCGGTTGTATTGAGTTTCATAGTTTGCATAATCCCCATAACCACCTTGGCTATTGCTTCCACTTGGAACACTATAGGTTGGAATATCTGTGATATTGATAATCTTAGCACCCTGAGCAATTGCTGCCTGTGGACGTTGCCAACCAATACTCCAGATATCAACTTCTACATCTTTCCAATCAACAGGTGTAGTTCCTTTTTTGGCAGAGAGTGAACCCCAAATACGTGGTGTTAAGCCTTTGCCTTTGATGTACTGGATCATATCATTGATATAGCGACGATAGCTTTCTGGACTTCCATAGTACTCATCTGTACCGATATGAACAGTAGAAACGCCATGGAGCGGTGCATCTTCGCCATCGAGTAATTTATCATAGACTGATTTGACAAAAGCGAGCGTTTCTTCGTACTTGTTATCCAAGTCCAACATAGCTACACGTTCTACATTGTGTTTTCTCGCACTAAGTTGACCCTTGTACATCAAGTCTGGACGGACCTTAACAAATGAAAGGGCGTGACCTGGTGTGTCAATTTCAGGAACAAGGTTGATATGCAAAGCTTTTGCCAACTTGATGATTTCTTGCATTTCTTCCTTAGTGTAATGCTCTTTTGATGTTAATTTTTCACCATTTTTACCGACAACATCAGTCTCTACACGGAAACCTGTCTTAGCATTTTTAAGAACATAATCCAGTTCCTCTTGAGGAGTAAGATTTTTCCCTGCTAAATGATCTTTTAAGAAGATATAGTTGTCATTCAAGTGCAACTGTAGATCGTTCATCTTGTAGTAGGCCATGTTGAGCATGATATCTACAAGCGTATCATAAGGAATAAACTTACGGCCTGTATCTAGCATAAAGCCACGATGGCTAAAGCTTGGGAAGTCACGGATTTCACCGTTCTGTAAGTCTTTTTCTCCCATCTGAAGGAGAGTACGGGTTGCATAGAAGGCACCTGCATTGGTTGCAGCTTCTACAGTGATAACACCATCTTTAACAATGATACCATAGCCTTCTTTACCATAACCCTTGTCTTCAACCTTCTTAAATTCAATCCGTTTTTGAGCTGTTTGATCACCTGTAGCGATTTCTAACCCACGACTCTCAAGGTCAGTCTGATAGAATTTAGCTTCTTGACCAAATCCAGAATCTCCGACTGAAATAACAGTATCAGCTGTAATAGAAGTTTTGCCTTCAGTTCCATACCATTGTTGAACTGCTGGAGCAACTGCTGGTTTTGTGCCAACGCCTTCGTCTGTATGCAAGCCTTTAATGACTACTTCAAATTCTTTTGTGAAGGTATGAGTATCCTTGACTTGTTGGACCATGACCTTAACAGTTTGATCTGTTAAGGGTTTATAGATTTTGTTATTAAGATCAACAACTCCCTGTTTATTGCTACCAATCAAGCTGACTTGACCTGGTAATTTAGGCAAGACAAGTGATTTCCCATCATCAGCAACTGTTAGTTCTGTAACTTGGTGAATGTCTGTCGGTTTGCTGGCATCAGGGATATTTGAATAAGCGCGAATCTCTTGGACACCAACATTTTTCCAGTTCATATTACCAGCTTGATAGTCTGTGATTTCAAGTTTAAGGTACTTAGCATGGATAGCTTCTTTTAAGTCAACTTTTTCATCAAGTACAGGTGTTCCTGTTCTTTGATGAGCCAACTTCCATTCTTTGTTACCTGAACCATTTACATCATCTTGCCCAGCGTAGTAGAGATTCCAAGATTTGATATTTGGATCGTTTTGTTGACCACGAAGACGGCGGTCCCAATCAATCTCCACATGCTTAATCACTGTTGTCTTTTCAAGTGTAAATTCGATTGTTGGTTTCTCAACATTTTGGTCAGTAGCCCAGCGAGTGTCAGGTTTCCCGTCAATCGCCTTTTCTGCTGTGTATTGTGTGTTGGCTTCATGGTTTGAAGCTGTTGCAGTCGCCTTTTCTAGATGATTGACATCTGGTGTATCTACTACATCTTTAGTCGCAGGACTTGCAGCTGGTTTCGCCTCAGAAGCTACTTCCTCTTTTGGAGTTGTAGCTGGTTGTGAAGCCACTTCTTCATTAGGAGTAGGAGTATCAGCTGGTTTTGATGTTGCTTCTTCCTTAGGAACTGGAGTTTCAGCTGGTTTTAGTGTAGTTGTTTCAGCTACAGTTGCTTCAGTTTCTGACGCTGCAGGTTGATCATCTACAGTTCCAGCACTCGCTTCTACTTTTTCAATAGCTGCTGCTATATCTGCTGGCAGTTTATCCAGAGGCTGAGGATGTATTATTGTTCCTTCTGTCTCAGCAATTCCTTCTGTTTCAGCAGCTTGAACCATACCAGCTCCAAAGATACTGGCACCAATCATAACAGAAGCTGCGCCGATTGTAAATTTACGTATACTATAATGACACCGTTTCTCAAAAAAATGTTTTCCCATTTTTCCTATTTCCTTTCATACGCCCACAATTAGTAAGCGCTCTCATTTCTCTTTGGAAAAAGAGAGGACCTAGAGGGTCCTCTCTGGGTTTTCTTTTTCTCCACGACAATGAATGTGGAGTCTAAGTTCTCTTTTAATGAAAACTTTTTTAAATTCTAATCTTCTTTTCTTTTTGCAAGAAATAGAGCAGACATTGCTAATGTAAGACCAGCTAGGAAGAGGTGTTCAGTTGTTCCTTCACCTGTTTCAGGAAGTTTGGACTGATCTGCTTCTTTTTCTGCTGCTTGCATAGCAGGTGTTGGTGTAAGAGCTGGTTTCTGATCAAGTTTTTCTGCAACTGGACTTGTCTGATTGTCTCCTGCACCTAATGTTTCTTTATACTCAGGAACCTCATTCTTAGCAGCTTCAACCCAATTAACGCCACCCTTGAATTCTGGGAGCTCATTCTTGTCCGCTTCAACCCAATTAACGCCGCCCTTGAATTCTGGAATTTCATTCTTAGCAGCTTCAACCCAATTAACGCTACCCTTGAACTCTGGAATGTCATGAACAGCTGCTTCTGCAGCATTAACCCCACCTGTAAATTCAGGAATTTCAACTACTAGTGGTTGCTGATCTCCCTTACTTGATAGTACTTCAGGTTCAGGAGTTGGTTTTGGATCTGGAGTTGGCTCTGGATCTGGAGTTGGTTTTGGATCTGGAGTTGGTTCTGGATCTGGAGTTGGTTTTGGATCTGGAGTCGGCTCTGGATTTGGGGTCGGTTTCGGATCTGGAGTTGGCTCTTCAGTTTCTTTAATTTCTTTCAAGCCTTCTATCAATTTATTAAGTCCGTTTGGAGTCAATAAGTTATGTTCTGCAAGACCATTCTTGTACGCTTCAACAGCTGCCAAGTATTCTTTCGCATCTTGACGATCAATCTTACGAACACGTTCTACTTCAGCATTGTATGCAGCTTCATCTAATGGTTTATCCTCTTCAACTGGAAGGACGAAGCGTAATTCCGCTGCTGAAATATGTCCAGGGTCACCGTATGTTTCGTTACCAGTAAAGATAGCTTTCTTCACTTTGATTGGAGCATCGAAGTTAATCACTTTTGTCTTCGCATCATTTGCCCATCCAGTAAAGCTAAAGTTATGTTCTTGTCCTTTTTCATCAATCACTGTAAGGCTACCGCTCATCACACGTCCGTTTGGACCTGAAGGACGAGGAACATATTCAAAGCGAGTTGATTCCAGCGGATTATTGAACTCTACTGTTAATGGTTTTCCTAAGCTATTCACTCCATAAGGTGTATGCCATAAAGTATTTGTATTTCCATCAAATGCATACCACACATTATCTGCTTCTTCATAAGGAGCATCAAGATCATGAATATCGTCCCAATCTGGAGCGCTACGTTTCACCGCAAGTTTTTCTTTAGCCTCATTAACGCGTTCTACAAGAGCTTTAGCATCATCCACACTAATATCATCGTCTGCTTCTAATAAAGCTGCCACAGCGTCTTTATAAGCATTTAATGAATCTTGTTTGTAGTTGCCATTTACGATTGGAGTATTCTTTTCGTATGCTTCATCGATGATCATCTTACCAGTTAACTTAATTTCTTCAATTTCAAGGTTATCTAACATAAAGTCTTTATAACCTTTGAAGTTGATTTCGTTGTTATCTGTATCTCCTTTAGTATCGGCACCACGCGCATTTGAGTAAATACCAATCCAAGTGTTTCCACCTTTTTCACCAGTAACATAGAAGCTTACTTTCTTAGGAGTTGATGAATTTTCCCAAGTGTTTTCTAAGTCGTATTTCGTTAATTTACTACGACGAGAATTTTCGCCATTACCAATAACGAATGAATATGCTCCATTTGAACCTGCTTCATAATCGAAGGTTACTTTATAAGTCTTACCTTCTTCGAAGCGGAAGTTTTGTGGAATTGTTTGGTAAACGAGTTTGTCATTTCCTGTTAAACCGTTCGTCTTCAATGACCAATTGCCTTCGATAACATCGTTGACTTTCTTACCATTCCATCCACGTTGAGTATATGGTTCGTGTTTCTCAGATAAGTGAGTACGGTTATCTTGTACGCCTTCAACATCGCCGACTACGAATGGGAAGATACCTTGAGGCACTTCTTCAAAGTCTTGTTTGAATTTACCATTTCCTGTATCGTGTTTTTCGTTGTACATTACAGATTGATTTTCAAATACACGAATTTCATCGAAGTAAGTTGCTGCTGCATCCGCGTCACGTCCAAGTTCTAATGTCACATTAGAAACATCTTCTCCTGTTGTGAAGTATACATACATGTTTTGGAAGTAACTTGAATTATCTACAGTTGCGTTCTTTGGAAGTGTGTTATGCGCATGTGCTTGTACATAGTTCTTCGCAATTGATTTATTTGTGTAGTTAGAAATCACTTTGTCTCCTACTCGAATTGTGATATCTGCACGAGCATCGCTTCGGTTATCTACACCTACATAAACAGCATATCTTGTATTGGGTTTTAAGTCTGTTAAGCGTTGTTTCAATGTCACACGTTCAGTGTTTCCTTGAATACGTAACATTTCGTTAGCCCCTTGAGATTTCACGATTTCAGCGTGTTCGCTGTCACCTGTTTTTTCCCAATGATCTAATGTTCCGCTGTTGAAGCCTTGGTCATTGATGTGTAGCCCTTCACTCCATACCATTGTCTTCTTACCTTGAGTGGCCTTGTAAAGTACATATGGTTGGTTTGCATCTCCCGTAATCTGAATCTTACGGTCTGCGCCTACTGTTAACTCTACAACATCTTTCTTACCTTGGTCTGTTAAACGGTAAAGGTATACTTTATCTCCAGTCCAATCGTCTGGAAGTGTCCATTCAGTTGTTCCACCTTCAGTTGTGTAGAAGTACATCTTTTCTTTGTCGCCTGTTAAAGCTTTACCATTTTCATCCCAGTTCCATGGTACTAAGTAGCTTCCGCCATTTTCAATCACACGACCGTTTAATGTTGTGACACGTTTGCGGTAGTCTGGGCTATTAGGGTCGTTTGATTGACGAACAATTTTCACTTCGTCCCCATTGTCATTTGTTAAATCTACTTCCATTTCTGGAGTCCACTTGTAGTTTTGACCGTTGTCGCTCATTGCAACTGGGTTACCATTCACCCATTTAGAGACTTTGTAGTGTTGGAAGTACTTCGTCATAATGTTGTTTTCAAAGAGGTTACGAATATATCCTTCGTAATCGCTTCGACCTTGCCATCCTTCGAAGTCTTTCATGTTATATCCACCAAGTAATGGATAGTTAGCGGCACCACCGTAGCTTGGATAGTCACCCACCCATGAGTCTTTTTGGTGGTTACGGATGAATCGAGTAATGTTTGAGTTAATACCTTTCAGTGTGTATCCACCGTAAGTTAAATCAGCTGCCCAGTGTTGGAATGTTGAATCATATTCCGCACCGAAGCCCCACTCGATAGCCATACGCCATCCTTGAGCGTTTAATTCTTTAGCAAGTACGTGAGTTGGCCAAGCAGTGTTATCTCCTGATTGTCCGTTACCCCAAACGTCCACATAGATAAAGTCTAAGTCAGCACCTAGTTTTTCTCTTAATTCTTTCCAACGATCCAAACGTCCATGAGCTAAGTCATATTCTGCATCGATGTTGATACCTTGGTCTAACCAGTTCCAACCATACATATATGTTCCATCAGAGTTTCTACGTAAAATAGCTTCGCTGAAGTATTTAGATTCAGGATATGTTTCAGAAGCATTAACGTGAATACCGATTTTAGCTCCATATTCTTTTGCTCTTGCTAATAATTTCTTGAAGTCTTCAACGCCACCGATTCTCTTACCGATATCCGCATAGTTTAAGTGACCTGAGTCGTGACCTTCACTACCATACCCTTTAAGTAGGATTGATTGGCCTAAACCATCTGTGTGTAAGTTAATCTTCTTAATACCATCTAATGTCATTAAGAATGGGTTTTGCGCTTGAGATGCGAAGTTCATCGCAATGCGATAGGCTACTAAATCTGGAACAGATTCTGCCCCTTTAGGATTGTTCATGATATTACGATAGGCAATCGCACCATCTTGCCAGTCCACCACATTATCTTTGTTTAAGTCTTTTGTAATGACTACTTTAGAGCTTGGTAATTCTAATGTGTATTCTGGGAATACTAAGTTCTTATAAGCACGTTGGTACCAGTAAGGTGAGCTTTGAATACCTAAGTAGTTTACGCCTTCAACACGTTCTAACGCTGTTGTTAAACGTGCAAAGTCATTTCCTTTGTAAGTAAATTGAGAGTTACTCCAAACAGATGCTGCCAATTCGTTAGAAGAAACAAATCCATACATGAAGCCGTAAGTATATTCATTCATCTTGCCTTCTTTCAAGTCTAAATGATAGTCTCCACGATTATGTGTGTTTGTAGACATTTGAGCTCCGTCGAATTTTGCACCTTGTTTGTTAGAACCAACAGAAACAAGTGTGTTTCCTGGAAATTCAATAGTTTGGATTAATTTGCGAACATTGTCGACTGGTTTACCCATTTCAACATTGTTTTTGTTCACTACTTTAGTCACATCGAAGTGCATTTCGTTGCCAACTAATTGTAATTTCACAGTGATTTCAGCGTTGATGAATTCATCATCGTTTCTTACTTTCATTACATATTCTGCAGTAGTGTCATCAATCTTGCGGTATTGAACTTCTGGAGTCACTAACACACCGTTGATTGACATTTTATCTAATTTTTGAACTTGACCTGTTAACGTTTTTCCATCTAATTCATATTCTTTAACACGTGGAAACGCTGTGTCAATAATCGCTTTTAATTGTTCTGATTGTAAAGTTTCATAGTGAACATCTTGGTCATTGCGACGTAAGCCATCATCCACAGCTGGAGTTTCTTCTTCAGGTTTGATGTTATCTTGGGTATCCGCTTTGATCGATACAGAAGATAATTCTGTACCGTAAGTACCAGCTTTGAGGTAAACTTTATTCACATCCGCTAAAGCGTTCTTAACAGCTTCTGGAACGACTTCTGTGCTAAATAAATTTTGTCCATTATTTGTAGCATTTAATTGACCGTCTTTTTTGTAAACGATAGATAGGTGGTTTTCTTCACCTACATTTGGTGCTTCTACACGAGTCTTACTATACCAAGTGTTTACATTTGGTCCTTTGTATTGCCAGAACCAACCGCCCTTGTCATACCCAACAAAGATGTTGTTGTCATTATCTTTATATTTTAGATATACTCCAAAGCGTGTTTCAGCTGAAGGAGTATTTGCCTTGAACGTTAAGTCAACGCTTACATTTCCTTCCGCATCCGCCTGTAATCCAGCTTTTTCAAATAAAGCTTCGTTTGCTCCATTGTCGTTAGCTGTTGTTGAAGTTAATTTATTGTAGCGTACTCCGCCTTCTTCAACGACTTCAACATTCCCTTTCACACGGCTTACTGAGTCCCACTCTTTTTTCACTTCGGCAGTAACATCGCTAGTTTCTCCCGTTGCTACTTCAGCAGGTTTATTTTCTGCCGGTTTGTTTTTAGCTGGTTTTTCTTCTTGAGGTTTATCCTCTTTTGGTTTTTCTTCCTTGTCCTCAACTTGTTTATCGATAGCATCTAGACCAGCTGGTTTCGTTGTTTCAATACCCTTGATGTAGTTTTGAATCCATTCTAGCTGAGCAGGTGAGAAGAGTATACCACCACTACGTTTACCAGATACACCGTTTTGATGAATCCCAATTAATTTTCCATTTTCATCAAAGATTCCGCCACCACTGGCACCAGGTTCACTTCCTTGGTAACTAATTCCACGAACGCCCTCTCCATGGTCATTAATATCTTCAACAGTGGTATTAAGGATTGGATCAAGCTCTCCTTTTGGATAGCCAAATACATGTACCTTATCTCCTGTCTTGATAGTTGATGGTTTATCCGCAACTTCAACTGGAGCATTTGCAAGTGGACTGCGAAGTTTGACAATGGCTAAGTCATTTTTATAACCTTTTAGGAAGCCTTCACGGTCCCAGTGTTTTACATCATTTTTACTGAATTTGACGTCTGGTGCCCCTTGATAAGAAATTGTGTAAACATCTTCATCACTTTCAACATTATCAGCTACCTTACGATTATTGCCATCTGGAACATCTTTGATAAAGTTATGAGATACTGATAAGACAAGATTTTCTCCAATAACAATACCACTACCTGTACCAGCATCGCTCTTAATTTCAACAGTAGCACCGTAGTTCAATTCCCCATTTTTTGTTTTTGCAACTTCTTCTGGAGCTAAACTTTTATCTTCTTTTTCCAAGTCTTCTTTTGAAGCGGTGTGACCACTATCTTCGGCTTTATCGAGTTTTTCACGCAGATCTTTAGGAAGTTCATTTTCAGTTGCTGAAGTTGCTGCAGCTTCTTTTTCTTTCTCTAGTAATTCTTCCTCAGTTTTTGGTCCATCAGTCACTTCAAGAGAACCTTGATCTTCTCCAGCTTTTGGCGCTTCAAAATCATGCCCGTTATCATCTTTTGCATTGGTCAGAGCTGCTGCTAAATCAGCTGGCATATTTGCAGTAGATCCAGTTTGGGCTGTATCTGCTAAAACAGTACTTGTTCCAAAGAATGTAGCACCAATGACAACAGAGGCAACACCTAATGAAAATTTCCGAATACTATATTTACAACGTTTTTCAAATAATCCTTTATCCATTATGACCTAAATCCTTTCATTATATACGTAAGCGTTTACATCCGCTGCTTAAAAAAATACTCCTTTCTGTCTAAAAAGTGTAACACTCACGTCATTAAATAAAAAATAATTACACTTTTAATATAACAAATGATACGAAATAAAGCAATAGAAAAGATAGGAAATGACTAATTTTTTCTTTCAATCCTAGTAAAATTAAAGTACAAAATCTCCAAAATACTCTAAAAAAATAAAATGCATATCATCAAATTTTTCAATATCTGATAATATGCATTTTTCTGATTTCAAAGACTTTTTAACCAACCTCATACGTTTTAAAAACGAAGAAATTGAGCCTCAATTTGAATTTTTCTCTTCTCAGACTTCCTTAACAAAAACTAATTCCTGTTGCTGTGACAAATCTTCTCGGTAGTTAAATCCTGCAAAGCTTAAGCGACGAGCTTCATCGACCGTCTGTACTTGATTTTCTATCAGGGCTGTCAGGAAAGCACCACGCGCTTTCTTGGAAATAGTTGAATGAATCTTCAGCTGACCTCCTCTATCCTCCATGAATTTAAAGGTTACCATTTTTTCTCTGATTTCCTTAGAAAATACAGCCTCAAACTCGGATGACAAGAGAGAGAAAATCACTTCTTCCTGCTTCACAGCTTCATCGTAGGCTGCCTTCCAATGGCTCTTCAAAGTCTTACCAGCGACCTTTAATTTCATCAAAAAATCCAAACGATGAGGGGGCATAGGTGCCAAGGCTGGGACGACTCCGTACAAAGCCGAGGTGATGAAGACATGATTTTCAAGATAGGCTTGTTCCGCCTCGGTCAATTTATCTCGCTTGATATGGCGATACATGAGTCCGTCAAAAAGTTTCAGAGCTGGGTAGTGTTGAGCAGTTTGCCTTTTTAAAGCTTGGATATGTTGAAATTCTTCCGCCGCCTTATCGGCTGATACCTTGTAAAAACTCTCCAATTGACTAGCAGAATAGAGAGCCAAGGCATCCAGAACGGCCTGACTTTCTGGTCTTAAAGGATTTGCCTCGATACTTGGCAAATCTGTGTTCATTTCTTTTGCTGTTGGGATTAAAATTTTCATATTGATAGTGTAGCATATTTTTTAGCCACAACCAAGAAATTCATTTGAAAAACCTCGGTTTGACCGAGGTTTCTCTATTTATTTGGGCCATCCTAACCAGACAGCCACGAGAACAAGGGCTAGCCCAGCTAAACTTTTTAGAATAGATAAGAATTTATCTTTTTTCTCCTTGAACTGAGAAAAACCTATCTTCAAAGCGAGCAGTCCGAGTAACATTGAAGCAATCATCACATAAAAACCCATTTCTTTGTCCTCCATTAGTCTTAATTTACCTTATTAGAACATATATTTCTTAAATAAACCTTTTTTATACTCAATGAAAATCAAAGAGCAAACTAGGAAACTAGCCGCAGGTTGCTCAAAGCACAGCTTTGAGGTTGCAGATAAAGTTGACGTGGTTTGAAGAGATTTTCGAAGAGTATTACTGCACTTTAAAAGTCTTGAGATAATTGTCTTTTCCTACTTGACCTTCGAAGGTTTTACCATTTTCAAGGTAGGGAAGATCATCTGATACAGAAGCCTTGACCTTGTATATCTTGCCATCAACTTTAAAGAAGTAGACGGTATCACCCTTGATAACAGCTGATTTGAGGTCTGCTACCACACCCTTGATGCTTTCTGTTGTTGCATTATCAATTTCAAGGTCGTTTTTATTGGTATACTTGCTGAGCAGCTCTTCCACTGTCGTAGCTACGATAACGTTTTGGTACTCGACTGCATCTACCAAGGCATACTCTTTGACCAAGCCAGCATTGTCCTTCAAGCCCATGATGTAGAGAGGCTTGTCATTGAGGTTGATGAGGATTGGGAAGGTTGCCTTGTAGGATTTCTCCTGAACAGCACCTTCGGCTGATTCACGGGCTGATTCTTCGGTCGCAGAAGCCAAGCTGTACTTGGTGATTTCTCCTGTCCGCATATTTTCAAGGATGAAACCAAGATTACTTTCATCTGCATTAGCCGACGTCACACCTGTGTAGAGATAGATATCATTGCCGATAGACAAATAATTATAGCCCTTGGTAGTCAGGGTCACGTTTTTCTTGGAAATCATAGCATTCCAGAAACCGTCCTTGTACTTACCGTTGTAGTTGATTTGCTCAATGGTTTCCTCAGCTGGATAAACTCTGTCCACCCATTCTGGAACATCTGCCAAGCTGTATTCCTTGGTTTCTCCATTTGTGGCATCCAAGATAATGACTGAAACAGGACGAGGAACCGCTAAGCCAAACTGCTTTTGATAAACTGTAGCCACATAGAAAGGATTACCCTCATCGTCCACCTCGAAGGATGGAGTCTTGAAGATTTTGGTTGGGTATTTAAAGCGCAGGTGGCGTTTGACATCGCGGTTAAAATACTCCGAATCCGAATACTTGATTGGTGTCTTCAAGTCCACCAAGTCCGCATTTCCGGTCACCATGTCCACCTTGATATACTCGCCGATTCCCTTGGATTGATTATTAAACCACTTGATAGGATCTGCGTATTCTAGTGGTGTAACCCGATAAGGTTTCCCATCAATCGTCAATTGGGTATAGGTATCTGCCGCTACATACTGCGATACCTTATCTGTTAGGGAACCCAAGTAGCGGTCACCAATTTTTTCAGCAGTACTTCTATCTAAGATAGGAACCTTACTGGTGTCAGTCTTAGGAAATTCAGAAAACTCTTTTTCCGTCACCGTGACTATATTAGCATAATTTTTAGCCTGAAAAATGCTGGAAGTTACCAAGGAAACCAAGGCCGCCAAGAGCAGAATTCCTCCAATAGAAACTAAAAGAGCTTTCCCTAACCAATTGATTTTGAAACCCTCTAGATTTAAGGCAGCTTCTGCCTTGCCGTGACGCACATGAACTGTTTTGACCAGATTGATTCCCTTGCCAAAGCCAAATAAAATGGCTACAAGCAGTAAATGCCCACAGAGGAAAAAGAGAAATTCCCAACTGGTCAGGTTAAGGGGCGGTAAAAAGATATACCAGGTCGTTGCGATAAAAATCAGTTCGAAGACTATTCGTTTCATTTACTTTCCTCCTAAATGATTCGTCCTTCCAAGTGATCCAGTTCATGCTGGCAGATCTGGGCTGGGAAACCTGTCAAAGTAATAGTCTGTTCCTGCCACTTGCTGTCACGATAGGCAACCCTTATGGTTTCATAACGCCTAGTAGGTCTCACACCTACCAAAGACAAACAGCCTTCCTCTGTCTCATAAGATCCTTCAAAAGATAGGAGCACTGGATTAAACATGACCACGGGAACCAAGCCAAGATTAAAGATAATCACGCGCTTCTGCACCCCAATCATATTGGCAGCTAGACCAACACAGGTCTCACGATTTGCTAAAAGCGTATCCTGCAAATCTCTGGCAAGATACAGGTCCTCCTGACTTGCCGGCTGAGATACCTGAGATAAAAACAAAATATCCTTCACAATTTCCTTTTCCACTCCCTCACACTCCTCTTGCTTTTTACTATATTATAGCAATTATAGCACAAAAGCCGATAACTGCAAGGCCTTTCCCTCAACTATAGCAAAAAGCCATCCGAAGATGACTTTTTGCTATTTAATTTCTTTATAAGTTACGTCCAAGCCACGCTTAACAGCAGGACGGTTGGCAATTTTTTCTGACCAGTTTACTAGATTTTGATAACTTGAGGCATCTAAAAATTTTGCAGAACCTTGGTAAAGCTTTCCTTGAACTAACTGTCCATACCAAGACCAGATAGCAATATCTGCAATCGTATAGTCATTGCCTGCAATATAAGGTTTCTGAGCCAATTCCTTATCCAATAAATCTAACTGGCGTTTCACTTCCATCGTAAAACGATTAATTGGATATTCCAATTTTTCAGGGGCATAGTTAAAGAAATGTCCAAATCCCCCACCTAGAAAAGGTGCTGCACCTGCTTGCCAGAATAACCAATTCAAAACTTCTACCTTTTCCACAGGATTACTTGGTAAAAAGGCTCCAAATTTCTCAGCAAGGTATAGAAGAATATGAGCAGACTCAAAGACTCTCACTTCTTCAGTTCCTGACTGGTCCAATAAGGCTGGAATCTTTGAATTTGGATTAAGCTTTACAAAGTCCGAACCAAACTGATCCCCATCCATAATCGCAATCTTATACAAATCGTAAGTCGCTTGCTCAAAACCAGCTTCTTGCAATTCTTCCAATAAGATAGTGACTTTCACACCATTTGGTGTTCCCAGTGAATAAAGCTGAAAAGGTTGCTCTCCTTTTGGCAAGTTTTGTTCGAAACGGGCACCTGCTGTCGGTTTATTTAATCCCGTAAAGGCTCCTTGATTACTAGCTTCATCCTGCCATACGGTCGGTAATTGATAGGCTGACATCCCAAACCTCCCTTAAATCGCATTCTTATCAAAACCGAGTTTACGTTGGACAAACTTAACGATTTCGACGATGATAATCATTGAGAAACTTCCTGCCATAACAATTCCCCATTGAGACAAGTCTAGTTTAGTTACATGGAAGATTCCTTCAAGCGGTTCTACGACGATTGTTGCCATGAGAAGAATGAAGGATACTAAGATAGACCAGTTAAAGGTCTTAGACTTGAATGGGCCAACTGTCAAGATAGATTGGTAGACAGACTTGACATTGTAGGCATGGAAGAGCTGAATCAGACCAAGGGTTGCAAAAGCCATAGTAAGAGCATCTGCGTGAATAGCTTGATTATCACCCACATGAACTGGGTAGACAAGGGCAAGCCCATAAACACTCATAACAATAGCTGCTTGGAGTACACCTTGATAAATGATAGAACTCAAAACACCACCTGAGAAGAAGCTTGCCTTGCGTCCACGTGGTTTATGGTTCATGACACCTGGCTCAGCAGGCTCAACACCAAGAGCGATAGCTGGGAAGGTGTCCGTTACCAAGTTAATCCACAAGAGATGAACCGGCTGTAAAACATCCCAACCAAACAAGGTTGATAGGAAGATGGTTAATACTTCAGCAGTATTGGCAGAAAGTAGGTACTGAATAGTCTTTTGAATGTTTGAGAAGACCTTACGTCCTTCTTCAACTGCGACGATAATAGTCGCAAAGTTATCATCTGCAAGAATCATATCAGAAGCCCCCTTAGAAACCTCTGTACCGGTGATTCCCATACCGATACCGATATCGGCTGTTTTCAGAGCTGGCGCATCATTGACACCGTCACCTGTCATGGCAACGACCTTACCTTGTTTTTGCCAAGCCTTGACGATACGAACCTTGTGCTCTGGAGACACACGCGCATAAACAGAGTATTGACCAACTACTTTTTCAAAGTCTTCATCTGACAGCTCGTTGAGCTCAGCACCAGTCAAAACGTGGCTTTCGGTATCATTTGTAGCGATGATTCCCAAACGTTTGGCAATAGCTTCTGCAGTGTCTTGATGGTCACCTGTAATCATGATTGGACGGATTCCAGCTTCCTTAGCCACACGAACAGCCTCAGCAGCCTCAGGACGTTCAGGATCAATCATCCCGATTAAACCAGTAAAGATTAAATCATTTTCAAGCTCCTCAGAAGTAAGGTTTTCTGGAATACTGTCAATAATCTTATAAGCACCTGCAAGGACACGCAAGGCTTGATGAGCCATTTCAGAGTTATTTGTGTGAATGAGGTTTGTAACCTTCTCATCAATTGGAGCAATATCACCAGCCTTATCACGAAGAACACAACGTTTCAAAAGTTGATCTGGCGCACCCTTGACTGCTACAAGGAAACGACCATCTGGCAATGGGTGAACCGTTGACATGAGCTTACGGTCAGAGTCAAATGGCAACTCAGCCACACGAGGATATTTATCTAAGAAACCTTTGACATCGTAGCCCTTGTCCAAGGCATACTGGATGAAGGCCGTTTCTGTTGGGTCACCAATTAGGTTGCCTTCCACATCGATCTTCGTATCGTTTGCCAAGACAACTGAACGAAGTAGGGGCATTTCAAGACCCAGTTCAATATCATCAGCAGAGTTATGTAGGACTGCATCATAGAAGACTTTTTCAACGGTCATCTTGTTCATGGTCAGCGTACCAGTCTTATCAGAAGCGATAATTTCAGTTGAACCAAGTGTTTCTACTGCTGGCAACTTACGAACGATTGAGTTTCGTTTGGCTAAAACTTGAGTACCAAGGGCAAGAACGATCGTTACGATAGCTGGGAGCCCTTCTGGGATAGCTGCAACGGCAAGTGCAACAGAGGTCATCAACTCACCAAGTGGATCTTTTCCTTGAATAAAGACACCTACAACAAAAGTAACAAGGGCAATGACCAAGATAGCATAGGTTAAGACCTTAGAAAGGTTGTTCAAGTTTTGTTTGAGGGGCGTATCCGTCTCATCCGCATCTTGAAGCATGCCAGCGATATGACCAACTTCAGTGTACATACCAGTATTTACAACAACACCCATCCCACGACCATAGGTCACATTTGAGTTTTGGAAGGCCATGTTGACACGGTCACCAATACCAGCGTCTGCAGCAAGCTCAACTGACAAGTCTTTTTCAACTGGAACAGACTCACCTGTCAGGGCTGCTTCTTCGATTTTAAGAGAGTTGGCTTCTAGCAAACGTAGGTCTGCAGGTACTACATCACCTGCTTCAAGGGCAACGATATCACCTGGTACCAATTCTTTAGAGTCAATCTCCGCCATATGCCCATCGCGAAGAACGCGGGCAGCTGGACTAGACATGGATTTGAGGGCTTCGATGGCTTCTTCAGCTTTTCCTTCTTGGTAAACACCAAAGGCAGCGTTGATGATAACTACGGCTAGGATGATGATAGCATCTGCGATATCTTCCCCACCAGAAGTCACGACTGATAAAATAGCCGCCGCAACTAGGATGATAATCATCAAATCCTTAAATTGCTCGATGAACTTGACCAGGATTGATCGTTTCTCGCCTTCTTCGAGTTCATTGTGGCCAAATTCTGCAAGGCGCTTTTCCGCCTCACTTGATGACAAACCTTGTTCGGTCGCATCCACAGCCTGCAAGACCTCTTCAGGACTCTGAGTGTAAAACGCTTGGCGTTTTTGTTCTTTTGACATGTGTCTCCTCCTTGACATGGTGTGCAAAACAGACTCTCTTTTCCCTCATCGTATCTTTTCACGACAAACAAAAAGAGACCTGTTAATCATAACAAGTCTCGCTGTTTAAGATAGGGCCGGAAAGCATACTTTTCAGTATAAAATTCGAAATGACGACACTATCACAGGTTTCTGCCAGCTACTCCCTTGAGTAGTACTATTATACCAAATTTTGAACAATTTTCAAGGGTTTAAATCTGATGAAACACTTTCTGAATCAAAAGTACGATCGCTGATAATATACCTAGGACGACGTTTTGTTTCCATATAAATTTTTCCAACATACTCACCAATTACGCCCAAACTAATCAATTGAACTCCACCAAGTAGGCTAACTATTGCATAGGTGCTCGCCCATCCAGCCACGACTGTACCAGCAAACTTACTCCATACAACCCAAATAATCAATAAAAAACTAAAGAGAGAGGTCAGGACTCCCAGACTTGTAATCAACCTTATCGGTTTGATTGATAAACTAGTAATACCATCCATAGCCAAACCAAGCATTTTAGATAAGGGATAATGGCTCTCACCAGCAATTCGTTCATGGCGTTTATATGAAACGTAAGAATATTTAAAACCAACTAAAGGCATTAAACCACGAAGAAAAAGATTGACTTCAGTGAATTTTTCTAATTCCTTCAAGAATCTTTTAGAAACCAATCGATAGTCAGCATGATTAAAAACGACTTCTGCTCCAAATAGGCGTAAAACTTTATAAAAACCTTCAGCTGTAATTCGTTTAAAAGCAGAGTCCGTATCACGGTTATCACGTACACCGTAGACAATTTCAGAACCGTTTTTATATTCTTCAATCATTTTATCCATACAATTGATATCATCTTGTCCATCGGCATCAATGGTAATGACAATATCAGCAAACTGAATGGCCTCATACATACCTGCAAGTACACTACTTTGATGACCTCTGTTACGACTTTGCGATACACCAACCACAGAAGGGATAGATTTAGCATAACTTTCTATCAGTTCCCAAGTTCGATCTTTACTACCATCGTTTACGTACATAATTTTACTATGGCGGTGGATTTCTTCTTTCTTTATTAATTGTTCAATTTTTTCAACAAACACTGGATTAGTATGCGGTAAGACTTGTTCTTCGTTGTAACATGGAACAACTATATATAAAATTGGCTTGTGTCTACTCATCTCTTTCTCCTAATCTTTTTATCCCAAAAGGAAAGTTGGTTCCTCTAAACATCCTGACTATCGATTCACAGCCCAAAATTGTTAATATAACTACCAAAACTGTCGTTATATATTGATTAACAAAAATTCCAGTATATTTCGTAGACAATTCTTTAACTAATTTTTCTACTAACACCAGAACTATCGGCGAATGTACTCCATAATAAATCAACGTTTTTTGGCCGATTGATTTCAAAATGGAACTCTCTGGAATTGTTTTAAAAAATATAAGAACACTCCAAATTCCTGAAATAGCTGCCAAGTAAAATAAGAAATGATTTCCAATTTGCTGATAGTATAAATCCACAATCTGATTTCCGCTTAACCTATAGTTCACTCCTCCAACAAGAACAGTCAATATTCCTCCTACTGGTAAAAAATAAGCCGAAAAGTATTTTTCTAATCGATGTAAGTTATTCTTAGTCCATACTCCCAGCAAGATAAAAATCATAGCGACAGGAACTAAATCAATGTTCCAAATTAAATAGTATTCTTTTTCATATATCTTCTGTCCCAGATAGACTAAAACAAAGAGAGAAAAAAATATCATTATCCACTGACCTACATTCCATCTTCTCTTTAAGATAAAGTAGATAAAAACATGAGCCAAAAACATCACATTCAAAAACCATAATTGAAAATAAATATGCAAACGATCTGAAATTAGTAACTGTTTTATAAAATGAAGAATATCAAAACTCAGAACCTGATCAGGGTACATAACAAAAAGTTGAAACAGAAAAACAAAACTATTTAGCAAGAAAAAAGGAATAACTAAACTCTTTACCTTACTTAAACAATAGCCTGAGAAGGTTTCGTATTTTCTAACATTCAAAGTAAAACCAGATAAGAAAAAGAACAGTGGTATGTGGAATGAATAGAGAAGCAACTTTGCATTATTTGGAACGAAGCTACTATGTCCAACAATAACTAGTACAATGGCTAAACCCTTAGCCATGTCTATATATCCTATTCGCTTCTTCATATTATTCTCCTAATTTTAATAGATAAACGCTCATATCTGAAGTTACAGATTCAACCTCCTCAAAGTAAACATCCTTCTGATAATGTTCTTTCATGATTTTCTTTACATTATTCATACTACCTGATGATGTTGACCAAAAAAACAAGATATTGTCATTGTTAATTGCAGAAGACAGCAGATTTTCAGGTTCTTCAACTCCGTATCTCTTCATTTGTTGATAATAATGAGGAGAAAAAGTTTGCCAATTTCCTAATGTATTTGTATTTATCACTAACTGATTGGGTCTTAATTTAAAAGTTGATAATGTAGGCTGTGAAGAAACCAAAGTGCTATATCCTCCGATAACAACAAGCTTATCCGAACTCCTTTGCACAAGTGACTGGTACTCTGATACTACTGACGATTGAATATAGGGAAACCAATACAATTCTTGTCCAAGTTTATTTATCCATAATGCTCCTCCTAGTGTTCCTATTATTTGTACGCTAAGGAACACCTTCCTCTTATCAAATAAACGTCTTTTTTCATAAAATGATCGAGCATAGAAAATAAATACTACTAAGAAACATACTATTAGAGGAATATACACACGCTCTACTACCCTCTGTCTAACAAAGAGAGCTCCAATTAAAAGTAATGGGGAAATCGGTACAAACCATCCGTATAGCTTCTTAGGCTTAAAAATCAAGAACCAACTAATCAATATTAAAGAGAAGGTTGTCAGTATACTATTCTTAAAAAAATCTGATATCATCTGAGGCAGATTAAACGAGTATTTCTCTGAAAGGGAACGAACAGATTGAATGTTTGTTAAAAGAATATTGCTTAAGGCTTTTTTTTCAGCAAATAACCAGTAGGTAGAGACATTCAAATCATTTTCACTTACTCCTAAAGCTTCAAATTCATTCGCATGTCTTTGATAATCAATAGCAGGATAATCTCTCAAATTCGTACTTAGAGCATTCCATGTCAAATACTCCTGTACGTCAGCTTTCCCTAGTGTATATAGTTTATTGGAAGCAAAAATCAGTAAAATGACGCTAAATAATAAAACAATTTCTTTTCTTTTTTTAGAATATACCCACTCGAAGAGCAGAAACGGTAATAAAAGTAAGATAAAACTAGATATTATTTGAGGTCGAATGGATAAACCAATGAACAATAATAATAGTCCTGAAATATATTTTTTATCAAATAGTAAAAAAGTAGCCGCTGTAGCTGACAAATATGCAATAACGGAAAAAGAAAAATATTTAATAAGTATCAATTGGGCTAAAAACACAATTGGAAGCAAAAGATACAGTTTTTTCTTATAAAAAAAGATTGCATAGACACAAAAACTAATACAGTAAATACTGACTAAAAAACAAAAATAAATATTCCAATTTGTAAAAATTTGTTGCAATAAAACTAAACCGGAAGATAATAAAATTCCTACGTAGGGTAATAACATATTTTCCCCAGATAATATGGTTTGATTTACCATGATATCATCTACAACAGGATATTCAAAACCTCTCATTGATATATAGAAATAAAAAAATAAAAATGGCAAAAATAAAAAACTTAAGTTAAGTAGCCTACTGACCATATTTTTATTTATCATTACAAGCTCTCCTTCGAATAAACATTACCCTTCAATTCTACCATATTTCCTTATAAAAAACTAGCTCACCTCCAAACTTGTAAGCCTATATCGTTTGAATGCTAACTTCTCAAAGTAACTTCCACTTGCCTGACCAAAGTGGAAATTAGTCTAAAACGGATTTTTATGGTGGAATTAAGTGTGAGACGTTTGAGTTAGAAATGAGGTCTACTATGACAAAACATAAACACCTTACCCTTTCAGACCGTAATGATATCCAATTAGGCTTAGAGCGCGGTGAAACCTTCAAAGCTATCGGACAATCCATTCTAAAAGACCCAACTACTGTTTCCAAAGAAGTCAAACGAAACAGACAAGTCCGAGAGTCTACATGCCATAACCTTCCTTGCCCTCTACTCGACAAGGCTCCCTTTGTCTGTAATGGATGCCCTAAAAGAAGACAAAATTGTGGCTATAAGAAGATCTTCTACCTCGCTAAGCAAGCTCAAAAACAGGACGAACAAATTCTTGTAGAAGCTCGTGAAGGAACTCCTCTCAATTCCAAGACCTTCTGGGAAATGGACAAAGTCATTTCTGATGGGGTTAAAAAGGGACAACACATCTATCATATCCTCAAAACTCATAACCTTGATGTCAGCTCCTCAACCGTCTATCGGCACATCCGAAAAGGGTACCTATCTATCGCTCCGATTGACCTAACCAGAGCCGTTAAATTCAAAGAAAGACGGAAAAGCAAGCTACCTTCCATCCCTAAAGAAGCTAAAAAAGGCCGTTCCTATGAGGATTTCCAAAGCTATTTAGCCCTTAATCAACTGAATTCTTGGCTGGAAATGGACACCGTTATGGGCCGAACCGGAGGAAAAGTCCTACTCACCTTCAACCTCTCTTTCTGTAACTTTATCTTCGCTAGACTTCTGGATAATAAAACTGCCCTTGAGGTTACCAAACACCTCTATGACATCAAGAACACTTTTC